>JBJEMI010000033.1:0-2658 GCA_051879615.1 Lachnospiraceae bacterium
ACATGGGCAAGCAGGACATTATCCCCATAAAGCTGATGGGCAACGGCATTTTTCTGGTGCGGGCGAAGCTCTATTTCCGGATTCATTCCCGGAAAGGTCAGATGGCTGCCATCGTATTCCCTGGGACGGATGGAATTGAAGCGTTCATTATAAATCCGGCACAGCTTTTCCCTCCGTTCCTGATCCCTGAAGATCCAGTCCTTAAATGCTTCCTTGATTGCATCCTGTTTCTGGGTTGCCAGCATCGTTTCTTTTTTATTCAACACACGGATTTCATTTCCCTCTGCATCAATCTTTGTGTCATAGATCCGTACATCTTTTAAATTCAGGGTTTCTTCCAGAATCTTATAGGCATTGATCCGGCTGGTGCCATACGTTGCTGTGGTCAGCACATTCCGGTCACTGTCCGCATTTTTACCGCTGATATTCCATGCACCGCTGGCTTCCGAATACCGGATATCAATTACCCTTCCAACCAGATAACCCGGGGTATCAAATAGTTCTTCCATAAAATCCCGGTATATTTCCGGGGCAATCCATGTGGCACCGATCCGGACTTCAATCTCTGATGCATCCAGGTCTACCGGCTGCACCTGTGCTAGGGCGTGTACATTGCTGGTAAATTCCGGATGGTTTTCCGCAAAGATTCTTGCCGTTTTCAGCTTCTCCCGGACATTCCCGGATAGATATTCATCCGCAGTCTCCCACTGTCCATTGACCGGATCCCGAAAGATTACTCCTGTCAGTTCTTCTGCAACTTTCTCTTCCGGCTTACCTGTCAGCCCTGCCATATAAGGAAGATCAACCCTTGCTTTTTCATTCAGGGAAATCGTCAGGGCTTCCGCCGCAGTTTCCACACTGGTCACAGCCACTGCTTTCTTAATCGTCCGCTTGGTAAACATATCCGCTTTCCGTTTCAACGTACCGTCTTCATTAAGATCCTCCAACGAACAGAGCAGACAATAAGAAGAGTCATCGGAGAATGCCCGTTTGTTTGCATTGCTTCCGATGACCCCGTATTTTTCCGTATAGGCATCATAGACCTGATTCAGTTTGACCTGAAGCTCCTGTATCGCCTCATCCGTTGCATTTTCCTCCATCTGCAGGGCGATCAACTCCCGGACCACCTCACGGATCTCTACCATACCCTTTACACGTTCCGCCGTGGCTGCCGGCAGCTTCACCGGATTCATCAGGGAATTTACCCGGTAATAGATCTGGTCATCCACCACGGTAAAACTGTAGTTCCGGACAGACGGATCTGCCGGAATGCTCTCCATGATCTCATCCAGTTCTGTTTCTGCCGTTACTGCCGGAACCATCGTTCCATGGATTTTCGCTGCGGCATCTTCCAGCTGTTCCGCCAGGTCTGCCCCTTCCAGCGGAAGGCAGGCAGTCTCCATGCCATATGGTCCGGACACCTCTGCCATCGTTCCAAGTACCATTTCCGGGTGGGTAATAAAATACTGGTTTATGGTAATCCCATTATTATCCTCTCCAAGAGCAACCCATTCCGGCTCTTCCATGGAAATGCTCTCCCTTTTCTGGAAGAACAGGATGTCTGCACTGACTTCGGTTCCTGCATTCGCCTTAAAAGCATTGTTCGGAAGACGGATCGCACCGAGAAGCTCTGCCCTCTCTGCAAGATACTTCCTTACCTCCGGCGATGCTTTATCCATGGTTCCCTTGGTTGTGATCAGGGCAGCCACGCCACCCGGTCGTAACTGGTCAATGGTCTTTGCAAGGAAATAGTCGTGGATCATAAAATGATACTTGTCATACTGGCGGTCATTCACTTTATAGGAACCAAAAGGGACATTTCCGATTGCCACATCAAAAAAGTCATTGGGATAATCGGTCTTTTCAAATCCTTTGATCTGGATATCAGCGTTCGGATAAAGCAGTTTTGCGATCCTTCCGCTGATGCTGTCCAGTTCCACTCCATAAAGCCGGGACTGCTGTAACTTGTCCGGAAGCATTCCAAAAAAGTTTCCTACACCCATGGACGGTTCCAGGATGTTTCCCTTTTCAAATCCCAGATTCTGAAGCACCTGATACATGCTCTCGATGATAACAGGCTGTGTATAATGGGCATTCAACGTGGATTCCCTTGCCGCCGCATACTCCTCTTTGGTAAGCAGATCTTTCAGTTCCTGATACTCGTCACTCCAGGAAGCTTTGCTTTCATCAAAGGCATCCGGCAAGCCTCCCCAGCCAACATAGTTTGACAGGATTTCCTGCTCCTCTGGTGATGCATAACGGTTCTCGCTTTCACATTTTTTCAAAACCCGGATTGCCATCACATTGGCTCTGAATTTTTCTTTTGCTGTTCCATAGCCCAGCTGGTCATCCGTGATATGAAAATTGACAGGCGGTATCTCAACAGACAATTCCCGTTCTCTTTGCCCATACTCATTCCAGACACGTTCCGATATTTGCCGGAAATAGATGGATTCATTTTCCATGATACTGTAGCTGACTTCCTGGAGTTCTTCCAGGTTCGCTGCATTTTCAATATCCTCATGATACTGAAAATAAAGGGCTTCCCGTTCCAGTACCATCTCCAGCCGTTCCAGTTCCGGTTCGGACATCCGCTCCCAGATATCATCTTTTTCCGTATGGATGGTAAACCCTTCCCCGTCATCGTGGTATTCCACC
>JBJEMI010000034.1:0-2542 GCA_051879615.1 Lachnospiraceae bacterium
AATTGAACAAAATCGCTGCGCGATGGCCTGCCAAGGCTGTGGCATAGCGATTTTCTTTTTCCTATAACAAAACAGTGGAAAGTAAGTCCTAAAAGTAGTATTGTTAAGTCACCACAACGAAACAATCAAACAGGATTGACCTTCCCACTGCCTATGAAAAGAATACCACCCTTCCGCTTGGTTGGCAAGCGGTTTTATGACCCCAATGCACCTCCATATAAAGCAGTGTTTCGGATAACTACTGATTTTATATGGAGGATTTTATTATGTATGAAAAATATTTAGAACAGCTTGAGGAAGCCGGAAAAATCCGTAACCTCAAAGAACGTTCCATCAGCTGCTATAAAAACTATGTTTCTTACTTTCTGAAATATCAGAATAAGAATCCTGAAGAGCTTATCTGTCAGGATGTCAGGACTTTTTTGCTTGTGAAAAAAGAGGAAGGACTGAAAGCCACAACTCTGAATCTTTATAATTCTGCCATCCGTTTTTTCTATCGGAATGTCCTGCATATCCTTTGGGATGATATCACAGTTCCACGTATGATTCTGGAACATAAGCTTCCGACTATATTGACCGCCTCTGAAATCGACCGCCTGTTAGATGCTGTTGATGATATCAAATATAAGGCTATGTTCGCAGTCATGTATTCCTCCGGCATGAGAGTTTCTGAAGTAATCCACCTTCACTATGATGACATTTCCCGTTCTAATATGCAGATCCATGTCCGGGATACGAAAAACCGGATGGACCGCTATACTATTCTGTCCAGACGTTGTCTGGATATCCTTACACAATACTGGTTTGAGAAAGGACGTCCTCGTGGCATCCTGTTTCCAAATAAATTTACCGGTAATTACCTGACTGTCAGTACTCTAGAACAGGTAATGCGACGAGCAGTAGCCGATGCTGAACTTTCAAAGGCGGTAACCCCGCACTGTCTCCGCCATAGCTTTGCAACCCATCTGATGGAACAGGGCGTAGAACGGCAGAACATTCAGGCGCTGCTTGGACACCGTGACCCGAAATCTACGGAAGTTTATCTTCATGTCAGCAACAAATCCCTCATGGGCATTCAAAGCCCTTTTGACAGGAAAGAAGGTGCTGGCTATGAATAAACCCACCGTCCAGGATATTTTCCGACGTTTTTATCCAGCATACCTTGAAAAGTATTCTCCATCCCCGGAACAGGCAAAAGCTGTCCGGAACATCCTGAACTGCAAAACAGGAGCCTATGGTGCAAATATCAGTGTATGTGAAGACTGTGGTGCTGTCCAGATTCATTATAATTCCTGTCGTAACCGCTGTTGTCCCATGTGTCAGGCTATTCCAAAGGAAATGTGGATGGATGCTCGCAGAGAAGATGTACTTGATGCACCTTATTTCCATCTGGTGTTTACAGTCCCTGACATTCTGAATCCGGTCATTTACAGTAACCAGAAACTGTTATATGACACGCTGTATCATGCGGCTTCCGCTACTATTCAGGAACTGACATCCGACCCAAAGCACCTCGGGGCTTCTGTTGGTTATATCTGCATCCTGCATACATGGGGCTCAGAAATGAATTTTCATCCCCATATCCATACGATACTGCTTGGCGGCGGCCTGACACCGAAAAATGAGTGGAAAGACAATGGTACGGAGTTTTTTCTCCCCATATGGGCTATCTCCAAAGTCTTTCGTGGGAAATATATGGATGAACTGAAAAATCTCTGGAATACAGATCAGCTTGAGTTTCATGGAACAGCAGAAAAATACCGTAATCATTATGAATTCAAAGAACTTATAGATTCCTGTTATGACGCAGAATGGGTTCCTTACTGTAAGAAAACTTTTAACGGTGCACAATCTGTGATTGATTACCTTGGAAAGTATACCCATAGGATCGCTATCAGCAATCACCGCATCATCCATATGGATGATGAAAATGTTACTTTTTCCGTTAAGGATTACCGGAAAGAAGGACAATGGAAGGAACTGACCATTTCCGGCATTGAATTTATACGGCGTTTTCTGATGCATGTGCCACCCAGACGTTTTGTCAGGATCCGGCATTACGGACTTCTATGTTCCCGCAGCAAACACAAAAAACTCACTTTATGCCGGAATCTCCTTGGATGTAAAAAATATCTTTCAAAGCTCAGGGATAAAGAGATGCCGGAAATATTGAAACAGCTATACGGGATAAACATCTGTGTATGTAAATCCTGCGGCGGACATCTTGGGAAGCCCCAACTTCGAATGCCGCAAAGGTGTTAAAATACACTTTCGTTATATGTTTTTTAAGCCTCAAAGTCAGAGGTTTTATTGTTGTACCTATTTATCTGAAAACACTTGATTTCTGTAGCGTCTGCACAGGAAATCCTGTATAATTATGGATAAGAACAAAAGATTGAAAGTCCATAGGTAGCAACTACCCGGACGCTCACTTTGTTCAATTAGGTCAAATCGAAAATGGAGTAAACGAAGGGGCAGTTCACTGGAATGCCAAAACTGCTTTTTCGTTTACCCCATCATCGATTCTAACCTAAAGAATTTG
>JBJEMI010000035.1:0-13510 GCA_051879615.1 Lachnospiraceae bacterium
TTATGCCGGCGTGGCGGAACTGGCAGACGCACAGGACTTAAAATCCTGCGGGACTTACCTCCCGTACCGGTTCGATTCCGGTCGCCGGCATTAGAAAAAGAACTCTGAAGCATCAGGGTTCTTTTTGCGTTTATTGACAGAAATATAGAGAGTTGTTAAAATGTCAGAAGGTATTATGGGTGCTTGATTGTACAATAAGAAAAGAGGGCAATTTTGAGAAAAAAAATTTTATCGGTACTGGGAATTGCAGTGATCTTATCGGGCATATTTTTCTGGGGAAGTATGCGGAGCGGAAAAGACACATCTGTTCGGGAAAATGTGGATGTGCCGGATCCGGAACAGAGAATCGAAAACAATCAGATTGACACGGCCGTATTATACGCAGACGGACAGCACTGGAACGATATGGTGAACTGGCTGGAACAGTCTGCCGTATTGGGACTGAAGACAGAGGGAAAAAATGTAGAAGAAGAGCCGGAGTTATCAGAGTATGAGATCATCTATCTGGATGAGAGCATTGCAAAAGACGCAGGGGAGGATCTTGTAAAAGATCTGATGGATTATGTTTATGCGGGCGGCAGTGTTTTCGTATCGAATCATCTGTGTAACTATTTTCCGAAGGAGTTTCTGGGAATATCCGAAGTAAAGAAGATTGACGAATTTCCCGGGGAATTACAATTTCCGGAATGCGGGAAGAATATGGGAGACCTGCAGCAGGTTTTAAAAGATTTTTCCATGTTATACCAGGATTATATGAAGTTTGACTTGTTGTCAGAACAGGATTA
Organism: Lachnospiraceae bacterium; assembly: GCA_051879615.1. Classification (GTDB taxonomy): domain Bacteria; phylum Bacillota; class Clostridia; order Lachnospirales; family Lachnospiraceae; genus HGM12587. The sequence continues at coordinate 786 of JBJEMI010000035.1, forward strand.
TGGCTGGGGCGTAGAGGTGGCTGAGGCAAAGTCTCTTGCGGAATGGAATGGTATTACCCTATATGCAATGAATGATTACGGAAAAGGGAAGGTTTTTCTGGTAAATCCGCTGCTGCCGAATGATTATTCTCCGGGCAGTTTTACGATGGAATCTTCTGAGAGCGTGGCAGCGTTTTCCAATACGACAGCAAGTTTTAATCAGCTGCTTCTCAGTGAATTTGCATCCTATGTCGCAAAGGAGAAGCAGGGCTATGCACTGGAACGGGTGTACGGATATTTCGGAACACCGTCTATGAGCTGGCAGCTTCATTATGAAGAGCTCACCGGTATTGCCAACGGTTCCCTGCAGCTTTTCTCTGAATTATGTGAGGATTATCGACAGATTCCGTCTTTTACCCTGGTTCGCAACAGCTACACCTGGTTTCTCAGAGCAGAATCTGTTACGCATCTTTTAAATAGTTCAGACAATGGTTATGAGTTTGAAATGGACTTTTATGAAAGCGCATATTCCTCCGGTACTCACGTTGCCAGCGGGGATCAATGGCTGACTCTGTGTGAAACAAAAGAGGGAGGAAGTTATTTCCCTGATTATCCGGAACTCAGGTTAAGAGCATATCCTGCGGTAATGGACTATGATGAGGACGGAGTTTCAGATATTATCAGCGGAAGTGAGGATGGAAAGATTTACTATTACTCCGGAACAGAGTTTTCGGACGGACGGCTGAAGACAGCGGAAGCGGAAAATCTGCTGGATGAAAACGGGGAACCGATTCGGATTTCAGGTTATTCAGCACCCCAGGCTGCAGATCTTGACGGAGACGGAAACCTTGATCTGGTTTGCGGGTATGATGACGGGAATATCTGGTGGTTTCGCGGAAACGGAACGCTTACGTTTGAAAATCAGGGAATCTTATTGGAAAGTGATGTCCCGGGCCAGGCATTGCCGGCAATTGGGGATTTCAATGCGGACGGGATTGCAGACCTGGCAGCAGGCTCCGATCAGGGTGTTCTGATGCTGTATTACGGTACGCTGAATGAAAATAAAGAAATCGTGTATTCCCACAGAAATTCCAGAAATCTTTCGCTGTTATGTGCCAATGCGGGATTGGGAAAATGGCTGGCACCGGCAATTGCAGATTGGAATGGAGACGGTCTTGCTGATTTTGTGATCGGAACCTTTGACGGCTATCTTGCACTGCTTCTGCAGGATCGTTCGGGAGAATATCGTTTTGACGGTTATGTTACCATTGACGAAATGAATTATAAAGGGAATTCCAATGTTAAATTCGGCAATTATGCAGTTCCTGCATTTGCTGATCTGAATGCAGACGGAAAGCAGGATCTGATTTGCGGAAGTCAGGAATATGGTATGGCTTACCCGATTGACAGTGAGTATTTTATGTATGAAGAAGAGCTTGCTGAACAGATACAGTATGCAAAAGATCATCATTATTATATGGGTATGCATTTCTACACAAATGCGTATGCATCACAGGAAAGAGAACTCTATGAGTTAGAGGCTCATAAAAAGGCTATGGAACAGTATGGACTGTCTACGGATCAGATCGGTGTCAATCAGCATACGTGGAATACGAGCTCTATCAAAGGATCGCAGACAATGTCGTCCGTTTATCAATCCGGGCTGCTCTGGGAATCCGGTTACAGTGCACCGGCTTCAGAAAAACAGGAGCCCTTTATGGAAGCTGAAAATGTTGTATCACTGCCGTTCTATCTGGTAGAAGACGGACAATGGACAACATTGGTACAGAGCAATTCGGTCCTTCTCTACGGAGACGATGATTGGCTTGATATTTCCGCACGCTACAATGTTCCGATCTGTGTTTACTTTCATTGTGATCATATTTATAAGTCGGATGAAGAGGCTAAGGCAAAGCTTCAGGCTGTTGCTGAGTTTCAAAAGAAATACGGGTATAATTTCAATCTGGAAAATCAGCTGATGCTTGCGTCCGCAGCCGCAATTCATCAGCAGGTCGAGACAGAAGTGACAGATGCAGAGGGGATTTTGATCAGACCTGTAAGCAGTCCGTCGGACGATGCTTTATATAATGCAGATGTTGAGAGGTCTCTGGGTGTGAGGATCGAGTTTTCGGATGCTTTTGATGCAGAGAAATTTGAGACAGACGCGGATATCTGGTACAGAGACGGGAATGCACTGATCGTTGGATTAAACAGAGAAATTTCTGTATTCAGAAGTAAAAAACAGCAAACAGATACGCATCTGACGAAGATCAATATGGCGGCTGAAATCCTTTCTGAGGAGAGAGGGGCGGTCGTGAGATTTCTTGACGAGGGAATGATGCAGGCTGTCGTTTCCGGACAGGCTTTTACCGATAGTGAAGACTGGGATGTTCAGGAAGAGGACGGAAATACGATTTTTACAAAATACGGATCAAAAGAAGATTTACATATCATTTTCAGGGAGGAGTAACTATGTTAAATTCAGCTGTTCGTTTACTGGATCGTGCTGCACAGTTGTATGGGGAACATGCAGCTCTCCGGGACGAGACCTATCAATTGAATTACAGAGAATACAGAGAACTGGCAAGACGTGTCGGTACGGGTTTATTACAGGCCGGGTGTGTACATCGTCCGGTGGTGGTCATGCTGCCGAAGGGTGCGGAAACATTGCTGACCTTTATGGGGGCAATGTATGCAGGATGTCCGTATGTGCCGATGAATTTTGCGACGCCGATGAACCGGCTCAGTAAAATGATGGAGAATCTGTCACCTGCAGCGATTGTGACCGATGATTCCATGTTTGAAGAATTAAAGAACGAATTTCAGAAAATACCGGTTCTCCACATCAAAAATTTGCTGGAGTCAGATATCGATCATGAAAGAATCGAGACAGCGGTCAATCAGGTAATTGATACGGATCCGATTTATATTATGTACACCTCCGGATCCACAGGAGTACCGAAGGGCGTTACGATTCCGCACAGAGGAGTGATTTCCTACTCAGCGTGGCTGACAGAGTGTTTTGGATTTAATACCGACACTGTCATGGCAAATCAGGCACCGTTTTATTTCGACAACTCCGTGTTTGATATTTACGGTGCAATTCGCTGCGGCGGTAAGCTCATCATTATACCGGAAGCATTATTCATGTTTCCGAATAAATTACCGGAGTTTCTTGCGGACAATGAGGTTTCCTCTATTTTCTGGGTTCCGACAGTCATGATGCGAGTGGCAAATTCGGGTGAACTGGAGAAGGTTTCTCTTCCGAGACTGAAAAATATCGCCTTTGCGGGAGAGGTGATGCCGAACACGGTGCTGAATGTATGGCGGCGTGCACTGCCGGGAAGAACCTTTACCAATCTTTACGGACCGACAGAAACGGATGTATGTACATATTATATTGTAGATAGAGAGTTTGAAGATTCGGATTCTCTTCCGATCGGAAAAGCGTGTGAAAATATGCGGATCCTGCTGATTACCGACGACGGCAGGGTTGCACAGACAAATGAACAGGGAGAAATCTGTGTGATCGGCAGCGGTATCGCACTCGGTTACTGGAATGCACCGGATATTACGGAAAAGAGTTTTGTTCCGAGCGGTCAGTGGACAGAAATTAACCAGACGATGTATCGCACAGGAGATCTGGGACGTATGAATGAGGAAGGGCTCATTATTTTTCAGGGCAGAAAAGATAATCAGATCAAGGTGCGCGGAAATCGTATTGAGCTTGGCGAAATTGAAAACTGCGCCATGTGTATTGAAGGCGTAGAAAATGTATGTACGGTATTTGATTCGGATAAACAGGAAATCGTGATGTTCCTGCAGACACAGGAAAACTATACGGTGCGTAAATTCAATATGAAGCTGAGAAAGTATCTGCCGAATTATATGCTTCCGGCAAGGCTGATCTGTATGCCTCAGCTGCCGCATACTCCAAATGAGAAGATTGACCGTGTGAAGCTTCGCGGAATGTTAAAAGAAGTATAATTTGATAATCAGAAAGGAATAAAAAATGAGTTTAGAAGAAATTACAAAAATTATTTTTGACCATGTAGGAGAAGAATATGAGGTGGATGATGATCCGGATTATACAACAGATGTGAATCTGTTTGATTTTGGTGTACTGGATTCTCTGAGTGCTATGGAACTGGTCGTATGGATCGAAAAACGCTTTGATATTGAAATCACTCAGAAAGATATTGTCCTTTATCCGATGAACAGTGTCGATGAAATCGCAGAAGTTGTTCATGGTAAAGTGGAGTAATCTATGTGGTTTTTACAGATAGATACCCTGCTGATTTTGACTGCGGTATGTCTGTTCTTCGGAATTGTGCCGCAGTTTGCAGGAGCATACGCGAGAAAAATATATAATCTGATGCCCGTTGTTGAACTGATCGTTTTATGGTACATATCCTGGGAGCTGCTGCTCTTCTCTGTCGCCTATATCATTGCGACATGGGGAGTGGTGTTGTTGCTTCGTCTCTGTCAGAGTCACAGAAAAGTATGGTTTGGTATTTTATGTGTCGTTTGTTCATTGCCGCTGATTTATGCCCGGGTTGCGGATCTTTTCTCAATACCTGCAGCAGAAGGTGTTTTCATTGGTCTGGCATATAATATGCTGAAGGCAATCGATGTTCTTTATTATGAATACTATTCAGGAGAAGAGGCTGATTTTGAAGTTTATGTGAACTATATGCTTTTTCTGCCGGTCTTAACAGCAGGTCCGGTGTTCAGATACAGAGATTTTGACAGAACATGGGCAAAACCGGTGCCTTTAAATGCAGAGAGGGCAACAGCAGCCACGAAGCGCATTATTCGCGGTCTTTTTATCAAGGTTGTACTTGTGATGGTAGTGACCAAAGTGCTGAGAGCAATTTTGGCGTTAGATCTGCGCTGGTATCACAGTGCCGTGATCCCGCTGATCAGTACAGCCCTCTTATTTTTCGATATGTCCGGATATGCAGATATTGCGATCGGCATGGGACATCTGGCCGGTATTACGGTGCCGGAAAACTTCAAAAAGCCGTTTGAAGCACCGACCTTTACCCAGTTTTGGCGTAACTGGCATGTGACTGTCAGTGATTGGATCCGGGAACATGTATTTATTTTGTTCAAAGGAAAAAAACTTACGAAATGGCACGGTGCAGCACTTTCGTTTACCGTAATGATGCTGATGGCACTCTGGCATGGATTTGCATTGATCAATATTATCGACGGTCTGCTGATGGGATGCTGTCTGGCTGTTGAGTCCATATTTGAAATCAGTAAAGTGAACAGACGTAAAGTGTCTAAGCTGTATTTTTGGTTCCGATGTGCAGTTGTAATATATATTTTCTCACTGGATACAGTGTTATATACACTTTCCAAAGAGGAACTGAAGTTATTGGTCAAAGGATATCTTTCAGTATTTGGAGGTAGATTTGTATGAGTAAAATCAAAAATAAATTATCCGAATACAGTTTCCTGATTTTATTACTTTTGTTCTTTCTTGCTTTTGATCATATGATTGAAATTTATGGGGAAAATACAAATCATATTGTAACCAATGATTTTGAGGTTACAAGGGCAAATCATCCGGAGAAAGTATGGGATAAGGTGTTTTACGGAAATTCCAGTGTCATTTCAGGGTACAGAGAAGATCTGAGCGAAAGCGGATATGTAAACCTGGGTATTGATTATGGTGTTATTACAGATTTATGGGAAATGATCAGACAGGGGCATATCGAAATAGGAAGTGATCTGGTAATCGGATTGGAATTATTGTCATTTTACGATGAATTTGAGACGAATCCGGCATATATCTGGCACAGGAAACCAATGGAACCTTATTGCTATTTCCATCGTGACAAGCTGTTTGAAATGCTGACGGACACAGCAAAAAAAATGATTGGCAGGGGAAATGGTCAGATCGGCGTGGAAGATAAAATCCATTACTATGGAAACATTTCTGATGAAGAACTTGCCCAAAAAGAGGATAAATTTGCTCAGATCTTTTATAATCTTCCGATCGAGGTTTTTGAAGAGAATATCGCAGCATTAGATAAGATAGACAAGTGGTGTGATGAGAATGGAGTAAGACTCCGGCTGGTCTGGATGCCGCTGAATCCGAAGGCTGATTTTCCGGAACTTGCGAAACAGGTTTATGACAAAGTTGGAAAGTGGTCAGAGTCAGCAGGAGTCGAGGTGGCAGATTATATGGACTATCTGGATGAAACCTGTTTTTATGACAGTTCGCATATAAATTACGAATATGGGGCATATATTTTTACAGAGGGTATAGATCAATGGTTAAACAATTAACGGATTTTTTAAATGTATTTCAGGAAACTGCCATCGGCAGAATTCTGACCGCTGCTGTTTATGCGGCAATGCTGATTTTGGTTCTGATGTTTTTTACCGGAAACGGACAGTTTATCTATGAAGTATAGTATCGGATATTATTTAGAACGTACAGGAGATATGGATGAATATTTTTGATATTGTAGGACCGGTCATGGTCGGTCCCTCAAGTTCCCATACTGCCGGAGCGGTCAGAATCGGTTATGTTTCCCGGAAGCTTCTGGGTGAGTCTGTCAAAAGGGCAGAGATCCTGCTCTATGGGAGTTTTCTGGCGACGGGAAAAGGACATGGAACGGACCGTGCGCTGATTGCGGGCCTGTTGGGAATGCAGCCGGATGATGAAAGAGTGCCGTTCAGCTTTGAAGAAGCGAAACAGGCAGGTATGGAGTTTGTGTTTGGAAAGGCAAATCTGAAAGAGGCACATCCGAACAGTGTGGTGTTAAAGCTGACGGGTATATCGGGAAAGAAGCTGGAGGTTCTTGCGGCTTCCCTCGGCGGGGGACGTATGAAAATCTGCAGGCTGGATGGACTGGAAGCAAATTTCTGTGCAGAATATCCAACACTGATCGTACAGAATGTTGACCGTCCGGGTCATGTGGCTACAGTCACTTCGATGCTTGCCGGGCTTGGCATTAATATCGGTACTTTAAATTTGTACCGAAACAGCCGGGGCGGCAGCGCCGTGATGGTTGTGGAATGCGACAGGGAGATTCCGGAGGAATCCATAGCATGGCTGGAAAAACAGGAAGGAATTGAGAAGGTTACTTATTATAGCATGGTTTAGGAGAATCGTATGGTTTATAAATCGCTTCAGGAAATCTGTGAAATAGCCGGGAAGGAAAATATACCTTTCTGGAAGGTGATACAGATGGATGACTGTACGGAACGTCAGGTGACGCCGGAAGAATCTTTTGAAAAAATGCGTCAGATGTTTCGGGCAATGGTACATGCAGATGAATCATATACGGGTACGAGAAAATCTGCCGGAAATATGGCCGGCGGGGACGGAAAACGGCTGGAAGCCTATGTTTCCGGAGGAAAAAGTCTTTCCGGCGCCTTTATCGGTAAAGTGATGGAACGTGCCGTAAAAATGGCAGAGTCCAATGCATGCATGAGAAGGATCGTAGCGGCTCCGACAGCAGGATCCTGCGGTGTTTTGCCCGCAGTCCTGTTAACTTACCGGGATCAGATCGATGATCGGGAAGACCGAATCGTGGAAGCACTTTATACGGCGGCGGGAATCGGCCAGATCATTGCAGAGAGGGCTTCCATATCCGGAGCTTTTGGCGGGTGTCAGGCAGAGATCGGATCCGCAAGCGCCATGGCAGCAGGTGCCCTCGTACATTTGCAGGGCGGAAGCAATGCAGGGATCTGTGCGGCAACAGCGATTGCATTAAAGGGACTTCTGGGCCTGACCTGTGATCCTGTGGCGGGGCTGGTGGAGGTTCCGTGTGTAAAACGAAATGTAGTCGGAGCTGTCAATGCAGTGACAAGCGCCGACATGGTCATGGCAGGAGTGGTTTCCGTGATTCCTGCGGATGAAGTGATCGATGCCATGGGTGAGATCGGAAACGAGATGCCGAGAAAATACAAAGAAACCAGTGAAGGCGGGCTGGCAGTTACGCCGACTGCGCTGGAAATCACGAAAAAACTTCCTCATTAGCCGGAGGCTGCTGGGGAAGTTTTTCTTTACGGAAATAAAATGATGTGATACATTAAAGTGATAAAGTCATAAGGAGATCACATCATGTTAGGAACAATTGTTAATACGGGAACGATTCTGACAGGCAGTATACTTGGCAGTATCTTAAGAAAAGGAATTAAAGAAGATTATCAGGGAGCCCTGTTTACGGCAATGGGGCTGGCGGCTGCAGGACTTGGTATCAATGCTGTTGTTCAAAATATGCCGAAAAGCAATTATCCGGTATTATTTATTATCAGTCTGGCACTGGGAAGTCTGATCGGTACGATACTGGATCTGGATGGAAAATTCCAGAAACTCTCCTCCCATTTCTCCTCCGGCAAACTGGGAGAAGGACTTTCTACGGGAATCTTACTCTATTGTATCGGGACACTGTCGATTCTGGGACCGGTGCAGAGTGCATTAAACGCAGATCATACCTACCTGTTTACGAATGCAGCACTGGATCTGGTAACTTCTACAGTATTGGCATCTACCTACGGAATCGGTATGGCACTGGCGGCACCGGTGCTGTTTCTCTGGCAGGGAGCGATCTACTGTCTGGCACTGTTGCTTGGAAATTTCATGACAGCAGATCTGATGACGGAGATTTCCATTGTCGGCGGATTTTTGATCGCAAGCTCCGGTCTTTCTATTTTAAATATAAAAAACTGCAGGACATTAAACATGCTCCCGTGTCTGTTTGTACCGGCGGCCTGGTTTATCCTACTGTCTTTCTTCTAAATAAGTACGAAGAAGTGAAAAAGGCGCAGGACCATAGGATAAAAGAAAATCATGGAAATCGATCAGAGAAAAATCACTCCCAAGGGCAGTCTCGCACTGCTCTTTTAAATTGCAGATTTCCAGGTAACCGAGGTAGTATTTCAGATAATTGGCAGGCTGCTGTCTGACCAGCATATAGATATCATGGACGGAGGTGAGAGGGATACCGTATTTTTTTAAATAATCAGCACACTGTGCTTCATTCCAGCCAAAACCATGTACATAGAGATCCAGATGAGAATAGATATTCAGTGTCATGGCATGACCGGAAGCCATGAGTGTGGCAAGATCCTCCGGCAGGCCTGTCATCTGATAGGAATACTGCTCCGCATAGGTTGCCCAGCCCTCCACATAACCGCCGAAATAAAAGATCTTCCGAATGGGATGATGATGCTGTTCATTCTCGTAGATGGTCTGGTACAGATGTCCGGGATAGCTCTCATGAGCCAGTGTGGTGAAAAAAGAGAGATTGCCGTTCAGGCAGGCGTCGTTCAGGTAGACAATGTTCTCTTCGTAATTATCAATGGCCGGTGTCAGATAAAAGGCCGGACTTAAATAGTCTGACATGGAATCAGGTACATGACAGATCGAAAGAGATACTTCCGGAATTTCCGGAAAATCCGTAAAGGTTTTCTGCCGCAGAGCTTCAGCCAGTTCCGATGTTTTTGAAGGATCGATCCGGAATGATTGTTTTTGGTTCTGCAGAGACGGATTGTTTTTGACAAGCTGTCTGATTGTCCGCACTTCATCCTCCATGGCTGAATCCAGCAGTTTTTCGATTTCTTCAAGGCTTCTGTCCGTACCGATGCAGGATCTGATCAGCCAGAGGTAATAATCCCTGCCGCCGGGAAAGTGATACAGACCTTTTGCGGGATTGCAGGAGGAAAGGGAGGATTCCAGAAACTTCTGCAGTGTCCGGTATGCAGGAAAAAACGCATTGCTGATCAGAGAGGCATTTCGTTTGATATATGAGTCATACGCTTCCCTGCTCATCTTGACATCCTCAAGCCGCAGGGAGAAGGTGTCGTACAGAAAATGTTCGGTTCCGGGAGCACAGAAATCCTGACAGAAAGATATCAGCTCTTTGGCGCTTTCTTCGTCCATAAACATTCCGGCCTGAATTTTCGCTTTCTCAAAGTTGATCAGAGAATCTATGTAGCGGGGAAAGTCCGACAGCAGCAAAAGATAGGTTTCGATATCCGAGGTGCTGTCAAAGGCGTACTCTGCCAGCAGTACGGGAAGCTGTGACTGAATACCGATGGAAGGAGTCAGAGGTTCATCATAAAGTGTATACGGGATGCCCTCCAGCTGAGTTCGGAGTGTATATTCCAGAAGATCTCCGGTAACTGTATTTTCCTCATTTAAAAGAAAACGGGGAAAACTGCGGAGTCTGTCAAGACGATCCTGAAGCCAGAGCTGTCTTTCTTTTGCATCTGTCTCAAAGCTTCCCAGTGTGACAGCAGAGGTATCGATCTGAAAATCTTCCGGGTGCTTCAGCATGTAATGCATGGTAAGTGTATTTGATGCAAGATCTTCCCGGAAGATCTCATCACAAAAACAGATAAAGCGCAGGTTGACCGCAGAGAGCAGCAGAAACAGGAGGAGAATGCTGCCGGTAACCGCCGGGAATAGTAAAAAATATTTTTTCTGTTTCATAAAATTCTCCCAAAGTGCCGTTGTTTCATTATATGAATTAAAGGCGGAATCCTTGACGAATAGTTTCTGTTGTGTTAGTCTTTTGAGTATGAATGTAAAGGGAGACCTTTGAAAATAAATGAGAAATGAGGGATCAGAGATGGCAAAAGAAAAATATTATATAACGACTGCCATTGCTTATACATCCGGAAAACCGCACATCGGAAATACCTATGAGATCGTTCTTGCAGACAGTATTGCGAGATATAAAAGATATCAGGGATATGATGTGTTCTTCCAGACAGGAACAGATGAGCATGGACAGAAAATTGAATTAAAAGCTCAGGATGCAGGAGTGACTCCGAAGGAATATGTAGACGGTGTTGCCGGACAGGTCAAAGAGATCTGGGATCTGATGGATACTTCCTATGATAAATTCATCCGTACAACCGATGCCGATCATGAAGCACAGGTTCAGAAGATCTTCAAGTACTTATATGATAAAGGGGATATTTACAAGGGATACTACGAAGGAATGTACTGTACACCATGCGAATCCTTCTTTACGGAAAGCCAGCTGGCAGACGGCAAATGTCCGGACTGCGGCGGAGAAGTCCAGCCGGCAAGGGAAGAAGCATATTTCTTCAAAATGAGCAAATATGCGGACAGGCTCATTCAGTACATCAATGAACATCCGGAATTTATTCAGCCGGTATCCCGTAAAAATGAAATGATGAACAACTTCCTCTTACCGGGACTTCAGGATTTATGTGTGTCCAGAACATCATTTACATGGGGAATTCCGGTAAGCTTCGATCCGAAGCATGTCACCTATGTATGGCTGGATGCGCTGACCAACTATATTACGGGTATCGGATATGACTGCGACGGAAGCAGCTCAGAATTATTTAATAAAAACTGGCCGGCAGATTTACATCTGATCGGTAAAGATATCATTCGTTTCCATACCATCTACTGGCCGATCTTCCTGATGGCTCTGGATTTACCGCTGCCGAAGCAGGTGTTTGGTCATCCGTGGCTGCTTCAGGGCGAAGGAAAAATGAGTAAGTCCAAAGGAAATGTTCTGTATGCCGATGAACTGGCAGAACTCTTCGGAGTAGATGCGGTTCGCTATTTCGTACTTCACGAAATGCCGTTTGAAAATGACGGTGTCATCACATGGGAACTGATGGTAGAGCGTATGAACTCTGACCTTGCCAATACATTGGGCAACCTGGTAAACCGTACGATCTCCATGTCAAATAAATATTTCGGCGGCGTGGTAAACAATGCAGGTGTCTGCGAAGAAGTAGATGAAGAATTAAAGGCAGTGGTACTTGGCACAGCAGATAAGGTAAGTACAAAGATGGATCAGCTTCGTGTAGCAGATGCCATTTCCGAAATCTTTACGTTGTTCAAACGCTGCAATAAGTACATTGACGAAACCATGCCATGGGTGCTTGCAAAAGACGAAAGCAAGAAGGAACGACTGGAAACAGTTCTCTATAACCTCGTAGAAAGCATCAGCATCGGCGCTTCCCTTCTGGAATCCTTCATGCCTTCCACAGCGAAGAAGATCGCGGCTCAGTTAAATACAGAGCTTCGTTCTCTGGAAGATACAAAGAACTTCGGTCTTTATCCGTCAGGAAATAAGGTTACAGAAAAACCGGAAATTCTCTTTGCGAGACTGGATGTCAACGAAGTGCTGGAAAAGGCAGCAGCTAAGAAAGCCGCAGAAGAAGCTGCAAATGCTCCTTCAGAACCGGTCATTGATATTGAGCCAAAAGCGGAGATTACCTTTGACGATTTCATGAAACTGCAGTTCCAGGTAGGTGAGATCATCAAATGTGAGGAAGTTCCGAAGTCCAAAAAGCTGCTCTGTTCTCAGGTGCGTATCGGAAGCCAGGTAAAACAGATCGTATCAGGCATCAAATCCAACTATACACCGGAGCAGATGGTAGGAAAGAAAGTGATGGTTCTTGTGAATTTAAAACCTGCAAAACTGGCAGGTGTTCTGTCCGAAGGTATGCTCCTTTGTGCAGAAGATGAAAATGGTGTACTTGCACTGATGACACCGGATAAAGATATGCCGGCCGGTGCAGAAATCTGCTGATAAGAAAAATAGAATAAGTATGAAATGACTCCCGACAATCTTGTGTCCGCAAAATACAGGATTGTCGGGAGTTTTGTGTTTTAAATAATATGTTTTCCCATTTGAGAATAAAAAAAGACGTTTTGAAAATACTTATAAAAAGGATCTGTGAGGAAATTTCACAGATCAGAACTCTTAAAGTATTTCACTATAGGA
>JBJEMI010000036.1:0-13122 GCA_051879615.1 Lachnospiraceae bacterium
CCGTATATCTGCCTTGCTGTATGAGCTGATTTTTTAACTCTACAAGGCTATGTATTAAAAGTTTTCTTTCGTGGCTATCCAAATACAGATGATTAAATTTCTCTCTCATAAGCACACCTCCACTTCTTTAGCTTCATTATATTGGAAAGCAGGGGAAAGGGCAAATCTGCAAAAAGGGACAAAAATAAGCGTACCACTATTTCTAATGATACGCCTATCCTCATTAAATCACTTCAAAATGCTTCAACGCATCCTTTATCGCTTCCACTTTCTCCGCTGTCGGATGCTTCCTCGGCTGTTTCAATTCTTCTACCGCATTAGGAGCATCGTACATCGGCAAGCCTAAATCTCTCTTTACCTCTGCGATATATGCGGTATGTACTTTGAAGCCGTATTTCGCTTCTATGTACTCCTTTATCATTTTGTAGGTCACTCGTTCTTTGGGCTTGTAGCTTTCCGCTCTTTTAGCAATATTATCAAGCGGAACTTTTCCCTCACCCTCGCCAAACTCAACTTTTACGTTGATATGTCCGTCTGGCTTTTTGTGGGAAAGCAGTACTACCGTCTCCACATGCACCGTCCACGGGAACATATCTACAGCCCAGGCTTCCTTCGCCCCATACCCATGCTTCGTAAAGTACCCCAGATCTCTTGCGAGTGTTTCGGGATTGCAGGACACATAGACGACCTTTTTCGGTCCCAGTTTCACAACGGATGACATGAATGCCTCGTCACTGCCGGATCTCGGCGGATCCATGAATACCACATCCACGGCATTCCTGCCGCTTTCCTGAGCTGCCATCTGTACCATGAATTTGCCCGCATCATTCTGGTAAAAGCGGATATTTTTCACTCCGTTGGCTTTAGCATTTGCAACGGCATCTTTCACCACATCCGGATTCAGTTCTACGCCGATCACCGCTCCGGCATGCTTCGAGGCAGCCATACCGATAGTTCCGATTCCGCAGTAAGCGTCCAGCACACGCTCTTTTCCTTTTAAATCTGCCAGCTGAATCGCCTTTTCGTAAAGCGCCTCTGTCTGTTCCGTATTGATCTGATAAAAGGATTTCGGAGAAATGCGGAAAGTCAGTCCGCATAACGTGTCTTCGATATAGCCTTTTCCGTAAATCGCTTTCTCCTTATCGCCCAGAATCATACTTGTACGTTTTTCATTGACATTGAGGACGATCGTTGTGATTTCCGGATGAAGCTTCAGTAAGGCTTTTACAAAATTATTTTTGGATGGCATGATTGGTGATGCCATAACCAGCACGACCATGATCTGTCCGCTGTGATGTCCTACACGGATCAGTACATGGCGAAGCATTCCGCAGCCGGTATCTTCGTCATAGATTTTGATCTTAAAAGACCTTGCCAGTTCACGGATACTTCGAATGATCGCATCAGCCTTCTGATTTTCGATCATGCAGGAATCAATGTTTACGATCCGGTGGCTGTTTGCCTCGTAAGTACCGGAAATCACAGTTCCGTTCCTGAGTCTGCCGAAAACCGCATGTACTTTATTTCTGTATTCATAAGGATTGTCCATGCCCAGGATTCCCTTTACCTCACAGTACGGCTTCAAAAGCCGGGACACCTGCCTTTTTTTCTTCTTTAACTGCTCCTTATAAGCCACACCCTGAAACTCACATCCTCCGCACTTTTTGGCAGCAGGACATATCTTCAGGTTCTGTTCATTTTTTGTTTTCTTTTCTTCCATTCCTATACTCCCTCATTCGAGAAGTCCGGGATAAAGCTCTCAGCAGCCGTTCCTTCCTCCTGAATAAATCCGTTTTGCACACCAAGCCCGATTGTAAAATCGATCAGCCTGTCATATTCCATTTTTTTGATTTTCCGGTTGATTTCCGGATACTCTGCCACATGGGGCAATGGCGTATACTGGTTCATCAGACTCATATAAATCTGATCGCCATAGGTTTCGTAAAGATATCTGACCACTGCTTTAGAATCCTTAATCCCGCCGGGCAGCATCAGGTGTCTGACGATCACACCCTTCTGCATGATTCCTCTGTCATCAAATTCTGCGGCAGGACACTGCCTGACCATCTCGGCAAGAGCTGCCTTTGCCGCTTCAGGATAATCCAAGGCATGAGAATACCGTCCCGCACGTTCACTGTCCATATATTTAAAATCCGGCAGATAAATGTCGATCAGTCCGTCTAAGAGCTTCAGTGTCTCTGTACTTTCGTAACCGCCGCAGTTGTAGATCACCGGAAGACTCATCCCCCTGCTTTTTGCAAGTGTCAGCGCCCGTATAATCTGGGGCACATAATGAGTCGGTGTTACCAGATTGATATTATTGGCACCCTTTTGCTGCAGCTCCAGAAAAATCTCACTGAGACGTTCCACGGTGATCTCTTTTCCCTGTTCTGACCTTGCGATCCGGTAATTTTGACAATAGACACATCGAAGGTTACAGCCGGTAAAGAATACGGTGCCGCTGCCTTCTTCCCCTGAAAGACACGGCTCCTCCCACATATGGAGAGCCGCTCTTGCCACACGAAGTGTTTCCTTTACACCACAGTATCCGGTTGCTATCCGGCGGTCTGCCCCGCACATCCTCGGGCACAATCTGCATCCGTTTTCCATTCGTAGTTCTCCGTACTTACACAAATCAACAGCCACCGTTTCGATGGCTGTTGCTGTTCTTTCTTTCAGATTTTACTTGATTTCCACAACTTCGCAAAGAGAAGTTCCCGGAAGATAGCTGAAGGAAATCATATCTCCCGGCTGATAAGTTACAATTTCCGGATATTCACTGACAGAAACATCAAAAAGCTCTTTTCTTCCTTCCAGTGTCAGATAATAATGAGAGTTCCCCTCGATCACGACCGATGCGGAAACTTCAATCACACCCTTTGCTTCTTCCAGCGTACCCGAAGCTGCATTGGTGATGCCATTCTCCTTCAGCAGCAGCTGGTATGATTTCAGACATTCCGAAATGGTATCACCGATGGCAACATTCTGGTATTTGGAAATATTTACCAGTGCATATTTCTTTACCAGACCGGCACTGTCTTTCAATGCCATAAAATAAGTTGGTTCATCGGAAACATTCAGAAGCAGCGGGAAGGTAGAAACATAACCGAGATGCTGAACCTGACCCTCTGCAGATTCCATGGCTGAGTACTCTTCCGCACCCGGACAGGAATAATATCTGCTCTCCATGGTCCTCTGATTCATCAGAACAAAGCCCACGTTGGATTCGTCGCCTGAAACAGATGTTACACCGGTATATACCCATACATCATCATCTTTCACAATATAATTATATCCGTCTGTCGTCTGCAGACAATCCTTCTGGGTCAGTACACTGTTTAAAAATCCATGTTTCAGGACTCCGTGGTAATCATACAGCCGAATCAGAAGATCTGCGGAATATACATGATCGATCCAGGTCGGAACATCCTTCATATCATAACAGGCAGTTTCTCCTGTAACTGCATTGCAGAGTACCACCTTTCCAATGGTCTGCCCTCCAAATAAGCCCACATTATATTTCTTTACAGGACAGATCCAGTACGGAGTACCCTCATCATCAATTTCGAAACTAAGTGTATCAAAAATAAAGGTCGGATAGCGAAATCTTAAATGTCTGTAAATATTTCTGTTAAAATATTCTGCCGGGGAGTAACGGATGTACTGTCCTTCCGGAAGTCTGACACATTCGGTTTCCTGTGTCGCCATATCGATCATGATAAAAGCCGGAATTCCATCTCTGTGATTGCTCAGCCATTTGATCGGACTGGCATATTCCAACGGAGAAACTCTTACAGGTTTTCCGTTATAATTAATCTGTGTATAGATATTGCTGACCTCAAACTGAGAAACCATATCTACCATGGTACCCATCTTCCGATCGCCCAGCAATGTGGCAGATGCCTTATCCAGCAGCGGGATCTTCGTAAAATCTGCCGGCTCGATTTCTTCTGTGAATTCACCGTTTTCCACAGTCATCAGCTGCTGATACTTTTTGGAATTAATGATCTCCGAAGACAAAAAGCTTCCTACACCGAAAACCGCAAGCGCTGCAATGATGAAGAACATCATCATCTTCAGAAGCCTGCTTTCCTTCAGATCAACGGTATTTGCCCTTGTCTTAAAGATCTTGTATCCGGCGATGATGCACATCAGAACAGCCAGTGCCGTAATCAAAAACATCCAGAATCCCGCCGAATGAATATTGATGGCCGGCAGTGTGATATAATAATAAACTGCCGATGCGATCAGTGCTATAAATACTGCTGCAAATTTTAAGGTTCTTTTCATATTCTTACCTCCTTCAGAACTGCAATAACATATCATTCCATTTCGCGTCCCCATGGGTTGATGAGGATACTCCCTGATGAACGAAGCCAAAGCTTTCATAGAACCCGATCAGACGATCCTTGCAGGTTAAAACCACACCTGTTTTTCCGCGTTCCCTTACAACTTTCAGAAAACATCTCATGAGCTTCCCTGCGACTCCCTGATGCTGAAATTCCGGAAGCACTGCCAGCCCAAACACCGTCTGCCATGCTCCGTCCTTCTGATGAAGTGATGCATCATGATATAATTCATCAGGAAGCTCCGGTCTGTCTGTCACACATCCGTTAATATGACCGATCAGCGTTCCGTCTGCAAACTCTGCCACAAAGAAACACTCAGGAAACTGTTTATAACGTTCCATGAAGCTTACCAATGTCGCCGCCTCTGCTGACGGGAAGCATTCCCCTTCGATCTCAGCTATTTTTACCACTTCGTCCGCTCTCGCCGGACGGATGATCACCTGATTTAAATCCATTATTTCCTCCTCAAATGCACTCTTCATATATTTACAGTGTACCAAAAAGGGCGGTCCCTTGACCACCCCTTCTATGAAAATTAATCGTTTTTTAATATCATACCGGAGTCAAACCCCTGTGCTCCCAACATATGAATATCAGAAAATCACGCCAAGTGCTCCGAGTACTCCCGTACTTGCAATTCCCATGATGATACCTGCCAGCAGCACACCGAACATACAGGCCAGTACGCTGGATTTAAAATCCATATCCAGAATACTTGCTGCCAGTGTTCCTGTCCAGGCGCCTGTTCCGGGCAGCGGAATCCCTACAAATAACAGTAAAGCAAACGGAAGACCTCTTCCCGCCTTCGCTTTTAGCTTTTCTCCGCCTTTATGCCCTTTTTCCAGACAGAATGTGAAAAAGCTTCCGATGACCGGCTTATCGCATCCCCATTCCAGTACCTTCCTCGCAAAAAAGAAAATGATCGGAACCGGAAGCATATTCCCGATGATACAAATAATGTATGACTGTAACAGAGGCAGTCCCATAACCTGTGAATACGGAATTGCACCACGAAGTTCAATTAACGGAATCATTGAAATAAAAAACGTAATCAGATACTGCTTCAGCATTGAATTCTCCTTTTATTTTTATCTATTCTACTTAATATATCGTTTGTTAGAATAACTGATTCCATATAAAATGTCAACGTAAGCAGAAAACTTTACGATTTCTTAAGAAATAAACATCGCATCCCCAAAGCTGAAGAAACGATATTTTTCTTTCACAGCCTCTTCATATGCCGCCATCACATGCTCTCTGCCTGCAAGGGCTGATACCAGCATCAGCAGTGTTGATTCCGGAAGATGGAAGTTCGTAATCAGTGCATCCAGTATTTTGAACTGATATCCCGGATAAATAAAGATCTCTGTCCATCCGCTGCCTGCGTGAAGCACACCATTTTCATCCGCTGCGGATTCGATCGTGCGGCAGCTGGTCGTTCCGACACAGATGACTCTTCCGCCGTTCTTCTTTGTTTCA
This sequence comes from Lachnospiraceae bacterium, assembly GCA_051879615.1. Classification (GTDB taxonomy): domain Bacteria; phylum Bacillota; class Clostridia; order Lachnospirales; family Lachnospiraceae; genus HGM12587. The sequence goes on from JBJEMI010000036.1 coordinate 5,829, forward strand.
TTAATGATTGCAGCCTGATCTTCTTCCACCATATAAAACTCAGAATGCATGTGGTGTTCCAGTACATTTTCCACCTTTACCGGGCGGAAAGTGCCGAGACCCACATGAAGTGTTACCTCAGCGATCCGGACGCCTCTGGCTTTTATCTTTTCCAAAAGCTCGGGTGTAAAATGAAGTCCCGCTGTCGGTGCCGCAGCACTGCCGTCATGCTTTGCATAAACTGTCTGGTAACGATTTTTATCCTGCAGCTGATGAGTAATGTATGGCGGCAGCGGCATCTGCCCCAGCTGATCTAAAATCTCCTCGAAAATACCTTGATAGGAAAATTTGATCAGGCGGTTTCCCTCTTCTACCACATCAATCACTTCTCCTACGAGCAGACCGTTTCCAAAGCTGATCTTTGCGCCCGGTCTTGCTTTTTTCCCGGGTTTTACCAGTGTTTCCCATACATCATTTTCTTTCCGTTTCAGAAGCAGCACTTCAATTCCTGCGCCTGTTCCCACCTTTTCCCCCATCAGTCTGGCAGGAATAACCTTTGTGTTGTTGATCACAAGGCAGTCACCTTCATGCAGAAAATCGACAATCTCCCGAAAAACATGATGTGAAAAGGCTCCTGTATGTTTATCCAGCGTAAGGAGTCTGGAAGATGATCTGTCCTCCAGGGGATCCTGTGCGATCAGTTCCTCCGGCAGATCATAATAAAAATCTTTTACGTTCATTAATACTTTTCCTTTCCGCCATGCTCTTTAAATTTCTTCTTTAAAAAATTCAGTCATAAAAATCCGATTGATCTCCGCTCCGATCAGTATGATGTACATGATAAAATACATCCAGAGCATGACAAGTATGATCGTAGTCAAGCTTCCATACATATTTGAAAATCCGCTGAACCTGTCGACATAGAGTGAGAATGCCCAGGAAAACGCAAACCATCCGACCGATGCAAATACGGCACCCGGAACAAAGTTTCCCATTTTTTTCTTCAGATTCGGCACAAAGCGATAAATTAATGTAAAAAGCACAGTTGCAACGAGTATCAGAAAGACTGTTCGAAATTTCCGGAAAACTTCTACCGCATAGGCTGCAAAAGGAATCTTCTGTACGATCAGCTCTGATAAGGAGTTTCCGAATACCCCGGCTATCAGGAAGAGAAAAACTGCCAGTAATAACAGAATCGTATAGAAGGTTGAACGAATACGAACCGCAATATAATTCTGTTTTTCTCTGACTCCGGCAACGATCTGAAATCCCTGCGTCAGCGCCATCATCCCTTTTCCGGCTGACCACATGGCTGTCAGCGCAGAAATAGAAACTGTCGTAATTGTTTTTGTATAAGCTTCATTAATAACTGTTGTCACAAATGCCCGCATATTTCTGGGCACGATCCTTTGAATCGAAAGAATCAGATCAACACGGCCGATATTTGTAAACTGAATCAGTGTCATCAAAAGAATCAGGCACGGAATTAATGAAAGCATAATGAAGTAGGCTGCATTCGCTGCAGACGCATTGATATGATGCTCTGAACAGGAATCCGTCAGCTTCATCACTAAATCATAAATTCTTTTCATCTTGAATTAACTCTAATCTTTTTATCAATATTGTTTTCAATGGTTTCGGCGTTATGTTATCACATTTATTTCCAGTTTGCAAGAACCTAGAGTTTCGCAAGATCCGTTCCGGTATAGAATAACTCCAGAATTTCCCGATAATTCTTGCCCGCTTCAGCCATATGATTTGCTCCGTTCTGGCTCATTCCGGCCCCATGACCGAAACCGCCGCCGCGGAATCGAAAGCCTGTCAGTTTTCCTTCTTCTGATTTCACCGGGTCGATGATGAAGAAACCGCTCGGAAGCATTTTTCCTCCCGTAACATCCGAACCGTAGGTACGTTTTATCGTCAGGCCTTCTCCGTTCAGAGCTTCACGAATCTTATATTCCAGTTCAATTTCAAATGATCCTTTCGTACCTGATACCTGGACCTTCTGAACTACGCCGCCCTCATTTCTCTTTGTCACTTCAATATTCCGGATTTCTCCGACATTACCGCAGGAAGCCAGTGACGCCTGTAGATGCTCTAACGGAACTGTCAGATCCCATCGATACCAGCTCTCCCCGCTGTCATAAGTCTCATACGGCTCATTGAGTATAAACTCTCTGAAGCTGCCCTCTTCTGAAAGGTCCAGTTTTTGCATGGAATCATTCAGCAGTTTTCCTGAAATATAAGTATTATCAGTCAGTCCGTTTGCCCAGATCGTTTCATTGGTCGTATAACCACAGGAAGTAGAAAAATAGTAGGCTGTCGCCACATCGTCACCGAATTTCAGTACCTGACCTTTGGTTTCATCCACTGCCTGCTTTACCTTCTCATCTGTCGGCAGATTATTATATACCTGATAAGAAACACTGTCATCCACATGAGCACCATAGTTTGCATAGCCGTTCTGCTGAATCTGCCGGTATGCATAGCTTCTGGCACACACAGCCTGTGCCTTCAATGCTTCCAGCTCGTAACTTGCCGGCATTTCACTCGGAACCACATGATAGAGATAGGTTTCCAGATCCAGCTCGTTGATCAGGACCATTCCTCCGGAGTTTTTCGAAATCTCCATACTTCCGGAATAGGAAGGCACTCCAAGGCTTCGTTCAATGCTGGATATTTCCAGCTGATTATCGGCACTTTCCGGTGTTAAGATGATACGTTCCTCCTGCAGATATTCACTGTCCGGCGTAATTGTCAGTGTTTCACCGTCTCCCAGCCATGTTTCCTGATTTCCGTATATCATCTGATAATTACCATGTGCGGTCAATGTCACAGATGGATGAATAATATCTGCAAACCCCGTTGTTTTAATCAGTACCCTGATCGTATCCAGCATCATTTCCTCTTCCAGAACAGCTGCGCAGACCTGTCCTTCTGCAACGATCAGCTTCGTCTGATCGTAACCGACGATCAGTTCGGAAATTGTCTTTTCCTTCCATTCTTCATAAATATCATAAAATCGAAATTCTTCTGATACAGGAAGAAGTCCGTATCCCTGTACTTCGATCTGCTCATTTCTGATAGAAAGGATTTTTCCTTCAACAAAATCTTTTTTCGTTGCGATCCTGGTAACCATTCCCTTTGCAACATAGAGATCAGCAACCACTTTTTCAAAGCTTTCCTGCAGATTGACACAGGGAAGTGTAATAAAATATCCGTCAGCAAAAATTGTCAGACTTTCCGGACTGCTCTCTGAAACCATTCGATTCTCAAGTGTTACCTGACGTTCCAAAAGATTATTGATGAGTATGATCTCTTTTCCTTCCGTTACTGCCTGTACACTTTCATACACATACGCTTCCATATCAATCTCTTCCGAATATGTATAAAGACCCTTGTCCGTATAGACTTCTCCCGGGAGCAGTCCGTCGATCGATTCTGAAGTCCCCAGAATTAAAAGCTCTTCATTTGCGATCATATCCGGCACCTCGTTCTGATCTGACGAAAACAGTTTTCCCGTAAAAAACAACACCAGGATCACAAGAACACCGGCAATTAAAAGATATTTTTTAATTTCCCTAGGCAGTTTTTTCTTTTTCATTCACAATCTCCTTTATGTATTTCCATATATTTCCACCTCATAGGCAACAAAATAGGCAGATGCCGAAACATCTGCCTTTATCTTTTGTTCGTTACCCGAAATGCCGGTTTCTACACTTTGACGCCTAGCCGAAGCCAGGTGGGTAACCGCAACAGATCTTCTGCCTTCCACTGCAAACGGAGGCCTGACATCTAACCTGCGATATAGGAATCCCATAAACGTAAATGTAGGTTCAAAATAGTAGAAGTTGTCGTACATTTCAGGTTCTGACGTTATTATAACCCATCTTATGTATTTTTACAACCAAAAATACCGGCTGCTTCAGAAATTTTTTTCACGTCTGTCCGCCAGACTTCAAACTCACTGAATCCCGGAAGACCCATGGGAACATCCTCTTTTCGATAACTCATGTTACTGTCCAGGACTGCTTTGCCGGACATATGAAAACTTGTCAGATCTGTTTCCCTGATCAGTATTCTGATCACTTCAGCACTGATTCCCGCACCCGCCAGGATCTCAATCCGGTCTCCGGCTTTTTCCTGCAGATGCTTTAGCAGTTCCTTTCCCTTCAGACTGCTGCTTTCCTGTCCAGAAGTAAGAATGGTATCAATTCCGAGAGAGATGCTCTGTTCTAATGCTTCCCAGGGATCACGGCACACATCAAAGGCACGGTGAAGTGTCACCTTCATCGGTCGCGCAAGGGTCACCATTTCTTTCATTCGTTCCATATCCAGAGTGCCGTCTGCTTTCAGGCATCCGATCACCACGGCATCCGCGCCCAGTTCTTTAAAAATCCGGATGTCTTCTTTGATCTGCCCGTATTCATAATCTGAATAAAGAAAATCTCCGAAACGCGGACGAATCAGCACATGGACCGGAATCGTCGTATGCTTCTTTACTTCCCGAAACAGACTGACCGTCGGTGTCGTCCCGCCGATGATCAGATTTGCACACAATTCAATGCGGTCGGCGCCTCCTTCCTGTGCCGCAACAGCCGATTCCACACTGTCCGCACAGACTTCTAAAATATAATTCTTTTTCATCTCATTCCCCCTGTATCCTGATACGCAGCAGATAATACCACTCCGGACTCCACCACTGTTTCTACACACGTTTTCCTCAACGTATTGACTCTCTTCATGTCCGACCTGATACCTGTGCCGATTCTTTTCAGGATACTTTCTTTTTTCGTCCAGATTTTAATAAACTCCAGTTCTCTGTCCGAACTGCGTTCCAGATATTCTGCTTCTTCCCGACAGCACACACGTCTGATCACCGATTCAGAAACAGGCCTGAGCTCCTGAATGTCAATTCCGATCGGATGATCCGAAACTGCTGCGGCACAGCCGCTTTTACAGTGACTCAAATTAAAATGAATCTCCGGATGATCCGAAAGATGTGGTTTGCCGTAATGATCTGTATGAATCTCAAACTGCCGGACTCCAAAGCAGTCTTTCAATGCCGCCTTTAACAGCAGATAAGTGATAACACAGTTTTTCCTGTCACTTTCACAGCGATAACTGAGCGCTTTTTGCTGTCTTACGGGTGGCAGCACCTTCACTGCACGCTCCAGCCATGCAGAATCCAGTTTTTCCGGTTCTGAAAACAAATAAATCTTATACATATTGATCCGACTGTTTTATATGATCTCCTGAATGAATTAAACTTATGATATCATTTATTTTCAGGTTCTTCAATCACTGTTTCCCCCAAAAAAGACATCCCACCTTACGGTGAGATGCCTCATTTTTAGGATCATTCTTAATTAGTTAAGAGCATCAACTAATTTCTGTACTGCTTCAAGTGCTTCATCCGGAAGTTTGTCATATCCTTCTTTCTTTTCTGCGAAGCCTTTTACAGCGTCTACACGGTTCTGCATAGCAGCTTTTAACTGTGCTGCGTATTCAGGATCGTTTAAGTCAGGTGTGAAGTCTGCTGTCTTTCCTGACCAGTCATACATGATTTCGATGTCTTCGAAGTTGCCCCACTGCTCGAATTTAGCTTTTCCTTCAACGATTGTTTCCAGGATTCCCAATGTGTCAGCCGGTTTAACTTTTGTTCCCATGAAGTCACCAGTGTTAACGATGTAGCAGTCCACGTTCTTTTCTTCAACTAATTTTTTGAATTTTTCATAGTCGTTAACTAACGGGTAGGTTCTGAATGGGTTTGCATACGGTACGATACGAAGAGCATTTAAGTCTGTACCTGCTGCAACACGCTCTGCTGTAGAAGTCTTTGTTGCAAGTGTGGCACCCATAACAGAAGCTAACGCTGAACCTTTCAGTTTAACTACCGGTGGAATGGTAGGGTCTTTCATAATCCAGAAGATCGCATTAACCGGAGCTTCGATTTTATCTACACGGTTCGGAGACCATAATTTTGATTTGATCGCACGTCCGTTACCATTTCTGATATCTTCTGTTACCAGCTGGATCTTTCCGTTTTCATCTAATGTAGCGGAACAGTTCTGTGCAGATAATAAGTATTCGTTATCCGGACATCCTGTCGGATAATCGGCTGTTTTATCGAAATATGTAGGTTCCAGAGCTACAGAAGAACAGGTTTCTGTATTGATAATGAATGCATCATCGTGTAAAACTGTGATCGGATATTTTCCGCCGTGTTTTGCATGCGTTAATGTAGATTTACCTGATCCTGATAATCCGTATACAGATGCAACGAATTTAGATCCGTCCGGTAATGTATATTCTTTCTGTCCGCCGTGACATGCTGCATAGCCGTTTCTGTTAGCCAATGCCCATGCCATCGTCAATGTACCTTTTTTATGTTCTCCGAAATATCTCATACCAAGAATTGCAGCACAGTTCTGGTTTGTATCGAAGTAGCACAGTGTTAAAGGATCACTTAAGCAGCTGTAGTCAACATCCGGTCTGTTTCCCGGTACCCACTGCGGATCTGAGAAGATATAGATATCCGGTTCTTTTCCGTCTCCGATCGGTTTGGAGTTTTTGTACATTTTTACATATTCATCAGACATATACTGGAAGTTGATCATCCAGTTGTAAAGAATGTTTTCTTCTCCTTCCGGAATCAACAGGTGTGCTTTTACCATAAATTCCGGATCAAGACCTACGAAACATTCTGCATGATACATTGTTTTCCAGCGTGTTTCGTATACCGCATCCATGACTACTTTATCAAGTTTTGCTTCATCAACACCAGGTTCGCCCTTGATACGGCGAGCTGCCGCGTAACGTCCTGTTACCGCACCATCGTTGAATAATAATACCTTTGCATCTTTTTCAAGACCGAAAGTTTCTCCGTCTTTGATCGGCATATCTGTAACGATTGTACCCGGTGAATTTTTTGCTAATTCATAGGCTTCTTTTAATGTGTTAACTTTTACTACGTTATTTCCGTAAAAAGCAGCTTCGATAATGGAACGTGTTCTAGAGAATCCAACTTTTCCAGCGCCAATTTCGGAAATCGGATAATAAGCTTTTGTTGACATTTTTCATTCCTCCTACATTCAAGATCAGTTGTATTATCTCACATCGTTAAAAAAAAATCAATTGCTTATACCTAAAATTTCATAAAATATCCATGAACTTTCCAGTATTTTCTTAATATTTTGTAAACTTTCTGTTTTTCGTCGCTTTTTCTGACATATTTGTGTTATGATAGACCGTATCTTAATAGGTAATTGCGAAACAAGTTCGCAATCCTGATTGAAGATGCGGATAGAATCCT
>JBJEMI010000037.1:0-12947 GCA_051879615.1 Lachnospiraceae bacterium
CAAGCTGCTCTACGGAAATACCGTTGTTCAGAAACGACTCCGCATAGTCAAAGTAAGAATCGTCCGCACGATATCCTGTAATCAAGTCATAAGCATTTACATTGACGCTGAAGTTATCAATTAAATATCTCTTTGCTCGTCTTGCCACAGGAGTTTTGATAGAAAACAGGCGGTGTTCCACCAAGACAGCAATCCAGTTGAGGATGGTGTAATCGGGACTGTTCAGATCCAAAATATTCAAGTATTCGGCATCCAGCGTATAACGATTGGAAAAGCCATTACGCAAGGAAGATACCGCCCATTCTTTTGCAAGTTCCTCACTTTCAGTACAGTAAAAGCCAAGACCAAAGTCGTTATTCTTTTTGCCTTCACCGAAAGTCGGCTGTTCCACGATTTTTTCAGAACCATGGTATATAGTAATCAGTTTATCCATTTTCCTGACCTCCATTCATCTCGCCATCATTATATCGCTAAAGTGATAGTAAATCAATTGGTTTCAGAAAAAATATCACCATGGTGATATTTTAAATAGTTTCGAGGTCGAGTAGACGCACCCATTACTGAGCACGCTTCTCACAGAATTGTTGTGGTAAAGCGTTTTTATAACACTTGTGGCTAAAAAATCTTGGATTGTTGTCGAGATTCTATCGGATCAGCCGAATTCCGTCAAGGGTGCTTCACACCGCTGATGCGGCTATGCCCTTGAACGAATTCGTCTTCTCCGATTTATGGCACCCAACCAATCCAACCCTGCCGTTTGCTGCCGTGGCAGCCGTCATGCAATCCGTGCCTGATATGGCGTACGATATCCATTGTATCGGTGTGGACGCACATGGTTGTAATGAACGTATGCAAATTCCTCAACCGCCTGGTAAAGCTGTTCTTCTGTCTGATATTCATGCAGGTTGATTCACTCGTTCTTCAATGTGTTGAAGTACCGTTCCATTGGTGCATTGTCATATGGATATCCGGCTTTGCTCATGCTCTGCGTTACCTTTACAGATTCACAGAATTCTGTGAACGCCCTGGAAGTGCACTTGGGATCCTTGATCTGAATGAAGGTATGCGGTTCCCTGTGCTTATAATTCGGCTTCTTCCGACGGACAATCGAACAAAGCCCCAATTCCGGATTCCTATGATCGCTTCGTATGACCTGCCAATACCATAATCCCCTTAAAATGCATCCAAAAACTGGCGGATTCCCTCGGAATCTACCTCCTGCACAGCTCCTTCTTCAATCTTATAGACGCGGCTGCACATGGAGAACACACTAGGACGGTGGGCTGTCAGTATCACAGTCCGGTAAGGATCTTTTTTCATAATACTTCTCAGAACCCTGCGTTCTGTCGCAACGTCCAGCGCACTGGTGGCTTCATCCAAAAGGAGTATCGGAGCATCCGCCAGCAGTGCTCTGGCAATCGAAAGGCGCTGATTCTGCCCCTCAGAAAAACCAAGCCCTCTCTCTCCCACTTTTGTGTCCATCCCGTTTTCCAGCTTGCTGACAAAGCCCCATGCATGGGCGACCTCCAGCGCCTCCTGAAGCTCCTGATCCGTGGCCTCAGGCTTCACCATGTGCAGATTCTCCGCAATGGTACCCGAAAACATGGTATTTTCCTGCGGAACATAACTGAACAGGCATCTGGTGGACGGTGAGATCTCCAGACTCTTGCCTCTCGGATTACCTGCCTCCAGTTTTCCCTTTTCCGGCTGAATCAATCCAAGAAGCATTCTGAGCGTTGTCGTCTTTCCCTGTCCCGAAGGACCTATCAGCGCAACAATCTCTCCCGGATCAGCATGAAGCGACGCATTCCGATATACCGCCCTTCCATCTTTATATGAAAAGTCCACTCCCTCCATACGAACATATACACCCTGCTTACGGCTGTTATCCCGGATTTTCTCAGCCTTTTCTTTATCTGCATAAGACTCCCTCGGAAGGCTGACAATATCAATAATACGCTCCGCACTGGTAGCCGCCCGGATTGCTGTTGGGATCAGGTTCACTACAGAACTGAAGGAGCCTGTCAAAGAAGAAGCCATTGATACAAATAATGTCATGGTGCCGTATGTAATATCTCCTCTCCACAGCCGATAAACCGCAAAGCCATAACATCCATAGCTGACCGCCATCCCTGTCAGAGACATAATGATTGTAGACCATGCCTGATATTTATACTGGCGCAGAGAAAGATCCAGCGCCTCTGCCTGGATCTGCTTCATCTTCTGAGAAAACAGATCAATCAGTCCAAATGCTTTAATAGACTGCACGTTCTGAAATGTCTCCTGATCAAACGCCATCTTCTTACTGGACATTTTCTGTGATTCTCTCTGGTACTGTTGCATTTTGGTCAGACGGTAACGGGATGTCAGTACTGTAACCGGCGCTCCGCCCAGTGCCAGCAGCGCCATCCAAGGATCATGATAACAAACAATTACAAATGCCCCGACAAAATTGGCAAAGGTTGTTACCACGTTGGGAATAAAACTCAGGACACTATTGGAAATCGTCCCCGCATCCCCGGAAATACGTACCAGCAGATCACCAGTGGAGTAACCAGACATAGATTCCCAGTCCGTACACATCACCTGATCAAACACATCCACACGTATCTCATTGGATACCTTGATCTGAATCAGCAGAGAAATCTTTCCGGTCACCATATTAATGAAAACACGGCTGACACCAAGCCCCACAAACATGGCTGCCGTCCACCCAATCGAGTCCGTGTTGAATCCGGTCACCGCATCAATCAGGTTTTTAGACACCACGCTGCTGATCAGGTCAAATACCGTTCCCACCAGCCCTAAAACCGTATAAATAACGATCTGAAGCCAGTATCTTTTCACATACTGATAAATCCAGATCCATGACTCGAAAATCTTACCCCAGTCCTTTGCCAGCAGCTTCTGAAACATTTGTACAATAAAACGCAGCACTTTATTCCCTCAACTCTTTCTCTTCTCATTTGGATTACACTTTACCATAGCAGCGCAGATTGTGCAAGAGGCATCCAAAAAACATGTATCCGATCACGTTAAAAATGTGGAAGAATCTTATTTTCAATTCTTCCGCCAAATATATCACAAGGTTATCTGTTCCGTTTTATGTACTTCCATCCCCGAATCAGGATCCCTCTTACCGGATAAAGTGCCATCCATATCCGTGCCAGAGCCTTCCACCGGAAACTTGTCAGCTCAAACACATTTTCTTTTCGAATCACTTTAACTGCCCGGGCAATCACTGCATCCCGCCTAAAATATCCGTCACGAAAGCAATTGCCATCCCCCGTGGTTTCAAAAAGCTCCGGTGTCAGCGATGTGATCCTGTGAAATAGATATTGGTCTTTTGTTGCATGAAATAAAACAATGTCCCCCTTTCGCAAAGTGTCCGGAGAACATTTTTCCATAACTGCGCTGTCCCTCCCATGGCAAAGCAATGGCCACATGCTGTTTCCTGTTACGGTAAACGCAACCTGATAATTTTCCTGCAGCAATTCCTCCATTGCATCAAATAACTCTTCATTGGGTAAAATCAGTCTTTTTTCCCCAGTCATTTCCACCTTCTAAACCTCCAGTGTACGCTTCAGCAATAATGCAGCATCCTGATCCGGACGACAGTCTAACAGATAGATCGGTATTTTACTTAGAAAATCCTCCAGCCCATTTAAAGCACACTCCGACATTTGCTGATCCCATACCGGACAATGCAGCATTGGCAGCACCTCTGCAAAAGCCTCATACTCAGACAGTCTCGTAACCTGATTTTTCGCTGCCTGTCTCAGGACAACCATTGCTTTGATCCGTACCTGCCGGTTCATATGTTCCCCGCTGGTCCCGGACCAGGGAATCCCGAAGCCGGTCCATACACCATCTTTTTGATAGCAGCAGGCATTGTCGCCGTTGATTATAAATGCGCCAAAAATATCCCGCCAGCTTCTGGCATGTGTCGTCTTTCCTGTTCCGGATGGAGCTGAGAGAATGATCCCCTGCTTCTCATACTCCATCAGAACACCATGAAAAGAAATCACGTTTTCCGGAATCATCGCATACAGCACCATCCGGCTCATGTACTCAAAAGCCGCCTGCCCAAGTGAATCTGTGTGATCCTCCAGAATCGTAATCCTGCTCCAGTCACGGCTTACCTGATAAGCAAGCATCGTCATCTGACTGCGGCTTTCTACCAGCTTCCAAAGTGTGTCCCCATCCTCGCTTTTAAAAACCTGACGATTGAAAAACCCGGAACGCTCCTCGCTGAGCTTTTCCATTTGTATCCTCGAAACATCTGATCCATCTTCCACACAGGCAGCTCGGTTGACAGACAAAAATATGTAATCCATTTTTTTATCATGAATCTCATACGCATCTAATTTCCAATGCCATATATTCCATAACTCTTCTGAAAATAAGTCCTGAAGTTGGCAAATAAGGGGGCCAAAACGGTAAAATATAGACATATCAGCTCCAGCTTGGCTCAAGTTTGTGAGAAAATGGAGATCCCAAAAAATTCTCTGCACTGTTTCCTCCAGCTGAGGCAAAAGCAGCCTCAATCTCTGCACGTTTATCTGCACGTTTATCCTCTGTTACTTCTTTAGAATACTCGACATCTGCGATCGTTGCACCGTTACATCCACCGGTTGTAGTCAGCGTTATCTTGGCATACCCTGGCCCGGATGTATTATAATAAAACTCTTTTCCGTTTTTTGCATAAGACCAGCATCTATCCGCCACTGCCGCTGCTCCGCGCATTCTCACAAAACTGCTTTTCGGCTCTACATAACATCTTTTTTTCATAAATCATTTCCTCCATTTCTTCAGCTAAACCTATAAGCATCCATAAGCATACTTACTCTATATGCATCCCTGCACGCATATTCCGGATAGCCGCCTGCACTTCCTGTCTCCGCATACCGGGAAGCAGGGCAGCACTGACATAAATCCGTAATCTCACAATTCTGACATCTTTCATCCAATACTGGCAGATTCACTTCATATAGGAACTTCTCCCAGGCCTGCGCAAGACTCTGCCCCACTGCATCCACAGCATAAGCCCCCAATACCTGACAGGCCTGCAGCTTTCCATCCCAGGTAACGGTATAGGAACTCATACCTCCGCTGCAGCCGAAAATCGTATATCTTCCTTCTGACAAATTCCGGCATTCTTCGTTTTCTCTATTTATTCTTTTCAATCGGATATACTTTTCATCAAAGCCTTCTCCGATAATCTTTCGGACTGCTTCAATGCTTCTTCTGTAGGCCAGTCTGACATTTTCTTCCGGTGATAACCTGCAGTTTTCCACTTTTGCGCAACCTCCCCGAACCGCTTTCATCACCATACGGGTCTGGGTCAACTTATCCTCCCGTTCGAACTCCCGGCAAATCAGCTCCTCCATGGCTCCCACATCCGCATAATTATCCTGAATGATGGTTGTCCGGAAATCCACCACAGAAGGCAGCGTCAGCAACGCATGTACGCCCTGAATCATCCGTTGAAAGGCATCTGCATCACCGCACACCCTCCCATAGGTCTCAGCAGACGCCCCATAGATGGTAATGCCAATTTTGTGGGGCGGACACCGTTTCAAAAGCTCCATGATCGCAGGCGTAACCAGCGTTGCATTTGTATAAAGCTGAATTAAAAAGCCCTGCCGGTAGATTTCCTCATAAATCTCGGCAAAATCCGGCCGAAGCATGGGCTCTCCTCCTGTGATCAGCAGACCTACCGTACCCATTTCTGCCGCCTGTCGTGCCAGATCAATCCACTGCGCTGCTGATAACTCCTTCCTGCGGATTTCCCCGTTTTCGGAATCATCATGACGGAACATACACATTTTGCAATGTAGGTTGCAGCGCACTGTCAGCTCAAACGTTCCATTTTCCGGATATCGTTCCGGCATTTTCTCAATCTGCTCCTTCATTCAACACCTCTATCATCTGCTGTTCCAGATATCTGGAAAGAAAACCAGCAATATCTGCTGCCGCTTTCTCCTTCGTCACCTCGTACGCTTCCACCATAGCCGCACACAGATCATTCCCTGTACATGGTTCCTTCATGTGCTCCCACAGGAAAAGGGCTGTTTCATTTAATTCAATAAATCCATTAAAATATGCCACATTCCCCCCAATGGAGATCAGCACATCTCTTTTGGCAACCCTGCGATGAATAAAATTCTTTTTTGCCTGGACTGTCAGGTTCATGATATCATCCATTTATCTCACCCTTCCTTCATCAAACGCTTTGCAGCCAACCTATGCTATCTGGTTATCTTCCTCTGTGTATCAGCAAAAACAAAATCAGTTTCTATTTAGCATAAGTTTTCTCATCTGTCAATAATTTCTTCCGGCGCTAACGCGGAAATATAGGCTCATACCCCGTCAGTTCTTTTCCCTGCAGGATTCTCCGTGGGTTTTCTTCCAACACCATCTGCATGTAGTCTATGCCGTATTCATCCTCCAGAAACTCCCTGATTTCCGCCATATTCGGCGTTCTGCTCCACGGGGAGTGGGCATCACTGGCAATACAGGAAACTAGACCGCAGTTCATCAAAACCTCTGCCGTACGTCTGGGGCCTGAGCCAAACCGACCCAGCAGACTGCCTTTATTGACCTGTATGCCGTACCCTTCACAGATCCACTCATACACGATATCCGGAGAATGCTGAACAAACCAGTAGCGCTCCGGATGCGCAATCACAGGAACAAATCCCCTGCTCTTACATCGGGCCAGTACTCTTGTACAAAACAAAGGATCCTCTTCGAAATCAAACTCCGTTAAAAAGTAACGCGTTTGATTCAATGTCCATACCCGCCCCTGGCTGAGGAGCTCAGGCAGCTCCCAGGTTGCAAATATCTCCATACCGCTTACCAGCTTTACAGCTATCTGCTCTTCCTTAATTCTCTCACACAGCTCCTGAAAACGGGATTTCAGATTTTCCAGATTCTGAACCAGCCCCGGAAGAAAATTGTGAGGCGTTGCTGCAATCACATAAGTCCCGCTGTCCGCCGCCATGCGAATCATCTCCATGGACATTTTCAGACTTTCTGAACCATCGTCCACATCATATAATATATGTGTATGGATATCAATCATCAAGTATGCTCCTTTTTTCCTTTAATCCATCAGGTAATCCGGCAAATTCTCCACTGCCACCTGAAATTTTACCAGCTTCACATCGCCAAACAGATTCTGAAGGGACAGTGTGATCATGGCCGAACCGGTTTGCTGATCCAGCTCATAACTGCATGCAATGCCGCCCGTCGCGTCATTCCCAAAGCCGTCATCACCCTTAAGCATCCCATTACCGGCCAGAACTGACGCAATGCGTTCCAGCTCCTCAAAGCTGATGCTGTCAACTGTTTCACAGGCTATATCCGGTCCCTTATAGCCGGACAGTTCCAGCTCCCGCTGGGCGACCAGCTTTTCCCCCGCAGAAGTATATACCGTATATCGGACGGTCTTCTTCTGAATATCGCTGTTCATTACATAAGCCACAGCTACTTTATAGGTGATATTTTTTCCATCACAATCTGTCGCTTTTACGCCCTTCATCGGGTCAAAAATCCCGTTGCCGTCAAATTCCATTTTCTCCTGGTCGACCGTCAGAGAAGACAGATTCTCTCCAAATGCCTCGTGAGAAACTGCTTCAATCTGCTTCTCGGACATACGCTCCTCCAGCTTATCTGCTCTGAAAAACAAAAGCACAAGCACTGCCACTGAAAGAACCGCCGCTCCTGTGGCAAAAAAATGCCATCTGCTACTCATACTATTTTACTTCCCCGCCAATTCTCCATATTTACCGTATTTTCCATACTTACCATATTTTCCATACTTATTGTACCCACTGTAGCGATACCCATAACCGGAAAAAGAAACATCCGCCACATTCAGCACACTTCCCAGTATCGGTACGCCAGTTCCTGCAATATTCTGAATTCCATTTAGAATCTGCCCTATATTTGCAATATCCTGCCGAATCACATACAGTACGGCATCACTGCACTGTGCAGCAGCACCTGCGTCAGAAAGTATCCCGCACGGAGGCGTATCAATCAGAATATAATCAAACCGTTTTTTCTGCTGCTCCAGCAAAGGCTGAAACCTCTGGGAACTGAGCAGACCATAGGGCTCCTTAGAGCCCTGACTTCCCCCTACAAGCCAGACACCTGAGGGGTGCTTCCATAAAACCTCCTCAGCCTTTCTTTCCCCATCCAGAATACTTTCCAGACCGGTTTGGCCTCTGTCCTGACCGGAAAGGAGCCACAATGTAGGATTTCTTAAGTCAGCATCCACCAGCAGAACCTTCTTCCCGCTTCTTGCCAGCATCTCAGCCAGATTCCAGCTTACAAAAGACTTTCCCTCTCCCGGAATGGTACTGGTCACCACCAGCGTTTTCCATCCGTTTGCATTCATCTGCTTCTCGACTTTAAATGACAGTCTCTCAACAGACTGGAAAAACCCTTCTCCGGTACGCGGGTTATGAATATCCAACATATCATTGCTTTTTTTGCTGTGCGCCTTGAATTTGATTCTGGGGATCACACCCATGCAGGAAAGATTCAGCTTTTCACGAATATCTTTTTCTTTGCGAATGGTATTGCGCAGAAGGGCATAAAGCAGCAGCAGACCGCAGTAAATCCCCCCTCCCAGCAGGATTCCCTTTTCGATCGTCCGGCAGTAATCCGGCTGATTCATGGGCTCATCCGGCGTTACAGCCGGCTGAAGCACATTGAACTTTGTTTCACCGATTACATATCTGGAAACTTTCGGAAAAAATTTCATGGCAGACTCCACCAGCTGTCTGGCCATATCCGGATCACTGCTGACTGCCCGCAGCGTAATCAGGTTGGAATTTGACACACCAGAGGCTGACAGGCTTCCCGGAAGATCACTCACACCCAGGTCTTCCTTCATCTGCTCCTGAAGTGCATCGCTGCTCAGGATATACGGAAACAGCTTTGTCATCTGCTCCGCTGTGGATTTATTGTAAAAAAAGCTGTAAGATGTATCGCTTTCCTGATATGCTTCGTTGGTGCTCACCGTAAAGGAAGCCTGGGCCTGATACTTGGGGGAATAGCCTGAAACTTTACGTTGAAACGCAGCCCCAGCAGTAAGACAGCACAAAACAGGAAGCAGCCACCAGTATTTTTTCAGTCCTCTCCACATATCGCAGATCAGCACGCTAAGGTCAATCACATCATTTTCTTTTTCCCTGTTATTCATCTCTGTACCCCTTATCTGTTTTTAGTATTTGACATTTTGCTCTTATCATAATTTTTATAGTGACCATAGCGTCCATAACAATACCCATAGCCATAGCCGCCTCCCGGTCTGTGGTCAAAATCATTCAGAATATATCCTAAGAATTCGCTCTTGCCCTCCTGCAGCATTTCTATCGTATCATTGATATCCGGAATCTGTACCATATCCTGACGCACAACCAACAGGGACGCATCACACAGCTCATTGATCCGCTGGGCATCTGTGCCGACTGAAAACGGTGAGGCGTCCAGAATCACAAAATCCACCAGCTCTCTGGAATCCTTCAGCAGCTTTTCCAGCCTTCCGTTCTCGATCAGTCCCACAGAATTTTCCACAGCTTCTTTATTCAATACCTGAAGAAGATGGTTTTTCTCGTCTTGTCTGAAGAGATTTTTGTCCTTTGGTTTCCCATTCAGATAGTCCAGCAGCCCGTCCTCTTCAAACTCGTACAGATCAAACAGCTTATACTGGGCAGGCTTACGCAGATCCAGATCCATCAGAGCCACCTTTTTATTGCGTTTGGCCAGCGCCAGCGCCAGGTTCGCAGCTACAGTGGTCTTTCCTTCATTTTCTGCCACACTGTTTACCAGAAGCACCTTCTGACCATTCTTGCTCATCTGATAATTCACCTGAACTGCCAGCTGATGAAACTCCTCCACAAAGCCGAAACCGGTCATTGGATTTGTAATCAGAAGGCTCTTATTCACATTTCGCAGCCGGGTACGAAGGGTACGGTTCTTTATCCCGTGCCCTACGATTCCGATGCATTTTCCTTCCACTTTTCGATTACTTTCATTGACACATTTCACTGTCCTGCGGAAAAGTGTACAAAGTATAAATAGCATAGCGGCTGCCAGGCCTCCCGCCGCTGCGCCCTCCATTTTATACTTCTTCGTATTTACGATATTGGAAGGCCACATGGGGATAGACGGATTCGCAATCACCTCAATCACCGCATTGCTGAACACATAGTCAGACACGGAATGGTAATTTTCCAGCACCGTCTGTATCACACTGTAGGTCATCTCCGGATTATCTGACGTAACTTCCAGCACAATCAGATTCGTCTCAGAAATCAGGCTGGCTGAGATCCGGGCTTTCTCAGCCTCTTCCCCCGCGACCTTGACGATTTCTGTTTTCATAATGCTGCTTTGAAACACAGCAGACAAAACATCTGCCATGGAACTGGCCGTACTCAGATTGGAGTAACTGTTTCCGCTTCCGCCGCGGGCCATAACTGCCAGCGTTGCGGATGAAGTATATTCCGGTTTATAGCGCAGATCCATCACACTGCCCATCACCAGCGCGCCCGCAGCAGCAGCCATCAGAATAAAAATGATATTCCTCAGCAGATCCTTAATTACTATCCTGATATTAATTTCATCCAGCCGAATTACTGTATCCTGTTCCATTTCATCCTCCTACTCTGTCACGACAACAATCAGATAACTGACGGCACTTTCTCCATCTGAACCTTCGTAGGTATAGGTCACCTCATAAACGCCCTCCTTCGAAGTATCTGCTCCGTTTTTGATCTGCACTTCATCCATCCTGGCCTGGCTTTCATCCGCCTTCACTACTTTCTGCAAATAGCTTTTGGGATCAAACTTCTTGCCCTTCTTCAGATAGATCAGGTAGCTGTCCAGAACAATCCGTGGGGTATCTTCCCCGAGCGTACCTCGTTCCACTATATGAACCGGAAGCTCCAATGCCGAAACATCTCCGTATTCATTGGTGACCTCCACCTCAGCGCTGTAGATTCCTTCCTTATTCTGATTGATATTACTGGATACGATCTTAATCTTACCAGAGATATCCCCATCCAGGTCATCCTCTGCACTTAAGCGGCTCATAATCGAAACCGTGGAACCCTCTTCGTAGATCAGGGGGGAACTCAAAATAAATTTCGGCGCTTCATAATCCGTATAGGTAACTCTGCGTGAAAACTGCGCCACATTGTAGCTGCTGTCAAACACATAATACTGCACCTCACAACTGCCTCTATGTATGAATTTGGAATGAGAGCCTACATGTATCTGATCCGTAACATCTCCATCCCGGTCATCAGAAGCCTTCAGTCCCGCCAGCAGCTCCTCGTCTGAAGCATTGACACTGATCTGAATCTCATCTGTCGTACCTGTAATTCTGGGAGGATTCTGATCCTTGCCGCGCACTGTCAGCATATATACTACTGCCCACAGAGCAACGGAAGCTGCAAATAAAGCTATGATTCCTCTTCGAACAAATCTCATCACATTTCTCCTTTACTCTCTCAACTAAAAAAAGCCCGACAACAATACACATTATGATCATCCGCCAACCAGGGTAACCTATTATATAACCTCTGAAATCATTTTTCAAATAAGCTTATTTCTTCGTGTCACTTCTAATTTTTCGAGGAACTTATCTTCTCGCTTTGCCTTTCCAATGTCATTCATTGTCTCCCGGATAGCATCAGAGCGCTGCAAGCCATGACTTCCCCATCTGTATATCTGATATACCCAGGCAAATGGTTTCAGCCATGGATACTTTCTCAACAGCTCCCAGGTTTTACATCCTATTCTTTGCAGTACTTTTAAAAATTTAAATGGGTTTCTCATGTAATAAAGTACAAATATTGTCTTGCTGCTTCCTTCATCTTTACGACCAAAATTCCCATGATTCATGATAAACAGCATCAGTTCCTCACAAAGCGCTTCTTCGGCCTGCCGACACCAGGTTATTTCCTCAGTAAGTCCCAGGTAAATCTGACACATCCGCGTTGTCACCAAAGCCAGCTTTTTCAGTCCGATGTTCTCCGCTGCACTGCAAAATGAATCCTGCCAGAATTGATCATCTAATTCTGAATTCACATACAGCATCCAGTCTATGATCTGCCTCAGCCCTAACCCGCCTTCCAGATGCTGACTGATATGTGATAAAAGAACCAGTCCATTTTCAAGCCTAGGCAGCATCAAAAAACTATACTCTCCAAGCTTTTTTCTTTCTGTACGATGTATCCCTTCATAAATAAGATTGTCCAGATAATCCGCCTCCTCTTTGTCATTCAAAAAAGCAAAATACCGATGCAACTCAATGTGAATCCCATTCTTTTGAAATGACTCATGGCGATCATTCAAACTATCGTCATGAATATAACCTGCCTGTTCCAGTAATGCACATGCTTTGTCGAAGGTTTCCGGAAGAACAATCAGATCAATATCACCCATACAGCGATAATCCGGTACAGGATAATAAATCGCTGCAGCAGAACCCTTGAGAACCGCTGCAGGTATGGAAGCCTTCCAGAGCAGATCTGTAATTTCCTGTTGCTCATACATAATCGAATTCCAGAAAGATATATTCCCCATGACTGCCCAAATATATTCCTTTTTTTCCGCATCCGTCAGTTCCAGCAATTCGATCTTATCAGCAGGAATGGCCAATACACATTGTACTGCAAGCTCTAAAGCAATCTCACTCCAAGCGACAGTATCCTCCATTTTCAAACTACTGTCAAAAAGGGCTGCTTGAAGCAACGCAAAAACAGAATCGTATAAATCTGTCATCCATTGTTCCTTTCCTTACATCTAAATATATTATTGAAGTTTAATTATATCATCTTTCTGTGTTTTTAACAACCTTTTTTTCTCTGTACTGTACGGTAAACGCATATCTCTCTTTTCGACAAAAAATCAAGGCGTTTTTTGTT
>JBJEMI010000038.1:0-57197 GCA_051879615.1 Lachnospiraceae bacterium
TTAACTTTCACAGATTTTACATTTGCTTTCCACATTTTGTTATTTCTTCTATGTGAATGGCTCACAGCGATACCGAAATGAGCGCCTTTTTCACAGATTGCACATTTAGCCATAATAGCACCTCCTTATAAACATAATAAGCCTATCAGGCTCACAACATAGCTTATTCTAGCAGAAGAATCCTGATTTTGCAAGAGAAAAATAAAAAAAATAAAAAATACTATCTATTTCTTAATTTTTATTGTATAATAACTCACAGGGAATCATTGTTCCCTTCGTTTAAGTGTGGTTCAGACGACAGAATATGAGTGGACCTGAATTGGTATGATAAACATGAATAAGACAATCTTATATGGAGGTGCCTTACTATGAGAGGTTATAAAAAGACGGATTTAGGGCAGATTGTAATCGATCCGAAAGTAATCATGGCATATGCAGCTGAGGCGGCTTACGGAACATTCGGTATCATCGGTATGGTTACAATTGATGCAAAAGACGGTATCGTTAAGCTTTTGAAAAGAGAAGCAGCAGGTAAAGGAATTAAGGTGACGATCAATAACAATAAAGTAACCATTGATTATCATCTGATGGTTAAATTTGGTGTAAATGTCTTAAGCGTACAGGCGAACCTTGTAGAAAACCTCAAATACAAAGTGGAACAGTTTGCCGGCCTGGAAGTTCAGAAGGTAAATATTTATATTGAAAAGATTCATTACGGCAAGGAAGTAAAGGGAGGAATAATCTAGTGGCTACAAAATCTATAAATGCAGAAAAGTTTGCAAAGATGTTCCTCGCAGGTGCCAAAAATCTGGAATCGAAAAAGGAATGGATCAATGAATTAAACGTTTTCCCAGTTCCGGATGGTGATACAGGTACAAATATGAGTCTCACGATCATGGCAGCGGCTAAAGAAGTCGGCGGAATGAGTGAGTACTCTATGGACAGACTTGCAAAATCTATTTCTTCCGGTTCTCTGCGCGGAGCCAGAGGTAACTCGGGTGTAATCTTATCTCAGTTATTCCGCGGACTGACAAAGGTCATCAGGGAAGAAAAAGAAATTGATGTTCCTGTTATGGCAGCAGCACTTCAGAAAGCTGTTGAAACTGCTTACAAGGCGGTTATGAAGCCAAAGGAAGGGACAATCCTGACGGTTGCAAAAGGCGGCGCAAAAAAGGCCGTTAAATTAGTTGATGAAACAGATGATCTCGTATATTTCATGCAGCAGGTTGTCGGAGAGATGGAAATTGTTCTTGCGAAAACTCCGGATATGCTTCCTGTTTTAAAAGAAGCGGGTGTCGTTGACTCCGGCGGACAGGGACTTGTAGAAGTATTCCATGGTATGCTGGATGCTCTCGAAGGCAAGGAAGTAGATTATTCCATCGAAGGTGCGGCTGCAGAAGTTAAGCCTGTAAAGATCAGTGCCCAGACAGAGGCAGAGATTAAATTCGGTTATTGTACAGAATTTATCATTATGGTTGAAAAAGAATATAATGACCAGACAGAGCTGGAATTTAAAGCTTTCCTGGAAAGCATTGGAGATTCCATCGTTGTTGTTTCCGATGATGATATCGTAAAAGTTCATGTTCATACAAATGATCCGGGACTTGCGATTCAGAAAGCATTGACCTATGGTTCTCTCACAAGAATGAAAATTGATAACATGCGTGAGGAACATGAAGAAAAACTGATCAAGGAGGCATCCAAAATTGCTGAGGCCGAAGCAGAAAAAGCAAAGGCTTCCGAACCGAGAAAGGACATGGGATTCATCTCTGTTTCCATCGGTGAGGGTATCGGAGAAATCTTCAAGGGACTTGGTGTGGATTATCTGATCGAAGGCGGACAGACCATGAACCCGAGTACGGAAGATATGTTAAATGCGATCGATCATGTAAATGCGGATCATATTTTTATTCTTCCGAACAATAAAAATATTATCCTTGCTGCAAATCAGGCAAAGTCATTGACAGAGGATAAGGAAATTCATGTGATTCCGACAAAAACGGTACCGCAGGGGATCACTGCCATGATCAATTTCCTGCCGGATCAGTCAGCAGAAGAAAATGAAAAAGCAATGACGGAAGGTATTGCTTTTGTCAAAACCGGACAGGTTACTTACGCTGTACGTGATACCAGAATTGATGATAAAGAAATCCATGAAGGAAATATTATGGGCATCGGCGATGCAGGTATCCTTGCAGTCGGCGAAGGACTGGAAGAGACTTCTCTGGAAATGTTCAAGGAGCTGGTAGATGATGACTCGGAAATCATCAGTATCTACTACGGAGAAGAGGTTTCCGAAATGGATGCCAATGCACTGGGGGAAAAGGTAACAGAAATGTTCCCAACGTGTGATGTGGAAGTTCATTCGGGTGGTCAGCCGATTTACTATTATGTAGTATCAGTAGAATAAAACAGGAGGGAGACTTAGACAGTCTCCCTTTTTAAATAGGAAAATGAGGGATGAGTATGCAGATAAATTCCAGCATTCTGGAGATTAAGGGAATTGGAGAAAAAAGTGCGGCGGTATTTGCTAAAGCAGGAATTTATACGGTCGAAGATCTGCTTCATTATTATCCGAGAGACTATGAGAAATTCGATCCGCCGGTTGCATTTGAGAAACTGGAAGAAGAAAAAGTGCAGGCTGTAGCGGCTTTTATTACGAAGCAGCCGGGTGTGAGAAGGGGAGACCGGAAGCAGATTATGACAGCGGTTGTGCGGGAAGGAGATATTCAGCTGAATCTGTTCTGGTTCCATATGCCTTTTCTGAAAAATGTTTTAAAACGTGGTTATCTCTATATTTTCAGAGGCAGGGTCGTAAACAAAAACGGTCAGCTCTGTATGGAGCAGCCAAAGATTTATTCTTCTTCGGAGTATCAGCAGTTAGTAGGCAGACTGATGCCGGTTTATCCGCTGGTCGCCGGTCTGACAAATAAAATGATCCGGAAAGCAGTGAAGCAGGTGCTGGAACAGGCAGAGCTGATCGGAGAGGATCTGCCGGAGAAAATGAGACAGAAGTACCATCTGGCTGATGCCGGTTCGGCGATGTCTGCCATTCATTATCCGACAGACAGGGAAACACTGATCTGTGCCAGAAGGAGAATCGTATTTGAAGAATTTTACCGGTTTATCTGTCAGGTTCGTGCAATGAAAGAACATATGGTTCAGCTTCCGAACAATTACCCGTTTCTGCCTGCGAAATCAGTAGAGCATCTGATCAAAAGTCTTCCATATGAGCTGACCGGAGCCCAGAGAAAAGTCTGGGAGGAAATTTCCGCAGATTTACAGGGCAGTACTCCGATGTCCAGACTTGTACAGGGAGATGTCGGGTGCGGAAAAACGATCATTGCGTTTATGGCAATGCTTACCGCGGCGGAAAACGGCTGTCAGAGTGCGATGATGGCACCGACAGAGGTTCTGGCTACACAGCATTATGAAGGAATCCTGGCCTTAAAGGAAGCCTATGGACTGGAATGTGAGGTACTGCTTCTGGTTGGTTCTATGACGGCAAGAGAAAAGCGGATCGCCTATGAAAAAATCTCCATGGGAACGACAGATCTTGTGATCGGAACGCATGCACTCATCCAGGAAAAAGTGAATTTTTTTAACCTGGGACTGGTAATTACAGATGAACAGCACCGGTTTGGCGTTTGTCAGAGACAGGTTTTTTGCGACAAGGGTTATTCTCCGCATATTCTTGTCATGAGTGCCACACCGATTCCGAGGACATTGGCAATGATCGTCTATGGAGATCTGGATATCTCCGTCATTGATGAAATGCCCTCGAACAGAATTCCGGTCAAAAACTGTGTGGTAGATGAAAGCTACAGGCCCAATGCCTATCGTTTTATAAAAAAAGAGGTTCTGGCCGGACATCAGGTATATATTGTCTGTCCGATGGTAGAAGAAAATGAGGAACTTGAGCTGGAAAATGTACTGGATTATTCCGAAAAACTGAAACTGGAATTTCCGGATATTCAGATTTGTGCTCTTCATGGAAAAATGAAGGCTGCACAGAAAAATGAGATCATGGATGCATTTTCAAAAAATGAGATACAGATTCTGGTTTCGACTACGGTGATCGAGGTTGGTATCAATGTACCGAATGCGACGGTGATGATGGTAGAAAATGCGGAACGGTTTGGGCTGTCACAGCTTCATCAGCTGAGAGGCCGCGTGGGCCGCGGCAGTGCGCAGTCTTACTGTATTTTTATGAGTAATTCAAAAGCAGAAGAAACAAAACGGCGTCTGGAAATATTAAATCAATCCAACGACGGTTTCTATGTAGCGGAGCAGGATTTGAAGCTGCGAGGGCCGGGAGATCTGTTTGGGATCAGGCAAAGCGGGGACCTTGCGTTTGCCCTGGGGGATATTTTTACCGATGCGGCAATTCTGCAAGAAGCCTGCGAGGCAGTTGACATATTCGGAACGATTGATTATCATCATAACTTAAAGGTGAATTTATAATAAATTTTGTCATAAGATGAAAGAATTGACAGATTAAAGACGAAATTTCTCCACATACTAGGATTGTAACTTAAGAAACTTTCAATCAAAAAGTTTCTGGTTCAAAAAACAGGCAGCCAAACTGCTGCAATAAGGAGGATATTCTTATGTCAACAAAATCTTCAAACAGAGCAGCCGTACCGGAAGCAAAAGGTGCATTGGACAAGTTTAAATATGAAGTGGCAAATGAACTTGGCGTACCTTTAACAGATGGATATAACGGTAACTTAACATCCGCTCAGAATGGTTCTGTAGGTGGATATATGGTTAAGAAGATGATTGAAGCACAGGAAAAACAGATGTCCGGTAAATAAGAATTATGATCCGATGCGGGGCAGATTGCCCCGTATACATAGATGTAACAGGAAGTGACTTATGAAGATCTATTTGATACGCCACGGGGAAACACTGTGGAACAAAGAAAAAAAGCTGCAGGGTATGACGAATGTGCAGCTGAGTGAAAAAGGAATTGAACTTGCCCGGGTTACTGCGGAGGGGATGAAACATATTCCCATTGATTATGTATTCAGCAGTCCTCTGGACCGCGCCTATGAGACGGCAAAAATCATTTGCGGGAACAGAGACATTCCGATCATAAAGGATGACCGCATCCGGGAGATCGGTTTCGGTGACTACGAAGGTCTTGTCTACCAAAGGCAGGGATATAATATCCCGATACCGGATTTTAACAACTTTTTTTCCTGTCCGGAGAAATATCGGGTGCCTCCAAACGGGGAGTCTTTTGAAAGTCTGCTGAAACGTACCGGAGAATTTCTGGAAGAATTAAAAAACAGAGACGATCTGAAAGATAAGACCATCCTGATCTCTTCTCACGGCGCGGCTGTCAGGGCGCTGCTGACCAATATCGAACATCGACCGATAGAGGAATTCTGGGGCAGAGGCGTACATAAAAACTGCGGAGTTTCCTGTGCAGAGCTTACAGACGGAGAGTATCGGATCCTTTTCGAAAATATCATTTACTATCCGAAAAAAGAACGATCCTTATCTGTTTACACCGAAGAAAGGCATAATGTCAAAAACAGTGTCGGAAGACTGATATTTGTACTTCTGGCAGTTTTGTTTCAGGCCGGATGGATTATTCTGCAGATGGTGAAACTGAATCAGTATTCCGTATGGATCTCGCTTGTAACGACGCTTCTTACGATCGCCACCGTTCTTTATCTGTATAACCGGAAGATACCGATGGGTTATAAACTGCTCTGGATCGTACTGATCCTTGCATTCCCTGTCCTTGGATTATCCCTGTATCTTCTGCTTGGACGTTCCACGATGACCAGAAAGATGGCTGCACGTTTCAGGATGATCGAAGACTGGCTTTTTTCATACAATCAGCAGGATGAAAAAATCTGCCGCAGGCTGGAAGCTGTTGATCAGAGAATCGCCGGACAGGCAAAATATATCAGGGATTATGCAAAATACCCGGTGTATCAGAATACGGATATCGTATTCTACGACGAAGCATCCAGGGGATTTCTTGCGCAGCTGGAAGAAATCAAAAAGGCTGAAAAGTTTATATTTATGGAATATCATGCCATAGAAGATGAAACCAGCTTTTCACTTTTGAAAAGCCTGCTGATCAAAAAGGCAAAAGAAGGTGTGGAGGTCCGGGTACTTTATGACGATATGGGAAGTATCGGATTTATTGACAGAGGTTTTGCGGGGCGTATGGAAAGTGAAGGGATACAGTGCCGTATTTTCAACCAGATCATGCCGATTTTAAATGTCTTTATGAATAATCGTGATCATCGCAAGATCACGGTCATTGACGGAAAAACCGGTTTTACCGGAGGATATAACCTGGCAGATGAATATTTTAATATCACCAATCCTTACGGACAGTGGAAGGATACCGGTATTAAGCTGACGGGGGATGCTGTGAAGAGTCTGACACTGCAGTTTCTGGAAATGTGGAACTCCGTTCAGAAATCAGACGGAGAAGATATCAGCAGATACCTGAAAACAGATCTGTATCAAGCGCATGAACAGAGTTTTGTACAGCCTTATGCAGACATTCCGCTGGATGAAGAACGTGTCGGTGAAAGCGTTTATATGAACCTGATCAAATACGCAAAGGATTATATTTATTTTACGACCCCTTATCTGATCATCAGTGATGAAATGAGCTGTGAACTGGAGCTGGCAGCCAAGCGCGGGGTAGATGTTCGTATCATCACACCGGGGATTCCAGATAAAAAGCCTGTGTATCAGGTAACCCGCTCTTATTATACCGGTCTTGTTCAGGCCGGAGTCCGCATCTATGAATATACGCCGGGATTTATGCATGCAAAGCAGTGCATCTGTGATGATGAATGTGCAGTCATCGGTACGATCAACCTTGATTACCGAAGCCTTTATCTGCATTTTGAAAACGGAGTATTCCTTTACCGATCTAAAGCTATTGCGGATATGAAGAAAGATTTTCAGATTTTATTTGAGATCAGCAGGGAAGTGACGGAGCAGTATCAATCCGGAAAATCCCGGGCACTCAAGATCGGACAGAGCATCTGGAGAATGTTTTCTCCGCTGTTATGATGAAAAAGGCCGTGTTGACGGCCTTTTTGTCAGTCATAAATTTTTAAGAATTTCCCCCCATCTTCTTACATTGATTTTGCATCATCGTTATGCTATATTAAATTCGGTGTTTTTTACAGAAAATGCAAAATCAGATAAAGGATCTATTACAAGGCGAAAGAAAGGCTGTTGTTTATGAATTTAGAAGAAACAAAAAGACAATATGAATTTATGGAAAAGGCCAGAGCATATGTGGCGGCAGATGCAGCGCAGCTTGGCCGGCCATTGACTTACTGTGTGACCACGTTCGGATGCCAGATGAATGCCAGAGACAGTGAAAAACTGGTCGGTATTTTAAAGGAAATCGGCTATGTGGAGGCACCAGATGAAAATGCGGATTTCGTGATCTATAATACCTGCACGGTTCGTGAAAATGCGAATCTTCGTGTCTATGGCCGCCTCGGTGTTCTTCACGGATACAAAAAGAAAAATCCTCATATGAAGATCGCACTCTGCGGATGCATGATGCAGGAACCGGAGGTTGTAGAGAAGTTAAGAAAGAGTTACCGCTTTGTGGATATTATTTTCGGAACACATAATATTTTTAAGCTGGCGGAACTGATCGTTCAGAAATATGAATCGAAAGATATGGTTATCGATATCTGGAAGGATACGGATAAGATTGTAGAGGAACTGCCGGTGGAAAGAAAATATCCGTTTAAATCCGGAGTCAACATCATGTTCGGGTGCAATAATTTCTGCAGCTACTGTATTGTACCGTATGTACGAGGCAGAGAACGAAGCAGAAAACCGGAAGATATCATTGCGGAAATCAGACAGCTGGTAAAAGACGGTGTTGTGGAAGTCATGCTGCTTGGTCAGAATGTCAATTCCTATGGGAAAAATCTGGAACATTCGATGACTTTTGCGCAGCTGTTAAAAGAGATTGAAAAGATTGAAGGCCTTGAGAGAATCCGCTTTATGACCTCGCATCCGAAGGATCTGTCGGACGAGCTCATCGAAGTGATGGCAAACTCCCAAAAGATCTGCAGACATCTCCATCTGCCGCTGCAGTCGGGAAGTTCTCGCGTATTAAAGGTCATGAACAGACGATATGATAAGGAAAAATATTTACAGCTCGTAGAAAAGATCAGAACGGCGATTCCGGATATCGCTCTGACGACTGATATAATCGTAGGTTTTCCGGGTGAATCCGAAGAAGATTTCCTGGAGACGATGGATGTGGTGAAGAAAGTCCGATATGACAGTGCCTTTACCTTTATTTATTCCAAACGTACAGGTACTCCCGCAGCAGCCATGGAGAATCAGGTACCGGAAGATGTGGTGAAGGATCGATTTGACAGACTGCTGAAAGAAGTACAGGATATTTCCAGGGAAATGACTGCCAGATTTGAAAATACAGTTCAGGAAGTACTGGTGGAAGATATTGATTCCCATAATCCGGAGTTCCTGACAGGACGAATGGGCAATAACCATCTCGTTCATTTCAAGGGGGATGAATCGTATATCGGAAAGATCGTCAGGGTTCATCTGGACGAGTGCAAGGGCTTTTATTACATCGGAAGCCTTGCAGAGTAAGTTACATGAAGAAGTAGAGGTTAAAAAATGGCACAACAGCAGCAGCTTAGTCCGATGATGCAGAAATACATGGAGACCAAAGCAGAATATCCGGGATGTATTGTATTTTATCGGCTGGGCGATTTTTACGAAATGTTCTTTGAAGATGCAGTGACTGTTTCGAAGGAACTGGAACTGACACTGACGGGAAAAAACTGCGGACTGGAAGAACGTGCTCCCATGTGCGGTGTTCCTTATCATGCAGTGGATACGTACCTCAGCAGACTCGTTGCCAAGGGCTATAAAGTGGCGATCTGTGAGCAGGTGGAGGATCCGAAAACAGCCAAGGGACTTGTAAAGCGTGAGGTTACGCGAGTCGTAACCCCGGGAACCAATTTAAATGCACAGGCACTGGATGAAACAAAGAACAATTATATTATGTGTATTGTCTATCTGTCTGATCACTTTGGTCTTGCTGTTGCGGATGTTACGACCGGTGATTTCTATACGACGGAGCTGGACAGTGAAAGAAAGCTTCTGGATGAGATCAGTAAGTTTGCTCCGACAGAGATTGTATGCAATGAATCTCTTTTTGTCAGCGGTGTCGATCTGGAAGATCTTCGTCATCGGCTGAATATTGCTGTCTATTCCCTGGAAAGCTGGTATTTTGACGATGAGATGTGTAAACGTACACTGTCAGAGCATTTTCATGCAGCGACCATGGAAGGACTGGGGATGAAAGATTATCCCTGCGGAATTGTCAGCAGCGGCGCACTGATGAAATATCTGTTGGAAACACAGAAGACGGACCTTTCTCATATTTCCCGGATTCATCCGTATACCACCGGCAGGTTTATGATCATTGACAGTTCAACAAGAAGAAATCTGGAACTTGTGGAGACCCTGCGTGAAAAACAGAAACGGGGGTCCCTGCTTTGGGTTCTGGACAAGACAAAGACTGCTATGGGAGCACGAACACTGCGTTCCTATATTGAGCAGCCGCTGATAGAAAAAGAGGAGATCGAAGCCAGACAGAGTGCGGTCAGGGAATTAAATCAGAATGCGATTTCCCGTGAGGAGATCCGTGAATATTTAAACCCGGTCTACGACCTGGAACGACTGATCGGACGCATCAGCTATAAAACAGCAAATCCACGTGATCTGATTGCTTTCAAAGCTTCTTTATCCATGCTTCCGCATATCAAAATGCTGCTGGAGGATTTCAGAAGCCCGCTTTTGACAGAGATCTGTGAAGATATGGATCCGCTGGAAGACCTTTATGATCTGGTTGAACGTTCGATTGTGGAGGAACCTCCGTTGACGATGAAAGACGGCGGCATCATCAAAGATGGCTATCGGGAAGATGTGGATAACTTCCGGAATGCGAAAACGGAGGGAAAAAACTGGCTTTCCGATCTGGAAACAAAGGAAAAAGAAGCAACAGGAATCAAGAATCTGAAGATTCGGTACAATAAAGTATTTGGCTATTATCTGGAAGTTACAAATTCCTTTAAAGATCTGGTTCCGGATTACTATATGCGTAAACAGACACTGACAAATGCGGAGCGTTATATCACACCGGAACTGAAGGAACTGGAAGATATGATCCTGGGAGCGGAAGAAAAACTGACTGCTCTGGAATATGAACTGTTCTGTGATGTGCGGGATACGATCGCATCCCAGGTACTTCGGATTCAGAAGACTGCAAAAGCGATTGCGAGACTGGATGTATTTGCGTCTCTGGCGCTGGTAGCAGAACGTAATAACTATGTGTGTCCGAAAATCAATGAAAAGGGTGTCATCGATATCAAAAACGGCAGGCATCCGGTTGTGGAACAGATGATCTCCCACAATCTGTTCATTGCGAATGATACTTATCTGGACAACTCAAGAAACAGGATTTCCGTCATTACCGGTCCGAACATGGCGGGTAAATCCACATATATGCGACAGAGCGCACTGATCGTACTGATGGCACAGCTTGGAAGCTTCGTCCCGGCAGACAGTGCGAATATCGGCATTGTGGACCGTATTTTTACCCGTGTAGGTGCTTCGGATGACCTGGCAAGCGGTCAGAGTACCTTTATGGTAGAAATGACAGAGGTTGCCAATATTTTAAGAAATGCAACATCAGACAGTCTGCTCATTCTGGATGAGATCGGCCGCGGAACGAGTACGTTTGACGGCCTGAGCATTGCGTGGGCAGTGATCGAACATATCAGCAATCCGAAAATCCTCGGGGCGAAAACACTGTTTGCGACTCATTATCATGAGCTGACAGAGCTGGAGGGAACACTGGACGGTGTCAATAACTACTGTATCGCAGTCAATGAAAAGGGCGATGACATTGTTTTTTTACGTAAGATCATCAAAGGCGGTGCAGACAAGAGCTATGGTATTCAGGTTGCCAAGCTTGCAGGTGTACCGGAGACTGTCATTGAAAGGGCCAGAGAACTGGTAGAACAGCTCAGTGAAAATGATATTTCAGTTAAGGCCAGAGAGCTTGCGGAAGAAAATAAGGCAAAGTCCAGACAAAAGAAACGTCCGAAAAAATATGATGAAGTTGACCTGGAGCAGATTTCACTCTTTGATACGGTGAAGGATGACGATATCATTATGGAATTAAAGAATATTGATATTTCAAATCTGACTCCGATGGATGCCTTAAATACGATTTATCGTTTACAGAATAAAATTAAGAATCGGTGGTAAAGAATGGGAAATATTACATTGCTGGATCAGGCGACAATTGATAAGATTGCGGCAGGTGAGGTCGTAGAGCGACCAAGCTCCGTTGTAAAGGAACTGGTGGAGAATGCGATTGATGCAGCAGCTACAGCTGTGACTGTCGAGATTAAGGACGGCGGAATCAGTCTGATCCGTATATCGGACAATGGCTGCGGTATTGCACCGGAGGATGTAAAAACGGCATTTTTACGTCATTCCACGAGTAAGATCCGTTCCGTGGAAGATCTTATGACGATCCGTTCTCTCGGCTTCCGCGGAGAGGCCTTATCCAGTATTGCTGCTGTTTCCATGGTGGAGCTGCTGACAAAACAGAGCACGGATATCTGCGGCACCAGATATGTCATTGAGGGAAGCCGGGAAAAATGTATGGAAGAAGCCGCTTCTCCCGACGGAACGACATTTTTCGTGCGTAATATTTTCTATAATACACCTGCAAGAAAAAAATTTCTGAAATCTGCCATGACAGAAGCTGGATATATTCATGAACTGATGATCCGCATGGCTCTGTCACATCCGGAGATTTCTTTTAAATTTATAAGTAACGGACAGACAAAGCTGCATTCCTCCGGGAATCATCAGTTAAAAGATGTGATCTATCAGATTTACGGGAGAGAGATTACCCGGAATCTGCAGGAGATCCATGCAGAAACGGATGGAGTGAAGATTGAAGGATACATCGGAAAACCGAATGTATTTCGCGGCAACAGAAATTTTGAAACCTATTTTATTAATGGAAGGTATATCAGGAGCGGGATCATTGCAAAAGCGATTGAGGATGCCTATAAGGGATTTTTGATGCAGCATCAGTATCCGTTCTGTGTGCTGCATTTCTCCATGGATGGCAGTACACTGGATGTCAATGTGCACCCCACAAAGATGGAACTTCGATTTGCAAACCAGCCGGAGCTCTATCAGACAGTATACCGTACCGTCAGGGAAGGGTTGGAGCATAAAGAATATATTCCTGAGGTATCTTTGGAGAAGCCAAAGGAAACACCAAAGGAGATACCAAAGGAGACACCAAAGGAAAAACCGAAGGAGAAAAATCTGGATTATTTTCTGGAACAAATGCGGGAACGCGTAAAGGCAGAGCATGCCTCCAGACCGAATCCCGGTCCGTATCAACAAAAGTATCCGTCTAAATCCGTCCGGTCAAATCCTGAAGCTTCTCAGATCCGGGAAGAACGAATCTATGAAACGAAACGTTCGGAAGAGATGCAGCAGCTGGAATTATTTGAAAAAAAACTTCTGGATGAGCAGAATATGAAGGAGCACAAGATCATCGGACAGCTTTTTGAAACGTATTGGCTGGTGGAATTCGATGACAAGCTGTTTATGATCGATCAGCATGCAGCTCATGAAAAGGTTCTCTACGAACGGACTCTGAAGGAACTGAAAAACAAAGAGCATACCTCACAGCTGCTATCACCTCCGATGGTTGTTAGTCTTTCTCCACAGGAAGAAGAACTGCTGAAAAAATATATGGGACAGTTTACGGAGCTTGGCTATGAAATTGAGCATTTCGGAGGCTCGGAATATCAGATCTGTGCCGTACCTGCCAATCTGTATAATATCGGGA
Organism: Lachnospiraceae bacterium; assembly: GCA_051879615.1. Lineage (GTDB taxonomy): Bacteria > Bacillota > Clostridia > Lachnospirales > Lachnospiraceae > HGM12587. The sequence goes on from JBJEMI010000038.1 coordinate 12,941, forward strand.
AGAAAGAACTTTTTATGGAAATGCTTGGTGAACTGGGAGAATTATCCGACAGGAGCAATGCAGATCTGATTCTGGAAAGGATCGCGTCCATGTCCTGTAAGGCAGCTGTCAAAGGAAATCAGAAGCTTTCCGGTATGGAAGCGGAGGCACTGATCAAAGAACTGCTGACACTGGAAAATCCTTACCGGTGTCCTCACGGAAGACCGACGATCATTTCTATGAGTAAATATGAAATTGAAAAGAAATTTAAGAGAATTGTATGATGAAGAAACCTTTAATTATTCTGACCGGACCAACCGCGGTCGGAAAGACAAACCTGTCAATCGGACTTGCAAAAGCGGTTGGGGGAGAAATTATTTCTGCAGATTCCATGCAGGTATATAAGCATATGGATATTGGTTCTGCCAAAATTCGTCCGGAGGAGATGGACGGTGTACCGCATTATCTTGTGGACTGTCTTGAGCCGGAGGATGAATTTCATATTGTCCGGTTTCAGCAGATGGCAAAGGAAGCTATGGAACAGATTTATGCCAATGGGCATATTCCGATTCTGACAGGCGGGACAGGATTTTACATTCAAGCGATTGTCGGAGATATCGATTTTACGAAAAATGAGGAAAACACGGAAATTCGTGAAAAATGGGAAGCATTTGCAGCACAGTACGGTGCAGAGGCACTTCATGAGAAACTGAAAGAGGCAGATCCAAAGGCTGCTGAAGAAATTCATGCAAATAATGTGAAAAGAACCATTCGTGCACTGGAGTTTTATGAGCTTTCCGGAAAACGTATTTCCGAGCATAATGAAGAACAGAGAGCGAAAACTTCCCCCTATAATTTTGCATATTTTGTATTAAATGATCACAGAGAGCTTCTATATAAGCGTATTGAGCAGAGAATTGATGAGATGCTGGAAGCAGGGCTTGTCAAAGAGGTATGTGCATTAAAGAAGCGGGGCTGTACCCGTTCCATGGTTTCCATGCAGGGACTTGGGTATAAGGAAATTCTGGATTATCTGGAAGGTCATACAACCCTGGAGGAAGCTGTCTATATCTTAAAAAGGGATACGAGACATTTTGCGAAACGTCAGCTGACCTGGTTTCGCAGAGAACCGGAGGTTTGCTGGATCAATAAATATGAATATGATTATGACAATGAGAAAATACTTGCTGCCATGATGGCAGTTTTAAAAGATAAAGGAATCAGGTGACAGAGATGAACATAGAAGCAATGTATGAATCCATGGGGATTTCCGAAGAAGTGTACCGGTATGGTGCGGAAATTCTGGATTCTTTGAAAAACCGTTTTGAAATGATCGATCAGGTGGCTGAGTACAATCAGATGAAGGTTTTAAAAGCCATGCAGGACTGCAGAGTCAGTGATATCCACTTTGCTGCCACTACCGGTTATGGCTATAATGACCTCGGCCGTGATACATTAGAAGAAGTATATGCAAAAGTATTCCATACGGAAGATGCACTGGTGCGTCCACAGCTTGTCTGCGGTACGCATGCGCTGGCGATTGCCTTATCTTCGCAGCTTCGTCCGGGAGATGAGCTGTTATCTCCGGTCGGAAAACCGTATGATACCCTGGAAGAAGTGATCGGTATCAGAGAGTCTGTCGGTTCTCTCGCGGAATTCGGTGTGACTTATCGGCAGGTAGATCTGCTGGAGGATGGTTCTTTTGACTGGGAAAACATCAGAAAGGCCATCAATGACAGGACGAAAATGGTGACAATTCAGCGCTCTAAAGGTTATCAGACACGTCCGACGCTGTCTGTGGCACGCATAGGAGAACTGATTCGGTTTGTGAAATCCGTGAAACCGGATGTAATCTGTATGGTTGACAACTGCTATGGTGAATTTGTAGAGACGATCGAACCGACGGATGTGGGAGCTGATCTGTGCGTCGGATCTCTGATCAAAAACCCGGGAGGCGGACTTGCACCGATCGGGGGGTATATTGTCGGGAAAAAAGAGCTGATCGCGAAAGCAGCCAGCAGATTAACTTCCCCGGGACTCGGAAAAGAGGTTGGTGCATCTCTGGGTGTGATCAATACGTTTTATCAGGGATTTTTCCTTGCTCCGACCGTTACGGCAGGGGCATTAAAGGGAGCGATTTTTGCGGCAAATGTTTATGAAAAACTGGGATTTGGTGTAATTCCGAACAGTACGGAGAGCCGTCATGATATTATTCAGGCCGTAACATTCGGAATTCCGGAAGGTGTCATAGAATTCTGCAAAGGGATTCAGGCAGCGGCACCGGTGGACAGTTTTGTGGTACCTGAACCATGGGCAATGCCGGGGTATGACAGTGAGGTCATCATGGCAGCAGGGGCTTTTGTACAGGGATCCAGTATCGAGCTGAGTGCCGACGGTCCGATGAAACCGCCGTATGCAGTATATTTCCAGGGTGGGTTGACATGGAACCATGCAAAGGTCGGCATTCTGATGTCATTGCAGAAGCTTGTGGAGGCAAAAATCGTAACATTATGAAAAGAGTGATCATTATCGGCGGCGGTGCTTCCGGACTCGCGGCAGCGATCGCAGCAGCAAGATGCGGAAGTAAAGTCACAGTCCTGGAACATCAGAATCAGGTAGGAAAAAAGATTCTTGTGACCGGAAACGGAAGATGTAATTTTACAAACATGGATCAGTCAATTGAACATTATCACGGAGGGAACCGTGATTTTATTGAAACTGCGCTCTCCTGTTTTGATGTTAAACAGACGATTCGTTTCTTTGAGGAGTTGGGAATCTATCCGAAAAACAGAAACGGTTATCTTTATCCGCATTCGGACGCGGCATCTTCCGTGCTGGAGGTTCTGCGTATGGAATGCGAGCATTTACGGGTAAAGATTGCATGTCAGATTACGGTAGAATCTGTTGAAAAAACAGATTCCACGTTTAAAGTCCATACATCGGGATGGACCTATGAAGCCGAGAAGCTGATACTGGCAGCGGGATCGAAGGCAGCACCGGCGACAGGTTCGGACGGAAGCGGATACGAGCTTGCGAAAGTATTTTCCCACAGGATCATCTCTCCGTATCCCGCCCTTGTTCAGCTTCTGTCCAGAGAGAGGTATCTGCATACACTGGCAGGGGTCAGAACAGATGCAGGAGTCACACTTTTCGCTGACGGTGAGAAAATTGCGGAGAATCGGGGAGAACTGCAGATCAATGCCGGGAACCTCTCGGGTATCCCGGTATTTCAGATCAGTGCAGAGGCAGCAAGAGCACTTGCAGAGAACAGAAACTGTGTGGTGATCGTGGATTTTCTGCCGGATATGACACAGGAAGTACTGATGGATTTTATAAAAAGACGCATTGTCGGTAATGAATATAAATCAGTCGTACAGTTTCTGACAGGACTTTTTCCGAAAAAGCTTTCGGAAGTTATGAATAAAGCCGTCGGTTTTTCAAAAAGTGCAAAAGCCGGAAACTTCACAGAAGATGACATAATAAAATTATGTAAACAAATTAAGGAATTCAAGTTTTCGGTCTATGCAGCCAACGGTTTCGAAAGTGCACAGTGCTGCAGCGGAGGGGTGGATGTCAATGAGATTGATCCAAAGACAATGGCCTCCAAGCTATGTGAAAATCTTTATATATGCGGAGAACTGTTAGATGTAAACGGCGACTGCGGAGGCTATAATCTTCAGTGGGCATGGACCAGCGGTTATCTTGCGGGAGCGAACGGAAATGATTAAAATAACACAGCTAAAGCTCCCTGTAGAACATGACAGGGAAATGTTAGAACATAAAATCAGTAAAATTTTGCGATTAAAACCGGTACAGATCAAATCCTATCAGATTATAAAGCGTTCCCTGGATGCCAGGAAAAAGCCGCTGATGTACAGTTATCAGATAGAAGTATCCGTGGATCAGGAAGAATCGGTTGTTAAGAAACTTCATCAGAAGGACGTAATTCTTTCCGAAAGTAAGTCTTACAGGTTTCCGGAGGGCGGAAAGGAGCCGATGATCCATCGACCGGTAGTGATCGGCGCCGGACCGGCAGGACTCTTCTGTACCTATCTGCTTGCAAAGCACGGATTTCATCCGATCCTCTTAGAACGCGGTGAGGCGGTAGAACAGCGTCAGAAGCAGGTGGAACTTTTCTGGAAAACCGGAAGATTAAATACTGCATCCAATGTACAGTTTGGAGAAGGGGGTGCCGGTACTTTTTCGGACGGGAAACTGAACACACTGGTAAAAGATCCTGCCGGCAGGAATCGATATGTGCTGGAAACCTTTGTTTCTTTTGGAGCAGATGAGGATATTCTGTACGAAAGCAAACCGCATATCGGTACGGATGTGCTGGTGGAGGTAGTGAAAAATTTCCGTTGTGAAATTCAAAAACTGGGTGGAGAAATCCGTTTTTCCAGTCAGGTGACGGATTTTGAGATTGAAAACGGCCGTTTACGGTCTGTAGAGATCAACCATTGTGAAAAAATCAAAACAGAAGTTGCGGTCCTGGCAGTCGGACACAGTGCACGGGATACGTTTCGCACTCTGAATGAACATCATGTGCCGATGAGTGCCAAGCCGTTTGCGGTCGGTGTCAGAATTGAGCATCCGCAGGAAATGATCAATCGGAATCAGTACGGGCAGGATTATCCGGACTGCCTGCCGGCAGCAGCTTACAAACTGACCAGACAGGTAGGAGAAGACAGGGGTGTCTATTCTTTCTGTATGTGTCCGGGAGGCTATGTGGTCAATGCATCTTCAGAAGAAGGCATGACAGCTGTCAATGGAATGAGTTATCGTGATCGTGCAGGCGAAAATGCAAACAGTGCAATGATCATTACCGTACGTCCGGAAGATTTTCCGTCAAAGGGACCTCTTTGCGGAATTGATTTTCAGCAGATGCTGGAAAAGGCTGCTTATCAGGCGGGAAACGGCAAAATTCCCGTACAGTTGTTTGGAGATTTCTGCAGCAGGCGGATCAGTACCGGGCTTGGCGGGATTCGCCCAAATACCAAAGGAGAATGGGTATTTGCGGATGTCCGCGGTATTTTTCCGGAGAATCTTGCAGCCGGACTGGAGGCCGGCATTAAAGGCTGTGAAAAGCTGATTCCGGGTTTTTCCAGAGAAGATGCCGTTATACTGGGTGTGGAAAGCCGTACTTCTTCTCCGGTCCGCATTGAGCGGAATGAGAAACTGGAAAGTGAGATCAGGGGGATCTATCCCTGCGGAGAAGGTGCCGGATATGCAGGAGGAATTATGTCTGCGGCCATGGACGGCATAAAAGTTGCTGAAGCAATTGCATTGAAATTTAAAGCATGTTAAGATAAAAGACACATGGGGGAGTGCACGGAAAGGTTTATAATGAGAAAATCCGTGACTATGAAAGAACTGCCGAAGGAGATGCAGCCTTATGAAAAGGCGTATGCATACGGAACCGGTGTTTTGACAGATGCAGAGCTTCTATCCTGTATCCTTCGTACAGGAACCAAAGAATTGAATTCCGTAGAACTGGCCGGGCAGATTCTGAAGCTTCGAAAAGGCAATGAAGGATTATCCGGAATGTGTTCTCTGGGAATTCAGGAATTGACGGATCTTCCGGGAATCGGAAGAGTGAAGGCACTTCAGATTCAGTGTGTATTTGAACTGGCGAAAAGAGTCAGCAGAAGCAAAGCAGCTTTTGCACTGAATTTTATGAATCCCGAAACGATTGCCGAATACTATATGGAAGATTTCAGGCATGAAGAACAGGAGCATCTTTTGCTCCTGCTGCTGGATAATAAAAATAAACTGCTGGGGGAAAAGCTGCTCTATAAGGGTACAGTCAATGCCAGCATTGTGTCTCCGAGAGAAATCTATCTTGAGGCACTGAAATATCATGCTGTGGGGATTATCCTGCTGCACAATCATCCGAGCGGAGATCCGACGCCGAGCGATGCGGATCTGCGCATGACAGGAAAAGTACGGGAAGCCGGACTCTGTCTGGACATTCCGCTAATTGATCACCTGATTCTCGGCGACAGAACCTTTGTGAGTTTTCGGGAAAAGGGATATTTATAGAGAAAGGACGAATGATATGGGAAATCAATGCTATGGACTCGATCTGGGGTCTAACAATCTGAAAGTATATTGTAAAGAGGGAGACAAGATTCTCCAGGAAAAAAACATTGTAGCCGTAGAAAACAAGAAAAAAATGATCGCTTACGGAGATGAAGCATATGCAATGTATGAAAAGGCTCCTGCAAGCATTGATGTTTCCTTTCCGATGTCTTACGGAAATATCGGCAGCATCAATCATCTCGAAGTGTATTTGAAGAGTTTTCTGGAGAAACAGACCAAAGGGGCAATTAAAGGTGCTGAATATTTTATGGCGCTTCCGACGGATGTTCAGGACCGTGTGTTTACAACACTGATTCAGGATTCCGGATTAAAGCCTCATGGAATACACATGGTGGATATGCCGGTTGCAGCAGGACTTGGACTTGGTATCAATGTAAAAGAAGCACAGGGAGTGATGGTTGTAGATATCGGAGCAGACACAACAGAAGTTTCCATTCTGTCACTCGGCGGTATCGTGATCAGCCGTCTGATCAAGATCGGCGGAAACCAGATTGACGAAGCGATTATTTCTGCAATCAGAAAAGAATATAATTTCTATATCGGAAGTAAGACAGCCGCACAGATCAAAAAGGAACTGGCATATGCCGTAGTACCTGAAAACGGTGAGGAAGAAACGATGGAAATCTGCGGAAGAAACATGGTTCTGGGACTCCCGGCACTTTTGAAGATTGATGCAAAATTTGTTTCTGAATCCATTCAGGATGTATTAAAGCAGGTAATGGATACCATAAAAGTTATTCTCGAAAGAACTCCGCCGGAACTCGGTGTAGATATGATCCGCAACGGAATTTACCTGACGGGCGGTTCCTCACAGTTAAAGGACGTTGATGTTATGATCTACAAAGCAACAGGCATCCGGGTTGTGAAGGATGAGAATCCGGAACAGTGTGTCATCCGCGGTCTTGCAAGAGTAATTAATGAAAAGGAATTCCGTTCCCTGACATTTACAACAAAAGAACAGGAATATAAATAATAGAATTTCAAAGATTCAGGAGATATGGATGGAATGAAAAGAAAAAGACCCGTTTCAATTCCAAGTAAATATATTATGACAGCGATCGGAGCTGTCTGTCTGATCACGATGATCCTGTCCTATACCCTGGGATTTCAGGGAGGCCCCATCAGTACTGTCAGCGGATACCTTTTTGTTCCGATCCAGAAGGGAATCAGTTATGTGGGATGGTATTTATCTGACAAAGCAGATAACCTGCAGAATCTGAAGGATGTAATGGCAGAGAGGGATGAACTTCAGCGTCAGGTCGATGAACTGATCATCGAAAATAATCAGCTGATGCAGGAAAAATATGAGCTTGAAGATTACAGAGAACTGTATGGACTGGATCAGTCTTACGAAAATTTTGAAAAGGTTGCTGCAAATGTCATAGGGAAAGACAGCGGAAACTGGTTTCACAGTTTCATTATTGACAAGGGAGCAAATGACGGAATTGCAGTTGACATGAATGTCATTGCCGGAAGCGGACTCGTGGGAATCATCACGAAGGTAGGTGCCGACTGGGCTCAGGTTCGTTCGATCATAGATGATACGAGCAACGTCAGTGCAACCATTCTTTCCACTTCTGATAACTGCATGGTCAGCGGAAATCTGCAGCAGATGTCTTCCGGTGTGATTACGCTTTCTCAGTTAAAAGACAGTGATGATGAAGTAAAATACGGTGCCAAGGTGGTCACCTCTCAGGTAAGCAGCAAATACCATGCCGGAATTTTGATCGGTTATGTCAATGAACTGTCCATGGATTCCAATAACCTGACAAAATCCGGAACGCTGACACCCGCAGTTGATTTCGAACATATCCGTTCGGTTTTGATTATTACAGATGTAAAACCGCAGATCGATCCGACTGCAGATGCAATTGAACCAGTGGGAGAAGAATAGCTTATGAAACGTAAGGCAGTATTATTTTTCCTCGTGATTTTTTGTTTTATTACACAGAATACCGTACTGAAGTCACTTCAGGTGGCTTCGGTGAATCCAAACCTCCTGCTGATGATCACGGCAGGTTTTGGTTTTATCAGCGGATCAAAGGAAGGAATGTTCGTGGGTTTTTTCTGCGGACTTTTTTCTGATATATTTTATGGAGACTTATTCGGATATTATATCCTGCTGTATTCCTTAATCGGCTACGTGAATGGTTCTTTACGCAATATTTTCAATGTGGTCAACATTAAACAGCCGATGTTTCTCATTGCCGGAAGTGATCTTTGTTATGGTCTGATACAGTATTTTGTGCATTTTTTACTTCGCGGAAAATTTGATTTCGGTTTTTATTTTATGAATGTAATTTTACCGGAATTCTTGTTTACAATGGTAATAACACTATTTTTCTATCCTGTATTATTGTTTATAGATAGAGAACTGGAAAAGACAGATTCAGGGAGTGAAGACGATTTTGTTTGATGATTTTAAAGATTGGTTTTTTAATTTTATAAAGTCCAGAAATTTCGTGCTTACAGTTGTTTTTATTGCGCTGTATATGGTGCTTCTTCACAGGGTGTTCTATCTCCAGATTGTTAAAGGAGATGAATACCAGGAGACGTTTGCACTGAAAATCCATAAAAACGTGACAGTTCCAAGTACCAGAGGAAAAATTCTTGACCGTAACGGTAAACCTCTGGCGTACAGTGAACTGTCTTATTCTGTTGCAATTGAAGATAATGGTACCTATTCTACAAAGAAAGAAAAGCAGTATGCACTCAATGATACCATTCACAGGCTGATCGGGATGATTGAAGAAAACGGAGATCAGGTGATCAATGATTTCGGCATTCGTTATGTTGACGGGGAATATCAGTTTACGAAAGAAGGAACCCAGCTTTTGCGATTTAAGGCGGATATTTACGGACATCGGAAAATTGATGACCTGAAACCGGAGGAACAGCTTGCAACTGCACAGGAGATGATAGATTATCTCTGCGGTGAGAAGATGTACCGGATCAACGAAGGAGATTATACAGAAGAAGAAAAACTGAAGATTCTGATCATTCGCTATGCGATCAGTTCAAACAGTTATAAGCGTTATGTGAAAACAACCGTTGCTTCCGATGTGAGTGAGAAAACGGTTGCTGCAGTTATGGAAAATGCGGAAAATCTGCAGGGGGTTTCCATAGAAGAAGAATCTCTTCGTGTATATCCGGATGCGGAGTATTTTGCACCTATCATCGGATGGATCGGAAAGGCTTCTTCGGATGAAATCGAAGGTTTTAATGAACAGCTTGGAGAAGAAAAATATGAACTGAATGATATTGTCGGCAAATCGGGGATTGAGCAGTATTTGGAGCTGCAGCTTCAGGGAACAAAAGGTTCTCAGGTAATCTATGTAGACAGTGTGGGCAATATCATTGAAGTGGAATCCAGTACAGATCCAACACCGGGAAATGATCTGTATCTTACTATTGACAAGGATCTTCAGATTGCCTGCTATAATATTCTGGAACAGAAACTGGCGGGAATCCTAGTGGAAAAGATCAGAAATATTAAAGAATACCATTCAACCGGTTCCGCAGCGGATATTGTAATCCCGATTTATGATGTCTATTATGCGCTGTTTGATAATCATATCATTGATGTATCTCATTTTTCGGAAGAAGATGCCACAGATCTGGAAAAGAGCATTCTGAGCAGACATGATCAGAAAAGAGCATCTGCAATTCAGTCGATCATCAATCAGCTGACGGCAGATTCGCCGGCAGCCTATAAAGATCTGTCTCTGGAAATGAAAAACTACATGAGTCATGTGGTTAATAAGGTTCTGATGGGAACCAATGAAGTTCTTGTTCCGGATTCTTCGGATGCGATGTATACAGCATGGCATAAGGAGGAAAGTATCAGTTTAAAAACGTATCTGGAATATGCAATTTCCAAAAACTGGATCAATGTAAGCAAAGTATCCAGGGATACGCCATATCTGAATTCGGAAGAAATTTATGAGTGTGTATTAGACTATATTAAAGAAATACTAAATGAAGACAGTGTATTTGGAAATATGCTGTTTCGATATATGCTCCTGGAAAATTCCATATCAGGTCTCGAAGCGGCAAAGCTGCTCTATGAACAGGGAATTCTGGATACGGAGGACGATGATTATGCAAAAGTTATGTCCGGTTCCGTATCGGCATATGACTTTTTTGTGAATAAGATCAGAAATCTCGAGATCACACCTGCCATGCTGGCGTTGGAGCCATGCAGCGGCGGTATGGTTGTAACAGATGTAAATACAGGAGATGTCCTGGCCTGCGTTACCTATCCGGGATTTGATAACAACAGACTGACGAATACGATGGATTCGAACTACTACAGTCAGCTGTTAAATGACGGTTCCAGACCGATGTACAGCAGGGCAACGCAGGAGCGTACGGCACCGGGATCCACATTTAAAATGGTTTCGGCGATTGCCGGACTGGAAGAGGGTGTGATCACAGCTTCACCTTCCAATAAGATTGTATGCCGCGGTATTTTTGAAAAGGTAAGCAATAAGCCGAAATGCTGGATTTATACATCTTCACATGGTTCTCACGGGGCAGTAAATGTTGTGGAAGCAATCAGAAATTCCTGCAACTGTTATTTTTATGAAGTAGGATATCGGCTTGGTTCGGTCGGAGGAAAGCTTTCCAATGAAACAGGTCTTGCAAAGCTGGCAAAATATGCGGAAATGTTTGGACTGGGTGCTTTGTCCGGTCTGGAACTGGAAGAGAGCGAACCTCAGATTTCCGACGAAACGATTGTTCCGTCCGCAATCGGACAGGGAACAAACAACTATACCGTGTCTCAGATTGCCCGTTATGTCACAACAATTGCCAATGACGGTACATGTTATAATTTAACACTGCTGGATAAATTAACGGATTCTGACGGAAATCTGGTTGAAGATTACAATGCTTCGGTGTATAATAAATTAGATGTAGCATCATCAAATTTAAACGCCGTTCAGGAAGGCATGCATCAGGTAGCATTAAACACGTCCTCATTAAAGGATATCGGGGTTTCTGTCGCAGGTAAGACAGGTACGGCCCAGCAGTCACAAAGTCACCCGAACCATGCGCTTTTTGTAGGCTATGCACCGTATGAAGAACCGGAAATTTCAATTGCAGTACGTATTGCAAACGGATATACTTCCGCAAACAGTGCTGCAGCAGCAGCTGATGTACTGAAATATTATTATAAACTGACAGATGAGAACGATGTTGTAAGCGGTGTGGCTGCTGAAGGCGGCGGACAGGTAATCGTTGATTAAATTCGATGCCAATGAACAATAGGAGCAATCGTGTTATGGAACAGGCAGTAACAATCAAAAGCAACAGATATGGTCTGACAGTGATTCTGGATGACCGGATTTCTTTTGAAGAATTACAGAATAAAGTTGCAGATAAATTTTCTGAAGCAAAGAAATTTTTTAAGGGTGCCGAAATGGCAGTCGCCTTCGAAGGAAGAGTGCTTACACAGGAGGAGCAGATCATTCTGATCAATGAAATTATTCAGAATGCTGATATTAAAGTACCTTGTATCGTAGATGTTGACGCTGCAAGAGAAACACTGATGAAGCAGGCCGTTGAACATGTACAGGCTTCTCAGGAAGTTCCTGCGGTTGCCGGTGACGGAAAATTCTATAAAGGGACCCTGCGCTCAGGGCAGGTACTGGAATCTGAGACAAGTATTATTATACTTGGAGATGTAAATCCGGGAGCAAAAGTTATATCCAAGGGGAATGTAGTTGTTCTCGGCAGTCTGAAAGGTACAATTTATGTAGGTGCTTCAGGAAATGAGAATACTTTTGTAGCTGCATTATCGATGGACCCGATGCAGATCCGAATTGCAGATTATATTGCAAGAAATTCTGATCAGCAGGAAAAAGATAAAAAACGAAGAATCAAAAAGAAACCGGCTGATGAACCGATGATCGCATACGTAGACGCGGGAAATATTTACATTGAACCAATTACGAAAGAAGTACTCGGTGACATTAACATATAAGACAATGGAGGATTGAATGAATGAGTGAAGTAATTGTTATTACATCAGGTAAAGGCGGCGTTGGTAAAACTACAACAACTGCCAACGTCGGAACCGGATTGGCAAAATTAGATAAAAAAGTGGTTATGATCGATACAGATATCGGTCTTCGTAATCTTGATGTTGTTATGGGGCTTGAAAACCGTATCGTATATAATCTTGTAGATGTTGTGGAAAAGAACTGCCGCATCAAACAGGCACTGATCAAGGACAAGCGTTATCCGAATCTGTTCCTGCTTCCGTCAGCACAGACACGTGATAAGACATCTGTATCACCTGAACAGATGGTAGAACTGATCTCAGAGTTAAGAGAAGAATTTGATTACATACTGTTAGACTGTCCGGCCGGAATCGAACAGGGATTCAAAAATGCCATCGCTGCGGCAGACAGAGCCCTCATTGTGACGACACCGGAAGTTTCCGCAATTCGTGATGCAGACAGAATTATCGGTCTGTTAGAGGCAAATGACATCAGAAAGATTGATCTGATCGTTAACCGTTTACGCATGGACATGGTAAAGCGCGGCGATATGATGTCCATTGAAGATGTGATTGAAATTCTTGCGATTGATCTGATCGGAGCCGTTCCGGATGATGAGAGGATTGTAATCTCTACAAATCAGGGAGAACCTTGTGTCGGCGATTCTTCACTTGCGGGACAGGCATATTTAAACATCTGCAAACGTATTATGGGGGATGATGTCCCGATGATTGATCTCAATTCCAAAAAAGGAATTATAGAAACAATCAGACATTTATTTAAATAGGAGGGCAGGAGATGGCTTTATTAGATTTTTTTAAAAAGAAAAATTCCGGTGACATGGCCAAAGATCGCCTGAAATTATTGCTAATTTCTGATCGTGCAAACTGCTCGCCTGAAATTATGGAAGCAATCAAAAATGATATTATCAAAGTGATTTCCAAATATATGGAAATTGACTGTGAAGGACTCGATATCCAGATTACGCAGACAGAGTCTGAGACTCAGAATGGTACAGTTCCTGCACTATGTGCGAATATTCCTATTCTGGATATGAAGAAAACCAAAAAATAAGGAGATTTATGTTTAAACAATATCAGTTGCGCAACTATCGGATAAAACTGGTAATTCTTGTTTATATTGTGACAATTCTTGGAATCATGGTCATCGGCAGTGCTGAAACGGGGTATCAGTCGACGCAGCTGCTTGGACTGGCTCTCGGATCGGTCCTCATGATCGTGTGTTCATTGACTGATTATAATTTTATTCTGAACTTCAGCTGGCTGATCTATCTGGTCAATATTATTATGCTGGTCCTGTTAAAGACACCATTGGGAAAAGAAGTCAATGGTGCAACCAGGTGGCTGAATATTTTCGGATTTCAGTTTCAGCCTTCCGAATTATCAAAGATATTGGTTGTATTGTTTTTTTCCAGATTTTTATCCGATCATTCGGAAATTGTCAGCTCACCGAAAAATATCATTCTGTCGCTGGGATTACTTTCTGTTCCGCTGTTGTTGATTAAATCGCAGCCGGATCTGTCTACGACGATTGTAATTGCACTCGTGTTTTGTACACTGTTTTTTGCGGCGGGATTAAGTTATAAGTTTATCGGATCACTGATTGCTGTCGTTGCACCTGCGGCATTGGTTTTTATCAATATGATCATGCCGGCGGATCAGACAATTCTGGAAGAGTATCAGTGGAAGAGAATTATGGCTTGGCTGAAACCGGCAGAATATGCGGATAATGCATACCAGCAGCAGAATTCGATTATGGCGATTGGTTCCGGTCAATTGTCCGGAAAAGGACTTCATACAGACGCTGTAGCTTCAGTTAAAAACGGTAATTTCCTTGCCGAACCGCAGACGGATTTTATTTTTGCTGTTGCAGGAGAGGAACTGGGATTTATCGGATGTGCGGCAATCATTATTTTATTATTGCTGATCATTATTGAAATTATCATGATAGGAAGAAATGCAAAAGATCTGGCAGGTAATCTGATCTGCTGCGGCGTAGCTGCATGGATTGGATTTCAGAGCTTTATTAATATCTGTGTAGCAACCGGTCTGATGCCAAACACAGGGGTTCCGCTGCCCTTTGTCAGTTATGGACTGACTTCCCTGGCAACCTTGTATATTGCTGTCGGAATTGTGTTGAACGTCGGGCTGCAACCGAGAAAGTACTAGTCAAAGAAAGGAGAAGTTACAATGAATATTGGATTGATCGCACATGATGCCAAGAAAAAATTAATGCAGAATTTCTGTATTGCTTACAGAGGAATCTTATGTAAAAATGAATTATATGCAACAGGTACGACTGGTCGGTTAATTGAAGAGGTTGCAAATTTAAGTATACACAAATATCTTGCAGGGCATTTGGGAGGAGAGCAGCAGCTGTGTGCTCAGATTGAACATAATCAGATCGATCTGGTCATTTTTTTAAGGGATCCGCTGCAGCCAAAGTCACATGAACCGGATGTCAATGCAGTGGTCAGACTGTGTGATATGCATAATATCCCGCTGGCTACCAATCTTGCAACAGCAGAGCTGTTGATTAAATCTCTTGACAGAGGAGACCTTGAGTGGCGTGAGATATAAAAAATATAAAATCAGAAAAATAATAGCCGTGTGTTTATGCACGGCTATGGTTTTACCGGTCAGCGGATGTCATTCTTCTGAAAAGATTACTGATGCCTATCATGTGAACAGCAGTATCTTCGGATTGATCCGGAATCAGGAAGAGAGGATACCGGAAAGTCATTTGATGGCATCAGATCTTTGTATTGCAAATGAGAATACAGAAAACGAAAACGTAGACATGTCTCTTGCGGTCGGTGCAGGCGTATTTAATCTGGATACGCTGGAAACGATATATGCGAAGAATGTTCATGAAAAGCTTTATCCGGCAAGTACCACAAAAGTTTTAACAGCTTATGTAGTCATAAAATACGGAAATCCGGACGATACTGTTACTATTACGTCCGAACATCTGGAGTTGGAGACGGGATCAAGTATCTGTGGTCTTCAGGAAGGCGATACACTGACGGTTGAACAGCTGCTCTATGGCCTGATCATCTGTTCCGGAAATGACGCGGCGAATGCACTGGCGGATTATCTCTGCGGCAGTTCAGAAAAATTTGCAGAAATGATGAATGAAGAGGCGAGACTTTTAGGTGCAACAAACAGTCATTTCGTTAATCCGCACGGTCTGCATGATGAAGATCACTATACGACTGTATACGATTTGTATCTGATCTTCAGAGCGGCACTTTCTTATGAGCTCTTCAGAGATATCATAGGAACTACCTCCTATATTGCGGAGTATACTTCGGCAGACGGGGAAACAGTAACAGCCGGTTGGAATCATTCTATGTACTATTTCAGCGGAAAATATATGCCTCCGGATGGAGTTACCGTACTTGGCGGAAAGACAGGTACGACAACCAGCGCACTCTCCTGCCTGGTGCTTCTGGCTGAAAACGAAACGGGGGAAGAATGTATCGCTATTATTCTAAAGTCCAGGGATCGAGGGGTTCTTTATGAAGAAATGAATGATTTGTTGGACGAAATAAACAAATAGAAGTTGTGTTTTAAAAAGTCTTGTAGTATAATCTACTATTATAACAGGCAAACCTAAGGAGGACATAAACATGGTACAGTTAATTGTGGGAGAAAAAGGAAAGGGAAAAACAAAATATCTGCTTGATAAGGTGAATGCAGAAGTGAAGGATGCCGCAGGAAATATCGTATATCTTGATAAAAGCTCTAAACATATGCATGAACTTGACAATAAAGTTCGCTTGATTAATGTTACAGAATATCCGGTAACAAACAGTGACCAGTTCTTAGGATTCGTTTGTGGTATCTGTTCTCAGGACTACGATTTACAGACAATGTATTTAGACAGTTTCTTAAAAGTTGCTTCTTTGGAAGAAGAGAGTGCAGAGTTGGCAGATACTTTAGCAGCTTTAGAAAATATCAGCAAACAGTTTGATGTTAATTTTGTATTAAGTATTTCTGTAAATAAAGAAGATTTACCGGAAGCGGTACAGGATAAAGTAATTGTTGCTTGCTAATAGATCAGTTTTGTACATATTATTTATAAAATTTTTAAAGGATACTCTTAGCAAAGAGTATCCTTTTGTTTCAGGGGAGCATCTCATTGAGTAAGAAAAGAAGAAAGAACAGGAAAGTTGTTCGATTTAGAAAACCTTTTAATATTGGAATTTTGTTTTTCGGCGCTATCTTTGCATATATGCTGATTTATATTTATATGTACTTTACCAGTGTACATATTTCAGGATATGAAGTCATTGCCGGCAGTCTTGCTACAGATAAACAGTTTAACGGTTTGATTCTGCGTACAGAGGAAATATTTTATGCAGATGCGGCAGGAAATATAGATTATTATGCGAATGAAGGCTCAAAGGTTTCCGGAGCTTCTCTCGTTTACACAATAGATGAAAACGGAAGGATGAGCGAATATCTAAAGCAAAACTCTGAAGAAGCAAATCTTACGGATGAGAATTACGCTTCTTTAAGAGATGAAATCAGCTCATTTGCCGAAAACTATTCATCTCTGAATTTTTCAGCAACTTATCAGTTTCATAATTCAGCCAACGGTTCTATTATGGAGCTGCTGAATCAGACACTTCTGGAAGAAATGGAAGATGCCGCGGCACTACAGGATAGTGCATTTGCACAGGTGTATGCATCAAAAAGCGGGATTATAGAATATTCCATTGACGGTCTGGAAAATGTAACATCCGAAAATATCACAGTCGAAATGTTTGATTCCGAGAATTACCAGGAAAAAAGTCTTCGAAGTGTGAATCTGGTCAATGTCGGTGATCCGGTTTATAAACTGATCACTGATGAAAACTGGTCGATGATCGTACCTGTTTCTTCTGAGCAGATGGAAGAAATTGCATTTAAAAATGTATTAGATGAAGAGGGAAATATTTCAAAACAGCCGCGTACGGTTGTTGAAGTTCAGTTTTTAAAGGACCATACAACGGCATGGGCAACCTTGTCTGCTATGAACTTGGATGGAAACGATTATCTGAAACTGGATTTTAATAATTCTATGGTGCGTTTTGCATCTGAACGCTATATGGACATTCAGTTTATGATAGAAGATACCAGCGGTCTGAAGATACCGGCAACTTCTATTACGACAAAAGATTTTTTTGTTATTCCGGAGGATTATATCGTAAAAGGCGGAAGTGAAGATAAAGAAGGATTTATGGTAGAAAGATTTGATGAAAACGGAAACTCTACTCAGAAATTTGTTTCACCTACGTTTTATTCCAAGACAAACGGTATGGTATATATAGATCCGAATGAAGGAAGCTTTACATCGAAAGAGACGTACATTCAATCCGGAGACCGTATCCTGGTACCGAACAGCAATGATCTGTATCAGGTTGGAAAAACTGAAGAACTGAATGGAGTATACTGTATTAATCAGGGGTATACACAGTTCAAAAAGATTGAAGTATTATATGAAAATGAAGAATATACAATTGTTCGGGAAGGAACTTCTTACGGCCTTACAATTTATGACCGAATTGTATTAAATGCAGATGCCGTATCAGAAGATCAGGTGATTTATTAGTGAATAGCATAAAAGAAAACTTATCAATTGTTGAGAAAAAAATACAGGATGCCTGTGACAGAGCCTGCAGGGACCGCAGTGAGGTGACGCTGATTGCCGTCAGCAAGACTAAACCGCTTTCCATGATCGGGGAATGCATTTCTGAAGGAATCCATGTGTTTGGTGAAAATAAGGTACAGGAACTCATGGATAAATACGAAATGCTGCCAAAGGATCTGCACTGGCATATGATCGGACATTTACAGAGAAATAAAGTCAAATATCTGGTCGGTAAAGCAGAACTGATTCATTCGGTTGATTCTTTCAGGCTTGCAAAAGCCATCAGTGATGAAGCAGTAAAAAAACAGACCACGGTTTCTGTATTGATTGAAGTAAATGTTGCACAAGAAGATACGAAATTTGGCATTAAGCCGGAGGAAACGGAAAATCTGATTCGTGAAATTGCTGTTTTACCGGGAATTCAGATACAGGGACTGATGACAATCGCACCATATACTGTGAATCCGGAAGAAAACAGGCCTGTATTTCGTGCATTAAAGCAATTATCTGTTGACATTGAGACAAAAAACATTGATAATGTATACATGAATGTTCTGTCAATGGGAATGACAGGAGATTATGAAGTTGCCATTGAAGAAGGTGCGACCTTCGTACGTGTTGGAACCGGAATTTTTGGTGAACGAAATTACAATATTTGATGAGGTGAATTTCCATGGGAGTATTTGATAAATTTTTAAACATTATGAAACTGGATGATGAAGACGATTTCGATGAATATGATGAATATGATGAAGACGATGATGAGTATGAAGAAGCTCCGAAAAAAAGCTTATTCCCTAAAAAGAAAGAAAAAGATTTTGATTATGAATTAGAAGAACATAATGAAAAGGAATCCAGATCTGCTTCTAAACAGGCACCGGTAAAGATTACACCGCTGAGAAACAGAAAAAGCAGTTCATCAGGTTTGGAAGTATGTGTAATCAAGCCAGGCTCTTTTGAAGATGCGCGTGATATTACAGATACCCTGATTTCAGGTCGGGCTGTTGTTTTAAATCTGGAAGGACTTGATGTTGATGTTGCTCAGAGAATCATTGACTATGCATGCGGTACATGCTGTGCGATCGAAGGGAATCTTCAGAAAATTTCAAATTATATATTTATTGTAACTCCGAAGAGTGTGGATATCAGTGGTGATTTACAGGATATCCTGACAAATAATTTTGAGGTTCCGAATATCAAAACAGATTTTTAATTTAATTAGTTGTGAAAAGCACTGAAGCAATCATCCAGTGCTTTTTTCCTTTGTAAGGTAAGATATTTTTTTCGAGAGGTCTGAGAAATGATATGATGAAGAAACTTGATGTAAAGAAAGATGAACAGTTCTGCTATTCTATTTTTTTTGAAAGGGATTTTGGCAGTTTGTCAGAAGAAATTGAAAAATTGGGTAAAAAGGGACATAAACTATGTGTAGTCACTGATTCTACAGTAGCGCCTCTTTATCTGGAGGATTTAAAAGAAAAATTGAGGGCGACATTTGGAGAGGTGTACTCCTTTATCATGCCTGCCGGAGAACAGAATAAAACACTTGATATTGTAAAACAATTATATGAATATCTGATTTTATCTCACTTTGATCGTAAAGACTGTCTCATTGCATTAGGCGGCGGAGTTGTAGGGGATCTGACCGGTTTTACAGCAGCAACCTATCTTCGCGGGATCGATTTTATCCAGGTTCCTACCACACTGCTATCTCAGGTGGACAGCAGTATCGGTGGAAAGACCGGCGTGGATTTTGAAAGCTATAAAAATATGGTAGGTGCTTTTCATATGCCGCGGCTGGTTTACATGAATCTTTCAGTTTTAAACAGCCTGTCACAGGAACAGTTCTCCTGCGGTATGGGTGAAATTCTGAAGCACGGTCTGATCAGGAACAGAGATTATTTTATATGGTGTATTGAACATGCGGAACAGATTGAAGCGCGTGACTATGAAGTGCTTCTGGAAATGATCATGGAAAGCTGCAGGATCAAGAAGAATGTTGTTGAAAAAGATCCGACAGAAAAAGGTGACCGCGCGCTTTTAAATTTCGGACATACCATTGGTCATGCGGTAGAAAAGCTAAAGGATTTTCAGCTGCTTCACGGACAATGCGTGGCAATCGGAAGCATGGCGGCGATGTATCTTTCATGGAAGCGCGGCTATGTGACAAGGGAAGATCTCGACACGGTAAAAGAGGCGATGCTGAAATTCCATCTTCCTGTAGTTACAGATGGAATTACTGCAGAAGATATTTTAAATATTTCCAAATCTGATAAAAAAATGGAGGCCGGAAAGATTAAATTTGTTCTTTTAAAATCAATCGGTAATGCTTACGTTGACAAATCTGTTGCAGATGAGGAACTTCTGGAAGCTTCTGCATGGATTCTGGAGAATTAATTGACAAGGGGGAACTATGAAACAGTCATTTACTATGAAAAGGTTATTTACGTTTCTGGCGGGGATGTTTGGATTGATCCTGTTCGATCAATGGACAAAATTGCTGGCTGTCACACATCTGAAAGACCAGGAACCGTTTGTTATCATCAAAGGTGTCTTTCAGCTGAGATACCTTGAAAACAGGGGCGCTGCTTTTGGAATGCTTCAGGGACAGCAATGGTTTTTTATCATAATGGCTCTGGTTGTTCTCATATTTGTATCCGTATTTTATTTCAAACTGCCATGGGAAAAGAAATATCACTGTCTACGGGCCATAGGTCTTTTGATCTGCAGCGGTGCCGTTGGGAATGTTATTGATCGCCTTCTCAGAAATTACGTGGTTGATTTTTTCTATTTTGAGCTGATCGATTTTGCCATCTTTAATGTGGCGGATGTCTATATAACCGTCGGAACGGCAGTGCTGGCAATATTGATTCTTTTCTATTATAAAGAGGAAGATCTGTCGTGTTTCTTCCCTGGAAAAAAGGAGAAACATTAATGGAATCCTTTTTATTTGAAATCGAGGACAATCAGCAGATGCGTCTGGATAAGTTCCTGGCTGAACAGTTTCAGGAATATACAAGGTCGTTTCTTCAGAAACTGATCAAAGAAGGACAGGTACTTGTGAACGGAAAGAATTGTAAGACGGGATATCAGCTTTCTGCCGGTGATGAGGTAAGTATTGAAATTCCGGAACCGAAAGATCTGGATGTCCTTCCGCAGAAAATGGACCTGGATATCGTTTATGAAGATGAGGACGTGATTCTCATTAATAAACCAAAAGGAATGGTGGTTCATCCGGCAGCGGGACATACTACAGATACGCTGGTCAATGGGCTGCTTTATCATTGCAGAGATCAGCTTTCCGGTATTAATGGAGTTGCACGCCCCGGAATTGTCCATCGCATTGACCGTGATACGACCGGAATCCTGATTGTCTGTAAAAACGATATGGCCCATAATTCGATTGCCGCACAATTGAAAGAACATTCGATTAACAGACGATATCGTGCGCTTGTACATGGAAATATCAAGGAGGATGACGGTACTGTGACAGGACCGATCGGACGGCATCCGATCGATCGAAAGAAAATGGCAATCAATGAAAAAAACGGAAAACATGCAGTCACTCATTATCATGTACTTCAGCGTTTTGGAAATTATACGTTCATTGAATGTGTGCTGGAAACCGGCAGGACTCACCAGATACGCGTCCATATGTCTTCTATCGGACATCCACTGGTCGGTGATGAGGTTTATGGTCCTGCAAAGAGTCCGTTTAAGCTGCAGGGGCAATGTTTACATGCGATGGTACTGGGCTTCATTCACCCGAGAACAGGAGCTTATATGGAGTTTAGCGCGCCACTTCCGCAATATTTTGAAGATCTCTTAAAGAAATTATAACTTTCATTTTTTAAATGATATGATATAATATTAACAAATGAATCACTGACTGAGGAGGGCAAGCAAATGACGACAAGAACAATTGTTACCATTGGACGTCAGTTTGGAAGCGGCGGACGCGCTGTTGGCAAGAAACTGGCAGAAGATCTTGGTATTCCGTATTATGATAAGGAAATCCTGTCCAGAGCTGCAAAAGAAAGCGGAATCTGTGAATCATTATTTGAGAATCATGATGAGAAACCAACGAACAGTTTCCTGTATTCACTGGTAATGGATACGTATTCCATCGGATACAGCTCTATGGGTATGCAGGAAATGCCTATGAGTCAGAAGGTATTTCTGGCACAGTTTGATACGATTAAAAAAATCGCGTCAGAAGGTCCTTGTGTAATCGTAGGACGCTGTGCAGATTATGCGCTGGATGAGCTGGATAATGTGGTAAATGTTTTCGTGCATGCTCCGCTCGATAAACGTACCGAACGTGTGGCCGAATATGAGAACATAGACATGGCAGCAGCCAGGAAGATGGCTTTGCAGGCGGATAAGAAACGTGCAAGTTACTATAATTACTACTCCAACAAAAAATGGGGTGAAGCCGCAAGCTACGATTTGAGTGTGAACACCGGAAAGATCGGTATTTTCGGTGCTGTTGAAATGATTAAGAAATACGTATACATGAAAGAATCAAACCTTATATAATTATAATACAGCAGTCAGCCGGACCGTCTACTGAAAATGTAGGCGGTCTTTTTTCGAACATATTTTCGGTAAAACAGTTGACAAACAAATGTTCGGAATGTATAATACAAACATAAACAGAACAACTGTTCGTATTATAATATAGGAGGTTACATATGAGAACTGCAAATATACAGAAGAAAAAATATAGAAGAGAGCGCAGGAGAAGAACACAGCAGATTATTGAAAGATGTCTTTTAACAGTGTGTCTGATCGCCTTATTTGCTATGATCGGATGTAATATGATGTCAAAAGCTACAGAACCTTCTGAACAGGAGGTTTTCTATAAGTATTATACTCAGATTGAAATTCAGGAAGGGGATTCCTTATGGAGTATCGCCGGCAAATATATGGAAAATGGTTCATATGAGACCAGAAAAGAATATATGGATGAAGTCGCAGAACTGAATCAGCTGACAAGTACCAAGATTATTGCAGGCCAGCATCTGGTTGTTCCGTATTACGATGATACTTATAAATAAAAAAAGCACCAGTCATACGGTGCTTTTTTATGTTCCTTACAAAAAACTTGTTAATCTATTCGCAAAACCTGGGTTTGTGGAATAGATTGGTGACTCTCTATCGCATACAATAAGTTATGATCTTACTGTTCCTCCAGATAATTGATAAATTTCACCGGTTCCGGTACTTCGGGATGTTCCCTTAAAATTTTCTCCATCCATATCATATCATACCAGCGTCCGAATTTATTTCCGCTATTTTTAAATCTTCCTACAAGACGATATCCCATATGTTTGTGAAATGACTCACCTGTGTATACTATCATGATTAAATAGATGTGTCAATATATTTATTTAAATATATTTAAGTAAAGAATGTGAGCTTGTATTTTTTATCGCGAAAAGATATAATCAACATCATAGAATGATCAAGTAAAGGGAATGAATATGGAAAAAGAAACAAGGATCACCTATCATGAGCAGGTGACAATTGATAATACATTAAAACTGAGAGAATTGTTAAATAAGCTTCCGGATTATGCAAAAGACTATTTTCGTGCCATTGAACCGACAACGAGTACAAGAACCCGTATTGCCTATGCATATGACCTGATTCTTTTTTTTCGTTTTCTGATGGAACAGAATCCGGCATTTAAAAATTACAGTCCAAAGGATTTCAAAGTCTCGGAACTGGAGATGATACAGCCGGTAGATCTGGAAGAATATATGGAGTACCTGAAGGTCTATCCTTCGGAGGAGGCATCCGGTTTTACAACCAACGGAGAACGTGGACTGAAAAGAAAAATGTCTGCACTTCGAAGCTTCTATCTTTATTACTATAAAAAAGAAATGATACAGACAAATCCAACACTTCTGATCGATATGCCCAAACTTCATGATAAGGCAATTATCCGTCTGGAAGCCGATGAAACGGCAAAGCTTCTGGATTTCATAGAAAAAGGCGGTGAAAATCTGACCGGGCAGCAAAAGGTATATTATGAAAAAACAAAGCAGAGGGATCTTGCCATTGTAACTCTTCTGCTTGGTACCGGAATCCGTGTATCCGAGTGTGTCGGTCTGGATCTGGAAGATGTGGACTTCAATAATTATGGAATCCGCGTAGTGAGAAAGGGCGGTTCTGAAATGATCGTCTATTTCGGAGACGAGGTAGCCGATGCACTGATAAACTACATGGATGGAGACCGAAAGAATATTACTCCGGTCGCCGGTCATGAACATGCATTATTCCTCTCCACTCAGAGAAAACGTATCGGAATCCGTGCTGTAGAAAATCTCGTTAAGAAATATGCCGGACAGGTGGCACCATTGAAAAAGATTACGCCGCACAAACTTCGCAGTACTTATGGAACTGCTCTGTATCAGGAAACCGGTGACATCTATCTGGTAGCAGATGTCCTGGGACATAAGGATGTAAATACAACGAGGAAGCATTATGCGGATGTGGGAGATGCCAGAAGGCGAAGTGCTGCAAAATATGTAAGACTCAGAGAAGAATGATAAAAAAGGGTTACAACGTTACACTGTAACCCTTTTTATGTTGCCTATAAGGATAAAATCAGCGATATCATGCCTTAATAGCCCAACGCATTTTCGTAGATTTGGCTCTTGGATTGCGGCTGCACTCTTCTGCTGACGGTCTGATCACATCTTTGGAATATTCACTGTAAATTCCTGTCTTACAGCCATCTTTAAAAGCTTTTTTTACAAGTCTGTCTTCGCCTGAGTGGAAAGTAAGAATCGCTGCTCTTCCGCCGGGTTTTAAAACTTCAGGAAGTTTTTCCAAAAAGCTGTACAATACTTCAAATTCACTGTTTACATCAATACGAAGTGCCTGGAAGACTCTGGCACAGGATTTTTTCACAGCCTCTTTTTGTTTCTTTGCAGGTAAAAACCGCAGAGCACGCTCAACTGCTTCACGAAGATCTGTCGTTGTGAGAATTCCGTCACCGCGCCGCTCCTGTTTTAGAATCTCTTCTGCAATTTCTTCCGAATACGGCTCGTCTGAGTTTTCAGCAAGCATTCCCACAATTTCTTCATATTTCATAGATTTTAAACGCTCTGCAGCGGATTCCCCTTTTTCTGGGTTTAAACGAAGATCCAGGGGGCCTTCTACCTTATAGGTAAATCCGCGTTCGGGATTATCGATCTGCATGGAGGAAACACCCAGATCTGCAAGAACGAAATCAAACGGACCTGCTTCAGCAGCCACTGCATCGATATCAGCAAAATTCATCTGCCTGATCGTCAGAATCTCAGGACCGAATCCTCTGGATATCAGACGTTCTTTGGTTTTTACAATTTCAATGGGATCCACATCCAGAGCGTAAAGATGTCCCTTTCCATTCAGACATTTTAACATTTCTGTAGAATGACCGCCATAGCCAAGTGTCGCATCCAGCCCCTGCTGTCCCGGCTGAATCTGGAGAAAATCCAGGATTTCCTGAACCATAATGGATAGATGCATTCCGGCAGGTGTGCTGCCCTTCCGAATGACCTTTTCTATCGTGTCTGCATATTTTTCGGGATTCTGCTCTTTATACTTCTCACTGAATTTTTTTGGATGTGTTCCTTTATACCTGGCACGCCGCTGATGTTTTTCTTCTATATTTTGTTTCTGATTTTCCATACATGAATTCCTTTTATACATCTGTCGGCAGTTTTCGAACAAGCGCCAGAGGAAATGCAGCAGCCACTCCTGCAGGATTTACGACAAAGCCATTTGCCTGCGGCGGAAGCTCCATTTTCTGAAGAAATTTGAAATCTACCGCATTGAGTTTGAGTTCCTGATCCTGTTTTCGGAATTTCTGAAATTCCATAATATCAGTAAATACAGGCATGTAGAACTTTTCATCAGAAAGCTTGACACACATGATCTGTGAAACCTTCCTGCCATCTGCTTCTGTTTCCTTAAACGGCATCAGATAACGGCCGCGGGTTAAATTAACCAGCATTTCTTCTTCCATCTCCCGGATATGCCCCATATCCTTATCTTCTTTTTTTGCACGTACTTCCTGCATAAAATAGAGCATGGACAGCTGAAGGGAAGGATTTTCCACGGGACGTTTCTCCGGAGGCAGTTCGTTGACGTCTTTTCTGCGTACAATTTCTGTCAGCTGATAGTGAAATACATCGGACTTTGTCTGTATACGGATCGCATTGACATTATAAAAAAACAAATTTGTCAGCATCCCCAGCAGTCGTTTGTTCTCAACCTTTAGAATCGCTGTGTTTTTGCCATCTTCGTTTAATTCACTGACCTTTTTACCGGCTTCTTTTACATCTGTAAAAAAGAATACTTCATCGTCAAAGGTTTCTGTGTTGCATTCAATATAAGGTGATCTGGTTAAGTTGGATAAGACCAGATACCCTTCATTTATGGAAGGGATTTTTTTAATAAATTCTTCTCTGTTCATGTGTTACTCCTAAGTCATAATCTTGTTCTATTATAAATGAAACCATGGAAAAAGAAAAGCCTTCGGGTTAAAATCCCGAAGGCAAAGTATGTATTTCTATTTGAAAAAACGAAATACTCCGAAAACTTTTCCAAGAATCTCTACATCCGGTAAAATGATCGGATCCATATAATCATTTTCCGGCTGTAATCGAATATGTCCATCTTCTTTATAGAATGTCTTCACCGTTGCCGAATCATCTACCAGTGCCACGACCATGTCGCCGTTATCTGCTGAAGACTGTCGTTTTACAAGAATATAGTCACCCTCAAAAATACCGGCATTGATCATACTTTCTCCCTTTACCTGCAGCATGAAAGTTTCTTCGTTCGGCATATATTCTGCCGGAATCGGGAAATAGTTATCAATATTTTCAATCGCCAGAATCGGCTGACCTGCCGCCACCGTACCAACCATCGGAACATTGACTACTTCTCGGCGTACAAGATTAAAGTTATCATCAATGATTTCAATGGCTCGAGGCTTCGTAGGGTCACGTCTGATATATCCGTTTTTCTCCAGTGTTTCCAGATGGGAATGAACTGAAGAAGTCGATTTCAAATCAACGGCTGTACAGATATCACGTACTGACGGCGGATATCCTTTGTTTAAAATCTCTGATTTGATATATTCTAAAATCTGTGACTGCTTCTCTGTGATTTTTCCATAAGCCATGAGTTTTCCTCCCAAACATAGTTTCGTTAGACTAATCATAACATGTATGTCGGCAAAAAGCAAACAAATGTTTTCCTGCTGTTTACGTTTCTGACGGCTGCCAAAACAAATATTTGTGAGCTTAGAATGAAATAATTCCAAACTGTGCCAGCGAATAGAACACCAGAACAATAAATAAGAATACCGGTGCAATGTATTTGATCATCACATGGAAAATACCGGCTCTGGAAAATGTCTCTCCGTTTTTGGTGACCTCTTTTTTAAATACATCAGTTCCGACAAACCAGCCTGCCAGAATACATGTACAGATTGCAACAATCGGCATCATAACGCTGTTTGAAATATAATCAAAGAAAGTTAAGAAGTCCATACCGAGCACTTTTATAGAGGACCAGGCGCCAAAACCTAATGCAGACGGAACTCCGAGTGCAAGAGAAAGTACGTAGACTGTAAGAACTGCTTTTCTTCTTGTCATCCTCCAATGGTCCATAAACATAGATACAATCGCTTCCATTAAGGAAATAGAGCTTGTAATTGCTGCCAGAAATACAAGGATAAAGAAGCAGCCGCCGATAAGAGAACCTAAAGGCATGAAATCAAATACGCGCGGTAAAGTTTCAAACATCAGTCCCGGACCGCTTGTGGAAAGACCTGCTTCCCCGCTGAATACATATACAGCAGGTACGATCATCATACCGGAAAGAATCGCTACCAGCGTATCAAATATTTCTATTTGATTTACAGAATTATTCAGGTTGATATCATCCTTTACATAGGATCCGTAAGATACCATGATTCCCATTGCAATACTCATGGAGTAGAACAGCTGTCCCATTGCCGCACATAGTGTTTTAAATGAAAATTTTGTAAAATCCGGCAACAGATAATATTTGATACCTTCGATCGCATTCGGAATGGTGGTTACATAGATGGAAATACCGATTGTGATGATAATCAGTACCGGCATCATAAATTTGCTGACTCTTTCCACTCCCTTTTCCACACCAAAGATAACAATGATGGTTGTCAGTGTAACAAAGATAAAGAACATCAGCAGCGGAGATACGGCTTCTCCGATAAAACCTCCAAAATAGGAAGCATCTGCGGCAGCATGTGCATTTCCTGTCAAATAAACAGTCATATATTTCAATACCCATCCGCCGATGACACTGTAATAAGGCAGGATAATGATCGGTACCAGTGCTGTAAGATAACCAAGGAACCCAAATTTCCTGTTCAGTATTTTATAAGCACTGATAGAGCTTTTCTTCGTCTTACGTCCTATGGAAATTTCCAGGATCAGCAGAGAAAACCCAAAGGTTACTGCTAAGATCAGGTAAACAAAAATAAAAATACCCCCGCCATACTGAGCTGCAAGATATGGAAATCTCCATAAATTTCCGAGTCCTACCGCACTTCCGGCTGCCGCAAGAACAAATCCGATGCTGCCGGTAAAACTGCTTCTTTTCTCATTCATTTTTCATCCTCATTTCTCTTCACTTTTCGACGTGATTTTACACGTCACAGACCATCATTTTATCATTAAAAGCAGATTACGTCAAATTGAATATTAGAGAGCTTTAAAAGAACTCCGGTTTTCACCGAAGTTCTTTTAATATTGAATAACCGATTGTATTTTCAGGCATGGAAACATCAAAATTGTCACATACAGTTGCACCAATGACTGCAAAGGTATTCATTTCCGGCAAACATCCGCTTCCATGCATTGATTTCGACCAGGCAAGGAACGGAACCTTTTCCCTCGTATGATCAGTGCCGGTATGTGTAGGATCATTTCCATGATCCGCAGTAATGATCAACAGATCAGTTTCTTTCAGTTCTGCCATCAGTATTCCGAGATTCCTGTCAAACCTTTCGATTTCGGCTGCATATCCTTTCGGATTTCTCCGATGTCCCCAAAGAGCATCAAAATCCACAAGATTCACAAAGCAAAGTCCGTGAAAATTTTCTTTGGCAATCTCAATCGTCTGCTCCATGCCATGCACGGAACTTTTTGATTTTTCTGCGCGGGTAATACCTTCTCCGTCGAAAATATCCTGAATTTTTCCGATTGAAATCACATCCAGTCCATGAACCTTTAAAGCATCCAGTGCTGTTTTGCCATATGGCTTTAATGCATAATCATGACGATTGCTCGTGCGTTTAAACTCGCCCCTTTTCTTTCCGATATAAGGTCGTGCTATCACGCGTCCAACCTTCCATTCATCCTTCATGGTGATCTCTCTCGCAATTTCACAGCACCGATAGAGCTCCTCCAGACCGAAAGTTTCTTCATTTCCGCAGATCTGCATCACAGAATCCGCAGATGTATAGACGATCATATGTCCGGTGGCAATCTCTTCTTCAGCAAGTTCCTCCAGTATTTCTGTGCCGCTGGCACTTTTATTTCCGATCACAGTACGTCCGGTCCTTTGTTCCAGTTCGCTGATCAGCTGCGGCGGAAATCCTGTTTCTGTAAAAGTTTTTAAAGGTTTTGTAACTTCCAGTCCCATCATTTCCCAGTGGCCGGTCATAGTATCCTTACCGACGCTTTTTTCATTTAATTTGGCAAAATAGCCCAGAGGCTTCGGGACCGGTTCTACATGCTTTAACGGGACAAGATTTGCCAGGCCAAGCCTCCGGAGATTCGGCATCTGTATGGAATCGACCGCTTCTAAGATATGCCGCAGTGTATTTACGCCCGAATCTCCGTATTTTTCTGAATCCGCCATTTCACCGATCCCCAGGGAATCCATGACAATGATAAATACTCTCTGAAATCTTTCCATCGTTCATCTCCTTTCCCTATAGTTTATGCCAGATTATCCGGTCCAAATCCCATGGGAAGCAATTCTTTTAAGGTAAACTTCCGGTAATCATCAATGCCGGCTGCCAGAATGATCTGGAAATTTTCCGGATCACAGAATTCCATCATTACCTGCCTGCAGACTCCACAGGGAGCTGTATATCCTGTTATAATGCCTTCTGTACCTCCTGCAATGCAGATTGCCGAGAAGTTTCGTTCACCTTCGCTGACAGCCTTAAAAAAGGCAGTGCGTTCTGCACAGTTGGAAGGTGTATAGGCAGCATTTTCAATATTACAGCCGGTATAGATTTTTCCTTCCGTTGTCATAAGTGCGGCACCTACCTTAAAATGAGAATACGGTGCATAGGAAAACGAAAGCTGACCGATCGCACTTTCAATTAATAATTTTATTTGCGTTTGATCTAACATAAGTTACTCCTTCTGATCAGTATCCAAAGGCCTGCTCATTTTTAACAATTTTTACTATGCGGCTGGTACCGAGTCTGTCTGCACCCAGTTCTAAAAATTTCACTGCATCTTCCAGAGAAGAGATTCCGCCGGCAGCCTTTATTCGGACATTCGGTCCCACGTGTTCTGCAAATAATGCAACATCCTCAAAAGAAGCACCGGACTTTGAAAAACCGGTGGATGTTTTAATATAATCTGCACCCGCAGCTGTGACAATTTGGCACATCTTGATTTTTTCGTCCTCTGTCAGAAGACAGGTTTCAATGATGACTTTCAGGATTTTTTCACCGCAGCATTGCTTGATCTGACGGATCTCATTTTCAACAAGATCATATGCATGATCCTTCAGCCAGCCGATATTGATGACCATATCGATCTCATCAGCTCCGTTTCTCAGTGCATCTTCTGTTTCAAAAATCTTGGCGGCAGTTGTCATATTTCCGTTCGGAAAGCCGATCACGGTACAGATTGCTATGCGGTGTCCGGCATAATCCGCAGCCTGTTTCACATAGCATGGCGGAATGCAGACAGAGGATGTCTGATACCTGATACCGTCATCGATGATCTGCCGGATTTCGGACCAGGAAGAAGTCTGCAGTAATAATGTATGGTCTACATGCTTTAAAATTTCATTGATCTCCATTGTTATCATTCCTTATTATTCTTGATCATATTTAAAAGCGCCGGGCAGGATTCCTGTCCGACGCTCTCATTATACCATATTACTACTGAATTGGTTCAAAATCTGCAGCACCATGTTTACAAAGCGGACAAACGATATCCTCAGGAAGTTCATCGCCTTCATAAACCCATCCGCATACTTTGCAGACATATCCTTTTTTACCTTCTGTATCAGGTTTTGGTTTTACTTCGTTCTGGTAGTAGGTATAAGTCATCGTTGGCAGTGAAGAGATCACTCTCGCTTCTGTCACAGTACAAATGAACATACCATGAGTATCCAGATCAATATACTGTTCAACTTTCAGAGACATGAAAGAGTTGATATATTTATCCAGGAAAATCAATCCGTTATCAGAACGAAGCGGTGTGGTGTCCGCAAATTTGTCCACGTTTCTTCCGCTCTGGAATCCAAATTTTTCAAATACACTAAAAGGTGCTTCGGTAGACAGACAGTTAATATTCATCACACCGGTCTGTTTGATGACGTGGTGAGAATAATTTGCTTTATTGATCGTTACAGCAATTCTGTTTGGTGTATTGGTTACCTGAGATACGGTATTTACGATGAGACCGTTATCCTTTTTGCCATCGTTGGATGTGACAACATATAAGCCGTATCCGATATTAAATAATGCAGTCAGATCGTTTTTATTTGCTGTTTCATTTGCCTGTGCAAGATATTCACCGCATAACTCTTCAGCCATGGCATCTAACTGAGCACTGCTTTCATCATTTAATGCAGACATGATGCGGACTGTTGTATCTGTAAATGTCAGTTTCTTGCTTCCTTCAAACATTTTTTTCATGACCTTTGCGGCGGTCGGAGCCCAGCTTCCGTTTTCAATCAGTCCGATCGTCCGATTCTGGAAGTTTCTTTCTGTTAAATGATGAATGAAGTCATGCATAAACGGGAAGATTTCGGCATTATAGGTAGTTGTGGCAAGCACCAGTTTATTATAGCGGAATGCGTCTTCTACAGCTTCAGCCATATCTGTGCGTGCAAGATCATGAATGACAACCTTCGGACAGTTTTTATTGCGCAGCTTTTCCGCAAGCATTTCTACAGCCTTCTTTGTATTTCCGTACACAGATGTATAGGCAATCACAACTCCCTCTGATTCTGCTTCATAAGAAGACCAGATATTATAAAGATTCAGATAATATCCAAGATTCTCTTTTAAGATCGGTCCGTGAAGCGGACAGATCGTCCGGATATCCAGTGCAGCTGCTTTCTTTAATAACTTCTGAACCTGAGCGCCGTATTTTCCGACAATACCGATATAGTAGCGTCGAGCTTCACATGCCCAGTCTTCTTCAACATCCAGCGCACCGAATTTTCCAAATCCGTCTGCAGAGAATAATACCTTATCGTGAGTATCATAAGTCACAAGAACTTCCGGCCAGTGAACCATCGGAGCTTCCACAAAGGCCAGTGTATGTTTACCGAGGGTTAATGTGGAACCTTCCGCAACTACCAGCTGTCTGTCTTCAAAATCTGTTCCGAAAAACTGTTTCATCATCTTGAATGCTTTTACGGAAGATACAATGGTTGTGTTTTTATAGACATTCATAAAATTAAAAATATTGGCAGAGTGATCCGGCTCCATGTGCTGAATAATCAGGTAATCCGGCTGACGATCTCCCAATACTCCCTGAATATTATCCAGCCATTCATGAGTAAAATGCGCATCCACAGTATCCATAACTGCTGTTTTTTCGTCCATGATCACATAGGAATTATATGCCATTCCATTTGGAACAACATACTGTCCTTCAAATAAATCCACTTCGTGATCATTAACTCCTACATACTTAATATCATCTGTAATAAACATATTCGCCACCTCTAATCGTTTTCTGTAATTTCTTTCAATATAGCATATCACTTTAAAAAAGGCAACTAAAATAATGATAATCATTACTGTGTTTCAACAGAAATGATCTGTTCATCATTATGTACATCAATGTATACTTCTGCTATAGTAAATGTAAGTATAAATTTCAGGAGGCGTTATGAAAATAATAATTGCTGCAGACTCTTTTAAGGGAAGTCTGAGTTCCCTGGACGCAGGAACTGCGATCAGAGAAGGAATCCTTCGTGCAGACCCGGATGCCTGTGTGGAAGTCTGTCCATTAGCAGATGGCGGAGAAGGAACGACAGATGCTCTTGTGCAGGCACTTGATGGAGAAGTCCGGGCACTGACAGTGACGGGGCCAACAGGTACTTCCGTACGCTGTTCTTATGGGATTGTGAAAAGTAAAAAGCTGGCCGTGATGGAAATGTCTGCTGCCGCAGGAATCACTTTAGTTAAATCACACCAGAGAAATCCACTATATACGACGACCTTCGGTGTCGGGGAGATGATAAAGGATGCGATTGCTCAGGGATGCCGTAAATTTATCGTCGGTATCGGAGGAAGTGCGACTAATGACGGCGGTATCGGAATGCTTCAGGCATTGGGCGTTGATTTTCTGGATTCTGAGGGAAAACAGATTCCCGGATGCGCAGGAGGTCTGAAACAGCTTCATTCCATACACACAGAACATATGATTCCGGAACTGTCTGAGTGTGAATTTCGCATTGCCTGTGATGTTACGAATCCACTTTGCGGTGAAAACGGATGCAGTGCTGTCTTTGGTCCTCAAAAAGGTGCCGATGCGGAAATGATCAGGGACATGGACACCTGGCTTTCCGATTATGCCGCTTTAACAAAGGAGATTTATCCGGATGCTGATGCCAAATATCCGGGCAGCGGAGCTGCCGGAGGCATGGGGTTTGCATTTCTTTCCTACACCAATGCAGTGCTGGAATCGGGAATCGGAATCATTATAGATGAAACAGGTCTGGAAGAAAAAATAAAAGATGCAGATCTTGTCATTACAGGTGAGGGAAAATTAGACGGACAGACAGCCATGGGAAAAGCACCGGTCGGAGTGGCAGGGATTGCTCGTAAATATCATATCCCGGTGATTGCCTTTGCAGGAAGCGTTACAGAACAGGCTTCCAAATGCAACGAAAACGGTATTAGTGCATATTTTACGATCCTTCGTACCATTACCACACTGGAAGAGGCGATGATCCCGGAAAATGCATCAAAGAATTTAAGAGATTCAGCAGAACAGGTGATGCGTCTGTTATATCTCTCAAAATATTTAAAATAATAAAAACTCCCTCCGCGGATATACTAATTTTGATCTATCTGCGAAAGGAGTTTATGAATGGACAAAAAATCAAAAGCTTCTGCTGTCCCTATGGAACAAGACTATTTAAAAGCTGCATCGTCTCAGGACTGCACCGGATTGATTCCGGCAGCACCCAAAACAGAAGAGGAACTGGAAAATTACGAAGAACTTTATCCGTTTCTGCCGAATGCAATTGTTTCATCAAACAAGGATTAACAGCGGCTATGGCAATCGGTCAATTTCATTTCCGGTATTGAGGTCATAGCTTTTTACACTGCCGTCTCTGCCAAGGAGGTAGAAGGTCGTACCTATAAATGTTCCTCTTGTAGTATGGTATGCGCCGTAACTGTCGTTTGTATTTAGTTTCAGCTTCAGGACAAAACTGTCGTTTTCATAGGAAAATACAAAATAGTCCTTCTGATAGTGACCGGATTGATAACCTTCTGCCTCGAATCCAAACAGGTTTGCTTCGGTACTGATCATGACTGCTTTGTGGTTATACAGAGCTTCACTGTAATCATAGGCCTCCAGATTCAGCCTGCCGATCTCCTGTACATCGGAGGTATCTGAAATATCGAACATGGAAAGCTTCATGCACTTCTGACGTCCTGTTTCTTCATCCGCTTCCATCCCGATTCCAAGCAGACGGTCTGTTCCGTAAAAATGCAGATAATCAGAAAATCCGGATACTTTCAATTTGCTTAAGATCCTCGGATTCTCAGGATCTGATAAATCTACTGCAAACAGAGGGTCTGTCTGGCGAAATGTGACGAAATAACCGGTATCTCCGAGAAAACGTGCAGAATAAATCTGCTCATTTTCCGCAAGTCCTTCTATTTTTCCTGTAACCTGCAGATTCCCATCGAAGATATAAAGTGCATTTGACTGCCGTACTTCTGCAGTCTCATATCCGATGGATTCTCCGGTGCGGTCATCTGTAATTTTTTTGTTCAGATTCTGTCTGACAGTTGTCACACATCTGAGAGATCCCTCATATTCATCCATGGAAAAGCTGTCATCCAGTCTGCCGTTGATCTCGCCTTCTGCCTGCAGGGAAAATGTACCTTCTCCATAAGAGAACTTCAGCAGTCTGGTCTTATCGCAGGACCATCCTTCTTTGGGTTCCATTGGCTGCAGATCCGATACATAGATATGGTCGGCACTCACATAATACATTTCTCCGGAAGATACGATTGCAGTGGTATCACTAAATTCCGTCGGATTTTCCAGATTGATTCCCACAAATACCAGATAAGAGGTTGCTTCACCGGTTTCCGGAAGAAAAATATCTTCTTCGCGGATGAGGCTGCCATCCAGCGTAGGGACATATGCCTTATAATCCTCCTTTCCTCCGCCCGGATACGCATCGTATCGGCTGAACCCGTAAAAGTATCCGTCTGCAATACGGGAGGAAGTATAGATCCCGTCTAATGTAAAAGATTTAATTTTTTCCGGATTTCGTCGGTCTGCCAAATCGTAGAATGTGATTTCATGGAAACAGCGATCGTGATACAGACTATCATCACAAAATGCTTTGCGGGCTTCTGTTATAGAAGTTCCATTGTACAGGTATTTATTTTCAATCACAATCAGCGTATCTTCCCAGACATAGAATTCCGAAATATTCTCAAATCCATCCACAACTGTCAGTTTTTCCAGACCATCCGCTGTATCGATGATCTGTATCGCCTGTGTCATCCGGGATTCTTCTCCTGAATAAATTACATGATACAGATATCTTCCGTCATTTTTCATGATATCTCCTTCATCGACACCGGCTGTCTGTACATTGGTCGTACCATAGGCAGTATCTGCCGCTGATTCTTCCAAAGAATTCATCTGTTTTTCAGCCTCTGCTTTGAAAGTCATATCTGAAATCTCATTTGCTGCGATCGCATCATTCGATCTGTAAATCCGGGTTTTCCATATTTTATTCATCGATTCATAGATATCTTCATAGGTAGCCTTCGGATAAGAAATTCCGGAAAATTCTGCCGTCTCTTCCTGCAGGATCACTGTCTGTTTGCTCTCATCAGGAACCGTTTCTGCTCTATTGTAACCATAATACCATCCTGTCAGCGCCGTTAATGATATGATACAGAGACAGGCTGCTGAAGCCAGAATTTTTCGATATCCTTTCCGAAAAGCATTTTCCTGTTTCTCAGGAAAACTCATCTGCCGGGCCTCCAGTTTTTTTCGTATGTTATCCGGCTGGATACTTTCCGGAATTTCCAGCTGTTCTGCCTCGTTTTTCAGTTGCTTTACAATATTTTTATGATCTTTCATGCTGCACCTCCTCGTCCAGAATCTGTTTTTCCAGCTTTTTTAAGGCTCGTCGATATCTGGAACGGATCGTACTGTGTCTGCGGTTTAAAATACGTGCAATTTCCGCACCTTTGTATCCGCCAAATACAGACAGTGTTACGATCTTACGTTCCTCCTGTGACAATCCGGACAGAAGATCCCGGGTGATCATAAGATCCGCAAGCTCCGGATGATATACCGGCTCCTCCATGAGCTCCATCGTTCCTTTTACACTGTTTTTACTCAGCTGGCTTTTACATTGATTTACCAGAATCCTGAAAATCCATGCTTTGAATGCTTTTTCATTGCGCAGTGTCCCGAAATTTTCATACGCCTTCAAAACTGTTTCACTGACAGCATCTTCTGCATCCTGCTGATTCCCCATATAGTAAAAAGCCAGATGATATAAATCCCGATACACAGATTCGTATAGTTCCATAAACCGTTCCATAACATCACCTCATCCGAAATGCATTTCTATTAATTAAGAGTATCATTTACACCAAAATGTTGCACGTATGAGAAAAAGCTGTTGCAAAGTGCATCAAAAATAGATCACTATACTTTGATGCTGCTATGCAACAGCTTCTATGGTTAAAAAGAAAACTGATTTTTAAACAAACGGTCTGATCTTTAAATAAATTCCCAGTTCATCTGCTATTTTCTGACATGCCTGAATATCACCTTCCGGAAGTACATCTACAATCGAAAGCTGTGTATGTCCGAACGCATTCCTGGAAAGCTCGGCAAATTCCAGAAGTGCCGGGAATGCATTTTCAAACTGCGGTCTGGTAATATCCTGATATTTTTCAGCAGTCGGTGCATTTAAGCTGATGGAAACACTGTCGATCACCTTCGCAAGCTCCGGAACGATATTGCGTTTGTGATATAGATTGCCCAGTCCGTTGGTGTTCAGACGTATCTTAACAGGATGCTTTGATTTGACATAAGCTGCACTTTCGAGCAGCAGATCCAGTGCACAGGTCGGTTCACCGTAACCACAGTAGACCAGTTCTTCATATCCCGTAAAATCAAACGCATCAATTGCCTTTTTGATCGCTTCCAGTGTCGGCTGTGTTTTATGCCACAGGTTGTCGGATTCCCCTACTCCATCATGAAAGGTACGAATACAGAATCTGCAGCTGCAGTCACATCTGTTTGTTATATTTGCGTATACCTGATGATTATATGTGTATATGATATCTGCCATTTTGTTAGATCCTCCTGTTTCCTTCGATCAGATAATATAAATACTTTTCAAAATGAACGCCGTGATTTCGCGGAACCTTTTCTTTTGTGGCATCTTCAATGGAATTCTGCAGAAATACAGCCGCTTTTTTCAATGATTCCTCTATCGATAATCCATTTACCAGGCAGCCGCAGATAACAGATGCGAACAAATCACCCGTCCCGGAAAAACTGATGCCTGTATAGGGTGTTTCAATGTAACAGACTTCTTTGGCTGAAACTGCAAGATTACCGATATATTCCCGTTCTTCTTTTCTTCGGATGATTCCTGTTACGATAATCATCAGTTCCTTTTCTGTTTTTTTCAAAAGATCCTGACAGGCTCTTTTGATTCTGTCGATGTAATCCTGTTCTGTCCGATGAGAAACCAATTCTTCATAACTGAGATCTCCCAACAGACAAAGCTCGGTCAGGTTCGGTGTGATTACGTCGGCTCTGGAGACCAGCCTTTTCATACCGTCTAACAATTCTTTCGTAAACATATGATAAGTTTTTCCTCCGTCTCCCAGAACCGGATCTGCAAAATATAATGTGTCTTTATCATAAAATGTATCCAGCACATGCAGTACTTTTTCAATCTGTGCGGAATCTGCCAGATAACCGGAATAAATCCCGTCAAAGGAAACCTCCATCGTTTTCCAGTGCTCCGTAATCAGATCCATTTTATCCGTAAAATCTTCACAATAATAATGCTCGAAACCGGTCTGTGCAGATAAAATCGCTGTCGGAAGCGGACATGCCTGTATTCCCATGGCTGATATGACCGGTATTGCTGCAGTCAGCGAACATTTTCCAAAACCGGACAGATCGTTAATCAGGGCAATTCGTTTCATTACTGCATCACTCCAATCTCTTTTAACATTGAGTATAATTTACACGATATCTGTCTTTTTCAAAATAACCATTTTACACATTTTTATCCACGCCAGTTGAAGAACAAAAAAAACTCCTCTTAATGAGTATTCAATAAGAGGAGTCTTTAATCTTAAAACCACGATGTTCTGTTTGGATAGAATACCTGTCAGGTTCTGAAAATGATGTCTTCTCTTCCCGGACCGTTAGAGATCATGGTAATCGGATAACCGATCTGTGATTCAATATATTCAATATATTTGCGGCAGTTCTCCGGAAGCTTGTCATATTCTTTAATTCCGCGGATATCGCATTCCCAACCCGGAAGAATCTCATAAACCGGTTTTGCTTTTTTCAGCTTATTGGTTACCGGGAACTCTGTAGTCACTTCACCGTCGATCTCATAGCCGACACATACCGGAATTTCTTTTAAATATCCGAGTACGTCCAGTACGGTGAATGCTACATCTGTCGTACCCTGCATACGACAGCCGTATTTGGAAGCGACACAGTCAAACCATCCCATTCTTCTCGGGCGTCCTGTCGTCGCACCGTATTCGCCTCCGTCACCGCCTCTGCGGCGCAGTTCATCTGCTTCTTCTCCAAAAATCTCACTTACAAAATCACCGGCACCGACTGCAGAAGAATAAGCCTTGCAGACAGTGATGATCTGCCTGATCTCATATGGAGGAAGTCCGGCACCGATGGCACCGTAGGCAGCCAGGGTGGAGGAAGAAGTTACCATTGGATAGATTCCGTGATCCGGATCCTTTAAAGTACCAAGCTGTCCTTCCAGGAGAATCACTTTACCTTCTTTACATGCATTTTGCAGGAACAGGGAGACATCGCCTACGAATGGCGCAACCATATCCCTGTATTCATGAAGTGTCTGAAGCAGTTCCTGTTCATTTAAAAGCGGTTTATGATATAAGTGCTCCAGAATGATATTTTTCTGTTTGACAACCCTTTCCACTTTTTCCTTTAAAATCTCTTCATCAAACAGTTCACTGACCTGAAAACCGATTTTTGCATATTTATCAGAATAAAACGGAGCGATTCCTGATTTGGTGGAACCGAAGGATTTTCCGCCAAGTCGTTCTTCTTCATACTGATCAAATAAAATGTGATACGGCATCACGATCTGTGCTCTGTCTGAAACCATTATTTTCGGCATCGGAACGTTTCTGTCTGTGATTGATTTGATTTCCTCAAACAAAACCGGAATATTTAAAGCAACACCATTACCGATCACACTGGTTGTGTGATCATAAAAAACTCCTGACGGCAATGTATGCAATGCGAATTTTCCATATTTGTTTACAATGGTATGCCCTGCGTTTGCGCCGCCCTGAAAACGTACGATAATATCTGCCTCCTGTGCAAGCATATCTGTGATCTTGCCCTTGCCTTCGTCACCCCAGTTTGCGCCTACTACTGCTTTTACCATAAAATCTTCCTCACTTTCCACTTCAAATCTTTATGTTTCTATACATTGATTTCTGCAGATACTCCAAGCAGTTCCGCATTTTCTTCTAAAATCGGACGAATGATATCATTGATAAATTCTTCGGTCTGCTCCTTTGAACGCCCCACATATCTGGACGGATCCATACATTTCTGAAGCTCTTCCAGTGTCAGATGGAATGCCGGATCTGCTGCGATCAGTTCGAGAAGGTTGTTTTCTTTTCCTTCCATCTTGACATTTTTTCCGGCCTCCATGGACAGTTCGCGGATTCGTTCATGTAACTCCTGACGGTTGCCGCCATTTTTTACTGCATCCATCATAATATTTTCCGTAGCAAAAAACGGAAGTTCTCTTACCAGCTGTTTTTCAATAACCTTCGGATAAACGACCAGACCGTCCACTACGTTCAGACACAGATCCAGAATTCCGTCCACAGCCAGGAATCCTTCAGGAATAGAAAGTCTCTTATTTGCCGAATCATCCAGTGTGCGTTCAAACCACTGTGTAGCAGAAGTGATCGCCGGATTTAATGCATCTACCATGACGTATCTTGCCAGAGAAGCAATTCTTTCGGATCTCATCGGATTTCTTTTATATGCCATTGCAGAAGAACCGATCTGATTTTTCTCGAAAGGTTCTTCGATTTCTTTCATATGCTGCAGAAGACGGATATCATTGCTCATCTTATGGGCGCTTGCAGCAATTCCTGCCAATATATTCAGGACTCTGGTATCTGTTTTTCTGGAATAGGTCTGTCCGGATACATAAGAACAGTTTTTAAATCCCATTTTTTCTGCAATCATTGAATCAATTTTCTTGACTTTTTCGTGATCCCCGTCAAAGAGTTCTAAAAAAGAAGCCTGTGTTCCGGTCGTACCTTTACATCCGAGCAGTTTCATATTAGAGAGAATATAGTCCAGATCCTCCAGATCCATTAAAAATTCCTGCAGCCATAAGCATGCACGCTTTCCGATGGTTGTCGGCTGTGCAGGCTGAAAATGGGTAAAAGCAAGTGTCGGCTGTGCCTTATGTTCCTCTGCAAAGTCCGCCAGCAGCTTTATCACATTAATCAGTTTTTTTCTGACCAGTTTTAATCCCTCTGTCATCACAATAATGTCGGTGTTGTCTCCAACGTAGCAGGATGTTGCACCTAAATGAATGATTCCTGCAGCTTTTGGACACTGTTGGCCGTAAGCATATACATGACTCATTACGTCATGGCGTACAAGCTTTTCGCGTTCTTTTGCCACTTCGTAATTGATATCCTCTGCGTGGGCTTTTAATTCATCGATCTGTTCCTGAGAGATTACCGGCTCTCCGTCCATGCACAGACCAAGCTCTTTTTCTGTCTCTGCCAGTGCAATCCACAGCTTTCTCCATGTACGAAATTTCATGTCCGGCGAAAAAATATACTGCATCTCTCTGCTGGCATAGCGTTCAGATAAAGGACTCTGGTATCTGTCTGTGTTCATATTGATTTCCTCCTGTTATTACAATCCACTGTCTCCGTAGTTTGCCAGTACCCTGGCACTCGGATCATTCACATCGCAGCCCTTCCACTGCTTGTTAGGCATCCGTAAAATCAGGCACCATTTTTGCCTGTCCCGGTTAATATTTTTCGAAGATTTCTCTATAGAAGAGGCTTTCCTTTGTAAATGGTACTGTAAAATCATACCTGCTGTGCAATGCTTCATATTCTTCATCCGAATAATATTGTTCCGCATATTGCTTTAAATCATCCACCATACTGTGTCCGACCGCATCGCTGAATGCAGCCTTCTCTCTCCAGAGAATTTCTTCTGGTAAGATTTTATCTCTTTCGAATGCTTTTCTCAAGAGAAATTTTCCTTTTCCGTAAGTATTTATCTTTTTTAGGGATCTACAGACATTACATAGCGTACAAATTCAAGGTCCCCAAACGGAACTCTTGCTTCCAGACTGTTTGCTGCCAGACACCGATCTGCCCGAAGTACATCATAATAATGTACACGATAATCTCTGCCTTCAGGTCTGTTTTGCATCGCAGATCAGTAATAAGATCATCTGTGCTGTTTCCATCATGTTCGTACCGGAATCCATACTGCATTTCTGAATATAACGAAATGCTTCCTGTTCGGTCATATGATTCCTCTCCATTAATACCCATTTTGCATTATTGATATAATTCTGCTCCTGCTCACTTCGCTTTTTCGGTGCCGACCTTAGCTTCTTCA
The DNA here is from genome assembly GCA_051879615.1 of Lachnospiraceae bacterium. GTDB lineage: Bacteria > Bacillota > Clostridia > Lachnospirales > Lachnospiraceae > HGM12587. Next base: position 55,092 of record JBJEMI010000038.1, read on the forward strand.
GTCGTCTTGCCTGTTGTACAAGCATCATTTCTACAGTTCCGATCAGATCGGAAGCTTTCAATGGCTGTCCAAGGACTATTACCCCGGGCGGGCATTCCTCTGCGGATGTGACAGAAGAAATAAGAAGTATTTCAAAATAATCCGGCAGATATTCTGCCAGCTGAGTTTTGCATCCTCAACCTTTGGCAAAGCCACAATAATGCTGCCCATCTGCACTACCTCTTATATCTTATATAAATACCGGTCAATTTCCCACATGGAAACCTGGTCCATATATTCATCCCATTCTTTCATTTTTGCATCTGCATAAAACTCCAGAAAATCTTTTCCGAGGACTTTCTCCATAAAGGAATCATTCTTCAAATTGACAACCGCTTCACGCAGAGTTCCCGGAAGCTGCCCGATCTCGCCGCTGTTCTCACACAGCTTCTCCAACTCAGTGCCCGGATCCAGTTTTCTTTCGATCCCGTCCATTCCGGCTGCCAGGCATACCGCAATGGCCAGATAAGGATTCGAAGAAGGATCAGGAAATTTTAGATCGATCTTCGTATCTTCTCCGGATCTTTTCCGTACCTTCAGCAGTGCATTCCGGTTTTTGCAGGTCCAGGTTTTATCTTTCGGTGCATAGAAGCCGGACATGGGGCGCTTATAGGAGTTTACCAGCGGGTTGGTTACTGCACACATGGCATCCACGTGTTCCATAATTCCGCCCATAAACCATCTGGCTTCGTCGCGTACATCACTGCTCCCCTCTGCTGAATTAAACAGATTTCTTCCGTCTTTATAGACGGAAATATTCAAATGATGTTGCTCCACATTCCCGTCACCGGATCATAGGTTCCCGTTCTGCCGGCCATAACATTGGAATCCACATAGACCGGATAAACAGGGTCACAGACAGCGACCCGATTGTTCACTGCAAAAATCTCCTGGATGTTTCCGGAATCGCTTTTGGCACCGTCTGAAACAAAAATCTCATCGGCGCTGATGTCACATCCTCTGTCCGTATAGTCGTTTTTTGCAATTGCATTCCTTAAAAACTCATAGCCGAGATCCGGTGCATATCCGCGGAAGGTCGCAGCATCCGCCAGCTCGTCTACAGCCTTGTGCATTGCTTCAATAATAACAGGTGCAATCGGCTGTGTTACATCACCGATCCCCAGACGAATGATCCGCTTTTCCGGATTTGCCTCACTGTAGGCAGCCACTTTTTTCCAATGGTGCTGAAAAGATAGCTTCCCGGAAGCTTCTGATAGTTTTCATTGATTCTGAACATTTTTTCCTCCATATCAAAAAGGGTGCCAAATGAACCTGCTCTCGCAGGCTATCTGACACCCTTGTCAACTTTAATATTTTCTTTGAATGTAGTCTATACGATTCCCCGTAATTTGTAAAGTATTTTTTTATTTTCTTTCTGCTGCAATTTCAATTGTATTTATACAAATTATTGCAACACTGCTGCCTCTATGGCATATTCCAGTGCTTTGGCAATGGCTGCAATTGTCATTCCCGGTGTTCCGGAAGGCTTGCCCGCCAGCTGTTCCAGTGCGTACGGTACATGAATAAAACCCGCACGGATGCCCGGATATTTGGTAGCTGCCATATGAAGCATCCGGTACATAACACTGTTACATACATAGGTTCCTGCCGTATAGGAAATATTGCACGGCAGTCCATGCTGACGAATATTTTCTGCAATAGCTTTTACCGGTATAGTTGCAAAATATGCTGCCGGACCGTCTTCTTCCAGGGTCTCTTCTACAGGCTGTTCCCCATCATTATCCGGGATTTTTGCCTCTGCCAGATTGATAGCTACCCACTCCGGTGTGATCTCCGCCCGGCCGCCGGCCTGTCCTATGCTGATTACAATATCCGGATGGTACTTTACAATCGCCTCTTCCAAGACCTTGCTGCTCCTCGAAAAAACAGTTGGAATCTCCAATTTCACAATTTCTGCTCCCTCGATATGATCCGGCAAAAGCTTTACTGCTTCAAAGGCCGGATTAACTTTCTCTCCCCCGAAAGGGTCAAATCCTGTAACTAATACTTTCATGATGTTGAGGTCAAAACCATAAATAAATTTGCCCCTATTCCTATAGTACCTTG
>JBJEMI010000039.1:0-2371 GCA_051879615.1 Lachnospiraceae bacterium
CAAGTGGTTACTTATGACGTATACGACGAAAATCCAAACAGCAAAGACCCCTTTGCAGTTGTAGGGCAGGAAACCTATACTCAGCAAGTCCTGACTTTGGCAGGCTTGGATGGAACCCCTGCTTCTGAGGCAGCCAGGGAATGGTACGCTTTCTGTGAAAGCTACGACCCCGATGGATCGATTCAGAACGCAGCCTGGGGCAAGGAACTGGAACTCCCGGAAGAATACTATGGCTATGGCCTGTATTCTCAGGAAATGAAAGAGAAACTGGACGAGATTCTTACAAAATATGACTTAAAACTCCGCGGTAAACAGGTAGAATTCAAGACCAGCAAGCTGCTGTTCCGGGCATTAGGTATGGAGAACGTACTGAATTCCGGCAGCGAAACGAAAATGAATGTTGGCCGTGCATCCTATTATGAGAACGGAAATCTGGATCTGTCTTTTGATATCATGCTCCCCAGTAAGGACAGTGCGGCTCCCGAAAAGGTTAGTGGTTACCTCCACTATCGCTCCAAAGACTGCTTCATTCCCGATACCGCTGTTCTGACCGAGGCTCAGTGGGAGGAATGGAACTATACCACCGTCTCTGGAGATGATGTCCTGATCATTCGATCCGAAGAAGCCTCTTCCGCATGGATTTTCTGCGATATGCCAAACCATACAGCATCGCTGCGACTGGATACTATCCAAAAAATGTATGAGGAAATGGAAAATGGTGTACCTGTTGCAAAATTTGACATCATGACAAAGGAGCAGCTGGAACGGGTAGCAGATGCCATTGATTTTTCTCTGGAGCCAAAGCTGGTGGAGGGCTGGGAAACCATGTCCGATGCTGCTGTTCCCGCTGGTCAGGAGATCAACGGCTATCGGATCGATCCTGTATCTGCCTTCACCGACGGCTATGGCTATCAGATTGTCCTGCGCATTACCGCACCAGAGGGCGTTGCCCTGACGGACCCCAAGGATGATACCGCAAGGATCAAGTCCGGTAACGGTGTCCGGGGGAATTGTAAAGAAGATGGTGACGGGAAACTGAATACCTGCCACTATATTCTTTCGAACTATACCCGCAGGGATGATTACCCGGAGGATGGCAGTCTGCCTTACCCGGAAGGTTACATTATTCCAGTTTACTGGGAGGATCTGTATTTCAGCTACTACGACCTCGATAAGAAAGATAGTGTTGTAACCTTGTTGACTGAGGGTACATGGAAGTTTGACATCGCTCTCAATGATGCAGATACTCGGGAAATCGAACTGCTGACGCAGCCTATTACTGCCAAAGCCTGCACCGGCTGGAAAATAGATGGTACCAATGTATTGGAAGATGTGAAAGTTACTTCAGTCAAGCTTCGTTCTCTACGGGTTGACCTGACCAGTGAAAATGAAAATGCTGATTTCTTCTTCTTTACAGACCAGTTCGTTGTTATGAAAGATGGCTCTAGGGTAGCATTTACCTGGTTTGGGTTGGATCAACCTATTGACTTGGGTCAGGTAGCATATGTACAGCTGGCGGATAAAACCATCATTCCCATGCCCGGTGTTGATGAGGAAACTATTAAGGTTATCTCTGAGGATCTTAATACCGAACCGGACGGAGATCAGATTCCGGTCTATGAAGACGGCGTGGAATTGATAAGCGAACCGGTCACGCTGAAAAATCTGGCAGGCTATGCCACAGATGCAACCGGAGATATGAAGCCTCTTTATGAGTATTTTACATTAAGTTCCTTTGTCCTGCATCCGAAGGGAGCTGTGGCACAGGATAAACGTGCTCTGGAGACCCCGGATACGGTAATTCAAGTAATCATGAAGGATGGCAGTCAGATTCTTCTTACCAACAGCGGGTGTGGACGGACTGCCGATGGCGTGGCTTTCAGTACCTTCAAAGCAGAAACTACCATTGATCTATTAAAGGCGGATCACGTTATACTACCTGACGGCACGAAGATTGCGGTTCCCCATACATAGATACGGAAAAGCTGTTCTATATTGCGGAGTATTTTATCCCCCATGGGACAGTGGTTCTCATCCAAATTGTAGCACTTGCGTCCTGCGTTTTTTGATGGTTGGAAAAAATGATGTAGACTGTAATCCCGCAATACCAGTCTGTAAATATGTTCCCATTCCATAATGAGCAGTCTTTTTTTGACAAGTGATATGAGCCAGACAAGCTTCTCAATTCCATCATCACTCCGTTCCTGCTGGCATCTGAAGGCGGCAGGTTGTTGATACTCCCAAACAAGAATCTCCCATAGTTCTCTCCCCTTTCCGGGAAGAAAACTATGGGATTCTTTTATTCGGATTCTTCCGTCAATTCCTCACCAAACAGAATCGACAGGTAATCTCTCCTGCCATAGAGAATCCG
>JBJEMI010000040.1:0-12203 GCA_051879615.1 Lachnospiraceae bacterium
AGGATTCTATCCGCATCTTCAATCAGGATTGCGAACTTGTTTCGCAATTACCTAAGTTGTTTTAATTCCTCTACCGTAAATTCATATTTTGAGTTACAGAAATGACAGTTGACCTCAATCGTTTTTCCGTCCTGAACCATTTCATTTAAGCCGGCCCTGCCAACGCCGATCAGTGCTTTTTCCACGCGGACCTTATCACAGTTACAGTAAAAATCAGTATCTACGGTATCTGTAATTTCCAGTCCGAATTCCCCCAGCAGTTCTTCCAGAATCATTTCCGGTGTATCACCACGATCCAGCATAGCTGTGACACTGGTAACTTCTTTCATCTTTTCTTCCAGACGGTCTACAACTTTTTCGTCGATAAACGGCATCAGCTGAATAATAAACCCACCTGCTTGTTTTACCGTATTATCCTTATTCATCAGTACCCCGAGACCTACCGCAGACGGTACCTGTTCACTTACCGCAAAATAATAGGTCAGGTCGTCACCGATCTCGCCGGTCTTTAATTCCACAGAACCATTATACGGTTCCTTTAATCCCATATCTTTAATGACATTCAGAATACCGATGCCGATCGCTCCGCCGACATCCAGTTTTCCCTGTGCATTCGGAGGAAGCATTGCTTCCGGATGGTCCACATACCCTTTGACGCGTCCTCTGCTGTCTGCAGTGACCGTAATTCCGCCCAATGGTCCGCTTCCTTTCATCTGAAGAGTCAGGACATCCTTTTCCCCCTTCATCATCACGCCCATCATGGCACCTGCACTCAGCAGTCTTCCCAGAGCAGCCGTGGCAACAGGGCTTGTCTGATGCGCCTGTCTCGCTTTTTCCACCAGTTCCTTCGATGTAACAGCAATTGCACGGATCTGCTGATTGGCCGCCATCGCTCTCACAATATAATCTCCCATAATTACTCCTGTCTTGAAGGGCGTCTGCAGACAAAATAAATTCTGTCGCTCGTCTCCTCCGGTTTATTTTTTGTAAATGCATCATAGACATGCAGAAGCTCCAGACCGGATCCTCTGATCAGTTCACAGACTCTCTCCGGATCATACGCTCTCTGCAGATGCGTTTCCTCAAATTTATCATATCTTCCGTCTTCACCGCGTACAAACAGTGTCAGATCGTACTGATTGATCTGCGTTTCTTCATCATAGAAGTTCTCCCAGATAAAACTGCTCTCCTCTCTGTCTTCCGCGAATGTGTTGTCAGCAAGAATCTCGCGGTATTTATACGGTGTGTTCATATCGAAAATAAAGATTCCCTCATTATCCAGATAATTATGAACCAGCGAAAATACATCCTTCAGATCTTCTTCCTCCGGAAGATAATTCATGGAGTCACAGATGCTCACCACCGCACGCACAGTTCCGTACAGTTCAAATTCCCGCATATCCTGTAAAAGATAAAGAATCTCATGTCCCGATTCTTCCCTTTTTTCCATGGCAATATCCAGCATTTCCTCAGAATTGTCAATGCCGATCATATCAAAGCCGGACTCTGCCAGAAGTTCTGTTACACTTCCGGTCCCGCATCCCAGATCCACTGCGATTCCGGATACAATTCCCTCATCTTCCAGCAGTTCCTTTACATATTCTGTCCATTCTCCGTACGGTATATTGTCCATAAACAGGTCATAGACTGCCGCAAATCCGCTGTAGGCTTCCATGTTTCCATCTCCTTTAAACGGCTCTTGTCGCATGCGCAAGCCATACCTTTTCTTCCTCTGTCATATATGGAGAAAGTTTTTCATAAACTTCTGCATGATAATCGTTCAGGATCATTTTTTCCCTGCCACTTAATAATGACGCGTCTACCGCATCCAGATCAAACGGTACAAGTGTCAGTGTTTCAAATTCCATAAACTGACCGTACTCATTTTTCTCCGCCTTCCTACAGAGCATCAGGTTTTCCAGACGGATCCCGTATTTTCCCGGAAAATATAATCCCGGTTCATTCGATAAAACTCTGCCTTCTTCGATCGGTCCTTTTTCCGAATGGCTCTTGCCCGCATTCCATGCGATGCGGTTCGGTGACTCATGAACACTCAGCAGATATCCGACACCGTGTCCTGTTCCGTGCTTATAATCCAGACCCTCTGCCCAGAGCGGTCCTCTGGCAATTGCGTCCAGATTAGCCCCTGTACATCCATAAAGGAATTTTACGGCTGCCAGATTTAAATTACCCTTTAAAACAAGTGTAAAATGCTTTTTCATTTCCTCTGTAACAGGGCCTGCCGCAAAGGTTCTCGTAATGTCCGTCGTTCCCTCCAGATAATGTCCGCCGGAGTCAATCAGCAATAAGCCTTCCGGTCTGATTTTGGCATTGCTCTCCTCTGTCGCTGCATAGTGAATGACTGCACCGTGATCACCGTAACCGGCAATTGTGGAAAAGCTTGGCTCCACATAATTTCTCATGGCTTCCCGATAGGATTCCAGCTTCCTGTCCACGGAAAGCTCATCCATTTCCACCCTGCCCACATTCTGTTTGAACCAGTACATGAACTTTGTCACTGCTACGCCATCCTTGAGATGCGCTTTTCTCAAATTTTCTTTTTCAGTCTCATTTTTTACGGATTTCATCATAGTAGCCGGCGTCGCATCCTTGATAAGCTTTGCAGCCGCAGGCAGATTGCTCATCAATGCATAGTTCATCTTCTCGTCATCTACCCAGATGCTTTTCGCAGCCAATGTTTTTACATATTCATACACATCATTATATTCTGAAACCGTCACATTTCCCGCTTCCAGTGCCCTGCAGACATCCTCGTCCAGCGCCTTTTTCTGAATAAACAGGCGGACATCCTTTAACGTCACTACCGCATAGGACAATGCCACCGGATTATATGCGATATCATTTCCCCGGAAGTTAAAAAGCCATGCAATGTCATCCAATGCTGTCAGCACCAGTGCTTCCGCTCCCCTTGCACTCATCTGTTCTCTGACAGCTGTCAGTTTCTCCGCAAATGAAATCCCGCTGTAGGCTTCATCCAGAAGCCGGACCGGTTCACAAGACAGCTGCGGACGTTCTGTCCAGATCTCATCCACCAGATCCTTGTCATAAGAGACCCTGATCGTCTTGCCCTTTAACTGCGCATTGACAGCTTCCATAAATCCGGCACTGATCACTCTTCCGTCAAATCCCAGAGTCTCTCCCTCCTGCATGGTATTACCGATGAATTCCGAAACGCCCGGAACTCCTTCTTCTCCCATTTTCATCAGCGTAATATCACTGCCCGCAAGCTGGGATGCCGCCTGCAGAAAATATCTTCCGTCTGTCCAGAGACCTGCAAAATCTTTCGTCACTGCAAAAACACCGGCAGACCCCGTAAATCCGGTCATGAATTTTCGGGCTTCAAAATACTTTCCCACATATTCCGAACCATGATAATCATCTGTCGGGACTACATAAACATCCATACCTTCCCGCTTCATCAGTGCTCTCAGCATTTCGACTCTTTCTTTTACTGTCATATCCTATCCTCCGGTTTTCTAAATAATGATCCTGTTTTCTAAAATGGCTCTGCCACTATCGTAGCAGAGCCATTCTTAAATTCAAGGCAGCAGAAAGTACACAGGGCATACTTTCCATTGTTTTTATTTTGTAGTCAGATACTGTTCAATGCTTTGAATGGCCTTTTCCTCATCCACACCATCCGCTGTTACCACAACTTCTTCCCCCGGTGCCAAACCTAAGGTCATCATCCCCATAATGCTTTTCGCATTCACTTTTTTGTTATCGGCTTCCACATAAATACTGCACTCATGCTGGCTTGCTACCTGTACAAGCAATGCTACCGGACGCGCTTCCAATCCAGACGGAATCTGAATGGTCATAGACTTTTTAATCATTATGTTCCTCCTCCTCATGACTTCTCAGCTTCTCTGCCAGTTCACTCAGCTTTTTTAATCGGTGATTCACACCGGATTTGCCAATCGGCGGATCCATCATCTCTCCCAACTCCTTCAGCGTAGCTTCCGGATATTCGAGACGCTTTCCGGCAGTCTCTGCCAGACTCTCTGTTAATTCATCAAATCCAACTGTCGTTTTCAGAAAGTTAATATCTTCAATCTGCTTTACAGCAGCTGAAATTGTCTTCCCCATATTGGCAGCTTCGCAATTTACCTGACGATTAATGGAATTTCTCATCTCCTTCAAAATCCGGATGTTCTCGAATTCCATCAATGAGCTGCTGGCCTCCATTACACGAAGCATATCCGCGATCTGAGCACCTTCTTTCAGATAGACAACATAACTGCCTTTACGTTCAACTATTTTCGCTTTCAGAAAAAATTCTTCCAATGCACATCTGAACTTCTCTGCTTTCGTCTGTTCCGCAAATACAACTTCCAAATGGTAGAATTTTTCGGGATCACTGATCGAACCTGACTGTATAAACGCCTCTCTGATAAAAGATCTCCGCTCTGCTTCAGAATGGATCTTAAGTCCTTTTCTCATCTTACTTTGTTTTTTCTTTAAAGTAAAGTCTTTTCTTGAAATAGCCATCAATTCTTCCTTTACCCGTGAAGAAAATGACATCTTATTCCCCCTCTACTGAGGTATTCCTGCCCGTATCGCATCCTTCGGAATATCTCTGTGTTCAATTTTTACCGCATAATCCTGATTCTGAACGAGTTCCTGATACAGCTCATTGGCAAGCGTTACGGAACGGTGCTTTCCTCCGGTGCATCCGATTCCGATTACCAGCTGTGTCTTTCCCTCAGCCACATAATTGGGAATCAGAAACTCTATCATATCTGTCAGCTTCTTTAAGAATTCTTCCGCGGCATCGCAATCCATGACATAATCATGGACTTTTGCATCATTGCCTGTCAAAGGACGCATATCTTCAAAATAATACGGGTTCGGAAGGAAGCGCACATCAAACACCAGATCCGCATCACTTGGGATCCCGTATTTAAATCCAAAAGAGAGAACAGTAACGACCAGGCTTTTAAAGCCCATATTTTCCACGAAGATCTTATCCAGCTCTACCTTCAGTTCTCTGGTAAGCAGATTACTTGTATCAATGATATAATCTGCCTGCTTTTTCAGAAACGCCAGTTTTTCCCGTTCTCTGTCAATTCCCGTCTGGACTCTGTCCTTCCCGGAAACCGGATGCATTCTTCTCGTTTCCTTATACCGTTTGATCAGTACCTGGTCTTCCGCCTCCAGGAAGAGCATTTCATACCGGTAGCCCTTGCTCTTCAGATTTTCCAAAATCTGTTCCAGCTCCCCGATATAGTTGCCGCTTCGGATATCGACACCCAGCGCAACCCTTTCCATTTCTTCCGGACCCTCATAGATCATTTCGGTAAATTTTTCAATCATGGAAATCGGCAGATTATCTACACAAAAATATTCCGCGTCTTCCAGCATTTTCATGGCAGTCCTTTTTCCTGCGCCCGACATTCCTGTTACAATTACAAATCTCACAATGCAGCTCTCCAATACGTATCTGATATTATTCTAATCGTTTCTAAAACTTTCCGATTCTCTTAACTTCCGGTTCCAATGTTACACCAAACCGTTTCCTTACCTCAGCCTTCACGTCCTCCATCAGCTGAATCACGTCTGCTGCAGTCGCTCCTCCGGTATTGATCACAAATCCGCAGTGCTTCTCGGAAACTTTTGCACCGCCCACACTGTAGCCGCGAAGACCTGCATCCATGATCAGTTTCCCCGCAAAATATCCTTCCGGACGTTTAAATGTACTTCCGGCACTCGGAAATTCAACCGGCTGTTTTTCTTTTCTCCGTGCGGTCAGTTCCTCCATGCATGCCTCGATGGTCTCCGGATCGCCTTCCTTTAATTCCATTTCCGCTTCAAGAACCAGATATCCTGCTTCCTCCACCACACTGCGGCGATATCCGAAATTCATCTCTTCGCAGGAAAGCTTTCTGATCTCACCCTCCTTTGTCAGAACGGTCACCGCTGTGACAACATCCTTCATCTCACCGCCGTAGGCTCCTGCATTCATTACCATGGCTCCGCCGATGGTTCCGGGAATCCCCGAAGCAAATTCCAGGCCGGTCAGACCTGCTTTGCCCGCTTCCTTTGCCACCCGGATCAGCATGGCTCCTGCCTGTGCCGTCACCCTGGTACCCTCAATTTTTATTTTTCCGAAATTTTTATATAGCTGAATGATAACGCCGTCATATCCGCCGTCGCCTGCCAGAAGATTACTGCCGTTTCCCAGAATAAAGTACGGAACATTTTCTTCTCTGCAAAGCTTCATGACCGCAGCCATCTCCTCCGGTGTTTCAGGCATGACAAAATATTTCGCCGGCCCTCCGATCCGAAATGTCGTATGTGCAGATAACAGCTCATTTTCCAGCACTTTTTCATTTCCAAGCAGTTTCTGTAATTTTTCTAACATAAATACTCCTTTTTCAGCAGTTCAGAACTTTCTTTACATATTTTCCCGTATAAGATGCCGGATTTTCTGCCACCTCCTCCGGTGTTCCCTTCGCAATGACCGTGCCGCCGCCGTCTCCTCCTTCCGGTCCCATATCAATGATATAGTCCGCAGTCTTGATCACATCCAGATTATGTTCTATGACAACAACTGTATTTCCGCCGGCTGCCAGTCGGTGCAGAATATCGATCAGCTTATGGACATCCGCAAAATGAAGTCCCGTCGTCGGTTCATCCAGAATATAGATCGTCTTGCCGGTGCTCCGTTTGCTCAGCTCCGTTGCCAGCTTGATACGCTGGGCCTCTCCGCCGGATAAAGTCGTAGATGGCTGTCCCAGTTTAATATAGGAAAGCCCCACATCCGCCAGTGTCTGAATCTTTCTCGCAATGCCCGGCACATTTTTAAAGAATTCCACGGCTTCTTCCACCGTCATATCCAATACGTCGAAAATATTTTTTCCCTTGTATTTCACATCCAGTGTTTCTCTGTTGTAGCGTTTTCCCTGACATACTTCACAGGGAACATAAACATCCGGAAGGAAATGCATCTCAATTTTTATAATACCATCTCCGGCACATGCTTCGCAACGTCCGCCTTTCACATTAAAGCTGAATCTTCCTTTTTTATATCCTTTTGCCTTCGCATCCGCAGTTGCCGCAAACAGATCACGGATCTGATCAAACACTCCCGTATAGGTTGCCGGATTGGATCTCGGACTCCTTCCGATCGGGGACTGGTCAATGGCGATGACCTTATCCAGATGCTCCATCCCTTCAATTCCCGCATGCTTTCCCGGAATCAGTCTCGCTCTGTTTAAATCCCTCGCAAGATGCTTATAGAGAATTTCATTGACCAGCGAACTCTTACCGGAACCGGATACACCGGTCACGCAGGTAAATACTCCGAGCGGAATGCTGACATCAATGTTCTTTAAATTATTTTCCGCCGCTTTTTTTACGGTCAGCCACCCTGCCGGTGTTTTTCTCACCTCCGGTACAGGAATACGCATACGGTGGCTCAAATATGCACCGGTAATGGATTTTTCACAGGCCATAATTTCTTCCACCGTACCCTGTGCAACGACTTCGCCCCCGTGCTCTCCGGCTCCCGGGCCGATATCCACAATATAATCCGCCGCAAACATCGTATCCTCATCGTGCTCTACGACGATCAGCGAATTGCCCAGATCTCTCAGACGCTTCAGGGAAGCAAGCAGCTTGTCATTGTCTCTCTGATGAAGACCGATACTCGGCTCATCCAGAATATATGCCACTCCCACAAGGCCTGATCCGATCTGCGTAGCCAGACGGATTCTCTGGGCCTCTCCTCCGGACAGCGTTCCCGTGGCTCTGGACAGGGACAGGTATTCCAGCCCCACATCCAGCAAAAACTTAATCCTTGCTCTGATTTCCTTCAAAATCTGATCACCGATCAGATGCTGCTGCTTTGTCAGTTCCAGATTTTCCAGAAATTCATATAAATTTCTGATATTCATGGACGTAATTTCATGAATGTTTTTGTCGTTGATCGTAACCGCAAGAGAACTTTTCTTCAGGCGCTGGCCGCCGCACGTTTTACATGGCGTAATGCGCATAAAGGTCTCATATTCGGCCTTGCTTGTCTCAGAGAAGGTTTCTCTGTAACGCCGGTTGGAGTTTTCGATCAGTCCTTCAAAAGCCACATCATAGACGCCGGTTCCGCGCTGTCCCGTATACTCCACCTTTACGGTCTGACCGCCGGTTCCGTAGATCAGAATGTCCTGAACATCCTTCGGATACTGTTCAAACGGCGTATCCAGATCAAATCCGTAAAAATCTCCCAGTCCACGCAGGATCGCATTGGTAAAGCTCTTCCTGTCCTTGCAGGACTGCCAGCCCGAAACCGCAATCGCACCCTCATTGATACTCAAAGACTTGTCCGGAATCATCAGATCTATATCAAATTCCATTTTATAGCCCAGTCCCAGACAGTCCGGACATGCTCCGTACGGATTATTAAAGGAAAAGCTTCGCGGCTCTATTTCCTCCACGGAAATTCCGCAGTCCGGACACGCATAGCTGGATCTCAGTGTCAGCATTTCTCCTCCGGAGACATCTACAAACAACAGTCCTTCTGCCAGTTCCAGAACTGTCTCGATCGAATCTGCCAGACGCTTTTCGATCCCCGCCTTCACGGAAATACGGTCTACTACGATTTCTATATTATGTTTGTTGTTTTTTTCCAGTTTGATACTTTCCGACAGATCATAGAGATTGCCGTCAATCCGTACACGGACATACCCGCTCTTTCTTGCCTGTTCCAGAAGCTTCACATGCTCCCCTTTTCGTCCGCGCACCACCGGTGCAAGAAGCTGAATCTTCGTGCGTTCCGGCAATGTCATGATCTGATCCACCATCTGATCCACGGTCTGATGCTTAATTTCGCGTCCGCATTTCGGACAATGGGGAACTCCGATCCTTGCATAAAGCAGTCGGAAATAATCATAAATTTCCGTCACGGTTCCAACGGTCGAACGAGGATTCCGGTTTGTGGATTTCTGGTCAATGGAAATGGCCGGTGAAAGTCCTTCAATGCTTTCCACATTCGGCTTTTCCATCTGACCGAGGAACTGTCTCGCATAGGAGGACAGAGACTCCATATAACGTCTTTGTCCTTCCGCATAGATCGTATCAAATGCCAGTGAGGACTTTCCCGAACCGCTTAACCCCGTAAGTACGACAAACTCATCACGCGGAATGTCGATATCCAGATTTTTCAGATTATGCTCGTTGGCACCCCTGATACGAATATAATTTTTCTTATTTTCCAAATCTTTTTTCATAGAACTCCCTATCTTAAAATACCGCCGGAGCTATTCCAGCTCGTTTAAATGTTTTCTGATTTCTATCATCTGATCACGCAGCAGCGCTGCCTCTTCGAAATTCAGTTCCGCAGCCGCAGACTTCATCTTCTTCCGGATCTGCTCCGCCAGCTTCTCCAGCTCTTTTCTGCTCATGGATTCCATATCCTTCCCGGCATCCGGCGTTTCTTCCCTGGCCACCTCTTTGGAAATACTGATCAGGTCACGAACGGATTTTCTGATCGTCTGCGGTGTAATTCCGTGGTCTTCATTATACTTCTGCTGAATCTGACGGCGCCGGTTCGTTTCATTGATCGCTTTTTTCATGGAATCTGTCATCGTGTCCGCATACATGATCACATGTCCCTCGGAATTTCTCGCAGCACGCCCGATTGTCTGGATCAGTGATGTCTCCGAACGCAGAAAGCCTTCCTTGTCCGCATCCAGAATGGCCACCAGTGTGATTTCCGGAATATCCAGACCCTCCCTCAGAAGGTTGATGCCAACCAGAACATCAAAGACACCGAGCCGCATATCCCGGATGATCTCCATTCGCTCCAATGTATCCACATCCGAATGCAGATATTTTACGCGGATCCCCACTTCCCGCATATAGTCTGTCAGATCCTCCGCCATTTTTTTCGTCAGGGTCGTAATCATGATTTTATTGCCCCGGGCAGTTTCTTTATTCACCTCACCGATCAGATCATCGATCTGTCCTTCAACCGGACGGATCTCCACCTGCGGATCCAGCAGGCCTGTCGGACGGATGACCTGTTCCACACGCAGCAGCTCATGATCCGCCTCATACGGTCCCGGTGTCGCGGAAACAAACATGATCTGATCAATTTTACTCTCAAATTCTTCAAAATTCAACGGACGGTTGTCCTTCGCCGACGGCAGACGAAATCCATAATCCACCAGTGTTGTCTTTCTGGACTGATCTCCCGCATACATCCCGCGAATCTGCGGCACCGTCATATGGGATTCATCAATGATGATCAGAAAATCATCCGGGAAGTAATCCATCAGTGTATGCGGCGTTGCACCGGGTTTCAGTCCCGCCAGATGTCTCGAATAGTTCTCGATCCCGGAACAGAAGCCCGTCTCCTTCATCATCTCTATGTCAAAATTCGTACGTTCTTCGATCCTCTGAGCCTCGATCAGCTTATCCTCACTCTTAAAATAGCGGACTCTCTCTTCCAGCTCTGCCTCGATATTTTTCGCAGCCTCCAGAATCTTCTCCATCGGCACCACATAATGAGAAGCCGGGAAGATCGCCACGTGCTCCAGGCGGTTTAAAATCTCGCCGGTCAGTACATTGATCTCCAATATTCTGTCAATCTCATCTCCGAAAAATTCCACTCGAACTGCTGTATCCGATGCCTCTGCCGGGAAGATCTCCACCACATCCCCGCGCACGCGAAATGTGCCTCGCTTAAAGTCCATGTCATTTCTGTCGTACTGAATATCGATCAGCTTACGAAGCAGCTCGTCCCTGTCCTTCTCCATGCCCGGTCTCAGAGAAATTACCATGTTCTTGTAATCGATCGGGCTTCCCAGTCCATAGATACAGGACACCGACGAAATGATAATAACGTCTCTGCGCTCCGCCAGTGCCATGGTGGCAGACAGGCGCAGCTTGTCAATCTCTTCATTAATGGAGGAATCCTTCGCAATGTACGTATCCGTGGAAGGTACATAGGCCTCCGGCTGATAGTAATCGTAGTAGGACACAAAGTACTCCACCGCATTCTCCGGGAAGAACTCCTTGAATTCACTGTAAAGTTGGGCAGCCAGTGTTTTATTGTGGGCGATGATCAGCGTCGGTTTGTTGAGCGCCTGGATTACATTCGCCATTGTAAACGTCTTTCCGGAGCCGGTAACGCCAAGAAGCGTCTGGCACTGGTTGCCTTCCTTGAAGCCCTCCACCAGTTTGGCGATGGCCTGCGGCTGGTCACCGGTAGGCTTATATTCGGAGTGTAAAATGAATTTATCCATGAAATCCTCCTATAAATCTATTATCTACATTTTCTGTTGCCATTATATCAGAAGATAAAATAAAAGTACAGAACAACCGAATGTTTGTTCTGTACTTTTATCATCTGAAATCACAGGTATTTTTCTTTTTGTTATTCATTTACAACTACATTTCTTGATACATCCATAACATTTTCATAAGTAATTTCTTTAGCATAAGCATATTTCTTTTGATATTTATCCCACATATTTTTCAAATCATCACTTGAAGAAATCTGAGCCATAATTCCATTCACATCATCTATCGTTTCCACTTTTTCTGCCATCACAGTCTCAATATTATATCCCCATAAAGTAATTTTAACGTTCTCATCAAAAATACCTCCGAACTCATATTTCACAGCTTCTGGGGTAATAATATCTCCTGTGGAAACATCTATAAAATCTGTTCTTCTGTCAAAGGCAGGTTTCGTAAAGTGGTGTTTAAATCCATTGTGGATCTGGTATCAGGTCCTTGTCTGGCGATACAGCATAATTCTTTATCGCACTGATAACTGTTTCATCATCAAGTCTGTTTCGAGAACGTAATATATCACAAATAGTACGTTCTGCATTGTAACATCGAACCTCATTACCTAAAGTATTTTTTCTTAATGGCTCCGACTTGGTGTAGTTCCGGTTTTATATAGTAGCACTGGCACTCATCTATTTTACCCAAGACCGATTCCTTATCGTGGGATTTTTCTTTTGCAATTTTTCTGTCTTCATAACTTGAGACCTTTTCAAACACCCTATCCTGTTTGTATTCAAGCCAACAGTAAGCAACATTTACTCTGCTTCCTTTTGCAGGAATACGATCATAATGATTGCGAACTTGTTTCGCAATTACCTATTATTATTAAAGCACACCACTTTACAACTTTTTGAATAAAAAATATCGTACAGGGACTTTCTGATGTA
>JBJEMI010000041.1:0-55581 GCA_051879615.1 Lachnospiraceae bacterium
GGAGGATGACATATGACTTATTCAGAATACTTTTCGGGAGTGAAAACTCAGTTTATGGAAGCTGATGTCAGTGATATCAGGGAGCATCTTGCATATCAGTTTAATGTCACGGGAGAAAGTTCCGGGATTTTTTATGTAGAAGTCAAAGACGGAGAACTGCATATTGAGCCATATGAATACTATGACCGGGATGCGATGTTTACGGCCAGTGCGGAGACTTTTGAGGCAATCCTGAGCGGAAAGCTTGATCCGGTACTTGCGTTCACATTACATAAACTGAAGGTGGAGGGAGATTTTGAAAAGGCCCTGAAACTTACGGAATTGATTAAAAGAAGATAAAGAGGCAGGAAATGTTCGGAAATAATATTGTAAAGAAAGCAGTGATCCTTGCTGGAATTCTCTGTGCGGCAGAGACAGGAGCTTCCGCATATTTTTATCGCAGAACGATGACCAGAGGACATGCAAAGAAAGAGCGAACGATCAAGATGGCCGGAACTGACTGGAATCAGCATATGCCGCTGATTCAGAGCAGAAAGGAATATATGCTGGCACAGCCAAGAGAAGACTGGTGGACAGAGTCTGATGACGGGCTGAAGCTTCATGCTGTATGGTTTCCACAGGGAGATCAGAAAAAAGTGGTCATCTGTTTTCATGGCTACACCAGCGAGGGAATGAGTGACTATATCGGATTGTCAGGCTATTATCTGAAACACGGATATTCCATGCTTCTTGTGGATGAGCGTGCCCACGGAAAGAGTGAGGGAAAATACATCGGATTTGGCTGCCCTGACCGGATGGATGCGCTGAAGTGGATCGACCGGGTGATTTCCTGCTGCGGAGATGATGTGCAGATTCTGCTTCACGGAACATCCATGGGCGGAGCAACGGTATTGATGACATCAGGCCTGCCGCTTCCGACCCAGATCCGTGGAATCATATCAGACTGTGCATTTACTTCAGCAAAGGAAGTGTTTACACATGTGCTGAGACATATGATACACCTGCCTGCATTCCCGATGATGCAGATTGCGGATCTTATGAACCGCAGGAGAGCCGGTTATGGGCTGGATGAGTGCAATTCGGCAAGAGAAGTAAGGAAGGCAAAGGTACCGATCCTGTTTATTCATGGTTCGGCAGATACATTTGTGCCATGCAGGATGTGTGAAACGATCTACGAGAACTGCGCGTCACCGAAGCAGAAGCTGATCGTGGAAGGTGCAGCGCATGCAGAGAGTTATTATAAGGCTCCTGAAAAATACGAAGAAGCATTAGACATGTTTATCGGAGGTGTTGTGAGATGATGAGAAAAAGAAAGGGATATCCGGTATATCCGCTGACTGTGGCGCAGAAGTTCCATAGTTTTTATCAGGATTTCTGTCCGAAAAAGGAAGTTTTAAATATCGGTACCAGTCTTACGATTGAAGCAGAGCTGGATCCGGAGATCCTGAAGGCTTCTATTTATAAAGCATATGAGCGGTGTGATTCGATGAGACTCCGTTTTGCTCAGGATAAAGAGGGAAACTGGTATCAGTATGTTGTTGACAAAGAAGAGAGAGACATTGAATATGTGGATTTTACAGGAAAGACCATGGAAGAAGCCGGAAAGATTATGACGGAATGGACACAGGTTCCTTTCAAACGTCAGGATTCTCCGATGAACAGAATTGTCATGATTAAAACTCCGGATGGATTTCAGGGGGTTTATCTGCTGGTAGACCATATGACGATGGATGCACAGTCGCTCATTTGCTTTTTGAAGGATATTATCGAGCTTTACAGCAGCACTGTTTATGAGGGTGTGGAATATCCGAAGGAAATGGCTTCCTATGTTGAACAGCTGGAAAAGGATCTGGCTTATGAAGCAGGAAGCAGGGCACAGGCCAGAGATGCGGAATTTTTCAGACAGATCATCGAAAAATCAGAGCCGATCTATAATGGCATCAGGGGTTGTGAAAGGCTGCAGGCAGAAAGAGAACGCTGCCAGGATCCGCAGCTTCGGGCAGCGGTGAATGTTTCTGACTGTGTGGATTCGGCACTGGATATTTTCCATCTGGAGGAGGAACCGACGAAACGTCTGATGGATTTCTGTGAAAAATACCATGTGTCTCTCGTATGTCTGCTTCTGATGGGACTGCGTACCTATTTTCAGAAGCTTAACGGTAATGACGATGTTTCGATCAATACGGCTATTGCCAGAAGAGCAACACTGAAGGAGAAAAAATCCGGCGGTACAAGAATCCATTCGTTCCCGTTCCGTACGATCATTTCCAGAGATAAGACATTTTTAGAAGGCATCTATGAAATCCGTGACCTGCAGAATGAGTATTTCCGTCATGCGAATTACAGTCCGATGGAATACTTTGCATATCGGGGAAAAACTTATCCTCATCAGCCGGGACAGACCTATGAGCCGATGTCACTGACCTATCAGCCGATGACAATGAAAGATCAGAGAATGGAAAAACTGGGAGATATTCACTATAAGACCAAATGGTATCCGAATGGTGCTACGACGCAGGCAATGTATCTGACAGTCATGCATCGTCCGGAGGATAACGGACTTGACTTCAGCTTTGAGCATCAGGTAAAGGCGGTTTCCAGAGAAGATCTGGAATACCTGTATTATTACCTTTGTAAAATTATGTTTAAAGGTACGGAAAATCCGAACCTGAAGATCGGAGATATTATTAATTTGATTTAGATATCGGGGTCAGAGTATCATCTGATCCTGACATGATTCAAAAAGGAGCAGAAAAATGTTTGAGAGATTGGCAGAAATTATTTGTAACTATGTGGAGGCAGAGCAGGAAGCTATTACCAGAGAATCCAGGTTTATGGAAGATCTGGGATTTACATCCTTTGATTTTATGAGCATGCTCGGAGAACTGGAGGATGAATTTGATATTGAGATCGAGCAGAGGGAAGCGGCAAATATCCGTACCGTCGGAGAAGCTGTAGATTACCTGGAAAAGCTCTGCAGTCAGGAGTAAAAGGGGGAGACGGCAATGCTGTGCAGTACAATTCGTGACATTATCGTGCAGTCTGAGTCAAAATACGCAGATGAAGACGCGATCAGATATAAAAAGGGAAAAAAAGAAATTGAGGCAAAATCCTACAGCGATTTAAAAAGAGACAGTGAAAGGTTTTCCGGTGTATTGAAAAAACTCGGAGCACAGGGGGGCCATATTGCACTGACCGGTATGACGTCCTATGAATGGCTGACAGCGTATCTTGGAACGGTAAACAGCGGAAGTGTCGCAGTGCCGCTGGATGTGTCACTGCCTGCTGAGGAAATGTGTGAACTGATTGACCGGTCCGATGCGGTTGTGTTTGTTGCGGATGAGATCCGTGCAGATGTCATTGCGGCAGCAAAAAAGCACTGTCCGCAGTTAAAATATATCATTTCCATGCAGAAAGAAGAGGATGGGGAAGAGGTTTTATCATTTGCCAAACTGCTTTCAGAGCAGCCGGATGGATTTGACTATGAGCCTTCGCCGGAACAGCTGGCTACGATCATGTTTACTTCCGGGACGACCGGAAAGAGCAAAGGGGTCATGCTGACTCATCGAAATCTGGCGGAAAATGCTACCTGTCTGGATATGAAGCTTCCGGAGCGCACGGTTCTTTTATCAGTGCTTCCGATTCATCATGCCTATTGTCTGAGTATGGATTTCTTAAAAGGACTTGCCTGCGGAAGTATTATCTGCCTGAATGACTCACTGATCCGTATGGCTAAAAATATCAAACTGTTCCGGCCGAATATTGTTTTGATGGTTCCGCTGATGATTGAGACTATGGCAAAAAAACTGGAGGATGCAGCAGGACTTCCGCCGGAAATTGTGAAAAGAGAAGTATTCGGAGAACAGTTCCATACCATCTGCAGCGGCGGTGCTTATCTTCCTCCGGCAATGCTGGACCTGTTCGGAAAATACGGAATTGATATTCTTCAGGGCTACGGTATGACAGAATGCTCACCGGTCATCAGTACGACCGTCAGCTGGAATATCCGAAAGGGAACGGTAGGACAGCTGGTTCCAAACTGCGAGGCAAAGGTCGTAGATGAAGAGCTTTGGGTCCGGGGCAGCAGTGTGATGCAGGGATATTATAAAATGCCGAAGGAAACGGAAGAGACGCTTGTGGACGGATGGCTTCGTACCGGAGATCTGGGATTTGTGGATGAAGATGGCTTCGTACATCTGACAGGAAGAAAGAAAAATCTGATTATTACAAAGAACGGAGAGAATGTTTCACCGGAAGAGCTGGAAAACAAGATCGGAGAACATCGTCTTGTTCAGGAAATCCTGGTACGTGAAAGTGAGGGTGTGATCGAGGCGGAGATTTTCCCGGATCTTGAGTATGCGTCCAAAATGGAAATCGAAGATGTTCCGGGTGCACTGCAGGAAGTGATCGATCGTTATAATCTGGAAGCACCGGTTTATAAAAGGGTGTATCGCCTGAAAGTCCGTGACACGGAATTTGAAAAGACACCATCCAAGAAGATCAAACGCTTCTAACTCTCACGATGCAGGACATCTTCTTTTAACAGACGGTAAGCAGCTGCTGCCAGCGGAACTGCCAGCAGCATTCCGAATATGCCAAGCAGGCTTCCGCCCAGCGTAACGGCAGCCAGCACCCATATTCCCGGAAGACCGATGGAAGAGCCGACAACTTTCGGATAGATCAGGTTTCCTTCCAGCTGCTGTAAGACCACGAGAAATACAATGAATAAAACAGCCTGAATCGGGGAAACAGTCATGATCATGAATGCACCGATTCCGCCGCCGATATAAGCGCCTGCAACAGGAATCAGTGCGGTAAATCCTATGAGCGCACCGATCATGGTTGCATACGGAAAACCGAAGATCATCATTCCGACTGCACAGAGACTTCCAAGGATCACAGCCTCCATACATTGTCCGACAATATACCTGTGGAAGCAGTCATTTAAAACATCATAGATATGCAGAAGTCTTTTCATCCATAAATCGGGGAGATAAGCCTTCATCGTTCTTCGAATCTGGTTCTGAAGACGGTTTTTGCCAAGCAGAAGATAGATGGAAAAGATGATCCCCAAAAACAGATTCATTGCCTTGGAAAAAACGGAAGATATCGCTGCCGTAAGGAATCCCATGATACCGCCGATCCCGTTGATCAGCGTTTCTGCAAGCTGTGCGATCTTATCCTGCCAGTTTTCAATGGTCGGAAGCTCCGGGAGGATATTTGCGAGCCATTCAGAATCCTCCAGACCGGCAAACAGGGTATTTAATGTTTCAGGTACTACCCGGAAAAGAAGCCTGATACAGTCAGCCAGCTGCGGTATGATCATGATGAAAATCAGCATGACAATAAGGATCAGCGTAAAAAAGGCACTGATCATGCAGAAAGGTCTGCGGATTTTTTTCAGGATATCGTTTTTTTGGTTTGTAAAAAAATGCCGTTCGTAGAAGGACATCAGTATGTTTACAAGATATGCAATGATAAATCCGGTAAGCAGCGGAGTGCATGCGCCGATCAGCAGCGACAGAAAGTCTGCAGCTGCAGGAAGATAGTGAATGCACAGATAGAGCAAAAATGCACTGACGCAGATACGAAAACATGTTTTCCAATCGATTTTCATTTTGTTCCTCCTTAGATTGATTTACTGACAGGTTTCTTCTGAACTGTACATGGAATGCGTACAGGCCAGTGCCATAACGGCACCCAGGACACCTCCCGTCAGCTTTGTGATGATCAGTGTTCCGATTATTTCCTGCTGTACACCGGCGGTAAATCCAAGATGTGCAGCCAGCAATGATGCAGTGCTGACAACAAAGGCTGCATTGACGATCTTTCCACGTCTGTCCATATCCTTCATCATGGCGATAGCAGGCAGGACACTGACAGTGCCGATAAAAAGCCCCGCAATACTGACGGAGTTCATACCGGTTTTATCTCCAAACCACTGCAGAGGTGTTTTAAAAAGCCGCTGCAGGATTTCTGAGATCGGAAGACTGCCCAGCATGACGATTCCGATAGAAGATACGATTTTCATCGCTTCTTCAACGGGGGTCAGTCCGATGGAGATTCCGGTCATATAGCTGAAAGCACCAGCCATCAACCCGATGGTCGTGAGAATCCTGATGCCCTCCGCAAAAATGGAAAAACCATGGATCATTTTTTCGGGTACCCTGATAATTCCTGCAAGCAGGCCGATCGAAAGCAGAATTAAAAAGAGGTTCTGTTTTAAAATCTCCGGGGGTGTCAGTCCGCATAACAGACCGCCGGCAAACAGTGCCGCAGGCATTGCGATCATTCCGAAAAGGATGCCTTTTGCAAACAGAGGCCGATCTTCCTGCTGAAGAATTCCCATACCGATCGGAATTGTGAAGGAAACGGTACATCCGAAGATGGCAGAAACGAGAATTCCCGCATAAGCGCCGAAAGTACTGTCCCCTGCAAGGGAGACAGCCAGCTGATAACCGCCCATATCGATAGCCAGCAAACCGCCGAAGATGGCCGGATCAAAACCGAGGGCAGAGTATGCCGGTACGACAAATCGGGTAAGTATACCGGAAAAAACAGGAACGAGACATACGATTCCTGCCATGGAAAGTGCGGTCGGTCCAAGTGCCATAAACCCTTCTTCAAATTTTTCACCGAGACCGAAACGGTTTTTGAAAATGCGGTCAAGACCGCCGGCAATTGCACCGGCGGCCATGACCCACATAATGATCTGATTCATAGTAATTCTATCCTGTTCCTGAAATTCTATTGACAGTATACTCTGCGATCATCAAAATGTCCACGAAAAGAAAAATAAAAAAATCTTTGACAAGATACAGGAACTGTCCTATAATACGAAAATGTTAGTGACCACTAATCAAAGTGAGTCACTTTTATTTTCAATGGCGGTTAGGGAAGACTAATCCATAAATTGGAAATTCATAAAAGAAAGGAATGAAAATAATGATGATCAATCAACGGCTGATCAGTGAAGTCACGGAAAGCAAAAAATATATTGCAGGAAATGTATTCTTTCAGTGGTGTTCTCTGGCGGCAAATATGGTAATGATGACCTTTATTACAAAACTGCTGGCAGATTTATATGTAAATACAGCAGACAGGAGACAGATTCTGATGACGATGGCAGCAGCAGTCCTGGCAGTATCGGTGCGGTTTGTCTGTACATGGATGTCCGCATGCATGGGATATATCTCATCACGATCATGGATCTGATCGCTTACGGGGGAACGGCATTGGGGGTGATCGTATCTGTGACGCAGTACGGAAACGGAAAGGTTTCACTGGCAGGCGCACTGTTGATCATCATGCTGTCGGCAGATTTTTTTATTCCGATGAGACAGCTGGGATCCTTTTTTCATATTGCCATGAACGGAATGGCAGCTAGCGAAAAAATTTTCCGTCTGCTGGATCTGCCGGAGAAAGCAGCCTTCTGAAAGGCATTACCTATATCGGGCATCAAAGTTATCTTTTCAAGGGAACCGTACGGGAAAATCTCCTGATTGGAAACCGGAATGTATGGGATGAGCAGCTCTGGGAGGTACTGGAGCGAGTTCGGCTGGCAGAATTCCTGCGGGGGGAAGATGGACTGGATACACAGCTTTTGGAAAGGGGGTCCAACTTTTCCGGCGGTCAGCGTCAGAGACTTGCTCTGGCAAGAGCACTGCTTCATGACAGTCCTGTCTATATCTTTGACGAAGCTGCATCAAATATTGATGTGGAGAGTGAAAATGCTGTTATGCAGCAGATTCGGGAACTGGCGAAATGTAAAACGGTAATCCTCATTTCCCATCGGCTGGAAAATGTGGTGTTGGCAGACTGCATTTATGTGCTGGACGGCGGTCGCGTGGAAGAATATGGTACTCATACGGAATTACTGGAAAAGAAAAACAGATATGCTCAGCTGTGGCATACACAGCAGGATCTGGAAAATTATACGGAAGGAGGAAACTGCACGTGAAAAAAAGAAGCGGTTTACAGGTCATGGTTCGTCTGATCGGTCTTGTAAAGCCATTGACCGGATATATGGTGGCTGCGATTCTGATGGGACTTTCCGGGCATCTCTGTGCATCATTTATTACAGTTTTTGGAGGTTATGCATTACTGGAACTGCTGGAAATCGGTACAATGTTTTCTTTGATCACGATATTTACCGCAATCTGTCTGATGGCTGTTTTTCGCGGACTTCTGCGGTATGGGGAACAGGCATGCAATCATTATATTGCATTTCAGCTGCTGGCACTCATCAGAGATCAGGTATTTCGGGCACTTCGAAAGCTCTGTCCGGCCAGACTGGAGGGCAGAGACAAGGGAGATCTGATCGCAGTTATTACATCCGATATTGAGCTGCTGGAAGTATTTTATGCCCATACGATTTCACCGACAGTCATTGCCGTGCTCTTTGGCGTATTCATGTGTCTGTTTATCGGCAGTTATCACTGGACATTTGCGGTACTGGCATTTGCGGCATATACAGTCGTGGGAGCCGCCATTCCGTTGCTGATCTCGCGAATAAGCGGAGAGGACGGCAGAAGACGTTTGCGGCAGGAAACCGTGTACTGGATATTCTGGAAGAAGCTCCGCAGGTGGAAGAAGTGACTGATCAGCCGGAAATGATCTTTACGGGTGCTTCAGCTGAGAATGTGACCTTTTCCTATGATAAAGAGATCATTTTATCGGATATTTCACTGGAAATTCCAACGGGGAAGTGTGAAGGTCTCCGGAAAGTCTGTAAACTGTATCAATACATCCAATCTACGGGATATGGAAAGCTTTGTTACGCAGGAAACGCATCTGTTCCGTGACAGTATTAAAAATAATCTTCTCATTGCGAAGCCGGATGCGTCGGATGAAGAAATCAGGGAAGCGTGCCAAAAAGCTTCGGTGCATGATTTTATTATGAGTCTTCCGAAAAAATATGAGACATCGGTCGAAGAGCTGGGGGATACTCTTTCCGGAGGGGAAAGACAGAGGATCGGACTTGCCCGGGCATTTCTGCACAATGCCCCGCTGATGCTTTTAGATGAACCGACAAGTAATCTGGACAGCTTAAACGAAGCAGTGATCTTAAAATCTCTGAAGGAAGAACATGGAGGAAAGACTGTCGTACTCGTATCTCACAGGCAGTCTACGATGAAGATTGCAGACAGGGTGTATTCTGCAGAGTATGGAAGAATGAGTTAGTTAACAGGTGAAAACAGATGAACTTAAAAAAATATTTTTGACAATTATCGGATGTATCGGTCTTGTTCTCGGGGCAATCGGTGCGATTGTTCCGGTGTTCCCGACAGTTCCTTTTTTGCTGCTTTCTGTCAGCTGCTTCGCAAAAAGCTCGGAGCGTCTGCACCGCTGGTTTACAGGAACCGGACTTTACCGGAATAACCTGGAAAGCTATGTCCGCGGGGAAGGAATGACCCGAAGGACGAAGATCCGCATCATGCTGACAGTAACATTGCTGATGGAAATCGGATTTTACAGGATGGACAGCGTACCGGCCGGTCGGGTGATTTTAACAGCTGTCTGGCTGTTCCATATCGTATATTTTATGTTTCGGGTGAAGACACGAAAAGCAGAAGATTCAAAACAAATGGCAGCAGAATAGAAAAACACTTGACAGAATACCCCCGGGGAGTATATGATTCTGATATACCCCTCGGGGGTAATTTGATGCAAGACGCAGAAAGGAAAGAAGATGATGGAAAAACAGGAATGTCCGGTTTGTAAAACAAAACAGCGCTCAGAGAAAGAGTACAAAAGTCTCATGAATCGCCTGAGCCGCATTGAAGGACAGATTCGTGGAATCCGCGGAATGCTGGAAAAGGATGCCTACTGTACGGATATTCTGATGCAGGTATCTGCGGCGAATGCAGCTTTAAACGCATTTAATAAAGAACTGCTTGCAAATCATATTAAAACCTGCGTGGCAGAGGATATGCGTGAGGGAAAAGAAGAGACGATTGATGAGCTTGTTACAGTTCTGCAGAAGCTGATGAAATAAAGAACTGTCAATATGAATGACAGGAAAGGAGAGGAAAGTATGGAACAGTATACAGTGACGGGCATGAGCTGTGCTGCATGCTCTGCACGGGTGGAAAAAGCAGTTTCCGGGGTAGACGGTGTGACCGCCTGTTCGGTGAGTCTGCTGACAAACTCTATGGGGGTGGAAGGCAATGCTGATCCGGAAGCGATCATCAAAGCTGTAGAAGAGGCCGGTTACAAAGCTGTGAAAAAAAGAGGCGGGACAGGAGAAGGAAAAACTGTTTCTTTGGCAGCTGAGGAGGAACTGCTGAAGGACAGAGAGACACCGGTTTTAAAAAAACGTCTGCTGGCATCGCTGGGATTTCTGATGATACTGATGTATTTCTCCATGGGACATATGATGTGGGGATGGCCGATTCCGGCCTTCTTTGAAAAGAATCCTGTGGCGAACGGAATCCTGCAGATGCTTCTGACGGTCATGGTCATGGTCATTAATCAGAAATTTTTTATCAGCGGGTTTCAGAGTCTGATGCACAGAGCACCGAATATGGATACACTGGTAGCCATGGGATCGGGAGCGGCGTTTGTATACAGTACCTATGCATTATTTGCCATGACGGATTGTCAGGTGCGCTCGGATCCGGCAGGTGTCATGAACTATATGCATGAATTCTATTTTGAATCTGCTGCGATGATTCTGACGCTGATCACAGTCGGAAAGATGCTGGAGGCAAGATCCAGGGGAAAAACGACGGATGCTTTAAAAAGCCTGATGAAGCTGGCACCAAAGACTGCAACGGTCATAAAAGACGGTGCGGAAACAGAAGTGGCAATTGAGACGGTAAAAAAAGGCGATATTTTTGTCGTTCGTCCGGGGGAAAATATTCCTGTGGACGGTGTCATTGTGGAGGGCTGCAGTGCAGTAAATGAAGCGGCACTGACAGGAGAAAGCATTCCGGTCGATAAAGCAGCAGGAGATATGGTATCTGCCGCAACACTGAATCAGTCCGGATTTTTAAAATGTGAAGCCACAAGAGTCGGAGAAGATACCACATTGTCACAGATCATTCAGATGGTCAGTGATGCGGCTGCGACGAAGGCACCGATTGCCAAGGCGGCGGATCAGGTGTCCGGTATTTTTGTGCCGGCTGTGATCGGGATTGCGGTGATCACGACAATTGTATGGCTGCTGGCCTCAGAGACCGTTGGATTTGCACTGGCGAGGGGGATTTCCGTCCTGGTTATCAGCTGTCCGTGTGCACTTGGGCTGGCTACCCCGGTAGCGATCATGGTCGGAAGCGGGATGGGAGCCAAAAACGGCATTATGTTTAAAACCGCGGTTTCCCTGGAGCAGACCGGAAAGGTCAAAATCGTGGCACTGGATAAGACCGGTACGATCACCGTCGGGGAACCGAAAGTTACAGAGATCGTTCCTGCAGAAGGAGTGACGGAAGAAGCACTTTTGATGTATGCAAATGCACTGGAACAGAAAAGTGAGCATCCGCTGGCCGGGGCGATCCTGGAATATGCAAAAGAAAAAAATGTATCGTCAAAAGAGGTGACTGCTTTTGAAGCATTGCCGGGCAACGGTCTGTCCGCTGTTCTGGAAGGAAAGAAGCTTTTGGGAGGCAGCGAAAAGTTTATCGGCAGTCATGCGGAAATTCCGGAAAATATGAAGCAAAGATCCATGGGATTGTCAGAGGCAGGCAGGACACCGCTCTTTTTTGCCGCAGATGAGAAGCTGCTCGGAATCATTGCGGTAGCGGATACGATGAAACCGGACAGCCCGCAGGCAGTCAGAGAACTGCAGAACATGGGGATCCATGTAGTCATGCTGACCGGAGATAACGAGAGAACCGCAAAGGCGATCGGAGCGCAGGCAGGTGTGGATGAAGTGATCGCCGGAGTGCTTCCGGAAGGAAAAGAGGCAGTCATCCGTAAGTTAAAACAGAAGGGGATGGTTGCCATGGTCGGTGACGGAATCAACGATGCCCCCGCACTGACAAGAGCGGATATGGGAATTGCCATCGGAGCCGGAACGGATATTGCCATTGATGCTGCAGATGTGGTATTAATGAAGAGCAGATTGAGTGATGTGCCGGCAGCGATCCGGTTAAGCCGTGCCACTCTTAAAAATATTCACCAGAATCTGTTCTGGGCTTTTTTCTACAATACCATCGGCATTCCGCTTGCGGCAGGGCTGTGGATTCCGTTCTTCGGATGGGAACTGGATCCGATGTTCGGTGCGGCAGCCATGAGCTTATCCAGCTTCTGTGTAATAACGAATGCACTGAGACTCAATCTTTTCAATCTGCATGACGCGGGAAAAGATAAGAATATAAAGAATCAAAGGAAAGAAAGGAAAAAAAACATGGAAAAAACAATCAGGATCGAAGGAATGATGTGCGGACACTGTTCGGGAAGAGTACAAAAAGTGTTATCTGAGCTCCCGGGAGTAGAAAAGGCTGCAGTCAGCCATGAAGACGGAACAGCGGTTGTCACATTATCTGAAGAGGTGTGCAGCGAAGTACTGAAGAAAACAGTAGAAGATCAGGGCTATAAAGTACTCGATATTCAGTAACAACGTATTTGTAAAGGAGAAGAATGATGGCATTTTTGGATGATTTAGGCAGGACACTGACGCAGGTGGGTCAGGCAACTGCACAGAAAACAAAAGAAGTTGCCGATATGGCAAAGATAAATGCAAAAATTCTGGACAGCCAGAATAAAGTGGATAAGGTTTATGAAGAAATCGGAAGAAAGTATGTGGAAGAACATGCGGCGGATCCGGAAGAAGCACTCAGAGGACTGGTTCAGAGTGCATTGAGACTGGAGGATCAGATCAGAGAATACAGAAATCAGTTAAATGAGATCAAGGGTGTGGCAAAATGCCCGAACTGCGGTGCGGAATGTGATATCAACGCATCCTACTGCAGCTCCTGCGGCGGACCGATGCCGAAGGAGGAGGATGACTTTGTAGTGGATTCGGAAATCGTAGCTGAGACGGTTGTGGAAGAAGTCAGATAACTTCAATCACCTCAAGTTTCGTTTCCTGTACCCGGAAGCGGATATCAAATCCGGCAAATTCCACACCATAGATTCTCGTTTCATCTGTGTCATAGCCGGGTCTCGGATCCTGTGCGAGGATACCGACTGCAGCCTCCCGTTTCTCTTTCGGAAGAAGTTTCAGTAACTGCTCGGGAAATTCCACTTCCAGATGCCGGTCACGAACATCCCCCGCGAAACCTTCTGTCGCTTCGGGATGAGAGTCTGCATAAGGAAGATATGGTTTGATATCATAGATCGGTGTCTGATCCATCAGGTCGATACCGGCCACATGAAGAATCGGGCCCAATTTTTCATTGTATTCAATTCGCTCCAGTTTTACCGAGGATAATCCGATGTCATTCGGGCGGAATGGAGAACGGGTGGCAAAAACTCCCATACGCTTCTTTCCGCCGAGACGGGGAGGCTTGACTGTGGCAGACCAGCTGCTTTTTTCGGAACCGGAAAATTTCCATAGGATCCAGATGTGGGAAAATCCGTTCAGGCCGCGAAAAGCCTCCGGATTTCTGTATTCCGGTTCAAAAATAATCTGTCCCTTCAGTTCTTCCACGAGACCGCTCTGTCTCGGGATTCCGAACTTTGTCGGAAAGTCTGTGTGAATATGTGCAATAATTTTCATCTCGTAATACCAGCCAGAATCGTTTTTATCAGTATAGCATATCCCGAAAAGATCTGCAATTTTCCGAATTTCCAGGATAAAAGTTTCTGTTGACTTTTAGGAATAATCTGTTTACACTATGGTATGACATGTGACAAGACAGTTATAACTACATAAAACAGGAGAAAAACGATGGAAAAGATGAAAGCATTTCTAAAGAAAAAAGACATCGAGATCTCAGCCAGAAGATACGGGATCGATGCGCTGGGAGCGATGGCACAGGGACTTTTCTGTTCCCTTTTGATCGGAACGATCATAAATACGATCGGAACACAGTTCCATATTCCTTATTTTAATACAGTCGGAGGCTATGCAACAGCCATGTCCGGTCCGGCGATGGCCGTTGCCATCGGTTATGCACTTCACTGTCCGCCGTTGGTGCTGTTTTCCCTGATCGCGGTGGGAAATGCGGCAAACGGACTTGGCGGTGCGGGAGGACCTCTGGCAGTACTGATCATTGCGATCATTGCCGCAGAATGCGGAAAGGCTGTTTCAAAGGAAACCAGGATCGACATTTTAGTGACTCCTCTGGTCACGATCTTTGTCGGTGTATCGCTGGCATCAGCATTTGCACCGGCCATCGGGGCAGCAGCGAGTGCCGTGGGTGAGATCATCATGTGGGCGACAGAACAGCAGCCGTTTATGATGGGAATTTTAGTCTCCGTAATCGTCGGTGTGGCACTGACACTGCCGATCAGCAGTGCGGCGATCTGTGCGGCATTATCACTGACAGGACTTGCGGGAGGCGCAGCAGTGGCAGGCTGCTGTGCGCAGATGATCGGTTTTGCGGTCATGAGTTATCCGGAAAATAAAGTGGGAGGACTGATCTCTCAGGGACTGGGTACTTCCATGCTGCAGATGGGCAATATTGTGAAGAATCCATGGATCTGGCTGCCGCCGACACTCGTTTCGGCTGTGACAGGTCCGATCGCAACCTGCATATTTAAAATGGAAATGAACGGTGCGGCCGTTTCTTCAGGCATGGGAACCTGTGGACTGGTAGGACAGATCGGTGTATATACCGGATGGGTCAATGACGTTGCATCCGGAGCCAAGGCTGCGATCACAGCATTTGACTGGGCAGGAATGCTCCTGATCTGTTTCATTCTTCCGGCAGTTCTCTGCCCGCTGGCTGCGATGGCGATGAAGCGGATGGGTCTGATCAGAGAAGGAGATATGAAATTAGCTGATTAGAAGTATCGTGATGCAAATAAGACAGGAGATGAACAATATGATGAATCCGGCGGCTCTTTTTAAAGCAAAAAAATCATGGGAAACATTTTGCAGAAACCACCCGCGTTTCCCGGAATTTTTAAAAGCTGTACAGACGGAAGGTATCCATGAAGGAACGATTATTGAAGTTTCGGTCACAACGTCTGAAGGAAAGAATCTGACAGCCAATGTGCGTCTGACGGCAAGTGATATGCAGGCATTTGAAGATTTAAAGGGATTGGGAAATGAAAGATGAGTATGAATTTGATGATTGCCTCCGATATTCATGGTTCGGCATTTTATTGTGAACGGTTAATGGAAGCATGGAAACGGGAAAAACCGGATAAATTGCTGCTTTTGGGGGATATTCTCTATCATGGGCCGAGAAATGATCTTCCAAAGGACTATGCACCCAAAAAAGTGATCACGATGTTGAACGAGATCAAAGATGAAATTCTGTGTGTACGCGGAAACTGCGAGGCGGAAGTAGATCAGATGGTACTGGAATTCCCGGTTGTGGCAGAATATGCATGTTTTTATGAAGAGGGACATATGATCTTTGCTACTCATGGACACGTCTTCAATGAGAAAAATGTTCCGCCGCTAAAAGCAGGAGATATTCTGCTGCACGGACATACACATATACCGGAATGTACGAAGCATGAAAAGTTTACCTGTCTGAATCCGGGGTCTGTATCGATTCCAAAAGGGAACAGTGTGCATGGATATATGATGTTAAAAAACGGCAGATTTACATGGAAAAATCTGGATGGAGAAATCTACATGGAATATTCCATGAATGGAGAAGTATAGAGAAAGAGACAGACAGTGTATAAAACCTTCTGAATATGGATAAGATAAGTTAGTATCAAAATTCAATATCTGAAAAGGAGGTTTTCGTATGGGAAGCAGATGGCTTGACTATACAGCACTCGTGATCACGGTAATCGGTGCGATCAACTGGGGACTGATTGGTTTCTTCGAATTTAATCTGGTTGCATGGCTCTTTGGAAGTCTTTCGTGGTTTTCGAGAATTATCTATGCGCTCGTAGGAATCTGCGGCTTATATACATTGACATTTTTTGGCCGTATTACAGATGGTTCGGCAATGTAACAGAGAATGGGGAGACAATCGTCTCCCTGATTTTTTTGAAAAAATATAATTTTTACTTTACTACAATAACGTGCAGCAGTATAATGTTACACGTAATTAAAAACGTCAGTAACACCGACAGTTTAAATGAGGAGGAAAGATATTTATGTCTTACACAGAAGAAATTTATGCTCGTGTCGTTGAACAGAACCCTGGTGAACCGGAATTCCATCAGGCAGTCAAAGAAGTACTGGATTCTTTAAAGGTTGTCATTGATGCCAATGAGGATAAATACAGAAGCCAGAGCCTCTTAGAAAGACTTGTGGAACCGGAAAGAATCATCTCTTTCAAAGTACCGTGGGTTGATGATCAGGGAAAAGTACAGGTTAACAAAGGATATCGTGTTCAGTTTAACAGCGCGATCGGACCGTACAAAGGAGGACTTCGTTTTCATCCTTCAGTAAATCAGAGTATTTTAAAATTCCTTGGATTTGAACAGATTTTCAAAAATTCTCTGACAGGACTTCCGATCGGAGGCGGTAAAGGCGGTTCCAACTTTGATCCGAAAGGTAAATCAGACAGAGAAGTTATGGCATTCTGCCAGAGCTTTATGACAGAACTTCACAAATATATCGGTGCAGATGAGGATGTTCCGGCCGGAGATATTGGTGTTGGCGGACGTGAAATCGGATATTTATATGGACAGTATAAGAGACTGACAGGACTTTATGAAGGCGTCCTGACTGGAAAAGGTCTGACCTGGGGCGGCTCTTTAGTACGTACACAGGCTACAGGATACGGTCTTGTATACATTTTAAATGAGATGGTAACAGCAGCAGGTGATACACTGGAAGGAAAAACAGTCGTTGTTACAGGTTCCGGTAATGTTGCAATCTATGCTGCAGAAAAAGCCACTCAGTTGGGTGCAAAGGTTGTTGCCATGAATGACTCTAACGGATATATCTATGATCCGAACGGAATCAATCTGGACGTTGTGAAAGAAATCAAGGAAGTACGCCGCGGACGTATTAAAGAATATGCGGATGCAGTAGAAGGTTCCGTATATACGGAAGGAAAAGGTATCTGGAATATTGCATGTGACATTTATCTGCCATGCGCAACACAGAACGAGCTGGATCTGGACGGAGTAAAAGCTCTGAAAGAAAACGGCTGTAAAGTCATTGCCGAAGGTGCAAACATGCCTACAACAAGAGAAGCAACAGATTATATTCTTGAAAACGGCATCCTGTTTATGCCTGGTAAGGCTGCAAATGCAGGCGGTGTAGCTACCTCAGCACTGGAAATGTCTCAGAACAGCATGCGTTTGAGCTGGAGTGCTGAAGAAGTAGATGCAAAACTTCAGGGTATCATGAAGGATATCTATGCAAAAGTCTCCGGTGCGGCAGCACGTTACGGAATGGAAGGAAACTTCGTAGCAGGTGCAAATATTGCGGGATTTGAAAAAGTAGTTGATGCCATGATGGCTCAGGGAGTTGTATAAACTCAGTTCATAGTGAATGAAATATCGCAGGTAAGGGAACTTATCTGCGATATTTTTGGGTATTCAGATACTTTCATGGGGCGATCTTTAAAAATTTATTTACTTATGACTGACTTTAAGCTATATTATATAAGGTATCATTGTATACAACCTTGCGTTTGATTGCAATAGGAGGATATAAATGGCAGCCAAAAATTTGAGCAGACTGGATTTTGATGTGCTGCTGGATGAAACGATTTCTCTGATGGACCGGGCAATCATTTTTGCAACCCGGGCACATTCCGGTACCTACAGAAAGGGAACAAAAATTCCGTATATTGTTCATCCGATTGAGGCAGCAGCGATTGTAGCAACGATGACAGATGATCCGGATATGATTGCGGCAGCAGTGCTTCACGATGTTGTGGAGGACACAGATGCGACTATTGAGGAACTGAGATATTTTTTTAATGATCATATCGCAGAACTGGTGGCAGCGGAGAGTGAGAATAAGAGAAAAAACCTGCCGCCCCAGGAGACATGGATGGTCAGAAAGATGGAAACGCTGGAGTTTTTAAGAACGAAGGCGAACAGGGAAGCGAAGATGCTTGCCCTGGCAGATAAGCTTTCCAACGTCAGGGCGATCCATCGCGATCAGAATGAGATCGGTGATCAGCTTTGGGAACGCTTTAACGAAAAGCGAAAAGAAAAGCATGGCTGGATGTACAGACAGACAGCAGAGGCTTTATCAGAACTGAGCGATACGATGGCCTGGAAAGAATACGATGATCTGGTCAGACGGACATTCGAGGAGGAATAGAATGAAAAAATACTGTGAGATGACAAAGGCAGAACTGGAAGATCTGCATGCGTCTCTGACTGCCCGGTATGAGGAAGCAAAGGCAAGAGGGCTGTGTCTGGATCTGTCCAGAGGAAAACCTTCGGCAGCACAGCTGGATCTGTCCATGGATCTGCTGAACGCATTGACAGGTGAAGATGCTGTCAGGACAGAAGCGGGAGTTGACTGTCGAAATTACGGAATACTTGATGGTATTCCTGAAGCAAAGCAGCTGATGGCCGATATCATAGGGACAACGCCCGATCATGTAGTTGTATGCGGCAACTCCAGCCTGAATATTCTGTTTGATACACTTTCCAGAGGTATGATTCACGGATTTGGCGGAAATATGCCGCTGATGCTCAGGAAAGACCGCAAATGGCTCTGCCCGGTACCGGGATATGACAGACATTTCGGGATGACAGAACATTTTGGATTTGAAATGATCTCGATTCCGATGAGAGAAGACGGACCTGACATGGATCTCATTGAAAAATATGTCAATGAAGATGAATCGGTGAAGGGTATCTGGTGCATTCCCAAATATTCGAACCCGACGGGTATTACCTATTCCGATGAAACCGTCAGAAGAATGGCAAGCTTAAAGCCTGCTGCAAAAGATTTTCGTATTTTCTGGGATAACGCATATGCCATCCATCATATTTATGAAGATAAGCAGGATGAGATTTTAGATATTATTTCCGAATGCGAGAAGGCAGGAAATCCGGATATGGTATTTGAAGTGGCATCTACTTCAAAAGTCACTTTTCCGGGAGCAGGAATTTCTGCATTTGCATCCTCAAAAGATAATCTGGAAGAAATGAAGAATGTCATGAAATGGCAGACGATCGGTCACGATAAAATCAATCAGCTGCGTCATGTGAAATACTTCAAAGACAGGAATGGTGTCGAAGCGCATATGTTAAAGCAGGCAGAGCTTCTGCGCCCGAAGTTCGAAGCAGTATTCAATGTACTGGAAAGAGAACTCGGCGGACTCGGTATCGGTACCTGGACAAAACCAAATGGGGGATATTTCATCTCCTTCGATGCGATGGAAGGCTGTGCGAAAGCCATTGTGGCAAAATGTAAAGATGCCGGTGTTACGCTGACAGACGCCGGAGCCACCTATCCGTACAAAACAGATCCGAAGGATTCCAATATTCGCATTGCACCGTCCTTTCCGACACCGGAGGAACTGGCAATGACAGCAGATTTATTTGTACTTTGTGTAAAACTTGTCAGCGTAGAAAAATTATTAGAGGTGTAATCTATGATTGTTGAAATACTAAAAACAATTTTGATCGGTATTGTAGAAGGAATCACAGAATGGCTGCCGATCAGCAGTACCGGACATATGATTCTTCTGGAAGAATTTATACAGCTGAATGTCAGTGAAGAATTTATGAAGATGTTCAATGTGGTGATTCAGCTGGGAGCAATTCTGGCAGTTATCGTATTGTTCTTCCCGAAACTGTGGCCGTTTACGACACCGGAAAAAGGACTGTTTAAGAAAAAGACATGGATGATGTGGTTTAAAGTTATCGTGGCAGTGCTTCCGGCAGCAATTATCGGAATTCCTTTTGATGATAAACTGGAAGAGCTGTTCCATAATTATCAGACGGTAGCGATCATGCTGATCTTATACGGTGTTTTATTTATCGTCATGGAAAACTGGAACAAAGGACGTAAGCCGCCGATCCGGAAGATTGAAGATATGTCCTTTCAGACGGCATTTCTCATCGGTCTGTTCCAGGTGCTTTCCCTGATTCCGGGTACATCCCGTTCGGGTGCGACGATTCTGGGTGCGATGGTTCTTGGATGCTCCAGATACATAGCCGCAGAATTCAGTTTCTTCCTGGCGATTCCGGTTATGTTCGGTGCCAGCCTTCTCAAGGTTCTGAAATTCGGATTTGTGTTCAGCGGTGCGGAAGTTGTGATACTGATCGTCGGCATGGTTACTGCATTTGTGGTGTCTATGGTTTCCATTAAATTTTTAATGGACTATGTAAAAAAACACGATTTCAATTTCTTTGGATATTACAGAATTGTTCTGGGTATGATCGTGCTGCTTTACTTTTTGATTTTTGGATAATGATTCAGATCGGATACTGTCAGAAATTGTCAGTATCCGATATTTTTTTGTTCACAATTTAAGGAAAAGTGGTATACTAAATTACATATATGCTTAGGATGTTATGGAGTATTGTATGAAAGAAAAGTTATTGAATGAATTTGCGGAAGTCTTCGGTGACAGTGAAGGAGCAGCCGTTTATTTTGCTCCGGGGCGCGTGAATCTGATCGGTGAACATACGGATTATAACGGAGGCCATGTGCTTCCGTGTGCATTGTCAATCGGGACATATGTAGTTGCTAGAAAACGAGATGATAAAAAATTACGCCTCTATTCTTTAAATTATAAAGAAGCAGGTCTGGTAGAGGCAAATCTGAATAACCTTCGTTTCCGCAGAGATAACGGATGGGCAAATCATCCGATCGGA
The DNA here is from genome assembly GCA_051879615.1 of Lachnospiraceae bacterium. Lineage (GTDB taxonomy): Bacteria > Bacillota > Clostridia > Lachnospirales > Lachnospiraceae > HGM12587. The sequence continues at coordinate 20,824 of JBJEMI010000041.1, forward strand.
ATTTTATGGACCTATGTACAGAAAGGGTATAAGATCAGCAGCGGATTTGATATGCTTCTCTATGGAGACATTCCAAGCGGTGCAGGTCTGGGAACCTCAGCTTCCATTTGTGTTGCAATGGGACTGATGATCCGGGAGATGTGCGGTTTTGATGATATTTCAAAGGTTGATATTGCACTCTTTGGTCAATATGCGGAAAATGAGTTTCACGGAATCAACTGTGGGATCATGGATCAGTTTGCAAGTGCCATGGGAAAGAAAAACATGGCGATTTTTCTGGATACGAGCGATCTGCGATATGAGTATGCACCGTTGAATATGGAAGATTATCGACTGATCATTACAAACAGTCATAAAAAGCGCAATGCCTTTGATGCCAAATACAATGAAAGGCGTATGGAATGCGAGCGGGCACTTGCTGAACTGCAGTGTGTAGTAGCGATTCAGGATCTGGGGGAACTGACACCGGAATGCTACGAACAGGTAAAGGAAATGATCGTCGAACCGGTACTTGTAAGACGTGCGGCACATGCGGTATATGAAAATCAGCGTACCATTGAAGCTGTAAAAGCATTGCAGAATAACGACATGGAGCAGTTTGGAAGGCTGATGATCGAATCTCACCGTTCCTTAAGGGATAATTATGAGGTCACAGGAAAAGAACTGGATACGCTTGTAGAGGAAGCACTGAAAATTCCGGGAGTGATCGGAGCGCGTATGACAGGAGGAGGCTTTGGCGGCTGTACGGTCAGCCTCATGAAAAAAGAAGCTGTGGAAATGTTTACGATTGAAGTAGGAAAGAATTATACGGAACGCACCGGCTACTATGCGGATTTTTATCTGGCTGAGATCGGTGACGGAGCCCGTACATTATAATAAGGATTGAAAATTCATATGGATTTATTTGATTATATGAGAGAACAGAAGATGGAGGGGGAAGCGCCCCTGGCATCCCGCCTCCGTCCGGCTTCACTGGAAGAAGTCGTAGGACAACAGCACATTTTGGGAAAGGACAAGCTGCTCTATCGTGCCATTCAGGCCGATAAACTGGGCAGCGTTATTTTTTACGGACCTCCGGGAACGGGGAAAACGACACTGGCCAGAGTGATCGCCAATACGACCAGTGCGGAGTTTACACAGTTAAATGCAACGGTTGCCGGAAAGAAGGATATGGAGGAGATCGTCCGGGAGGCGAAGGAGCGGCTCGGCATGTATGGGAAGAAGACGATTCTTTTCGTAGACGAAATCCATCGTTTTAATAAGGGACAGCAGGATTATCTGCTTCCGTTTGTGGAAGACGGAACATTGACACTGATCGGTGCGACCACAGAAAATCCCTATTTCGAGGTAAACGGAGCGTTGATTTCCCGGTCTGTCATCTTTGAATTAAAACCACTGGAAAAAGAAGATATTAAAATCCTGATCAGGAGAGCCGTCTATGACAGGGAAAAGGGAATGGGCTCTTTTGATGCCGAAATTGAGGATGATGCACTGGAGTTCCTGGCCGACATCAGCGGCGGAGACGCGAGAAATGCTTTAAATGCCGTAGAGCTTGGGATTTTAACGACAGACAGAGGAGCCGACGGGAAGATACATCTGACACTGGATGTGGCGTCTGAGTGTATTCAGAGGCGTGTGGTACGCTATGATAAGACCGGAGACAATCACTACGATACGATTTCCGCATTCATCAAAAGTATGCGTGGGTCCGATCCGGATGCAGCAGTCTATTATCTGGCTAAAATGCTTTATGCAGGAGAAGATATCAAGTTCATTGCCAGACGGATCATGATCTGTGCCTCAGAGGATGTGGGAAATGCTGACCCGATGGCTCTGACTGTGGCTGTATCCGCTGCGCAGGCAGTGGAGCGGATCGGTATGCCGGAAGCACAGATCATCCTATCCCAGGCAGCCTCCTATGTGGCCTGTGCCCCAAAGAGCAATGCTGCATGCAATGCGATCTTTGCGGCGATGAATTCCGTGAAAAATGTAAAGACAACCGTGCCGGCACATCTGCAGGATGCACATTACAAAGGTTCTGCAAATCTGGAACACGGCATCGGCTACAAGTATGCCCATGATTATCCGAACCACTATGTGGATCAGCAGTATCTGCCGGATGAGATTCAAGGTGCGAAATTTTATGTACCTTCCGATAACGGTTATGAAAAAACCATTCGGGAGCATTTTCGCAGGATCAAGGGAGAACCGTAACGTTTAGAGTGAAAACAGCATAGAATCGAGTAAAACAGCCCGGGTGAATGCCCGGGCTGTTTTATACGATCAGTTCTTTTTGCCTCTGTATTTTTTTTCATAATCCTTCAAAGAAGCAATCGCCTCTTTGGATAGCGGGATCAGTACGATCATGTTAAAGACGGTCATCAGTGCAATTCCGATATCACCCAGATCCCAGACAAAGGTGTAAGCGGCAAGTCCGCCGATAAAAAGCATGATCAGCGCGATAATCTTATAAAAAGTCTGAGATACCCAGTTGTCACCGAAAAGATATGCTACATTGCCCCTGGCATAATATAATACTCCGATGAATGTGGAGAAGCTGAATAACCAGAGTGTGACAGCGATCAGAATGACACCGAAGCTGCCGAGATGATAGTTCATGGCAGCCTGCAAAAGTCCCATGCCTTCGGTTCCTGCCAATACTTCGGACGGGACGAGCAGCATGATCATTGCGGTACAGCTGCAGATCACGATGGTATCAATGAAAACGCCGAAGGCCTGTAATAATCCGGACTTTGCAGGATGATCCACATCGGCTGCAGCCGCTGCACATGGAGCGGAACCGGAGCCTGCTTCATTGGAGAAGAGCCCTCGTTTGACTCCGTTCATCAATACAGCACCGAAACCGCCGGCAACTGCCTGCCGAAGCCCAAAGGCTTCTGAGAAGATTCTCTCAAATACGGCAGGGAGCAGGCCAAAGTTTTTTATAATGATCCATATCGTAATCACAAAGTAACAGCATGCCATGATCGGAACGAGAATATCCAGCACCCTGACAGTTGCATTCTTACGAAGAACGATCACTGCAGCCAGAACTACCAGAATGATGGTCGTATACAGCGGCGGAATCTCAAATGCATTATAAAATGCAGAGGTTACGGAGTTGCTGATTACCTGGCTGATGCCGCACCAGCAGAGAAGCCCTGAAAGTGCGAACAAAACAGCAATGACGGATCGGCGCTTTTTCGGATGGTTTCTTGTGAAGAAAGCGTGGATGTAGTATGCAGGACCGCCGCGATAGCCGCCGTAGAGCGGATCCTTTTCTTTATACAGCTGTGCAAGTGTTGCTTCCGCAAATGCCGTGGCAGAACCGATGAGTGCCGTCACCCACATCCAGAAAACAGCACCGGCACCGCCGGCCGAGATGGCAGCCACAACACCGACCAGATTCCCCATACCGACACGGGTTGCCGTAGAAATGATCAGTGCCTGAAGCCCGGAAATGGAATTTGCGGTAGAATGTCTGTTTTTCTCCGCAGAGATACGGAGCATCTCCGGAAACAGACGAATCGGTAAAAATCCGGTTCGGATCGTGAAAAAAATTCCTGCAGGAATCAGAATCAGAACTAACAGGGAAAGTCCGACAGAGCCTCCGGAGGGAAGCGGAATCGAAATGAGGTCTCCCCATAACAGATTGTAGATTGTGTTAAAAAGATTCATAAACATAAAAAACCCCCAGATATCATTGCCTCTTTAGCAATTTTATGCGTTAAAGCATGCTGTTTCATGATACCTGTAATAGGGGGATTTGTCAACGGAATACGATGATAAAGCTCTTGGAATATGCCTACGGATCACCAGACTTTCGGTTTATAGATGATTTCGTTAACGGCATAGACTGTAATAAAAGCATCCGGGTCCGTTTTGGAAAGATAATTCATCAGCTGTAAGTATTCATTTTTATCTACGATCGTAATAATCTCATTGTATGGTCGTCCCTCGTAGGCACCATAGGCCTGATAGAACGTGGCACCGCTGTGGAGCTCATACAGAATATAATTCTTGATTTCTTCTTCTTTTTTTGAGATAATGCAGACCCGTTTCTTGATCGTGGAGCCGAAGATAAAGTGATCTAAAATAATGCCGTTAAAATAGGTGCCGATAATACTTAAGATCACGACTTTGATGTCAGATACCAGAATCGAAGATACGGCTACGCACATGCCGGATAAGGACATGGCATGACCCAGGTCCATACGCAGAAATTTGTTCATCAGCTTAGCGATAATATCGAGACCTCCGGAAGATGCATTGCGGTTAAAAAGGATGGAAAGGCCGATGCTGACAAAAAAACAGTAGCAGATCATATCAATGAAAGCATCGTTTGTCAGTGACTGCCCTTCAGGAAAGAGGATTTCCAGGACACCGATGACGGCAGGCAGCAGAATGGAGGTATATACAGTCTTGATACCAAAATCCCTGCCGAGAAAGAGAAAACCGATGATCAGCAGAGTAACATTCATGATCATGGTAATCACTGAAATATTGAATGGGATAAAATTTGCTGTTACAATGGCCAGACCGGAAATACTGCCGACAGATAAACCGCTGGGTATCAGAAAGAAAAACACGGAAGCTGCCACGATGACCGTGGCAAATGTGATGACTGCCCATTCTTTGATCGTATCGAAAATTTTCATAATACCCTCCTCTTACCGGTGTGACTTCTATAGATTTTGATTGCCTGAAGACCATACGAGTTACATGTTACACGAAAAAAATCGGGAATGCAAGGAAAGAAACTGAAAGTTTTTCGGTCAGGAAAAGATTGACATTCCTGACCGTAACAGATATGATAAATAAAGATAACAGGGAGTAGTTCACACTGTAAGAACAGTGTTATGCATAACGTCATCACGCGTTAAGCCGGGATGCATATTGAAACAGGAACGAGACTTTTATCGCGAATAGCGGTAGGAGTCTCTGTTTTTTTGCTCATCTGCCGCATCAAAGTAGAAAGGAGAAAATGGATGATGATGTTATTACAGGTTTTGCTGCTGGCAGTTGGATTTCTCATGCTGGTGAAAGGTGCAGACTGGTTTGTGGATGGTTCTTCGGGAGTCGCGGAGAAATTCGGGATTCCCCAGCTGGTAATCGGACTTACGATCGTAGCAATGGGTACCAGTGCACCGGAAGCGGCGGTGAGCATTACGGCAGCCTTGAAGGAAAGTGCGGATATTACGGTAGGAAATGTGGTCGGAAGCAATATTTTAAATATTCTGATCATCCTCGGACTGGCTTCCGCGATCACCCCGATCAGAGTGGCCAAAACGACAATCCGCTATGAACTTCCATTTATGTTTCTGGTAACCTTTCTGTTACTGGGACTGGGCTGCACCGACGGAAAAATCGAGTTTCGGGAAGGTCTGGTATTTATTTTTGTATTTCTCTTATATCTGGCATATATGTTCCGGATGGCTAAGACGAAGCAGGAAGAGACTGAAGAAAATCATACCGGGAATTCTGTCGTGAAACTCATTCTGATGGCCGCTGTCGGTCTGGTTCTGATTGTCTGGGGAAGCGATGTCACAGTAGACGCTGCGACTTATCTGGCTGAAATGTTCGGAGTCAGTGAGCGCTTTATCGGTCTTACGATCGTAGCGCTCGGTACCTCGCTGCCGGAACTGTTTACATCTGTGGCAGCAGCACGAAAGGGAAAAGCAGATATTGCCATCGGAAATATTGTCGGAAGCAATATTTTTAATATTCTGTTTGTAGTCGGAATATCGTCACTGATCGTTCCGGTTCCTTTTGCATCCGGCTTTGTGATCGACTGTCTGGCAGCAGCAGGATCCGGTGTAATACTCTGGATGCTGGCATTTAAGGATCAAAGGCTGGACAGAAAAGGCGGAATATTGATGCTGATCTGTTATGCGGTATATTTTATCTGGCTTTGTCAGTAGATCTGGCAGAAAAAATTGCGATGAATGCATGAGAATGCTATAATAATCGTATCAAGACAGTATAAAAGCCGGAGGTTTATTATGAGCGGATTAATTCACATTTATGAGGGCGACGGAAAAGGGAAGACAACAGCAGGTGTAGGGCTTGCGGTACGATGTGCGGGAAGCGGACAGAAGGTTCTCTATACACAGTTTTTAAAAAGCGGCACCTCCAGTGAGCTGAAGATTATGGATCAGATTGACAATATCCGTGTAGAACGGTGTGAAGAAAAATTCGGATTTGTATTTCGCATGGATGATGAAACAAAGATCAGGGCACGCAAGTGTTATTCTGATCATCTGAGAAAAATTATAAAAGAAGCCGCAGAAGGCGATTATCGCCTGCTCGTAATGGATGAACTGATCGCCTCCTATAACCTGGGCATGGTGGAGAAGGAAGAGGTACTGAATTTTCTGAAAAACAAACCGGAAGAACTGGAGGTTGTAATGACGGGACGGAATCCGGCACCGGAGCTTGTGGAACTGGCAGACTATGTTTCCAGAATTGAGAAGGTGAAGCATCCGTTTGATCAGGGAATCCCGGCAAGACGCGGGATAGAAATGTAATATGGTACCGGAAGGTCATGGAGAATACGAAGAAGCTGTTTGAAAAGAACGGCTTCTTTTTTTCTGAAATTTTCTAAAAACTGTGAAAGCAAGATTGGCAATCAGTATCGCAATTGTATCAATGTCTTTTTCGGTATGAAACCGATATAATCTGACTGCGAACAGGACCAGGGGGAATATTTTGTTAATTCCTGAGAAAAAATAGTTGGAAACGGAAAATACTGTAAGACATGCAGGGAGGACGTAGGATGATTAAGGAAATCAGAAAATGCGGATTGCTTTTAGGATTGGTGGGTATGTTTTCGCTGGCGGTCAGCGGATGCGCAGGCAAAGAAGAAAAACAGATTATCAGGATTGGACATAATCAATCCTCCAACCATCCGACACATATTGCACTGAAGGCATTTGCAGATCATATTCATGAAAATCTGGGAGATCGGTATGTGGTGGAAGTATATCCGAGTGAGCTTCTGGGTTCCCAGACGGATATGGTTCAGCTGACACAGACGGGAGCCATCGATTACTGTGTGGCAAGTAATGCGATTCTGGAAACATTCAGCAGGAACTATGAGATCTTTAATCTGCCGTATCTGTTTGTGAATGCAGAAGCATATCACAGTGTGATGGATGATCCGGAAATTACGGGGCCTATTTTTGAGGCAACGGAAAGAGCAGGATTTACGGCAGTCACATGGCTGGATGCGGGAACAAGAAACTTTTATACGATCAATCGTCCGATTGAACATCCGCGTGATTTGAAAGGGCTGAAAATCCGTGTTCAGCAGTCACCTACAAACATTGAAATGATGCGTCTACTGGGTGGCTCTGCGACACCGATGGGATTCGGTGATGTTTATACAGCTTTGCAGTCCGGTATTATAGACGGTGCGGAAAACAACGAAATGGCATTGACGGATAACGGTCATGGTGATGTCTGTAAATATTATTCTTATGACATGCATCAGATGGTGCCGGATATTCTGATCGGAAATCAGGCCTTTATGGATGGGATCGCGGAAGATGAGCGGGAAATCTTTGCAGAAGGTTACCGTATCATCAATCAGGTACAGCGTGCTGAGTGGACGAAGGCAGTAGAGAAAGCAAAAGAAAAGGCATCCGGGGATCAGGGAGTTGTGTTTATCTATCCGGATCAGCAGCCTTTTGTAGAAGCATGTCAGCCGTTACATGAATCAGTACTTACCAATAATCCGCAGATCCGACCGATCTACGAGAAAATTCAGAAACATAATCAGGCATGGACAGAATAGGAGGAAGCGATGAAACAGCTGAGAAACGCTCTGAATAAGATATTAAATGTGCTGGCAGGCGGAAGCTTTCTGGCAATGGCGGCACTGACCTGCTGGCAGGTATTTACAAGATATGTGCTGAAAAATCCATCCTCCTGGTCCGAGGAACTGGTTTCCTATCTCTTCGCATGGATGGCTCTGTTTGGAGCATCCCTGATCACGGGAGAACGCGGGCATATGAACATTCCGATCGTAACAGAACGGATGGGAAAAAAGGCAAGAATGTTCTTTGCGGTTTTTGCGGAAGTGATTGCCTGTCTGTTTGCGGCTGTTATTCTCGTCTATGGAGGTGTGCAGATCACAAATCTGACCATGGGACAGATGACCTCTTCGCTGGGGGTACCCGTCGGCGTATTTTACCTGATCCTTCCTTTCAGCGGTGCAGTCAATATCCTATATACGATACTAAATGTACTGGATATATTCAAAGCAGCCCAAGAAGCTGATGAGGGGGTATAGGTTATGGCAATTGAAAGCTTATGGGTAATTCTTGCGGTACTGGCAGTGCTGTTAGTCATCGGTGTACCGATTTCCTATGCGATCGGTTTATCCTCCCTGACAGCAATACTGATGTCTGTACCTCCGGATGTGGCAGTCCTGACGGCGGCGCAGAGAACCTTTGTCGGGATGAGCAAATTCAGTCTGACAGCGATTCCGTTTTTTATCCTTGCAGGGAATCTGATGAATCAGGGAGGAATTGCCAAAAGGCTTGTGGATTTTGTCCTGGCAATCCTCGGAAAGCTTCCGGGAGCTCTGCTTGTGACGAATATCGGTGCCAATGCGCTGTTTGGTGCGATTTCAGGATCGGCTTCTGCGGCGGCTGCAGCAGTAGGAAGTATGGTTCGGGAGGGCGAAGAAGAACAGGGCTATGATCCTGCCGTCTGCGCAGCAGCCAATGCTGCATCGGCGCCTTCAGGACTTCTGATCCCTCCTTCCAATGCCCTGATCACCTATTCGCTTGTATCCGGAGGAACTTCTGTAGCAGCACTGTTTCTGGCCGGATATCTTCCGGGAATGATATGGGCAGCCTGCTGTATTCTGGCAGCTGTTCTCATTGCAAATAAAAAAGGCTATCGTGGGACAGCCGGAAAATATGACTGGAAAAATCTGATGAAGGCAACGCTTCATGCCCTACCATCTCTTTCTCTCATCGTTGTCGTAATCGGAGGAATCATTTCAGGAATTTTTACGGCTACCGAAGGATCTGCCATTGCAGTGGTCTATGCCCTGATTCTCGGTATCTGCTACCGGAATATTACATGGCAGTCTTTTTGGAGGATTGTCGTGGACAGTGCTAAAATGAGCGGAATGATCGTATTCCTGATCGGTGTTTCCAATATTCTGGGATGGGTCATGGCATTTACTCAGATTCCGCAGGCGATCTCAGATCTGCTTCTCGGTATTACGAATCATCCGGTCATCATTCTGCTGATCATGAATATGATTCTTCTGGCGGCAGGAACATTTATGGATGTGACACCGGCAATTCTGATCTTTACTCCGCTCTTTCTTCCGATCGTAGAGACCTTTGGCATGAGTCCGGTCCAGTTCGGACTGATACTTGTGTATAATCTTTGTATCGGGAACATTACACCTCCGGTGGGCAATACATTGTTTGTATCAATCAAAGTAGGTAAGACGACATTGGCCGGGGTGATGCCTTATATGCTGATCTATTATATTGCCATATTGCTCGGCCTGCTGCTGGTTACTTATGTACCCGCGGTATCCATGGCACTGCCGGCACTTGCCGGAATGGTATAGGATGAAAGAAACAGGAGAAAATTTGTGAAAACAGAAAGATAAAGATACTGATCAACCGGCTGATGCTGATTTCACTGGCTGTGGCAGTTATAACGGGAATACTGTTAAAATCCATGCCGGGAATGTGGCTGGGAATTTCTCATGGTGTTTCCGGTTTTGTACTGGTAATCTGTGCGGCAGTCCACTGTATTCAGCATGGTAAGCTGCCTCAGAATCATACACAGCTTAAATAACGGTTTTCGGGACTCTTAGTGAAGAGTCCCGTTTTTTTTAGAAATGCATGCGTCTTCGAATCTCGTTTCGGATTCCCTTCTGCATGGAAATTGTAAACAGAATAATATCAATGGCAATACAGCAGGTTAAAACGATCACAGACCAGGTCGGATGAAGTGCACCGCCCAAGTGATAGTCGATCAGAAGCTCCACCGCGAAGCAAAGCGCAGCGATTTCTGTCACGATCAGGATCGTCTTCGCGATCATGGAGCTTTTCCGACGAAGCGCAAAACGAACAAAGAGTTCAATGAGCAGGGTGGAGAGGGCCACGATCGGGAGTGCCAGATGCAGGTACCATCCCCTGCCCGGATGGAGCAGGGAAATAAACCCGAAGTAAAGAGCGATGCTGATACCGTCCAGGGTCAGACTCAGAAACAGATTGTTTCGTTCCGGGAAAAAAAACGGAATGAGAAATACCCACATCATGAAACAGACACCTATGACATAGAGCGACCATTTACCGTATGGAAAAGTAAAGATATTTAAAAATCCGCAGACGACAGAGGTGGTCAGAAAAATGATGGTCATGAGAATGGTAAATTCACGATGGCTGACTGCCTCAGAAGTGCCTTTTACCCTGGGATAAGGTGTCGGTATATCATCGGCCGGCGGCTGATGCGGGTTATAAACCTTTGTATGACAAAGCGGGCAGACAGAACAGGTGGCTTCCAGCTCTACGCCGCAGTTTACGCAGTATGACATAAGCTAATCCTCCATTTTTCGATTGGTTTCAATCCTGACCGGGATGCCGTCCCGGATCAGTTTGCGGAAAAAGTGCCGTTCCACATCAGTTTCCGCAATGCTGCTGGTAAAGTTTACGATCAGCTGATTGCGGTAGGTGACGATCGCACAGTTCGTTCTTGCGGAGAACGGCTGTCCCATCAGTACATCAAACCGTTCCACATGTGCTTCCAGCTCAGGTGAGAGTTTTATAATTCCCAGATTTGTGAGTCCGGCACTGGACTGGCAGTCCTGGACCCGTTTGTAAAATTTACGGACAACGAAGTCTTTGACAAAGAGCGGTACGATACGGATCAATGGGTTTTTCTGTGTCACTGCATTGGTGGTAATATCCGCATTTAAAAATTTATCATTGAGGTAGTAGCGCATATAGTGATGTACCTGTTTTAAAATATCCTCGAAGGTGTAATCACCCATGCGGGGATCAATAGACGGATAGATCATCGTGATGAAATTTCGTAAAGTATCCGATGGAAAGAAATTTCTCAGATTTACCGGCATCGCAAGCTTCAGCGGCTTTTCGCGAAAGACATGATCCTCTTTTTGTTTCTGCATCAGCGCATAGAGCAGTACCGCATTCAGGTATTCCGTGACAGAGACCTGAAATCCTCTGGATACCTTTAAAAGCTTTTCTGCCGGGATGACTCCGCAGATGATATTCAGTGTATAGAAAGGTTCCGGTGTACCTCTGACGCGATAGGCTCTGGACTGGCTTCGCGGTGTGCAGATTTTGGAAGTTGCATATTTCATATAGGCATCTTCCAGTTCCTCCGGTTTTGGCGGTTCATGAATATCGAGGACACCGCATCCGTTCGGAATATCATGCCCCAGCATCCGAAGATAGACGGCAGTCAGCGTACGGAGAAAATAAAGTCCTCCGTTTCCGTCGGAAAGAGAGTGGAACATTTCGAGGGAAATCCGTTTTTCGTAGTAATAAATACGGATCAGATAGCGGTTATTGGATTTGAAGTGCAGCGGCATACAGGGATTTTCGATATCCGGCTGAACAAAGGGACCGGGTCTGTTGTTTGGTTCCAGATAACGCCAAAAAAGCCCTTTTCGAAGTGCTACCTTAAAGGCAGGAAATCGCAAGAGCGTCTGATCAAGAGCTTCCTGGAGAATATCAGGCTGTATCATTTCTTTCAATGTGACCGACAGACGAAATACATTAGAAAAGTTTTTCCGCTGCAGTGTCGGATAGACATTTGCAGAGAGATCCAGCTTGTACCAGGTGTTGTGACTGGTTTTGGTTCCGATTTTTTTCTTCATACCAACATTATAAAAGTTCGTGATGAAATAGGCAATAGCGGACTTGGGAAATCGTAATGTATTTCAGTTAACACCATGCCTTTTGCTTCTGCGTATAATGTAGAGAAAATAAATGATCAAGGTATGAGTGTTTATGGAAAATTATGTAATGTTATCTCTGGAAACACATTTGTTTTTTTCGAGAATTATGAAAGAGCATGGTCTTTTTCTGGAGGCGGGATTTGTATGTGCGGACACGGACTGGATTCAGAGAGCGGACTGGTTCAGACGGCAGTTTGAAGAACTTCTTCGTGATACAGTGCAGATCAGTAACGGCAGAGTGGGACGGAGCATATTAAATTCAGGAGAGCTGGTCACGGAATTTACGATTCCGGCAGAAAGGTGCACGGAACAGTTGAGCGGAGTATCCATTGACAGCAGAATTTCAAGGATGCAGCAGACACTCTGTTCAGCCCGTCAGATGCGGGTTGACAGGGAACTTATGAGAACTGTCCATGAACTGAATCGCCGGGCAGTGAAGCTGTTGGATGAATTCATCGATTTCAAGGAACGTATTCTTGAGGCGGTAAACAAGTGCAGGCTGTTTACTGTCAACTACCCGTTACTGATTGCCCATATTCTCCGGGAGGCAAAGCTGTACCGGGCCACCGTGGCAGAAATTCTGGATCATAAAGAGCCTTCCCGGAAAAATCTGAAAAAGACGGAGGAATTCTGGAACAGGATCATGATGGAGCATGCGCTGTTTATCAGAGGTCTGTTAGATCCGTCGGAGGATACATTGATTCAGACAGCGGATCAGTTCGCGGGAGAGTACAGGGAACTTCTGGAAAAAGCCAGAAAACAGGACTGCAGAGCTTCGGGCATGAAGGAGGAAGCATTGGAAGAGACACAGCGTTTCAGTAAATTCAAGGCTGCCGGTACGGAAGGAATTCTGAAGTGTGATATTTCTTCGATCATCCTGCCGCTGCTTGCGGATCATGTACTGCGTGAAGCCAATCATTATATCAGACTTCTGGAAACAGGCAATGCAGAATAGGAGGGAGAAAAATGGAACTGTGGAACTACCCCAAAATGCAGAAATGTCGTTATTACGAAATTGAAGCGATAGAAATTCCAATCGTTTATAACAGGTATGGCGATCATGATCCCAATGGCCTGCTGTACGTTTTAAAAAAAGATGCGGACAGAATTCGCAGGGCAGCAGAGGAAAATTTCAGGATGACGCCTCCTCAGCCTGCGAAAGAAGTGCAGCCTCTGGTCATCCGGGCCAATGTGGGAGATCGGATAGAGATCTCTTTTACCCATTCCCTGAATCGTCCGCTTTCTATTCATGTGCAGGGACTGCGGTATGATGTACAGACCTCTGATGGAACCAGTGTGGGCTATAACAGAGATTCTACAACGACAGATCGGATCGTTTACACCTGGTATGCTGACCGGGAAGGCGTCTATTCTTTCCAGGATATGGGAGATCCGAGGAGTGGCGAGGAAGGAACGAATGTGCACGGACTGTTCGGTGCAGTCATCGTAGAGGCTGCGGAATCTGTCTGGCTGGATCCGGAGACGGGAGGGGAACTGGCCAGCGGGCTGTTTGCTGATATCTATCATCCAGTTCGTCCGGCCTTCCGTGAGTACGCTGTATTTTTCCATGATGAACTGGAAATTAAGGATAAAGACGGCAATCAGCCGATGGATCCTCATACAGGTCTGCCTTCCTCAACTACCGCGATCAGCTACCGCTCAGAGCCCATGAGAAACAGGCATCCCCTGACGGAGGAGCACAGTGATACGGGAGAGGACATTTCCATGAGCTCCTGGGTGTACGGGGATCCGGCACCTCCTATTCTGAGAGCCTATGTGGGAGATCCGGCAAAAATACGTCTGATCCACGGGGGAGTGAAGGAAACGCATGTATTCCATCTTCACAATCACCAATGGCGGCTGGAGGGTGACAATCCCAATTCCACGATTGTGGATTCTGTTTCCATCAGTCCTCAGGAGTGCTTTACACTGGATATTCTTCACGGCGCAGGAAGTCTGAACAGAACGATCGGAGATGTGATTTTCCATTGTCATCTCTATCCGCATTTCCATGAGGGAATGTGGACGCTCTGGAGGATCCATGACAGGCTGGAGGACGGAACAGGAACGCTGCCGGACGGAACGGCCATACCGCCTTTGATGCCGCTGAAGGATCGCATGGCACCGCCGAAAAAGGATGCACTGCATCCGGGATATCCGAATTTTATCAACGGTACCTTTGGAGAGCCGCCGCTGCAGCCTCCTCTGGGAGTCCTGGATGCTGAAGGAAATGTCATCACGGAGCCGACAGAAACGGAAGAGGCAAATTTTGTGAAGTGTTTTCAGCCGGGTGCCCTCTACAGTGATACCTGTCCCTGCCACACCGACAGATGCGGGAAGAAAGAGGAGGATACAGAAAAGTCCGGCTGCAGCAGTCATGGAAATGTCAAAGTATTTGAAATTGCACTGGTGCAGGCAAAGGTTACTTACAATTCCTATGGCTGGAATAATCCGCAGGGAAGATTCTTTGTAATGAAGGAAGAGCTGGAAAGACATGGCGGTCTGGATGCCTATATCAAAAAAATTGAGAATGGCACGATCAATGCGGAGCCCCTGGTAATTCGTGCCAATGCAGGCGACTGTATTGAAGTCCGCTTAACAAACCTTCTCCCGGAATTTCTGGAAGGAAATGCCTTTCAGATGGAGACGAAAACGGATATTGCAGGATACCATATTCACCTCGTAAAGTTTGACACCATTGTCTCGGATGGGGCAGCCAACGGCTGGAACAATATAGCGGGAGCGAGAAAATATGAAACGCTCATTGAAAGATTTTTCCTGAATACGGAGCTTCAGACAGTATTTTTCCATGATCATCTGTTTGCCAATGCACATCAGATGCATGGTGTGTTCGGAGCACTTCTGGTAGAAGAAGCAGGAGCCACGTTCCATGATATACACACCGGAAAGGAGATTTCTTACGGTACCAAAGCAGTCATCAGGAAAAGAGATGGAAGCTCCTTCAGGGAATTTGCATTATTTGTGCATGATTTTGCCTTATTGTTTGACAAAGACGGCAATCCGTTAAATCCGCCGGAGGTTCCGGGATCCCATGAGGATCCGGGAGTCATGGGAATTAACTATCGATGCGAGCCAATACGGGAACGTCTGAAAGACCGCAGTGATCCTGCCTATGTATTCAGCTCTTTTGCACATGGAGATCCTGCGACGCCGATTCTGGAGACCTATCCCGGAGATGAGCTGATGATCCGTCTTCTGGACGGAGCCCATGAGGAGCAGCATGCGTTTAATCTGTCAGGAATGCATTGGAAAAGGGAAATCGCCGACCCGTCTTCTCCGGATGTGGCAGCTCAGACGCTGGGCATCTCGGAAGCCTTTAACATTCATGTGACAAAACAGTACGGACCGGGCGATTACCTTTACTATTTCGGTGGAATTGATGATGTGTGGCTTGGATTATGGGGAATCATCAGAGTATTTGACCGACATAAAAAACGTCTCAAGCCTCTCTGCAGGGAGGAAATGCTGCCGCTGCCGCCGTGTCCGGGCAGAAATGCGGTTATCCGTAAATATGATGTGGCAGCCATTCAAAGAGAAATCAGATATAACCGGCACGGAGATCATGATCCGGACGGACTTCTGTTTGTTCCGATGGAAGAAGCGGAGGCTGCCATGTGCGGCGAATATGAAACGAAACCGCTGATCATAAGGGCCAATGCCGGGGATTGGATAGAGATTACCCTTCACAATCTGTTTGATGTGAACAATCCGATCAGGTATTTTGACTATCCGGAGGTACCTCTTGATATGCCCCACAGGCCTTCCATGAGAGTTTCCTTAAATCCTCAGTTTCTGAGTTACGATCCGGTCTGCGATTCGGGCATTAATGTGGGATACAATAACAGAGAACAGACAGCAGGACCCGGAGAAAGCAAAAAATATCTGTGGTATGCCGACCGGGAATACGGCGCATGTATTATTCAGTCTTTCGGAGATCTTCGCAATCACAGATATCATGGCTTGTTCGGGGCAGTCATCATAGAGCCGCCGGGAGCACAGTGGTATCGGAGTTTTTCAATGGCAAAGGCACTCTACGAAGAGGAAGCGGTCATTACGGCACCGGGAGTCCGGGAGTTTCGGGAGTGTGTGGTGATGATTCAGAACGGAATCCGTATGCTGGATAAAAACGGAAACCTGGTCAAAACCACTGTTTCCGGAGAAGAGAATCAAGCGGATGCGGAGGATACGGGAGAAAAAGGCTATAATTACAGATCAGAGCGCTTTGAGAATCGTTTGAAGAAAAATGGCCGGATATCGAAAGTATTCAGCAGCAGAGTCCATGGAGATCCCGCAACACCGGTGTTCAGGTCATATACCGGAGAACGGGTGATCTTCCGGACATTGATGGCCGCAGATAAGCCGCGTAATGTCAGCTTTACCATTCATGCAAATCAATGGAAGGAGCAGCCGGAGGACGGTTATTCCCGTGTGATTCCGCTTCAGGGTGCTGTGAGTATCGGAAATACATTTAATATGGAATTAAAGGATGGCCCGTGCTGTCCGGGAGATTATCTGTATCGTTCCGGAACCCTCAAGTGGGATGTGGAATCCGGGATGTGGGGCATTTTCCGGGTGATGAAGCAGGGAATCGGAGAAAAGTGCAGGAATGTCTGCAGAAAGCTTATGAGCTGCGCGGGAAGATAGGAAAATCCGGGCTGAAATCAGGGCATGGCGGCTGTCATGTCCTGATCTGCATCGTCTGATGTCAGGATGGACGTAAGCAAAACCCTGTGGTAGAATAGAACTACTTACAGGGAGGTCATTTCATGGAGAAAAATTGTGAAAATAATCAGGGACTGTTAAAAGCAGTGAAGAGGATGCATGCGCTGGTGGAAAGCTCCGATCTGGAAAAGCAGCGAGCATCACAGGAGAATTTTGGAGGGAGATTTTCAAAAATTCGGGGAATGAATTATGAAAATTTCAGGATTCAGGAAATTCCGGCAGAATGGCTGAGCGTGGAACGAAGTCATATGAAAAAATATGTAATTCTCTATTGTCACGGAGGCGGTTTTACGAGCGGAAGCTTTCGATATGCCAGAAGCATTACCAATAAACTGGCTGCGTCTACTTCCATGGATGTGTTGAGCTTTGACTACCGGCTTGCTCCGGAGCATCCGCATCCGGCAGCTCTGGAGGATGCCCTGAAGGTCTGGGATCATCTGATGTATCAGGGGTACGGGGCCAGAGACGTGATCATTGCAGGAGACTCGGCAGGAGGAAATCTGGCACTGATTTTAACCCTGAAGCTGAAAGAACAGAAGCGGCTGCTTCCGAGGGGGCTGATCCTTTTCTCTCCATGGACAGATCTGACGGGAAGCGGAAAGTCTTATGACGAAAAAGCAGAGCTGGATCCGATTCTGAACAGAGAATATCTGGAGCGGTGTGTACAGTGCTATGCACCGGAAACGGACCGCAAAGATCCGTATCTTTCTCCGGTGTTTGCAGATCTGACAGGTTTTCCGCCGGTCTATATTCAGGTCGGCACCAATGAGATCCTGCTTTCCGATACATTAAGGCTGCAAAGGCAGCTGCAGAAATGTCACGTTCCGGTGCGGATGGAATATTATAAAGGTATGTGGCATGTGTTTCAGATGTCACCGTTAAAAACCGCCTATGATGCCATGGATCAGGTGGCGGAATTTATTTTTGATATCTGCAGATGAGCTTACGGAGGAATTGAGAATGAATATAGGATTATTAGGAGGATTGCTGCTCCCGTTTTTCGGTACGACACTGGGAGCTGCGTGTGTGTTTTTTATGAAGAAAGAAATGAATCTTTTTCTTCAGAGAGTCCTGACGGGGTTTGCAGCCGGTGTCATGGTAGCAGCATCGATCTGGAGTCTGCTCATCCCGGCCATGGACCAGTCCTCAGCATTGGGAAAGCTGGCGTTCTTTCCGGCGGTCATCGGATTCTGGTTCGGAATCCTGTTTTTGCTCTTGCTGGATCACATGATTCCGCATCAGCACAGAGACTGCGAAATCTCCGAAGGACCGAAATGCAGTTTAAAAAAATCCACGATGCTCGTATTCGCAGTTGCGCTGCATAATCTGCCGGAGGGGATGGCAGTCGGTGTTGTATTTGCGGGATGGCTGCTGGGAGACGCGCAGATGTCACTTTCGGGAGCGTTTGTTCTGGCCCTGGGAATTGCGATTCAGAATTTTCCGGAGGGAGCGATCATTTCCATGCCCCTTTATTCTGAAGGACTGAGCCGGAGAAAATCATTTCTTTACGGGGTCCTCTCGGGGATTGTAGAGCCCCTGGGAGCAGTCGTTACGATTCTTGCGGCAGAATTTTTCACATCTGTCCTGCCTTACTGTTTAAGTTTCGCAGCAGGTGCGATGATCTATGTGGTAATAGAAGAACTGATCCCGGAGATGTCACACGGAGAACATTCAGATATCGGAACGCTCTGCTTTACGATGGGATTCACACTGATGATGATTCTGGATGTAGCACTGGGATGAAATGAGAAAGTAAAACGGAATTCATAAAATTTTTAGAATTGATATTAGCACTCACCTCTTGACAGTGCTAACAACAAGTGTTATGTTAACACTGTGAAAAAGAAAACTTATCACATGATCTTGAACTCTTACGGTTCAAGCAGTTTATTTCAGGAGGAGGAAAGCTTTATGAACATCAGTAAATTTACACAGAAGTCTGTGCAGGCCATCAACGATCTGGAAAAGGCTGCATACGAGTTCGGTAATCAGGAAATCGAGCAGGAACATTTACTTTATAGCTTGTTACATCAGGATGACAGTCTGATCTTAAAACTGGTCGAAAAGATGGAAATCAATAAAGAGCATTTCCTGAATCGATTAGAAGATTATATCGGAAAGAGAACAAAAGTTTCCGGAGGTCAGCCGTATATCGGACAGTATCTGAATAAATGTCTGATCAATGCGGAGGATGAGGCAAAACGCATGGGTGACGAATATGTTTCCGTCGAGCATCTGTTTTTAAGTATGCTGGATCATCAGAGTCCGTCCATGAAACAGTTTTTCAAAGAATATGGAATTACGAGAGATCGTTTCCTGCAGGCCCTTTCCACGGTACGCGGAAATCAGCGGGTGGTCAGCGACAATCCGGAAGCGACCTATGATACATTAAACAAATACGGCTATGATCTGGTGGAAAGAGCCAGAGACCAGAAACTGGATCCGGTCATCGGACGTGACAGTGAGATCCGTAATATTGTCCGTATTTTATCCAGAAAGACAAAGAATAATCCGGTGCTCATCGGTGAACCGGGTGTCGGTAAAACAGCAGTTGTGGAGGGACTTGCTCAGCGTATTGTGCGGGGAGATGTGCCGGAAGGACTGAAAAATAAAAAGGTATTTGCACTGGATATGGGGTCTCTTGTAGCAGGGGCAAAATACCGCGGTGAATTTGAAGAACGGTTAAAAGCTGTTCTGGAGGAAGTTCGCAAGAGTGAAGGACAGATTATTCTGTTTATTGATGAATTGCATCTGATCGTAGGTGCCGGTAAAACCGATGGTGCCATGGACGCGGGAAACCTGTTAAAGCCGCTGCTTGCCAGAGGAGAACTGCACTGTATCGGTGCAACCACACTGGATGAATACCGGCAGTATATTGAAAAGGATGCAGCACTGGAACGAAGATTTCAGCCGGTCATGGTGGATGAACCGACGGTGGAAGATACCATTTCCATCTTACGTGGTCTGAAGGAACGCTATGAAGTATTCCATGGAGTGAAGATTACCGATGGAGCACTGGTATCTGCAGCAACGTTATCACACAGATATATTTCCGACAGATTTCTGCCGGATAAGGCTATCGACCTGGTAGATGAAGCCTGTGCGCTGATCAAGACAGAACTGGATTCCATGCCTGCAGAGCTGGATGAACTGCAGAGAAAGATCATGCAGCTGGAGATTGAAGAAGCTGCTCTGAAAAAGGAAACAGACAGTCTGAGCAAGGAACGTCTGGAAAATCTGCAGAAGGAACTTGCGGAGCTTCGTGACGATTTCAATGGAAAGAAAGCGCAGTGGGATAATGAAAAGACCGGGGTAGAGCGTCTTTCCAGACTCCGAGAAGAAATCGAAGATTTAAATAAACAGATTCAGCTGGCACAGAGAGAGTATAATCTGGAGAAGGCTGCAGAACTGCAGTATGGCAGACTGCCGCAGTTACAGAAACAGCTGGAGATCGAAGAGGAGAGGATCAAAGAACGCAAGGTGACGCTGGTTCATGAAAGCGTAACAGAGGAAGAGATTGCCAAGATTATTTCACGCTGGACCGGTATTCCGGTGGCGAAGCTGACGGAAAGCGAGAGAAGCAAAACCCTGAATCTGGGGGAGGAGCTTCACAGGCGTGTCATCGGTCAGGAAGAAGGCGTTACGAAAGTGACGGAAGCGATCATCCGTTCCAAAGCCGGTATCAAAGATCCTTCCAAGCCGATCGGTTCCTTCCTGTTCCTCGGTCCGACCGGTGTCGGAAAAACGGAGCTGGCAAAAGCATTGGCACAGAGTCTGTTTGATGATGAGAATAACATGGTGCGTATTGATATGAGTGAATATATGGAGAAATATTCCGTATCGCGTCTGATCGGAGCACCTCCGGGATATGTGGGTTATGAAGAAGGCGGTCAGCTGACCGAAGCCGTTCGAAGGAAACCATATTCTGTCGTGTTGTTTGATGAAATCGAGAAGGCGCACCCGGATGTATTCAATGTACTGCTTCAGGTGCTCGATGACGGACGTATCACAGATTCCCAGGGACGTACCGTGGACTTCAAAAATACGATTCTGATCATGACCTCCAACATCGGCTCTTCATATCTGCTGGATGGAATTGATCCGGACGGAGAAATTACAGAAGAGGCCCAAAAGCTTGTAATGAACGATCTGCGTGCACATTTTAGACCGGAATTCCTGAATCGTCTGGATGAAACGATTTTATTTAAACCATTGACAAAATCTGATATTCGTAGCATTATCAAGCTGTTGGTTGATGATCTGAACAAACGTCTTGCAGATAAGGAGCTTCGTCTGGAGATTACGGAAGAAGCCAAAGATTTTATTACGGATCACGGGTATGATCCGGTATATGGTGCAAGGCCTCTGAAACGATATGTACAGAAACATGTGGAGACACTGACTGCAAGGATCATTCTTCAGGGTGAGGTACATGCAAAGGATACGATCGTGATTCAGGTGGAAAACGGTTCATTGACTGCGAAAGTAAAATAGAAAGAGGAAATGCGATGCTGCCAAATCAGCCAATGATGCTGCTAAGCTTTGTCAATACGAAACTTCGCGATGAATTCGACAGTCTGGACGATTTTTGCTATGACTTCGATGTTCCGAAGGAAGTTATTATGGAAAGATTAGCAGGGATCAATTTTGAATATGATGAGAAATTAAATAAATTTGTCTGAAGAAACGGGAGACTATGAGAATAGCCTCCCGTTTCATTGTGTAACCATAGACGGGGATCGGAAGTCAGGTAGTTAAAAATGTCGTATAGCCGCGGTTTTTCAGCCGCTGTTCCATATCGGCTGCCTGATCCAGTGTATCGTAAGAACCCACACGGACTTTATAGAGTCCTTCTTCATTGATGATATAAGCCGGATAGCCCTGGCGTTTCAGACGCAGCAGCAGATTATCCGCATAGATTTTGTTTCGGAAGGTTCCGACCTGAATCGTGTAGGTCGGATCATCCGTACCGTTTACTTCTTCAATCGTTTCTTCAATTCCGTCGGCAATAGCCTGAGCGATTTCCTGAAAATGCGTATCAAAGATCTCATTATCCTTGTCACTGTTGATAAATCCTGCTTCCACCAATACAGCAGGCATCTGCGTGCGTTTTAAGACAACCAGATTCGGCCTGTGTTCAATACCGAGATTTTCAAATCCCACGTCTTCCAGATTCTGATTGATGTTATCGGCCAAAAGCTCTCTGGTTCCGCCCGGACCGTAGATCAGTGACTGAATGCCGTTATATTCATTCGGGTCTTCTGAATAGTTTCTGTGGATGGAGATAAAATAATCTGCATCAGCCTGATTGGCAATATTTGCTTTTTCGCCTACAGATTGTGTAACATCAGAGGTTCTGGTATAGATGACCTCGTTGCCGTCTTTTTTTAAAATATCTCCAACTGCCAGTGCCAGGTTCAATGTATCGTCACTTTCCCGGCGGCCGTTATACACTGCTCCGGGGTTGCTTCCGCCGTGTCCTGCATCCATTACAATTTTTGCTGACATAACTGCTCCTTTTGTTTTTCTATTATTATATGCGCATAGCTGCGATCCGGTGCAGTGTTCAGACATGCAAAAGCCGGCAGCGGCTTTTGACCGCTGCCGGCTGAGAGTTACTCAGCAGAGAGTACTGTATGGATTAAATATTTTCAGCCAGATAGAGGAAGGTAACGATCTGCCCCCTTGTACATTCATGATCCGGAGCAAACAGTTCTTCTGTCCATCCGTCTGTGATGCCGTTTTCAACAGCCCAGGCAACAGCTTCCGCGTAGTATTCATCTGCAGGTACATCTGTAAAGTCGGCCAAAGCTGAGGCTTTTTCACATCCGCCTGCTCTCCAGAGGAAGGTTACGGCCTGAGCACGGGTGACAGTCATATTCGGAGCAAACAGTTCTTCTGTCCATCCGTCTGTGATGCCGTTTTCGACAGCCCAGGCAGCAGCTTCTGCATAATACTCATCTGCAGGTACATCTGTAAAGCCGGCCAAAGCTGAGGCTTTTTCACATCCGCCTGCTCTCCAGAGGAAGGTTACAGCCTGAGCACGGGTGACAGTCATATCCGGAGCAAACAGTTCTTCTGTCCATCCGTCTGTGATGCCGTTTTCAACAGCCCAGAGTACCGCATGATAGAAGAAATCATTTTCCGTAACATCTGTGAACGGATTCGGCAGCGGCTCAGGTTCTCCGCCTTCAGGTATCCTCAGATTATCTTCTGCAGCTTTTAATGCTTTGATCACGGCATTCATTTCACCGGTCGTGATGCTTGTCTTCTCATTCAGTTCTTCGGCGTTTCTGAGTGCAGCTTCGAGCACTGCCCAGCTTGCGGCTGTATATTCATCTTTATTCAGCTTCTTCGCGTCTGCGATTGCATTTTCCAAAGCTGATTTATCAATGGAAGTAAGTTCATAATCAAAGGTTGCTTCGGCAATTTTTGTCCAGTATTTCACAAATTCCGTTACACGGATTCTCACGTACTGAACGGCAGCTCCCTCAGCATTGAATGTCTTATCCAGTTCCTGTTCCAGTGTGCCGATTTCGGTCCATTCTTCTCCGTCTGCACTGATTTCGACAACTGCATGATGGAAACAGTCGCTTCCGGCATTGGAAGGAGTCAGAATACGGACAGAATTCAGGATGACAGGTGTTCGGAAGGTGAACAGGACATAGTCATCAATATTCTGAGCACTTGCCAGCCATGCATAGGTATTCTGATTGCCGTCAATGATGTTGCTTAAGTAGTATGTCTGATAAGTATCCTGATTTGCCGATACAGTGATCATATCTGCCGGAGCCAGTGAGGCCTTTGCACTCAGGATTGCTTCCAGAGCGGCATCCACGTCCTCGGCAGAGGCATTCCGGTTCAAGAGTGTTTTTTTACCTTCGTTGACAGCAGATGAATATGCGGCATAAGAATTGTTCGTATATCCTGCAGAAGCAATCGGGTAATTTACTTCCAGATACAGATCCAGCCGTTCCAGACTGATCACCCTGCTTTCAGCATTGATCAGTGCCTCCAGAGCATCATCTGTAGTTCTCTGATCCGCAGAAGGATCATCCAGTACTTTTTTGGCCTCATCTAATGCCCTGCCATAGTCGGTATAGGTTTCCGGAATACAGGAATCTGCAGGTATTGCCTGATCTACTTTTTCACGCAGTGCGGTTTTGTCGGTATACATCTGATAGGTCAGAGTGATCACGATACCATCTTTAGAAAAGATACCGGAGGCTTCCTTGTCCATGGAAACAAATCTGTATCCATAGAGCGTATCCGGAACGATTTCATACGGATCGTTGACAAGACCATAGACATTGCGTTCTTTTCTGATTTCTTTTCCGGACTCATCCAGGTAACGAAGTGTTACAAATCCGAGCTCTCCATCGTAGTAGATATTTCCGGATTCAGGAAGTTCACTGTCATATCCCGGTGCGCGGCCCAGAGTGCTGCAGAGAGATTCGAACTGGGTGTAGGTTAAGCCTGTATTTGGATTCCAGGATTTTTCCGCCATTGCACGCGTTCTCATGAACAGGTTTGAAGAAACGGCGTCCTGAGTCATGTAGTTCGGATTATCACACCATAATGCATAGGAAGCTCCCAGTACATAGTCTTCATAAGGATAGGCAACCTCCTGTGATCCGATAACGTTGCTGCTTGCCAGTTTGCCCGGATGCCATTCATTGAAAATTTTCTGTCCGCTTGCATTGGCATTGTTCATCCACCAGGAAGATAAGGCGAAGTACATATATACATCGGTAAAGTTGATTACCTTGTTTCCGTTTTCTACGAATTCTGCGATCGTTGCACATTGTGCAGGGCCTGACCAGTAGCAGATTTCGATATCCGGATCCAGGGTATAGCCTGTATAGCCTTTGTAAAGCAGTCCGTCATTCCATGCCCTCGGTGTTAATCCGTAGGATTTTACAAGGGCGGAAATCTCATTAAAGTAATTCATGACAATGATATACTGATCATTTGTCATGCTTCCGAAGTTATTTAAGAATTCATCTCCTCCGATGTTTATGTGTTTACATCCGGCTTCTGAAAAGAATTCTGCATATTCCCGGAACAGGTCGGCAAGGAACTGTCTGCATTCTTCTTTTTCGAAGATATTGAACGTCTGAGGGGAACGCCAGTCACCTGGCCAGATCGATGTACAATCCCAGTCATCCGGAAGGTAATTCAATACATAGGTCATATGTCCCGGAGAGTCCAGAGAAGGAACAAGTTCAATGTGGTACTTGTTGCATTCCGCAATGATATCCAGCATGTCCTCTTTGGTCAGATATCCGTTGGACGGATACTGAAAACCATCAATGGCTTCCAGTGTGGAGCTTTCCAAACGGTAGCCCTCATTTTCCGAAAAATGGAACTGCAGGGTATTGATGTT
Source organism: Lachnospiraceae bacterium (assembly GCA_051879615.1). Lineage (GTDB taxonomy): Bacteria > Bacillota > Clostridia > Lachnospirales > Lachnospiraceae > HGM12587. The sequence continues at coordinate 45,915 of JBJEMI010000041.1, forward strand.
CTGGTAAGAGAGGTCTTTTATCATGGCAAGGATCCAGTCTTTTGTAAAGAATTTTCTCGCATTGTCCATATGAAAGCCTCGAACGGAAACCGAAGGTTCATCTTTTACGATTCCGCAGTCCATACTGCCGTCATTTAACAGCAGGGTTTTCTGGATCATACGAACGCCGTAGAAAATACCTGCTTCGTCTGTTGCAGTGACTTTTGCAAAGTCTTCGATTTCAATTTCATAAGCTTCACCGTTATCACCCTCATTCTCTTCCTCAAGGCAGACTACGATGTCACCCGATTTTGCGGAAGATTCCGGACCATAGACGATGTCCATGGAAGCTTCGGTGAGCCCTGTAGCACAAAACTCGCTGCTTAAAAGTTTCATGTCATTTTCCAGTTCTGTATTATGCAGAGACCGGTCATTTGATACAACAAAAATACGGGAAGAATCTTCGAGAGCAAATTTTCCTCCGGCAGTTTTATATTCCGTAACAGAAGGATAGGTCAGCATATCCGAATCAAATTTTTCCGGATCCGGATCCACATCATAGACGAATACGATTTCCCGGTCGGTTTCGCTGTAGGTTCCTGTAACTGCTTCGGTATTTTGTGCGATCCATCTGTAAATTTCCGGAGCTGTAATTTCATAGGAAGAACCTAAAACGCCGTATTTGATATCACTTTCTTTGATTGGATTTCCGTCCGTATCCACATATCGGATCAGGACTCTTCCAAGATCCTCTGCCTGCGTAAATTCACCGGCATCCGGAAGTACAGAGCCTTTTTCATAAGCTGCGGCATGGCCGATTTCATCGATCAGTGTCTGGAATCCTGAAAAGTTCAGTTTGGAATTGGCAGATGTATTCCATGATTTGCATGCAAGTGCCCGAAGTGCGCTGGCAATATCCTCGGCAATCACATCTTCTGTGCAAAGATCGGCCTTATCGCACCAGATGGCCATGGAAGCACCCTTGATAACAGGATTGTCATCAGAGATGGTATTTGCCTGGAACTTACCAGGTGTCCATGTTTCGTAAATGTTTTTATCCTGATTCAGGACATCGAAGGAATGCTGCTCACGGCCGTCTGTCGGAGCAGTGTTGCGAAGTACATAATAGAAATAGCTTGCATTCATATTGTAGATATCGGTGTGTCCGTGGTCGAGGATCGTCTGTAAGCGCGCAATACTGCTGTTCCAGCTCATCTGTGACCAGAAATCGATACCGATGTAATCATGCATCCTGATTTTCTGCGGAGAGGAGGAATTTTCTCCGTAATAGATGCCGTCATTCCAGATACGCGGTTTGAAACCGTGATCATATACAAACTCAGCCAGTTCATTGATGTAGTTTGCAATCGTATCTTTCCAGGTGTAGCCTGCACCGAAGGTTTCTGCGGCATAATTGTCCAGAACGCTTTTGTATTCTGTTGTAAACGGTGCACGGTCAAATTCCATATATTCGTCACCGCCAATATGGAAATCCGTACAGCCCTCAAACAGTTCCATATATTCTTCGTAGAGTGAATAGATGTAAGCAACAGCTTCCGGATTTGTAACATCCAGACCTGATGCGTAGTGTTTACCGGAATTGCTGACCTGTCCGTATTCCGGATGAGCTTTTAATATCTGATCTACATGTCCCGGTGAGTCGAAGGAAGGAATGACTTTGATGCCGTATTTCTCAGCTTCAGCCAGAATTTCCCTTACTTCTGCCTTGGTCAGATATTCGTCGGAAACGATTGCCGGGTCTGTTTCACATTCAATGCGGAAACCGAGATTCTCTGAAAAATGGATCTGGATGGTGTTCATTTTCAGATAAGACATTTCTCTGATCTGGCGGATAAACCAGTCCTTGGAGATGTACTTGCGTGCGCAGTCCACATGAAGTCTTCTCTCGGCAAGATCCGGATAGTCCAGGATCGTTCCGTAAATGAGACCGTCATTTGTGATCATCAGAGTCATGATCGTACGCAGAGCATAGATCACTGCATTTTCAGAGGCAGCTTCTACGATGACACCGCTTTCATCGATCGTGATTCTGTAGGCCTCTTCACTTGTTGTGTCGGAAGAAATATCTTCAGCATCAACAAGGCGGATGAAAATGTCATCCGCGAGCCGCTGGCTTTCGGCCGCATAGGTCATGATATGAGGATCCGCGGAAGGAATTTCTTTTTCTGCAAATTCTGCATTCATTAATTTGACAACTTCCTGCAGGCGGCTGTTGTCCATGGTTTCACCGGAAGCTTCCACGACAAAACGTGTGCCTGAAGAAACCTTCCAGAGCTTTTGTGAATCCGATATCTCATAAGATTTTAAGATCGGATTCACCCTTGTGATGAGTTCGTCCTCTGTAACCGAAGGTTCCGCAGCCCGTGTGATCGTCACATTTGACATGGCAAGTATAATAACATCTTAGAAAATACGGGTCAATATTCAGACAATGTGCATAAAAAAGTATTTACAAAATCAAAGAAATCAGATATAATGAACCCATCTCAAAATTCAGGGAAAGATCTTCCAAAGTTTCCAAAAATAAAACAATACACAGAAGGTGAATATGTCAAAGGTTATTACATTTTTGTGCGTAAATCCAAAGGATTCTTTTTTTGCACCCCAATTTCCGTATTTCGGCAAAAGGCAGTATGAAAAACTGGTCCATGCAGCCCGATATCTGCCATTTCAGGTAAACAGCAGTGAACATTGCTGGCTGTACGGTGAAACATCAGCCGAAGTGATCCTTCGGGATCATCCGGAGCCGGATTATCAGTTCTGTTATGTAGAGTCCGGTGAGTATGGTGTGATCAGCAGCGTGTTTGAACAGTCGGATCTTGTAGTGATCGCGCTTCCGGGAAACAGAACGGAATTTGAAAGAGTATTCTCAGTCGTTTTTCGTTGGAAAGATAAGCTGCTGTTTTTATGGAACAGGTATATGACGGCCTTTTCAGCCCTTCCCGTCAGACTGGCAAGAGAATGTCAGATGTCAGAAAAACAGTTTCTGGAAATACAGGATCTGCGGAATGAATGCAGAGAAGAATTATCATACAGAAGTGTTGTACAGCAAATCTATCGAATGACGGGAAGTGAGAGTTATGGAAGAAAATTTGTGCGCGGAACAATGGCTTGAAGAGCTGATCAATTATTTTACAAAGATTGAAAAGCATTCACTCAGTCAGGTGGAGCGGGGGCAGAAATCCCGCAAAGCTTTTCTGGGAGAAGCATATGAATACCTGCGCAGGCGCAGTATGCCGGAGAAAATGATTCCGCCCCTGCTGGAGCAGTTTGCAAAATATATCTGGGGTTATCATGTTCTGGAAGAACTGATAGAGGATGAGAGTATTTCCGATATTAAGGTGTTGAATTATAACAACATCCGGGTGAAACGATACGGCAAAAGGGAAAACTCTCATGTGAAGTTTTCAGACAGACAGGCCTACAGGCAGTTTGTGGAATATGTGGCAGCGAAAAATAAAACGAGTATCAGTGATATTCATGCGGTTCAGAATTTTACCGATAAGACAAGCAATTCCAAATTTATCTTACGATTTAATATTTCTACGGAATTTGTCAATTCTGTGGAAGTTCCCTATTTACACATCCGAAAAATCCCCAAAAAGAAACGGACAATTGAAGAATTACAGCAGATCGGCATGATGTCGGAAGAAGTGATGGAATATCTGAAGAAAAAGGCAGAAGAAGCGACAGGTATTCTGTTTTCCGGAAAAGGTGCATCGGGAAAAACGACGTTGATGAATGCCATGCTGGATTGTATTCCCCATGATAAAAGCGGACTGATCATTCAGGAAAACGAAGAACTGTTCTCTCACAGACATCCGGATCTGATGTTTCAGCATGTGGTACAGACACAGGGAGAAGGCCGCATCAGTTATGATCTGAAGGAGCTTGCGAGAAACGGACTGCTGGTGGATCTGGACTATTTTGTCATCGGAGAGATCAAGGGAGGAGAGGCACTGTATTTTCTGAATGCCTGTTATACAGGTCATCGGTGCTGGGCATCTGTTCATGGAGCGGATTCCAGGCAGGCGATCGACAAGCTGGCTGACTATGTCAAATATGAAAGCGACTATGCAAAAGCAGATGTGATGAAAATGCTTTCCGGATTGAACTGCATCGTTTTTATGGAAGAATTTCGGGTAAAAGAAATATCAGAGGTTACAGGATTTTCCGAAAAAGACGGGATTCTGGAATACAGGAGAATTTATTAGGAGTGGTTATGCAAAAATATGGAATTTATGTCCTGCTGTTTTTCAGTGTTTTTTCAGGAAGCTATCATTTGATTTCCTATATTCAGGAAAAAAGTCTCATTTCAGAAATCAGCCGTCAGGTACTGCAGAAGATGTCAAAGAGTGAACAGCAAAGAACAGCGAAAGAAAAAGAGAGAAAGCTGCTGGAGGGAAACCGTAAAAAACAGAGCCTTGTTTATAAAATTGATAAAATCCTGCTGCAGTCCGGGATCAGAAGGATCATTCCGGTCTTGAATACGGAACTGCTGATCTCATTATTGCTGTTTTCTGTGTTTGGGACAGAGCTGTATTTGGGGATCAGAAATGCGGAAATCATTTTTCTTATTTTAGTTCCTTTGATCTTACCTTCTGCAGTATACAGTCTGCTGGTAATTTTAAGGGACCGGAACTATCAAAAAACAGAGGAACAGCTGCTCTCCTTTATGAATCTGATCGGCAATTATCAGCAAAGCTGTGATGATCTGATCAGTATCCTCGGAAAGATTTCTCCCTATCTGGAGGAACCTTTGAAAAGTGCAGTAGAAGAATGTTATCTGTATGCAAAAGTAACGGGTAACTTTTCGGCAGCTTTTTATGAGCTGGAGCTTCGGATTCCTCATGAACAGTTTCAGCGTCTCGTGAAAAATCTGGAGATCTGTTACCGGCATGATGCCAATTACGGAGAGATCATAGGAGACTGCAGAGAAATGCTTCATGAATATCTGAAAAATAAAAGGGAGCGTCAGGCGATGAAAAACAACGCCAGAATCGAAGTGCTGCTGATTGTTCTGTGCTGTCTGTTTGCGTTTTGGATGACAGACGGATTTATGAAACAGAGCCTGTGGGTATTGTTGACAAAAACAACCGTAGGAAAGGGACTGCTGGTTTATTGCGCCATGATTCTGATGCTATGCGGAAGAATGCTGCTCTCGGCAGACCGGTAGGTGGAGGAGTGAAAAATACAAAGGTGTTAGATGAACGCCTGAGAAAAACGGGCATGAAATTTCTTTTTGGGGAGCAGCTTTGCGCAAGACATCTGCGTATGGCGAAGATCGGATTTTCGGTGTTTCTGGCCGGACTGGGATTTTCGGTACAGAAAATTTTTATGATTCCCCTGGCAGTTCTCGGCTATTATCTGCCGGAGATCCTTATGGAGATTTCCAATGATGCGGATAACGCGGAAATGCTGGAAGATATCCGTTCACTGTATGATACCCTGCGGATCCAGGCAAAAGCGGGAGTTTTTCTTACGCAGAGTTTTATGGATTGTTATCTGATCGTAAAGCATCCCCGCATGAAGGCAGCGCTTCTGGAATTCAACAATCAGATGCTGGCAAAAAGCAGCTTTTCGGAAGCGATTTCGAAACTGGAACAGCAATTTGACAATCCTTACATAGACGCACTCTGTCTCGTGCTGAAGCAGTCTATGGAAAGCGGCAGGAGTGTACAGATTCTGACGGATCTGAGCAGTCAGATGACAGATGTCGAACATGCACTGCGCCTGAAACAAAAAGAAAAATTAGACAGACAGATTCAGCTGCTGCAGCTTCTGTTGTTTGTGGGCATGCTTGGAATCTGTATTTACGGGATGGCAGTTGAAGTAATGGATACCGTCATTCATTTTTAGGAGGTTATGATGAATATTTTAATGAAAATCAAAGAAAAAACAGAAAAACATGTGGGGCTGTTAAAAGAAAAGGATGCAGGAGGAAAAGAAATCCTTGTGGAAATCGGTCTTGCGGTGATAGCGATCACCCTGCTTCTGGTGTTTAAGAATGCAATCGGAACCTATATGGATACAATGATGAATTCCATGACTCAGGCAATGTCAAAGCTTTTTATATGATGAAAAAGCGCGACAGAGGCTCCGTAATGCATCTGATGTCCGTGATTCTGGCCTGTATGGTTACCGGGCTTATGGCGGTATTTTTTACAGGCTGGATGCAGGCATTGGATCAGAAGGAGGAAATGGATACGATCGGAAGAAAATATCTGCTTTACATGGAAACAAAAGGATATTGTACGGTACAGGCGATGAATCAGATGGAGATGGAATTACAGCAGCTGGGATGTGAAAATCTGGATTTTACGGGAACGACTCTGATACCTGCAGGCTATGGTGAGGAAATTGAGCTATGTATACAGGGAACGGTCTCTTATCATCTGCTTGGAAACAGCACGGCATTTTTCGCGGAACGATCCATCAGCGCACCGGTGCGGATCTATCTGACATCTACAGCCAAGCATTGATGAGGCAATGAAAGTAAAAAAAGAATTGAAAGGGTCTTTGGAATACAGTCTGGGAATGTGCATGTTGATTCTTCTGACACTGACGGCACTGTTTTTTCTTCGGCTGGAGGTGCTGCAGTCTGCCGGAATCCTTGTGGAGGATTCCCTGGCAGCTGCGAACCTTGCGTCGGCAGTGATCGATCTGGAAGTTTATGAGGGGGAGGAATTTGCGGTCATCACGGATTGTAGGAAGGCATACAAAAGCTATTACAGAGCTCTCAGAAAAAACATGAATCTGAATGAGGAGATGTATCCGGTGGAGGAGATCCGTTTTCAGGGGCCTGTCGTACCGGAGTGTTATCGGATTTACAACGTTTATGGTTCGGATATTGTAATGCTGGAAATCCTTTCGGACGGAAGAGTTTCAGAGCGTCGTTTTTCAGATGCCGTGGGACGTCTGACAACTCCGGACGGAAAAATAATCACGAATACAACGATTTACAGCTGTATCAGCTTTTCAGTGGAAGGACTTAAAAATCAGATTCAGCGTGTAACAAAGGAGTGCAGTGTTGATATTGCAGCAGAACCGGAGGAAAAAGAGGATGAAAAAGAAAAGAGTCTATAGTATCGGTTTGAGTTTTCTGATGGCGGCGCTGGTGTTTGCCGGATTACTGCTGTTTGAAAAATCGGGACAGACACCCGTTGTAAAAAAGACGGTTGTCTGTGTAAAGAAGGATTTACCGGAAAGGATGCTTCTGACGGAAGAAAATCTGACAGAGTACCTTTGTCTAAGACAGATGGATGAAAACTGTGTAAGCGATGCAGCGGGCGATACACTGGAAAGTTTTGCCGGAAAAACGGTAAAGGTTACGCTTGCAGAGGGAACGATTGTTCAGAAGGAATGGTTCACAGATATGGCAGCATTGGAAAACAGGATGAGAGAGCCTGTCAGGTTTTCCGTAAAATCTGATGATATATCCAGATTGGCAGGAGGTACTTTCCGGTCAGGAGATTTTGCGGATGTCTATTTTTATAATGAGGAAACAGGAAAATCATCTCTGATTTTTAAAGGAATCTGTATTGATGAAGCCTTTGACAGTACAGGACAGACGGTTGTCAGAGGTGATACCGAGCGGGTAGTCAGTATGGTGACACTTCTATTGGAAGAAAAAGATGTCGAAGAGTTTTGTGAGAGAATGGAAAACGGATCATTTTGCCTTGCCAGGTGCAGGGCCAGAGAAGAGGTTTACGAAAAGTGTGAGGAAGAAATCCAGGTAATACAAGGAGAAATTCATGAAAATACGAAAGAGTAACTATTTGCCGGGCATCCTGGGAGCGGGTTGTCTGATCCTTCTATGTGTTTTTTTCAGTTCCGGTTTCCGTACAGGAAGAGTCACTGCCGGAAAAAGTAAAATCTGCAGATATGACAATCTGAAGGTGGTGATACCGAAGCCTGAAACTGTGACAGAAGAAGATGCTGTACGGGTCGTACAGACACTGCTGGAGGATTCGGATGTTTTATGGACCGAGGAAGTGTGCAGGGAACGAACAGAAGGAAACTGCAGTTCTCTGGAAGAACTGCAGGTCTATGTCTATGAAGCGATGCAGGAGGAGGTCCGCTATGAAATACTTAACGCAAAAAGGAAAGGTGTTTTGCGGGAAATTTTAAAAGCTTCCGGATGGAAGGAAAGTCCGGCAGATCAGGAGGAATCGGTATTGCTGGAGATTTTTGAAGCAGAAGGGATGGAACTGTCAGAGGATGAGATCAGCAGGGGACTGGAGAATTTACAGGGGGTCTATGGTGTGGAAACCCCGGCAGAACTGGAAGAGTTTCTTACAGAGGAGGATCAGATGGATATCATGAAAAAGGAGAAGGTCTATGAATACTTATTGGAAAATAATACTTTTGTTTTTGACAATTCTGATAACGGGAAGGAGTGAAAACTGTCTTGCGGCAGAGCCTACTTTGAAAATCAGCTGTGATGCAGTCTGGGAATCAGAGGAAGAACGGATCGCAAAAGTAACTTTACATGAGACGGATCACTCAGCTGCCGAGTATTCTCTGGGAACGACAGATTATATCTTCATGATTGACGGTTCAAGAACGACAACATTAAACGACAGTTACCTGAAAGAAAGAAATACCGAAGAATCCGAACCGCTGAGCGTACATTGTCCATGTATGGCCCAAGGACATTATTACCGGATCGATTCCCGCTGTGTACTTCCGATTACCCATACCCTGGGATATTTAAAAGATACCCACACATTGATTTCCTGGAGTGCAGAGAGAAAAATCTGGTCTGACAGTGCAGGTGCGCATTTTGATGAAAAAGACAGAAAAATTCCTGTACGCTATGAGAGCGGCTGTAAAGATATTTTTACATTATATAAAGAAGCAGCGATTGAGACGATCCGGGAAATCGCACAGAGGGCAGATGGCTCAAGAGTTGCTTTTTTGTCCTATTCCGCAAGTGATGGCAGCATTTATGGTGTGACAGAATACACATCTGACTATGAGAAGGCGATCGAGCAGATCAGGAAAACAGGATTTCTCCCGGGTTCGGTAGTGGCCCCCGGATTGGAATATGCCAAAATACTCTGTCAGAAGCCGGAAGGAACAAAATATACAAAGATCTTTATCATGGGCGACGGCAGGCAGAATGATATTGAGAAGGGGGTTGCAAAGGCAAAGGAATTGAGAGAACTGACGGGAGTCACTGTGTACAGTGCCTGTATGGGAATCGAATCCTACATCAAGGGAAGCGGGTATCGGGCAATGCGGCAGATGACGGGAAATCAGGATGACCATTTTTTTGCCATGATCAGGACGGGAACAGAAAATCTGAAGGATGCATTTTCCGCGGTCTGTCATGAAAAGACGAAACGAAGTGTGGAAGCGGATAACAAGCAGTTTACCTGGAGTGTTTCATCTGATTGCTGGGAAGTAGAGTATGATGAACTGAAAAATTACCGGTGCAGTGCGTCAGCGGGCACTGCTGACGAGAAAAACGGCTGCTTTATCTGGACGATTCCGAAAGAGAGCAGAAATAATCAGTGCACGTTTTATCTGCGTCTGAAAGAGGAGGCTAAAGCAGTTGCGCAAAAGACGGCTTATCCGGCAGCAGGGAAACTGCAGTGTACTTATATGATGATGTTGAGGTCAAAACCATAAATAAATTTGCCCCTATTCCTATAGTACCTTG
>JBJEMI010000042.1:0-11763 GCA_051879615.1 Lachnospiraceae bacterium
TTATCAGTGGTTGTGGCACTTACTTGATTTTCAAAGTGTCAAAGACGAGATTATAACGTAGATTGCTGCAAATAGCAACCGCAAAAACTGCCGAAAATGCACTAAAACCGTTCAATTCTGTGCTTCAACGTATACGCTACCAGTTTTTCCGTCATTTCACACAGATATTTCGGTACTTCACCATAACTTCCTGTCTCCGCATAGGCTGCAGCTCCACACACATAGCAGACCTTGCGTTTTTCACAGCCTTTGCACTTCGGCGGCATGTACAGCTTCCTCGTTTTCTCAGTCAACTCATTCCACGCCGTTACCAGTCCATCCCTGAAAGGATAGGTCACGGGACATGTCATCATACCGCAGGCAGACATTTCTCCCTTCCAGTTGATCCAGAATGCGCTTTTCCCTGCCCGGCATCCCAGAGGTTCCTTCTCATCCCGTTCGCAGTAATCCTGCTGTAGCGGCTCCAGACAGTTCTTTTTCATGGCATCAGCGCGCAGTTCAAATTCCTCTGCGGTAAAGCGGAATCTGTCTATCTGCACCTGATATCTGGCTGCCTCCTCTGCCGTGAAACGATCGCCTCCGCCTGCCAGGGTCTCATCTTTTCTCACCGGCGGGAACATATAGGCTGTGGCTTGTACATATATGCCCAGTTCCTCCGCAATTCTGTAAATCTGCTCCAGATCTTCGATGTTATAAGGTGTCATGCTGGCGTTGAATTTGACAGCAATCCCGGCATCCTTCAGAAGCTTCGCAGCCCGCACTGCCTGATCAAAGCCCTTCGGATGATTGCACAGTCGGCGATAGGTTTCATTGCCGGCACCGTAAAGCGTCATGTTAATGCGTGAAGGCGGTTCCGCCTTCAGCCATTCCACAGTTTCCTCTGTGATCATGGTCCCGTTGGTGTTGATACTGATAAGAAATCCCATTTTCGTCAGTTCCGAATACAGTTCCCGGACTCCCTTGTACAGAAACGGTTCTCCTCCCGTCAAAAGCAGAAAGAGCATTCCCTGCTCCCTGCATTCCCTCGCAAGCTCCAGCCATGATTCCGCCGGAATCTCTCCTCCGCAAGCGTCTACCTCCGCTCTGCTTTTGCGAACATAACACATCCTGCAATCCATGTTGCAGCAGGGAGACAGCTCAAAGGTACCGCTCAGGGGGATATGGTTTTGACCCGCCTTACGGTGTAAATATTTCATCAATCGGGGTTCTAATACTGCCATGGCATTCCTTCCTCATTCTCTGTTTTCTGTAAATAATGCTCCAATGTAAAAACCGCCTCAGGAGTTGGTGTGCACTGCAGTCGCAACACAGGAACATACTGCACAATATCCTGAAGCAGCCGTACTCCCGAAGCCACTTCTCTTTCATTCCATCTTTGCACAGCCATCTGGCTGTAAAGATATTTGATACTCTCCACACCTGATAATTTTTCGATACGATTATCCGGTGCCTGTCCCAATACTACAATCGCCAGTAAAGGGGCATCCTCATTTAAGCAGATATCCGACGAACCGCAAAACGGAAGTCCATATGCCCGCAGCCTGCCTTCCTGCAATCTTATAATTGCGCGGTCCCCATTGACGATTCTGGCCTGTCTGTTTTCATTCCACAGCCTTGCCTGCGTAGATTTTCCCGTACCGGATGGTGCCGTAAAAAGAATCGCTTTCCCATGATAAATAATGTAGGATGCGTGCAGAATCAGGGCATTGTATTCCATTAAAATCGATGTCAGCTCCACTTTATTTACCAGATTCCACAGATTCTCTGCATATCTGCGATAAGGTGGCTTAACATACAGACACCTTTCTTCACCATGCTTTTTCAGGCAAAATTGCCATTCCTCTCCAAGCGGAAGATAGTAATGTAACTGTTCATTTCCTTCTTCAAAAACACATCTTTTGTTATCAATGTATATCGGAGCAGAAGCAGGTATATCAGGCAGTGCTTCATATCGGATGGGAATGACACAGTCACACCCCTCAGGGGTCAGTACTTCTTCTGCAAAAAGCGTCATATATTTATCAGCACTGATAACAAAATCCGATGCAAAACCAATGCTTATTTTCGCTAATGAAATCACCTTCATACTCTATCCCCTATAAAGAATGACCATACCAATATTGATATGGTCATTCCTGTAGTAACTCAGTCTGTTACTTATGATCCAAAATAGCCAACTCCGCCATCCGGAATATGATAGCATCCCCTATCATCATCATCACCATCAATCCAAACAGTATCACAGATCCCCTGTACATTAAATAATGTAAGTGCTCCGCCAAAATCCGGATCAGGAATCGTACAGATGTTTGAACCACTGTCACCAAATCCCACATCAATCTGACAGTTTCCGGCAATGAAATCAGACATTTCGAAATTTTCCATAACTATCTGCGGTTTAATATATACTTTTTTCAAAACCTTCACCTACTTTCCTAAAACCATTTTCCAAATATATCCTTGATAATGGAATACAGATCCTCCAGGAAATCTTTTCCCGGATTCTTATCTGGTTTTTCAGGAGTTTCCGGTTCCTCAGGTGTCTCCGGATTTTCCGGTTCTTCCGGCTCCTCAGCGACTGCCAGCCTAGCATTTACAACCGCAAATGTATTTTCAACGACTGCTTCGTCAACAAACAGAGAATAGGACATTCCGCTGTCATCATAGGTAACCTTCAGATTTGTGAGTGAAAGAATCACATCAGCACTATCACTTGTGTTTGTTACTACCATGTTTGCCGTTTTTTCTCCCGATTCGCTGCTAACCACAAAGTTTAATGAATCTGAGATATCATAGTACATATCTGTAGCTGTGTTCAAAGTAATTTCTCTGTCTGCATCAGTATCACTTCCCACTTTGAAGCTAACCGCACCATTCGGTGCCTTTGCTCCAAGCTGAACAGAAGCCGGATCTCCCGTAGTTTTGATTGCAAGTCCGATAGACTGTCCCTTCTTCAGATAAATCTCATTATTTGGCCCGATATTCTCATATGTACCTACAGATGTTGTATTTTCACCATCCACATAAATGAGACCCGTTAATGTTCCTTCCGCATACTGTTCTAAAAGCATCCGGCGAAGTTCAGTGATGACTGCATTTGCTTCCTTATCCTCCAGATATTTTTCTTCAGCCTCAACCGCATCATCACCATCTGGATCAATCGGATCATAGATTCTGATTGCATCTAAGTAGAATGTATTAGCTGTACCGCTCTGTCCTACGATAATTGTCACAGTGTATTCTCCATAGCCCAAATTATAATCTGCACTGCGCCACTCATAAACAGGAATCTGATAGAGTGTTCCTGACTCGTACATATTATTAACTTTCTTTGAAGAAATTGTCTTTCCCTCACTATCCTTTACTTGAATGGCAATGCTGGTAGACTGACTGTCTGTACGACTGATAATATCAAAACCTGTTCCTTTAAAGGTAAAGCTTGCCGTAGTATCCGCATTCTTTGTACCTGTTACTACATGTGCTGAACCTGCGCTGAACATTGTGTCATTCTTATAACTGCTGTCATTTCCGTAAGGATGTCCGTCACCGATTACTGTACCGTTATCCTGTTCTGAATCAGCGCCTGTACCTACTTCTGACCATGCACCACTGAATACGATACCATTTGTTTTATTATCATCTTCCGTATTTCCGAAATTATCTTCATAATATACCGTTGTTGCAGGAATAACACTTACAGTCTGATAACGGTAGTATTTGATATCAGCTCCGCCTTTCTCAGTTGATCCTGTAGTTATTTCAGCAGCATAAAGGAATTTATCAATACTATCCATATATCTGGTCGGTGTATATTTTACTTTTCCATTCACTACTGCAGCTGTACCGTTTGTCAGATCTATACTACTTCCAAAACCATCAACCAAAGTATCTGTAGTTCCATCACCCAGATTCACACCCACGTTTGTGCCATTCGGTGCAACAGAATGAAGGACTGCATCCATGACCATATCGTTTTCCATAACATCAATCGTTACCGTCTTTCCATAGTCCAGAACCACTGAATCCGGGATTAATGTTGTTTTGTTCAATACACCAAACGCCACGAAAGAGTTCGTATACTGCGCATCTGTCTGATACATGATCGTAGACTGCTCTGCTCCCTGCGGAATTGTACCGGTAATCGTATGCGAACCATTTCCGGAACTTACTGCGTTCGCTGTATATGCCGCATCAGCAATATGCAAGGTATATCCCTTAGGAACAAATTTTGCTGCTTCTACTTTAGCTTCTACATTTGCAGAATTATTCCAGTTGAATTTTGCCTGTTTAATATCGCCAATCTTGACACGATTTTCAAACGGAATCACATCCCCGCGGCTGTTAACCGGCTCACCTTTCGCATTAACGAGATAGAACTCGTAATTGACAACTGCAGATCCCCATGGCATTTTCGGTTTTGTAAATGTCTGTTCTGTCGGGTTGCCCTTATAATTGATATAGTTGAGTTTTGCATATTCGTTCGTATCATAGAGTCCGTCTCCACGGTTACCTTCCATAGATCCTTTCAAATATACATAATAGCTTATGGTTGCTTCCTGCTCTGTAATATCTCCTACATTCCATGTAAAGATCTTAGTTGCAGCAGTATAGGTGAATTTTTCCGCTGTAATATTTCCGACAGTATCCATAATATTGTCTGTCTTCAAACTGGATGTCGCAGATTTACCATCTGCGCCAAAAGTAACCGTCTCAACTACAGTACTTGTTCCTTTTCTCGTACCGACATCATTTAATGTAATTTCTTTTCCGTTAATTGTCTGTCCAACTTCAGCTCTTGTATATAAATCATATAACGTAACCTGAATCGTCGGAACAAACTGCAGATTCGGTTTGTCATTCGGCAGAGTCTGTGTCTTCTGCAGTTCAAACAGATTGCCAATCTGGTCGGTTACTACCGCTTCGGTTCCGGCTTTTTTGATTGAAGTTGCAATGTCATTAAATGCTTTCGTTAATTGTTCTGAATTATCTGCCGGAACATAATGTGCATCATCAGTTGCGATCTTCTGTAAAACCTGTTTACACTCGTCTCCGGTAAACTGACAGTCATAATCTTTATTCTCAACAACATTATTACCTTGAGAAACGCCAAATCCGATTGAATATACAGTTGCATCAATCGGAGCTTCCTTTACCGTCTCTGCATTATTTAATGCTTTACCCAGAACATAATTCGTCTTATATTGTGAGTCTTTATATTTGTATCCATTATATGTCGACGGTGCTCCATCTGTCATAAATACAACGAAAGTATCTCTTCCTTCCGCAGCCTGACTCAAAACTGTATTTGCTCCGGAAAAAGCAAAATCGTAATCAGTTCCGGAATATGTTTTCAATCCTTTAATCGTTGTCTTGATATTTTCTTTGGCATTCGCATTTTTTAACGGGTATTCGATTTTATTTCCGGCACCATTATCATATCCTGCAAAGGTAACTAATCCAACACGGTTATTGGATTTTGTTCCGTCCGCATTGTCTGCCAGCAACTTATCTACAAAGTTACAAGCTGCTTCTTGTGCATCCTCAAGCTTCGTCCTATCGCTACCACTGATCTTATCCGTCATACTTGTGGAAACGTCAAATACCAGGACAACATCTACACCTTTTTTCATTGGTACACCGGTAGTACCAAGTTCTACTTTTGCCACACCTGTTCCATTGAAATCATCACTTGTAGCAGTCTTATTGATTCTCACAGCTCCCTGATCCGGATACTGAGGGATTTCCTCTCCTGACGTTATGTCATCCGGATAAAGAAGGCCATCTGCAACATTAGGATCTGTATAATAGAAATTAATTGTTGTATCTTCACTAATGTTAATTTCTGTAATTTCAGTAGTATCCTCTGTTCCATTTATAACATATTTTATGAAATTCATTCCGGAAACAGCATCCGGTTTTGTAACAGTCGTATCTTTACCGGCGGTCACCGGAGTTGTTGTCGGTCCTGAAACCAGTTTACCATCCACATACCAGTTTACGGTAAGATTTACTTTTGTTACTTTCTGGTAGAATGTAAAATTACTGTTTTTTGACGTGCTGACAATCCATTTGGAACCATTATATGATAAGTATCCTCTATAATTACCAATTCTGTCTGTTCTCAGCTGATTATTATTAACACTCAGAACGTTCGTTCCATTTGATTTGAGATCTCCGCTGTTACCGTTAGAACTTACCTTTACTGTACCATTACTTGCCAATGTGAAAGCACTGTTACTGTAATTCCACAAAATCGAGGCTTCCTCCACAGGAGCACCTGGTGTAAAAGTACTATTGCTTACGGTTCCCTCTGTAGCCTGATAAGAACTGCCATCCCAGGTCAGTGCATAATACTTATTATTATACTCATATACGATAACATAATTATTACCAGCAGTTACACTGTTAACTTTGTCGTAACTATTCTGTACAGCAGCTGTTACCGCAGGCACACTTGCATTATCCTCAGCCAGAGCTGCCATCGGTTCTTCCTGAAGTTCTTCACCTGCCGGTTTCTCAGATTCTTCTTTGCTTTCTGTTTCTTCTTCAACTGCATCCCCTTCTTCAGACACAGTCTGGATGTCGTCGACTGCCTCTGCAGCTTCATCTGTAATCTCATCCACAGACGATGCATACACTTGCGGCATCTCGACCGGTACTGCGCCGATCATCATAATTACGGCAAGCACCATCGCTAATAATCTTTTAGCCTTTTTCATTTTATTCCTCCTAATCTTGATTTATAATGATTTCCACCATAAGAACCTGACAGCTTTCTGCATCAAAATGCTGTGTTTTTGCTTCCACGCTCTTACCGGCGGTCACATTCTCAATCCTGCAGCTGTATGTGATCCCTCCGAGATAACATTCCTCGCTGATTTTTCTTTTGTACCGTACAAGGACTGTTTCCATGTCCTCTCCGGTGATGTTTTTCACCCGCAGGGTTTCTCCCTTCGCAGTGACTTCCACCTGTTCGGTCTCAAGAGACAGCTCATCACATTTTGCATAAAGCTTCTCCGAGAATGTAAATACATCCTCTGACCTGTAGGCTCTTCCGCTTTTTTCCATGACAACAGCTTCTTTTCCCGGCGGAATCGTCGAAATCTGGAATACTGCTTCTTCGGTATCATTTACCTTAAATATCAGTTCCGCATACTCCACGACCGTGTCCGAATCATTTTTAATTACCAGTGCCAGTGCATTCGCTGTCGGTGTATCGCTTCCGTCCTCTGCAAACGGACCGCTGTACTGGCCGATTCCTCTGATCACGATCGGTGTATCCTTCACTTGATATGGGAGTGATATACCGCATATATTTTGTTCTGCATCCTCAGATGCACCATTGATGTATCCGGAAATATGGAAGATATCTACCCCCGTATCGGATTCCGATTCCTGCTCTTCGCCCACCGGGACTTCCGGCTTCGGCTCCCCTGCTGTATTCAGAACCTCTGTTTCAAACGTTCCTTCCGGCTGTTCATCTGCAGTCGGCTTCACCGGGGTCTTTTGCTGAATCATTCCAATGACTGTAGCTATCACCAGAACTGCCGCAAGCACCGATATGACAAAAAGTGTTCTTCTCTGATGTTTCTTCACAGCACACCCTCTTTCTTTCATTTCTGTTCAGATTATTATTCTGCCGCGATAATACCGGCTGACCGGTAAGGCACCGATAGAGCTTACTGACCGGATCTCATCGTACAACCTCGAATTTTATTTATTCTAGCACTTTCTTTTCTCCCGGAACTCAGCTTTAAGTATGAATTATTTTGGCTTTTTTAATAAATATTCACAGATTATTCATATTTCGGAGCTATTTTTCAAATTTTATTAATAGAACTATCACAAAACGCACACATTTCTTCTCTATAATGCAAAGTATAAGATATCTTAACGAAAAAAAGCCCGGAAGTATCAGGTGCACCAATACTTCCGGACTGACAAACAACTATCTTAACCTTTGTTAAGTTTTCATACATCTTTTCCTCTTTCTTAGGGTTTCTTACTTTATGTAAGAAACCTCTTTTCATCTGACGGCCTTTTTTCTGCCCTCTCAAACAATTTCAGATAAGACTCCACATTTTCACACTGCATCAGACCGCTCATCACACAGGCACCCTGGGCACCTGCTTCCCGGACAAGCTCCATGTTTTCATGGTTGATTCCGCCGATCGCATAGACCGGGACAGATACATTTTCACAGACATTGCGCAGAAAATCGGTTCCGCGTCCCGGAAGCCCTTTTTTGCAGTCCGTGGCAAAGATATGTCCGGCAGTGACATAGGTACTTCCCAGTCCCTGAGCTTCCAGTGCCTCCTCCACCGAATGGCAGGAGGTACCGATCTGTTTAAAATGTGATTTTTGTTCCGGGCTCATCGTCCGAAGGATCGGAAGCGGCAGATGGATCGCTTCGGCCTGACATGCAATCGCAGTATCCACGAAGCTGTGAAGGATGCAGGGCACCCGATATCTTCCGCACAGCGCCATGACCTGCTCTGCAAGGGCCCGGTACTGCGTTTCAGACAGATCCTTTTCCCGCAGGATCACACCTGCAGGATGATTTGCCGCGATCTTTTCCAGCCGCTCCGGAAAATCCTCTCCGCAGAGCCTTCGGTTCGTTACACACAGAATATCAGACATAGAGATAATCATTCAGAACCGGCTGCAGGCCTTCGGCTGCAATGTCCTGATACATCTTATCAAAGCTTCGATTGTCATCGATCTCAAACTGCTCATCGCCCTGCGCTCCGTCCGACTCCTTTCCGGTATATTTGCTTTCGTGATCGCCGATTCCCGTGGAAACACCGGCAGATACCTTGGTCGCCGCGATCTTCACGATCCCGTTTCTGAACTCGGCACTTTCTCTGGAGGATACCGTAATACCGACAAACGGGAGGAAGATCCGATAGGCACAGATGATCTGGCACAGCTGCTTCTCACCCACATCCAGCGGATTGATTTTTTCATTGTTGATGATCGGACGAAGTCTCGGACAGGAGAGCGACATCTCCGCCTGCGGATATTTTCTCTGCAGATAATAGACATGCAGCGCACTCGCAAGCGCATCCTTACGAAAATCAGACAGTCCCAGCAGGGCTGAAAAGGCCACGCCCCGCATGCCGCCCATCAGTGCACGCTCCTGTGCATCGAAGCGGTACGGCCAGACACGCTTATGTCCCATCAGATGAAGCGTCTCATATTTATCGGCATCATAGGTCTCCTGGAAAACGGTCACGTAATCCGCACCGCATTCATGCAGATAGCGGTATTCATCCGTATTTACCGGATAGATTTCCAGTCCTACCATACGGAAATATTTTCGGGCAAGCTTACACGCTTCTCCGATATAAGTCACATCACTCTGGGCGCGGCTCTCACCGGTGAGAATCAGGATCTCTTCCATGCCGCTGTCCGCGATGACCTTCATCTCATGCTCGATCTGTTCCATCGTCAGCTTCATGCGGTTGATATGATTGTAACAGTTAAATCCGCAGTAAACACAGTAGTTTTCACAGTAGTTGGCAATGTAGAGCGGCGTAAACAGATAGACCGTATTTCCGAAATGCTTACTGGTTTCCAGACGCGCCCTCTGAGCCATCTGCTCCAGGAACGATTCCGCCGCCGGAGACAAAAGCGCCTTGAAATCTTCGATGGAGCAGGTTTCATGCTCCAGCGCGGCTTTCACGTCCCTTGCGGTATACCGGGAGTAATCATAGGACTCCATCTGAGAAATGACGTTTTCACAGATATCCGACCGGATCTGTTCCATTCCTTTCATATACTCCATGTGGTTTTTACGGAAGGACGGATCCGTCTCCAGCCGGTGTTTCTTTTCCAGTGCGGCCTCGGATAAGTATTCGGAATCAACGAAAAATTTATTTTCCATTGCTGCCTCCTCCTTAATCACGCAGAAAACCTGTCAGCGGATCTGATGCGGAGGCTCCGCGCACAAGCACTCTGCCGAGTCCGGAAAGATATGCCTTACGTCCCGCTTCGATCGCCTGGCGGAATGCCGCCGCCATCATCGGAAGATCACCGGCAGTTGCAAGCGCCGTATTTGCCATGATTGCCGCAGCACCCATTTCCATCGCTTCACATGCCTGAGAAGGTCTGCCGATCCCCGCATCCACGATGATCGGAAGATCGATCTCATCGATCAGGATCTGAATAAATTCACGGGTGGCAAGTCCCTTGTTGGAACCGATCGGAGAAGCCAGCGGCATGATCGTCGCAGCCCCGGCATTGACCAGATCGCGGGCCACATTCAGGTCCGGATACATATAAGGCATGACCACAAAGCCCTCCTTCGCCAGAATCTCCGTAGCCCTGATCGTTTCCGCATTGTCCGGAAGCAGATATTTGGAATCTCTCATAATCTCAACCTTCACGAAATCTCCGCAGCCCAGTTCCCTTGCCAGGCGTGCGATGCGGACCGCTTCCTCTGCCGTTCTTGCTCCTGATGTATTCGGAAGCAGAGTCACCCCTTCCGGGATATAATCCAGGATGTTTTCCTGTTCCTTCGTATTGGCACGGCGTACTGCAAGCGTAATGATTTCCGCCCCTGCATCTCTTACTGCCGCTTCGATCAGGCTCAGAGAATATTTTCCTGACCCGAGAATAAAACGGGAATTAAATTCATGTCCGCCAATCACCAGCTTATCATCTGTTCTCATCATTCATTCCTTCTTTCCATTATGATTCATACTGCTCCGCAAGAATACGGAGAACCATGTGCGCCTGATGGGCCGCGCACAGCATTACGCGGGAGGATACCAGACCCATCTCCTCTGCCACATCGCTGACCTCATCTCCGCACAGATAAAAATGTTCTGTTATTTTTCTGGTCCTGATACTGTTGGCCGTTCCGAGCCCTGCCATCCCGGACGCAGCGATCAGATATTTCTCCGGCATCGCCTCCAGCACACCGTTTACCAGCATCGCCTTGGCCTCCGCCTGATCAAATGCCTCACAGATCACATCCGCCTCCGCAAGCAATGTTTCAAAATTCGACTCCGTAACCCGCTGCGTATAAGCGGTGATCTCAATGTACGGAGCGATCTCTTTCAGGTTTTCGGCAAGGGCTTCGGTCTTATAAATCCCCACCTGAGAAGCTTTATACTGCTGTCTGTGAAGATTGGTAATGTCGACCCGGTCGAAATCGATCAGGATCAGTCTTCCGATTCCCGCACGGGCCAGGGATACGGCAATATTGGATCCCAGGCCTCCAAGGCCGCAGACCGCAACAGACGCACCGGAGAATTTTTCCTGCAGGGCTTTTCCTTGCCTGATTTCCAGTGCCTTTTTTATTTCCTCCCTTGTGGGAATATTCCGCAAATCAGCCACCTCCCACGAAACTGACCACTTCGATCACATCGCCGTCTGTCAGCACTTTCGTTCCATACTGCGCTTTCGGAACGATCTCGCCGTTGCATTCCACGGCAATTCTCTTCGGATTATAATCCGTGGTCTCCAGATACTGCGCCAGCGTCTTTCCGTCTGCCGGGACAGCCGCTCCATTGATTTTTATCATTGATCTCTCCTCCTGAAAATATAAAAAAGGAAGCTTCCTGATCATGGCAGCTTCCCGAAACAATGTCCTATATCAGTCATCCCTACGTTGGCATTATCCAAATCAGGTTCACGGGTCGAAGGTCCTACCTTCCTCTCAGCCTGTCCTACAAGCTCCCCCTTTGTTCAATTTCTGTTTCATTATACGATGACGCTCCCGGAAATGCAAGTTTTCCGGATCACAGCTTCACCACC
>JBJEMI010000043.1:0-11701 GCA_051879615.1 Lachnospiraceae bacterium
AGATTTTCTTTCGCGCTCTTATACATACCTTACCCCCTCTTTCCTACGATACTCGGCTCTACATCACCGAAGGTGAAATTGGTAAGCGGTGCTTTTTCTTCCAGATTTTCTCCAGCCTGATACTCACCGTAGAACTCATTGATGTCTTTGATGAACTTACGGTTAAACAGATGCAGCGGAATTCCCTGGGGGCATACACGGCTGCACTCACCACAGTCAGTACATCTTCCGGCCACATGGAAGGCACGGATAATATGGAACATTTTTTCCTCAAAAGAATCCACATTCGCTTTCTGAGAACTGTCAAACTTGTTGCTGTCGAAAACACATTTGCGGCAGCTGCAGGCAGGACAGACATTTCTGCAGGCATTGCAGCGGATACATTTACTCAGTTCACTCTGGAAATAAGCAAATTTTTCTTCCGGGCTCATGGCCTCGATTCGTTCTACTTCCGCAAAACGATCTGCATCTTTGGTATCTTTGGATTCACCGATCAATTCATCGTAAATCATATGCTCTTTTCCCTTGCAGACATGGCAGCGTTCCAGCATGGCATCGCTGTAAGCACATGTTTTTTCTCCGTAAATGGTCTGAATCGTCAATGTATCGGCCTCATCTGTCAGCTCTGCACCGCTGATACTCTCAATTCCTTTGATACCCTGTTTTCTGATTCTTTCAATATCCAGCTTTCCTTTACATCCCACACCGATAATGTATGCTTTTTCTCTGTCTACACGGTGTTCTTTCATCAGCTGCTGGAAGCTGTAGGTATCACATGGTTTCAGGCAAACCAGTGTTTTTCCTTCCAGTTTGGAAGCTTCGATCATATATTTACTCAGATTGGCTCCGCAGAATCCATTGTATACGAAGTCTTTCAAAGATTCTTCTGTCTCAAAATAAGCCGGTTCCGGATTGTATGGCAGGTCTCCGGCTTTCCAGCCAAGAACCCGGGCTACGGTTCCGTCTGCCAGCAGTTCTTTTGCACGAGTAATTAATTCCTGCATCTCAAATCCTCCAGTCTTACATTCTTGCCCAGGGAGTAAATCTTCTCTACAAACTCGTTCATAGTCTGAGAAAATTTGACACCCTCAGCAGCAGATACCCATTCTACACGGGTACGTCCATTTTCCACACCGATATAATCCAGCATGGAGAACAGCAATGTCATACGTCTTCTTGCATAATAATTTCCGGTACTGTAATGGCAGTCTCCCGGATGACATCCACACATAATCACACCGTCCGCACCTTTTTCAAATGCACGGAGGATGAACATGGGGTTGACACGGCAGGAGCAGGGAACACGGATGATTTTTACATCAGCCGGATAAGTCAGACGGCTGCTGCCGGCCAGGTCAGCGCCCGCGTAACTGCACCAGTTACAGCAGAACGCTACGATTTTAGGTCTGAATTCTTCTTTTGCTTCTATCGACATATTGCATCTACCTCCGCGATAATCTGTCTATTGGAGAATCCCTGCAGGTCCATCGCTCCGGACGGGCAGGCAACGGTACATGCTCCGCAGCCCTGGCACAGTGCACTGTTTACCTGAGCCAGACGGCGCACCTCACGGATACCGTGGTCATTCACCTGTTTATCTTCATAGGTAATCGCTCCGTAAGGACAAACATTGGCACAGGTGGAACATCCGTTACACAGCAGTTCATCCGGCTGAGCGGTACATGGATTGGTCATCAGTTTGTCTTTTGCAAGAAGTCCGATGGCTTTCACAGCGGCAGCACCTGCCTGTGCTACAGTCTCCGGAATATCCTTCGGTCCCTGACATACACCGGACAGGAAAATACCTGCGGTAGGAGATTCCACCGGACGAAGTTTTGCATGGGCTTCGGTAAGGAAATTATTGGTATCAATACTTGCCGTCAGCATCGTAGCAATTTTACGAACATCCGGATTTGGCTCGATGGCGGTTGCCAGAACGACCATATCTGCCTCTTTCAGAATCTGCTTGTTATCCAGCAGGTCAACACCCTGAACCAGAAGTTTTCCATCCGGCTGCGGAATGACTTTTCCTACCTGACCTTTGATATAATTCACACCATACTGTTCTACGGCTCTTCTGTAGAACTCATCAAAGTTCTTACCCGGAGTACGAACATCTATATAGAATACCGTCACATTGACATCCGGATATTTATCACGGATCAGCATGGCATGCTTTGCTGTGTACATACAGCAGATCTTGGAGCAGTAGCTCTTTCCTCTGTCATCAGAGCAGCGGCTTCCCACACACTGGATAAATACCATTTCCTTCGGAGCTTTTCCGTCGGAAAGACGTTCCAGATGGCCTTTGGTTGGGCCTGCGGCATTCATCACACGTTCCAGTTCCAGAGATGTGATTACATCCTTGCTCTGACTGTAAGCATATTCATCATAGTTATCCAATTTGATGGTATCAAATCCGGTGGCAACTACGATTGCACCGTACTTCTCAGTTACAATTTCATCTTTCTGATCATAGTCAATGGCTCCTGCCTGACATACTTTGGAACATACACCACATTTTCCGGTCTTGAACTTAATACAAGCCTCACGGTCAATGACAGGCACATTCGGGATTGCCTGTGCAAATGGAGTGTAAATCGCACTTCTGTTGTTCAGTCCACGGTTAAATTCACTTGGAGTCTTTTTGGACGGACACTTTTCCTGACATACACCGCATCCGGTACACTTATCCATATCCACACTTCTGGCTTTTTTACGGATATCTACGGTAAAGTCACCTACAAACCCGGAAACTTTTTCCACTTCACTGTATGTATAAATCTTAATCTTCTCATGGGCTGCCGCTTCCACCATCTTCGGTGTCAGAATACATGCGGAACAGTCCAGAGTAGGGAATGTCTTATCAAGCTGTGACATTCTTCCGCCGATACTTGGAGTCTTCTCCACAATATCTACTTCATAGCCTGCATCTGCGATATCCAGCGCAGTCTGAATACCGGCAATACCGCCTCCGATTACCAGTGCACGTTTGGTCACACGGCTCTCACCCGGCATCAGCGGAGTGTTCAGATTTACTTTTGCCACCGCCGCACGCATCAGGATTACTGCTTTTTTGGTAGCCTCTTCCATATCCTTGTGGATCCATGAAACATGCTCACGAATGTTTGCAATCTCCACCATATACGGATTCAGTCCGGCCCGCTCTGCCGCTTTGCGGAATGTGGTCTCGTGCATACGCGGGGAGCAGGAACATACAACCAGTCCTGTCAGATTTTTTTCTTTAATTGCTTTGGCAATCAGTGCCTGTCCTGCTTCGGAACACATATACTGGTAATCTTCCGCATGAACAACACCCGGCTCCATCATAGCCATTTCTGCTACTTTCTTTACGTCTACAGTCGCTGCGATATTACTTCCGCAGTGGCAGACAAATACTCCTATTCTCTGCACCCGACTCACCTCCTGTATCTTCTGAATGCACTAACCAATAACTGCTGCGGAAGTTCCGGATCCAGCAGTTTGGGAATCTCGTTTGGTGACAGGTAATCCTGTTCCCTCTGGCGAACCACAAGCTGCCTTGCGGCATCGATCAATTTTCCCGGTTTTACATCTCTCGGGCAGCGCTCTACGCAGGCAAAGCAGGAGAGGCATTTCCAGAGCGATTTGGAATTTACCAGTGATTCTATATCTTCATTTACCACATAAGATACAAACTGATGTGGTTTGATGTCCATCTCGTTAAAAGAAGGACAGGAGGCAGAACATTTTCCGCACTTCATACATTTCAGCGGATTGACACCGCTGATTTCCTTAATCCTCTCGGCCTGGCTTTTTGCGGTATTCATTATTTTGCCACCTCCTCTTTCACACCCAGAGCTTCTGCCAGAAGTTCGGTAAAATAATATACCGGAAGTTTTCCGTTTCCGCTCTTGTTCAGGTTATACAGACACAGCGGACAGGCGGTAATCAGCATTTCTGCTCCAAACCCTGCTGCACTGTCCATAATGTTGTCACACATATTTCTGGACATATCTTTTTCTTTCAGAGATATGTAACCGCCGCAGCATTCATTCCGATACGGATAAATCACCGGCTCAGCACCGATGGCGCGAATAAAATCTTCAATAATTGTCGGATTTTCCGGATTGTCAAATTCCAGAATTTTGCCCGGACGAAGCAGCAGACATCCATAATAAGCGCCGATTTTTCTGCCCTTCAGCGGATTTACTACTTTTTCTTTTAACGCATCAAAACCTATGCGGTCACGGAGCACTTCCAGATAGTGGAGCACAGTAGTCTCACCTGCATAGGGTTCTTCAAGCTGCATATAATTATTGGCTCTGGTACGGATATCCTCCACATTCTTCATATCATCATTGACACGTTTAATCACATGATGACATGCCGAACAGAGAGTTACCAGATCTTGGCCCTTTTCCTTGGCCTCATTGAGAGCACGGACGGAAGAAAGTTTTGTAGCAATCTCGTCAGTGCCCAGCGGATAAACTCCGCCGCAGCACTGCCAGTTTTCTATTTCTTCCAGTTCAAATCCCAGTGCCCTGGCGGAAACTCTGGCATAAGCGTCCAGATCTTTCGCCTTTGTTCTCAGGGTACACCCCGGATAATAGCTGTACTTCATAGTTCCTGTTTCCTTTCTTTATCAACGCCTGTATTTTACAGTTCTATCTGAGCAATAACCGCTTTCAGTGCATTGGCACTGGCCTGCAGTTTCTCGATTTCTGCCTTGTTCATACGCATCGGTACTTTTCCCTGAATACCGTTCGGTCCTACCAGAGTCAGTGTACTTAAGCATACATCTTCAATACCGTACTCTCCATGCATCATGGAAGAAACGGTTGCAATAGAATCTGAAGAAGCCAGAACCCTTGCACACAGCTGACAGACTGCTGTAGCAACTGCATAGAAAGTAGCACCTTTATTGGCAATAATTTTGCCGCCGGACTTCTGTACATAAGTCAACATGCCTTCTTTGTCCAGTTTGTCCACATCCTTGCCCAGAGTCTGCATCAGATCATAAAACTCATCCACGCTCACACCGGATATATAAGCACCTGACCAGGGAATAAAGGAAGTATCACCATGCTCACCGAAGACATAAGCATGAATATTTTTCTGTGCAACCTTAAAATGTTCAGAAAGACCACATTTCAGTCTGGCTGTATCCAGAATCGTTCCGGATCCTATAATCTGATTCTCCGGGATACCGGAAATCCTGGTAAATACATAAGTCATGATATCTACCGGATTACTTACGATTATGTAAAGGGCACCGGGAGCCGCTTTTACGATCTCGGGAGTAATACTTTTCAGAATGTTTACATTGGTCTGTGTCAGTTCAATTCTTGTCTGACCTGGCTTGCGGGCAATCCCGGAGGTAATGATTACAATGTCTGAATCTTTAGCATCCTCATAATCGCCTGCAATGATAGAAATCGGATCACGGAAACAGGTTCCCTGCTCGATATCCATAACTTCGCCTTCTACTTTTTCTTTGTTGATATCAATCAGAACGATCTCTGATGCGATATCCTGGCTTGAGAGCGTGTACGCAATGGTTGCACCTACACTACCCGCTCCGATGATGGTAATCTTACTGCTCATAGTGCTCTTCTCCTTTTTTTGTTATATTTTTAACAATGTGAGCTAAAAAATTATGAAATCTCTACTAATCTGTAGTTTGCATAGATAAAAGAGTTTAACCCCTCTCCTCCGCTACAAGGTAAGTATCAGCTCGATTTCATCTGTGGACATCATATCATATTGATAAAAAAATAACAACCTTTTTTATTCATTTTTTTTAACTGACCAAAAATATCCATAAAACAACATGTTTTTGTGGGTTATACCAGTACTTTTATGCATTTCCCACAAAATCCCTCGTTTTTTAATAGACAATGTTTTTAACTTAGAGATAAGATAGAATCCTGCTTTGCAGGATTCTCCGCCTGCGGCGGGTTGCTTTCAGCAACATAATTCCTTTCTGCCGCAGTGCGATCCTGCCCGGAGGGCTTTTTCTTATTCTATTCTACCTGATATACATCTGCGTACTTTGCTCCAAAACGTAACGCCTCTTCGTGGCTCGCCATCAAAATATCCACATGTCCATAAGCAGTTCCCCGGTCTTCAACTACATAAATATGACCATTGATAGATAATTTTGTTCCAAAAGGAACGCCTGCCATCGCTACCGTACGTCCAGGTGTGGGTGCTGCACCGCTGGCTGTTCCTCCGCCTGCCCACTTTCCACAACAGATGGAACAGGTACAGTAAGCTGTCAGCTTAAATCTTCCCAGATAAGTTCCCTGAGAAGTATCAATCAAAGATTCATCCTTATCTGTACTTGGCTTACTGCTTCCACTCTGTGAAGAAGAGTTCGATGTATTCTGTTTATCATTCTGTGCTGCTTTTTCTGCAGCCGCTTTCGCTGCTGCTTCCCTGGCAGCCTGCTCTGCTGCTTTCTTCTCTGCAGCTTTTCTGGCTGCTTCCTCTGCAGCCTTCTGAGCTGCCAGACGAGCTGCCGCCTCTTCATCCTTCGCCTGTTTCAAAAGTGCATTAATTTTTTCTTCCTGCTGACTGATCTGCTGCAGCAAGGCACTTTCTTTCGACTCCTGACTCTGAATATCCTGCTGATATTCCCGTATCTGAAGATATGTTGCCTGTACCAGTTCTTCCACGACTTCCTGCTGCTGTGCACTCTCCTGCTGCAGCGCTGCAATCGCATCTTTCTCTGACGCAACTTCCTGCTCTTTCACTTCAATTGCTTCTTTTGTTTCCCGATATGTATCAAGCATCTGGCGGTCATACTGTGCCATTCTGGAAATATTCTCCGCCTGATTCAGAAAATCAGAAAAGCTTCTGGAAGAAAACAGCATATTAAAGTAATCACTGTCTGAATTCTCATACATATACTGTATACGAATCTTCATAGCTTCATACTGTTCCTGTTCATCAGTCCTGGCCTGCTCCAGTTCAACCTGCAGTCGATTCAGTTCCCCCTGCTTGATGTCATAATCCTTCTGAAGCTTCTCCAGATTATTCTTTAGTTCTTCTAACTGACTATTCAATTCCTGCAGATAACTTTCGGATTCCCCTTTTTTGGACTCCAGCTCATCAATTTTCTGCTGAGCAGCCTGCAGGCTTGTCTGATTCTGCTGCTGCTGCGCTTTTGCATCCGATATCTTCTCCTGCGTTGTCTCTCCGTATGCGGAAATAACCGTTCCCACAGTCAGAATTGCAGAAAGAAGCACCCCTGCTATCATCCCTCTTTTCATATCCAATCCCTTTCAGTTTTATCAACTAAACAGTAGTATACCACAGATAGTGCTGATTGTGAAGCTTTTTTTAATATCTCGTAATATTTATGTAACTTTTTTATTACTATTCACATGCCACAATAACCTTTTTTATTTTCTCCATCCGCTTGCATACTTGTTCTTAAGCACGCCATTCACCAGTTTCCCCCATCCCAGAGGAAATCCGTCCACACATACCAGAATCCATCCTTTGGCAATTGTTGCCTCACCACTCTCCACCAGCAGAGTCTCTCCATGCAGATATTTTTCCACTCTGACATCCTCAGATTTCAGAGAAAGGACTCCAGCATAATCATTTCCCTTCAGCGTCATGGCAAGCTGCTGGGAAGGTTCAAACCTGTCTTTCTTTAAATCTCCCATGTACAGTCCATTTCTCAGAAAATGAATCCCCTGCAATTTTTCCGGCAGTTCCGGAACCAGATACACTTTATCTCCGCGAACTTCCATCCGCTCCCAGTCCGGTTTCCACTTACAATCCTCAAAAAAAGTATCCAGCACTTGTCGGGTCTTCTTGTCCGGACGCTGTGGCTTACCGATGCGAACCACAGTACCTGAAGCAGTTTTCGATTTTTCCAAAAGTGCGAGAAAATGTCCTTCCCCCTTCATTTTATGAGGCCAGATTCTCACACATCGTTTCAGGCGTTCGTCACCGTTTCCCCACTCCGGATGACCGGGTGCAAAGCCTTCATAAGGTTCTATTTCCAACACATCCATTTCAGGGAAATTCTCCAGCAGCCATGAAATACTGCCTTCATTCTCCACAGGAGCAAAGGTGCAGGTAGAATACAGCAGCTGTCCTCCCGGTCGGAGCATGCGAACAGCATTTTTCAGAATATCTCTCTGCAGTTTTGCAAAATACTCCGGTCTCTCCTCATCCCAGGTTTTAATCACCGCCGGGTCCTTTCGGAACATTCCCTCTCCGGAACAAGGTGCATCCACCAGTACCTTATCAAAAAATCCTTCAAACCTGTCTGCCAGATTACCGGGAATTTCATTGGTCACAAATGCATTCGAAATACCAAAAAGCTCCAGATTTTTTAATAATGCTTTGGCACGGGAATTGCTGACATCATTGGCTACCAGAACTCCTTTACCCCGAAGAGCTGCTCCCAGCGCGGTAGCCTTTCCTCCCGGTGCCGCACATAGATCCAATACACGCTCTCCCGGCTCCACGTGCAGACGGGATGCCGGTGTCATGGCGCTGGGTTCCTGCAGATAATACATACCTGCCGCATAATAAGGATGACGCGCCGGCATATCCCCCTCTTCATAAAAATAACCATCCAGCGTCCAGGGAATCTTCCGCAGTTGAAATCCTGACAATTCTTTCAATTCCTCACCGGTAATTTTCAGAGGATTCACCCTCAGTCCGAACTGGCGCTCCTGCTGGTAACTATCCAAATAAGAATCATACTCCTCACCCAGCATATCTTTC
Organism: Lachnospiraceae bacterium; assembly: GCA_051879615.1. Classification (GTDB taxonomy): domain Bacteria; phylum Bacillota; class Clostridia; order Lachnospirales; family Lachnospiraceae; genus HGM12587. The sequence goes on from JBJEMI010000043.1 coordinate 8,734, forward strand.
ATTCGTTTTTCAAATGCTTCCGGCAAATCCTGTCTCATGACAACCTCCTATATCGTTCCAAACTATAAAATTTTCTTCGAATATGATACCATAATCCCACTGCAGGCACAAGAATTCAAGTACGCCTCGGCGTACTTGCTGTGAGGTGCACCATAAAAAGACGGCGACCCCCCAGTCACCGCCTTTTCCACGTTACCCCATATATGACAATTGGTTACGCTTCTTCTTCTACAGCGTCTTCTGCCATTACCTCTTCATACTTTTCCAGAATAAGCTGCTGTATGCGCTCTCTGGTGTTGGAATTGATGGGATGAGCGATATCCCGGTATTCGCCGTCCGTCGCTTTTCTGCTGGGCATGGCGATAAAGAGACCTTTTTCTCCTTCGATCACCTTGATATCATGTACTACAAATTCCTCATCAATCGTAATGGAAACGACTGCCTTCATCTTGCCCTCTTTCGCTACTTTTCGTACCCTTACATCTGTTATGTTCATAATTGCATTCCTTTCATAAATCCTTCCTTTATCCTGCTGCATGGCTTTGCATTCTAAAGAGAATAGCGTTCATTTTTTTCCACAACTACTTTGATTGCATTTTCCCCGCAATAACAGGAGTTGGCACGAATCGTATCACGGCTCTCTACAATACAATTTTCAATATGTGTATTATCACCCAGATATACATCATTCAGTATAATGGAATTCTTAATTACACAGTTATTTCCTACATATACTTTCTTGAACAAAATAGAATTCTCCACCTGTCCGTTGATGATACAGCCGCTGGCTACCAGGCTATTCTTTACCTGGCTTCCCGGATTGTATTTGGCGGGCGGCAGATCATCAATCTTTGACTGAATTGACGGATACTGATGGAAGAAATAATCTCTGACTTCCGGTTTCAGAAAATCCATATTTGTCTGATAATAAGATTCTACGGTAGAAATATTATTCCAGTACTCATCAATCTTATATCCGTAGATTCGTTTCAGATTCTTATAACGAATCAGAATATCTTTTACAAAGTCATGGCGGTCTTCCAACGCACATCGTTCAACCATCTCAATCAACTGGCGGCGACGAATCACATAAATACCTGTAGACACGGTACGATAGCTGGAAACCATAGGTTTCTCTTCAAATTCCTCTACCCTGCCGTCATCATTCAGCTTCAGCACACCAAAACGTGTCACATCTTCGCTGACCGGCATATCTTTGCAGACAATCGTAACATCTGCACGCTTTGCGATATGATATTCCAGTACTTTATTATAATCCAGTTTATAGATACCATCACCGGATGCAATCACAACATACGGTTCATGGCTTTTCTTCAAAAAGTCCAGATTCTGATAGATTGCATCTGCCGTGCCCTGATACCAGAAACTGTTGTTCGGTGTAATGGTCGGTGTAAATACAAACAGACCGCCCTGTTTTCTTCCGAAATCCCACCACTTGGAGGAACTCAGATGTTCATTCAGAGATCTTGCATTATACTGTGTCAGTACTGCCACCTTTGAAATATGAGAGTTCGACATATTACTGAGTGCAAAATCAATACTTCTGTAACTTCCGGCAACCGGCATGGCAGCAATTGCCCTCTTATGTGATAATTCTCTCATTCTGTGGTTATTGCCGCCGGCCAAAATAATTCCCAATGCTCTCATACTCATTCACCGTCCTTTTTTACAATTGCTCCGCCGCTGGCGAGTTCCCCATCCGGATAATCTTCCGCTGTAGTTACACCGCTGATGGCTGTATTCTTTCCAATCTTCACGTTGGACGGAATCACTGCATTCTCACCGACTGTCACAAGTCCAAATCCATATACTGCAGGTTTCAGCACATTCGGTGCTTCCTCACCCACACCAAGCACTACATTGTCACCAATGGAAACATTCTCTGCAATAATCGACTTATCAATCGTACATCCGGTTCCGATCACCGATTCTTTCATGATAATCGAATCGCGTACCACGGTACCTTCTTTTATCGTTACTCCTGCACCAATGACAGAATTATGTACTTCACCATAAATCTCGGCACCCTCACTGATGATGCTTCGTTCTATAACAGCATCTGCCGAAATATACTGCGGGCGGATAATATCGCCTTTCGTATAAATCTTCCAGAATTCTTCATAAAGATTAAATTCCGGTATAATATCAATCAATTCCATATTGGCTTCCCAATAAGATCCTAAGGTTCCTACGTCTTTCCAATAACCATTGAACTCATAAGCAAACAATCTCTTGCCGTTATCCCTGCAATATGGAAGGATATGTTTTCCAAAGTCGCAGTTCGGCTGGTCTTTCAGCGCCAGCAGAGACTCCTTCAGTACGGGCCAAGAGAAAATGTAAATACCCATAGATGCCAGGTTGCTTCTCGGATGCTCCGGCTTCTCTTCAAATTCTGTAATCTTTCCATTGCCATCGGTGATCATAACACCAAAACGGCTTGCTTCCTCAATCGGCACCGGCATACAGGCAATTGTCACATCTGCCTTATTAGCCTTATGGAAATCTAGCATAACTTCATAATCCATCTTATAAATATGGTCACCGGAAAGGATCAGCACGTAATCCGGATTATAAGTCTCCATGTATGCCAGATTCTGGAAAATCGCATTGGCTGTTCCTGTGTACCAGTCACTGTTACTGCTCTTTTCATAGGGGGGAAGAACAGTCACACCGCCAACATTACGATCCAGATCCCACGGAATACCGATTCCGATATGTGTATTCAGCCGCAGCGGCTGATACTGGGTCAGAACTCCCACCGTATCAATCCCGGAGTTAATACAGTTACTCAACGGGAAATCTATGATACGATATTTACCTCCAAACGATACTGCAGGCTTTGCTACGCTTTCAGTCAGAACACCAAGACGGCTTCCCTGTCCGCCGGCCAGCAGCATTGCAATCATTTCTTTCTTAATCATGCAATCACCTCTTGTCATATATAATG
>JBJEMI010000044.1:0-2133 GCA_051879615.1 Lachnospiraceae bacterium
ACTCAATCTGATTTCTTATATTACCAAACAGGGATTTTCCTTATAAAATCAACGTTTTCCGCACATTTCTCTTGCAAATGTGCGGATTTTTTGTTATACTTATTGAGTAGGATTTATGACTTATGAGGTGCAAAAATGTACTATGATTTTTTAGTAAAAATCCCGGAAAACACCGGCAAAATCTCCAAAAACAAGCGTAAGGATGTCACTTACATCGAATACACTTACGATAGAAAATATATTCCTGAGAAGAAATACAACGTCCCTTTGCGTACTACCATCGGAAAGATGGATCCTTCTGATCCAACCATGATGTATCCAAATCCAAACTTCGAAAAATATTTTCCGGATGTTGTGCTTCCTGATACAGAGAAGGATGCTTCCAGAAGTTCCTGCATTCGTGTCGGAGCTTTTCTTGTAATCAAAAAGATCATTGACGATTATAAACTTCAGAACTACCTGAGCAGCTGGGACGACCGTGGAAAAGGACTGCTCCTGGATCTGGCAGCGTATTCCATTATCAGTGAGAACAATGCAGCCCAGTATTATCCTGATTATGCATACAATCATCCAGTGCTGACCCCTAATCATAAGATATACAGTGATTCAACCATCTCCAGATTTCTGTCTGAAATCGGTGAAGATGAACGAATTGCTTTTCTTAATGACTGGAATGAAAAAAGAAATCATCGTGAGAAAATTTATATCTCCTATGATTCTACGAATAAGAACTGCAAGGCTGGCGACGTGGAGAAGGCAGAATACGGTCATCCAAAGGAAGATGTCGGGGCTCCAATCGTTAATTATGCGATAGCTTATGACCTTAAGAACCAGGAACCGTTGTTATACGAAAGCTATCCCGGAAGTGTTGTTGATGTTTCGCAGCTGCAGTATGTATTGGAGAAATTTCAGGGATACGGATATAAAAACATTGGATTTGTTCTGGACAGAGGCTATTTCAGCAGAGATAACATCGCCTTTATGGATAAATGCAGGTATGACTTTGTAATCATGGTGAAGGGACGCGGTTCCTTTGTAAATCAGCTGATTCTTGATAAGAAAGGCACATTTGAGACCAAAAGAGCCTGTTATATCGATGAATACGAAACATACGGCATGACGCTTCAGTCAAAACTGTATGCGGATGATGAAGTTGAACGATGGTTCCACCTGTACCACAGCATCAGGCGTGAAAGTGCTGAACGTACCCAGCTGGAAAACGAACTCCGCCGCATGGAAGAAGCCATGAATAAATGTAAAGGGAAAGAGGCTGCGCTTCCAAAGAAGTATACTCATTATTACGAATTGACCTGTCATGAAAAGAACGGAAAGCAGATCCTGTATGGTTATAAGGAGAAGGCGGATGTAATCGAACGGGAACTGAAGCTCTGTGGCTACTTTGCCATAGTAACATCCAGGAAGATGACAGCGAAAGATGCTCTGCTTCTGTATAAGAGCCGTGATACTTCTGAAAAACTGTTCTGCAGCGATAAATCTTTCCTGGGTAACCGTACACTCAGAGTATCCAGCAGCAATACATTTGAGGGAAAAGTATTTGTAGCTTTCATTGCCTTGATCATACGCTGCAAGATTTACACACAGCTTAGAAAAAGAAAAGCTGAGATGATCAACCGTCCGAACTTCATGACAGTCCCGGCTGCTTTGAGAGAACTGGAAAAGATTGAGTTAATAAGGCAGCCTGGTGGAAACTATAAGCTGGATCATGCAATTACAGCTACACAGAAAACAATACTCGGATCTTTCGGAATTGACGAGGCAGATGCAAAAGCACGAGCTCTGGCGATTGGTAAAGAATTAATGCATGCCGAAGATCCTGAAAAGGAGGAAGATGAATATGGCACGATTGAAGACGGCGAAATCGATTGATGATAAGATTCTCGAATGCGAGGAAAAACTGAGAAAACTGAAAGAAAGATGCGATAGACTGACCGATGAACTCGATGGCCTCTATGCTGAAAAGAAAGAGCTGGAAGCCAAAGAGCTGTTAGAAGCCATCGCAAAAAGTTCAAAAACCAGAGCCGAAATTCTGGCGTTTCTTGAGAGTGCATAAATAGTTGGCGCCATCATTCATAGCAGGTGATTGATGGCGCATTTTGGTTTGAGTAGGAAAAA
>JBJEMI010000045.1:0-2127 GCA_051879615.1 Lachnospiraceae bacterium
GCTGCCATTGCCTCATTGTCTGCATGAGCGTAGATCGATGTTGAATCGATCGATGAGTGTCCCAGAAAATCCTTGATATAAGAAAGCGGTATGCCTGCTTTGAACATTGCCATTCCTATACTATGGCGAAAAACATGACAGTGAAGCCCCTCCGGAAAAGACGGATCAACTTCATGCAGTCCTTTTGCATAGAATGCGAGAAAAGAATTCACTGTTCTGGGGGCCATTTTCGTATGCTGACCATTATGGATCGTATAAAAAAGATAATCCTGATTTTTTCTGTCTGGATGAAATTCATTAAGATAAGCATCCAGATGCGGCAGGACTTCTGCAGGAAGGGGATTATACCGGGTTTTGTTCCCTTTCCCATGAAGCCGGATCTGTACACTTGCCCCGTTGCGAATGATATCATCCAGCTTCATGTTGACCAGTTCTTCAATCCTGCCCCCAGTTTCATAAGCATGAATCATGAAGTACTGATTACGGCGTCCATTCCGTGTTGATGTATCCGGCCAGGAGAAGATGGATTCAAGCTGTTCAGGTTTCAGGTATTCAAGCTTCGGATTCGTTTTCCCTTTGAAACGGCGGATTGATTTCACTTTCAGATATAATTCTGATAACATGGCATCTTCTTCACTGCAGTAACATAAGAATGACTTAATTGCTGAAAGCCTGAGATTTATTGTGTTGACTGCTTTTGACTCGCTGTCTCTTAACCAGATGCAGAAATCATAAACCATTTCTTTTGTAAAGCAGTGAAATCCTACTTTATCAAACGGGATCTTTTTCTGTGAGCGCAGGTATTGGCGATATTGATCCAGCGAATCAGTATAGTTTTTAACAGTGGCCTCTGTGAACTTACGCTGTACGACCAGATATTTATGCAGGAAGTCCCGGAGGGGCTCATAAAAGTAAAGCTCTGATTTTTTAATCTTCATACGGCACCTCCGGCAGTATAGAAGCATTCACAGGTCGCATACGCGATTCAAACTCGGGATAGAATGGCTCTGCCAGTGTAAGATAATAATCCGTGTCTGCAAAGTTGGAGTGACCCATGAACTCACTCAGATAAGGATACAATGCATTTAAATCCGCATGCCCACTGACCCATTTGTTCAGCCTGTAAACACAGTAGGAGTGGCGAAAATCATGGACTCTGGGCGGATTCCCTTTGGCCATGGCTGCTTCTGGAAGCGGATCCCAGAATTCATGGAACCATACATCCAGAGTAGATTTACTGTAATGATCTCCAGACTGGTTCGGAAAGAATGCTGTCCTGTCAGTATAGGTATCTCTGATGATACGGTCATATCGACATAGCAGATCCAGCATGTCTTCGCTGGCGAAAACAATACGGGCTTCCCATCCTTTGGATTCCCTGATAAAAATCTTTCCCGTAGAAAGATCGATATCATCGGTGCGTAAAAGCCTGGCTTCCGAGGCTCTAAGGCCACAAGTATAAATGAGCCGGAAGATAACAGGTATTACATAGCAGCGTAAAGGTGAAAAAGGTGATTTTTTACAGCTATCTATGGAAGCAAAGAAGGATTTTAACTCTGCTTCCGTAAAAATGTGAGCATCATACCGTATCTGCTTTCTTGGTATCCCACCAGGAATGATATACGCAGACTTCCCAGTTCCCACAAGGTATTTGGCGAACTGACGGACAGGAGTTACCCGTCTGAGCAGTGTGTCCTGATGCAGCGCGGAACATTTCCTAATCCATGCATCACATATCTCTTTGGATAAGGTACTGCTGTCAGAATAATCCTCTGCAATCATGGTATCAAGATAGCCCAATACCTTTGCTGAAGTATTATAAGGATATCCAGATGCTCTTTTCTGGGAAATGAAGGCTTCAAAATCAGCACAAAGTTTGCTGCGAAAAACAGGATCAGACAAATCGATCACCTTCTTCCCAGTATTTCTGCCCAACCTGGGACAAATCAAGCGGACATTCCTTTAACATCTGTTCTTCCATTGACAGATATGGTTTGTCTGATTCTTTGGAAACATGACCAAGAACATCTGTAATTACCTGATGCGGTATCTTGTTTAAAAGCAGTTTGTGCGTTAGCGTATACCGGCAGACATGTACTCCGCGGCTGTCCCTGTTGACAGTCCGGA
>JBJEMI010000046.1:0-2126 GCA_051879615.1 Lachnospiraceae bacterium
TATTTCATACTTCGTATGAAACGTACATGTTTACTGTTCAGTTATCAATGTTCATCTTGCTGCTTATGTATCTCGCAGACAACTCTGATATTTTATCATTATCTGCTATATTTGTCAACAACTTTTTTTATTTATTTTTTCTCTTTCGAGATTGTCAAGCTGTTGTCGTTTGTGACAGCTTTGTTACTATATCATTGCTTTCGACAAAAGTCAAGTGTAAATTACAATTTCTTATGTTTTTACATACATGATGCCGGAAACAAAAAATATTCCCGGGCCTTCTGCATCACGGATCGAATAAAAGACAGAAATCCTGCGGACTTCTGTCTTTTATTCGATCTGCTTATTTGCTTAACTTTTCAATGGCAGTCTTTACTCTGCTGATTGTTTCCTCTTTTCCGATAATTTCCATAATTTCTGTCGCTCCGGCCGGTGTCATCTGCTTTCCGGATACTGCTGTTCTGATCGGCCATAAAGCATAGCCGTTCTTGCAGCCTTTCTCTGCCACATATTTCATCAGCATTTCATAGAGCGCGTCATTCGTATAGTCTTCCTGCGCTTCCAGAACAGGGAGGAGCTCTTTTAACACTTCCAGAGATGTTTCTTCATTTGTTTTCATCTTTTTATGACAGTACATGGCCGTATCGTATTCCGGCAATTCTTCAAAGAAATCGATGAGATCTTTAATATCCGGGAACACTTCAATACGTGTTTTAACCATCTCGGCAATCTTCTTCAGGTCATAGTCTTTTGTGATCACTTCTTTGATGTAAGGAAGTGCCATTTCATAGAATGCATCAAAATCCATCGCCTTGATGTATTCGCCGTTCATCCATTTCAATTTGGTATAGTCAAAAACAGATGGTGCTTTTCCCATATGATGATAATCAAATGCCCTGATCAGCTCATCCAACGTAAAGATTTCCCTGTCGTCCTCAGGGCTCCATCCGAGAAGCGCTACGAAGTTTACGATCGCTTCTGTTAAAAATCCCTGTTCCAGTAAATCCTCATAGGAAGAGTGTCCGCAGCGTTTGGATAATTTCTTATGTGTTTCATCTGTAATCAGCGGACAGTGCACATAAACCGGCACTTCCCATCCAAATGCTTCATAGAGACGATTGTATTTCGGCGAAGATGAAAGATATTCATTTCCGCGTACAACATGTGTGATGCCCATCAGATGGTCATCTACGACGTTTGCGAAGTTGTACGTAGGATATCCGTCGGATTTGATCAGAATCATGTCATCCAGTTCAGAATTGTCCACCGTAATATCTCCATAAATTTCATCATGGAATGTGGTTGTCCCTGTCTGAGGATTATTCTGTCTGATCACGTATGGCTTTCCTGCGGCAAGATTTGCTTCTACTTCTTCTTTGCTCAGAGAGAGGCAATGCTTATCATAAATCGTAATTTCTTTACCTGCCACTTCCTGTTTGAGTCCTTCCAGACGCTCCTTATCGCAGAAGCAGTAATATGCTTCTCCTTTTTCCACCAGTTTTTGGGCATATTCCAGATAGATTCCGGATGCCTGACGTTCACTCTGGACATACGGTCCTACTCCGCCGTCTTTGTCAGGGCCTTCATCATGAATGAGTCCTGTTTTTTCCATGGTGCGGTAAATAATATCCACTGCACCTTCTACATATCGTTCCTGGTCTGTATCTTCGATACGAAGGAGGAAATCTCCGCCTTCATGCTTTGCGATCAGGAATGCATAGAGCGCTGTTCTTAAATTTCCGACATGCATTCTGCCTGTCGGGCTTGGTGCAAATCTTGTTCTGACTTTACTCATAACAATCTCCTCTGTTTATCTTATCTTTTATTTTCTGCGTAATTCAATACAATTATGAGCAGGACGATAAGCCGGGTTACGTCATTGGATGTTCATCTATCTAGACCTGCCGTTACCGGCAGGTTCAAGCGACCAACCTGAAACCGGCGGGCCACCGTATGTTTCTTTTCGGTCTTGCTTCGGATGGGGTTTACATATGCCCCGCAGGTTACCCTGCGGGCGGTAGTCTCTTACACTGCCCTTCCAACCTTACCGGCAAAGCCGGCGGTATATTTCTGTTGCACTATCCTTGGAGTCGCCTCCACCGGACGTTATCCGGCATCCTGCCCTG
>JBJEMI010000047.1:0-51896 GCA_051879615.1 Lachnospiraceae bacterium
TTCCAAATCACGATGAAAGAGGTTCGATATGAAAAACAATGAATCTGCAGAAAACTATCTCGAAACAATACTGATCTTAAGCAAAAAACTCCCTGTCGTTCGTTCCGTAGATATAGCCAACGAATTAAATTATAAAAAACCAAGCGTCAGCGTTGCCATGAAAAACTTACGCGAAAAAGAATTAATCTCTGTAAGCGATGCCGGCTTCATCACACTGACGGAGACCGGGAAGGCTGCAGCAGATGCCATTTATGAAAGGCATACCGTACTGACAGACATGCTTGTTTCTCTTGGCGTTTCCGCGGACATTGCAGCGGAAGATGCCTGCCGTATTGAACACATACTCAGCAGAGAAAGTTTTCAGGCGATCAAAAAACATATGAGAGAAAAACAAAAATAGTTTTTCATCAGCCTGCGCAAAAAGCGCTGTTCTTATTTCAGACTCAAGAACAGCGCTTCTTTTATTTTATGGTTTCAGTTGCAGGAATGCCCCCAGATTTCCGCGCCTGCCCTTAGAAGCACGATGTGAAAACAGGTATCCCGGATTACAGCAGGTACAGATGTTTGTCGTGGAGAGATGCTCTTTTAGAATTCCCGCCTCTTCAAAGATCCGTTCATTGGCACGCCACAGATTCAGCTGATATTTTCCGTTTCCCTTTGCATAGAACAATTCCGGCCAGAGTTCTTCCGAAAACGCCTGACGAAACTGTTCGATGACATCCTCGCTGACTTCATAGCAGGACTGACAGATCGAAGGTCCGATTGCAGCCAGAATGTCTTTTGGATCTGATCCATAGACTTCCTGCATCTTTTCAACTGTGACCCTTCCTATCTTTTCGACCGTCCCCTTCCATCCGGAATGGGAGAGTCCGATGACTTTTGTGACCGGATCTGCAAGAAACAACGGTACACAGTCCGCATAAAAAGTCGCCAGTGTAATCCCGGGAACATTCGTGATCAGGCCATCCACATCCGTGTAATCTCTCGGATACAGGAATCCCTTTCCCCTGTCATCTTCTGTCACAACACGGACATTTGCAGTATGTGTCTGTCGGGAAAACACCAGAGAATCCGTCGAAAAGCCAATCGCTGCCGCAAGAAGCTCGTAGTTTGTCCTGACAGAATGCTCATCATCTTCCCGTTCGAAGCTTAAATTCATCGTGGCACAGTCCCCCCGGCTGACACCTCCCATCCGTGTCGAAAAGCCATGAATGACCGCCCCGCTTTTTTCCAGATGTTCAAACTGAAAAAACGGTACCTCAAATTTTTCTCTTAAATGCAGCGTGCTCTTCTGTTTCTTGATTACCCAATTCATTTCCTTCATTGCTTCCATCATCTATCTGTATCCTCCCGGGATATATTCAAATGCATTTTCATAAATCGTAATCTTTTCTCCGTCAATCGCAACCACATCAAATCTGCACATGGGTATATGACGAAAATGTGTGTTCAGGTAATAATCCGCCGTACGGCAGATCTTATTCTGTTTTCTGAACGTTACCGCTTCTGCCGCATATCCCCTGGAAGCATTTTTTCGATATTTGACCTCAATAAATACCAGGGTTTCCCGATGCTTTGCGATCACATCAATTTCACCCTGACGACATCGAAAATTCTTTTCCAGAATCTCATATCCGCATTCTTCCAGCTTACGGACCGCCAGTAATTCATATATTTCTCCGACCTTACGGTTATTCTGCATAATACCTCTCTATAAACCAAACTGCCATGGTATCAGCCACAGCAGCCTTTAATAAATGTTTTTCTATGAATTTCACAGGGACCGATCGTTCTTAACGCTTCCATATGTACCTTTGTACCATAGCCCTTATTGGATGCAAAATCATACCCCGGATACATCCTGTCATATTCTGCCATCATACGGTCTCTCGTCACCTTGGCAACAATACTTGCTGCCGCAATGGATACACTCTTTGCATCTCCTTTGATAATCGGAACCTGCGGAATATCCACCCCCGGAATCGTCACAGCATCATTCAAAAGAATTGCCGGTGTCACTTTTAAATCGGAAATCGCCATGCGTATCGCCTCATAGGTCGCCTGAAGAATATTGATCTCGTCAATTCTTTCCGGGCCTGCCATTCCAAGTCCGACGGCAACCGCCTGTTCCATGATCACATCATAGAGCTCTTCCCGTTTCTTTTCAGATAACTTCTTGGAGTCATTCAGGTACAGAATCTGGCAGTCTCTCGGCAGAATCACCGCTGCTGCTACCACAGGACCGCACAAAGGACCTCGTCCCACTTCATCGATCCCGCAGATCCATCCCGCACGCTCGTATTCTCTTTCATAGACTTTCATCGTCTCAATACGGGCACGTTCTTTTTCCAGTTTCTCCAGTTTTTTTAATTCACGTTCTTCTTTTTTCGTCATAACCCGAACCTACTGATGCTTTAACACTCCGAATTTCGACAACGGCCAGATCCTGATACCGGCTTTTCCGACAATATCTTCTCTTTTGATCAGACCTACACTCGGATCGCGGCTGTCGCTGCTGTTATTCCGATTATCGCCCAGTACAAAATATTCATCTTCTCCAAGCTCGATCGGGTCTTCGGCAGAACCGGACCAGTTCATCACTTCTTTTCCGTAAGATTCTTCCAGTATTTCTCCGTCAATATAAATCTTTCCCTGCTCAATCTGCACGGTCTCTCCCGGAAGTCCGATGACACGTTTGATATAATAGGTATTTTCCTCATGCTTAAAAGGGAATACAATAATATCGAACCTTTCCGGATCCGAAAAACGATAACTCAGCTTATTTACAATCAGATTATCCCCATGTTCCAGTGTCGGATTCATGGAGCTTCCGCTTACCTGTGTTCTCTGTGCCACAAAATGTACAAACACAAATGTCAGACAGAATACTGCCAGAATGTAGATTCCCATGCTCAGGACTTCTTTTTTCCAGGAGGTTTCTTTTTCAAAATCTTTTTCTTCAAACACTTCTTTTTTCATAGTCGTTTTTATCTCCAATCACCTAGCCCTATCTTACCCATTATCCTGCGGAAATTCAAGAGTCAGTTTGCCAAGTTTTCCGCTTCTGAAATCATCCAGTAAAATTCCTGAAGCTTTCATGATATCCAGCTCACTGCCCTTGAGAAGGCAGGCTCTGTTTTTCGCAATTCCTTCCAGAACTTTTGCCGGATCACCCAACGCTTCCAGCTGATAACGCTCCTTCAGCACTTCCGGAAACAGTCTCTCCAATAATCGGATCAGTTCTGCTGCCAGTTCATCCATATGAAGAATTTCATCATTTACAGAACCGATCATGGCCAGCTTGAGACCCACATTCTGATCTTCAAACTTCGGCCATAAGATTCCCGGTGTATCCAGAAGCTCCACCTGTTTATTCAGGCGTATCCACTGTGCGCCCTTTGTAACCCCCGGTTTATTTCCTGTTTTCGCACAGGCTCTTCCCGCAAAGCTGTTAATAAATGTAGACTTACCCACATTCGGAATCCCCACAACCATCGCCCGGATCGGACGGTTTAAGATACCGCGTTTTCTGTCTCTTTCAATTTTTTCCTTACAGGCTTCCATAATGGCAGCCGAAATCTGTTTCATTCCCGCGCCGCTTCTGGAATTTACTTTTACCGTAAAATAACCTTTTTCTTCAAAATAAGCTGTCCACTGTGCATTGCCTTTTTCGCTCGCAAGATCTGCTTTATTCAAAAGAATCAGCCGAAACTTATTTTTTCCCAGTTCATCGATATCCGGATTACGGCTGGACAGCGGAATTCTCGCATCCACAAGCTCGATTACCAGATCGATCAGTTTGATGTTTTCCTGCATCATTCGTTTGGCCTTTGTCATATGACCAGGATACCACTGAACCTGCATAGTGTTTCCTCCTCTACCTGATAAACCCGAAATTACTCCATGGCGAAATCACAAACCACGCCCTGGCTGTAATATCTTCTTCTTTTACATTACCGATTTCTGCATTCCGGCTGTCCTCACTGGCGTTTCGATTATCTCCAAGGACAAAATATTCATCCTTCTCCAGGGTAAGCGCCTCTTCTGCGACACCGGCATATTCCATCTGTTCTGTCTTAATATCTTCAATGAAAACTTCTCCGTCAATATATACAAAACCGTCAATGATCTGTACCGTTTCCCCCGGCAGCGCGATCACACGTTTGATATAATAATGTGAATTTTCATTTCCGTTTGGTTTAAATACAACGAGATCCCCCCGCTGCGGTTCCCTCAGACCGTAAATCAGTTTATTTGCAAGCACTTTATCCCCGCTTCCCAGAAGCGGTTCCATGGATTGCCCCACATTGCTGATCATCATTCCGAAATTTACTACAAGAATGCATGCAAATGCAAATGCAAGTGCTGCTTCTGCAACCCAGAAAACTCCTTCTTTCAATGCATGATAAGGAATTCTGCGCTTTCTCTTACGAAAACTTAACCCTGCCATGATATCTCCTCAATGAAAAATGGGGACACATACCTTCGTATTTGTCCCCCGGTCAATCATTATTTTACTAATTCTTTTACCTTTGCAGCTTTACCTACACGGTCTCTTAAGTAGTTCAGTTTCGCACGTCTTACTTTACCGTAACGAACAACTTCGATTTTCTCTACATTCGGAGAATGTAATGGCCAAGTTTTTTCTACGCCAACACCGTTAGATGATTTTCTGACTGTGAAAGTTTCTCTTGCTCCGCCATTCTGTCTTTTTAATACAACGCCTTCAAATACCTGAATACGTTCGCGGTTACCTTCTTTGATTTTTCCGTAAACCTTAACTGTATCTCCTACATGGAATACCGGAATTTCAGCTTTCACCTGAGCTGCTTCAATACTTTTAATGATTTCGTTCATTGTGTGTTCCTCCTTCTATTCGGATGTTCTTAATACTTCACATGAAACCACTCTGGAATCACTCGTAACAGAGGACCATCTCTTCTGCTCACAACGTATTATATATTATCATCTTTTTCCAGGCTTTGCAAGTATTTTTTATCGCTTTCTGATAAATTTGCATGTTCCAGAAGATCAGGCCTGCGCTCCCATGTACGAAGCAGCGACTGCTCTCTTCTCCATTTTTCCACATTCACATGATGTCCTGACAAAAGTACCGGAGGTACCTTTTTCCCATTCCACTCTTCCGGCCTGGTATACTGCGGATATTCCAGCAGATTGTCATGAAATGACTCCACCTCTGCGGAACCCTGATTATTGAGAACTCCGGGAACAAGTCTGCTGATCGCATCGATCATAACCATGGACGGCAGTTCACCTCCGGTCAGCACATAATCACCGATCGACATATAGTCCGTAACGATTTCCTCCAGAACACGCTCATCCACACCTTCATAATGGCCGCAGAGAAAAATCAGATCCTCTTCCTGTGCAAATTCCCTCGCATAATTCTGATTAAAAACATTTCCCTGAGGAGTCAGATAGATCACTCTCGGTTTCTTCTTGATTTTTTCGCAGATTGCTTCATATGCTCTGTAAATCGGGGCAGCCTGCATCAGCAGTCCCGCACCGCCCCCATAGACATAATCATCCACCTGTCCGTGTTTATTGTTCGCATAATCCCGGATATTGACAGCTTCGATCTTCAGAAGCCCGTTTTTCACAGCTCTTCCCGTAATGCTGGTGTTTAATCCATGCATTACCATTTCCGGAAATAATGTTAAAACATGAAAATTCATAATCTGTCCTCTTTCACTCATCCAAAAGTCCGGGCATCAGATGCACGGTCATTACTTCCTCATCCAGATCCACGTCCAGAATGCAGTCTCTGATCGCCGGAAGTAAAATTTCTTTTCCGTCTTTTGATGTAACTACATAAACATCGTTGGCACCGGTTTCCATAACTTCAGTCAGGGTCCCCAGCTCCTGTCCGTCCTCCGTCACAACGCGCAGATCGATCAGATCGGCCACGTAGTTTTCGTTTTCTTCCAGTTCTACGGCATCTTCTCTGCGGATCAGAAGATCTTTGCCTTTATACTTTTCAATGTCATTGATGTTATCAACTCCCTTGAATTTCAGAATCACCTGATTTTTAAAGAATTTCACTCCTGAAATTTCCAGTTCCAGATACTCTCTTCCTGTATCCAGCAGGACTTTTTTCAATTTCTTAAAACGTTCCGGATCATCCGTTGTCGGATAAACCTTCACTTCTCCTCTGACACCATGAGTTGAGGAGATCACACCTACTCTCAATCGCTGTTCCATCAGTTCTCCTTATGAAAAAACGAGCAGTCTGGCTGCTCGTTTTAATTTACTGCATAATATCCACAACAACTTTTTTGTCGTATTTAGAAGATGCTGCTTTTACTACCGAACGGATTGCCTTCGCAATTCTTCCTGACTTTCCGATAACTTTTCCCATATCAGATGGAGCCACGCGAAGTTCCACAACGATTACTCGTTCCTTTTCAGTCTCTGTAACAACAACTTCATCCGGATTTTCTACAAGTGCTTTTGCGATCACTTCTACTAAAGCTTTCATTACTCCACCTCCAAGCGGGCTGTTTCCAAATAAGCTGTTACTTATTTTTCAATACCAGCTAATTTGAAGATTTTTCCAACAACCTCTGTTGGCTGAGCACCGTTTGCTAACCATTTTTTAGCAGCTTCAACGTCCACATTGAATGTGCTTGGGTCTGTGTTCGGATCATAGGTTCCGATTTCTTCGATGAATCTTCCGTCTCTCGGAGATTTAGAATCTGCTACGATAATTCTGTAGAAAGGAGCTTTTTTCTGTCCCATTCTTCTTAATCTGATTTTTACTGCCATTTTTTTCACCTCATAAAAATATATTCATTATAATATTGTTAAAAAGGAAGCTTTCCAAACATTCCTCTTTTACCACGTTTGCCGCCCATCATACCGGGCATCTGTTTCATGAACTTTCTGCTCTGTTCAAACTGTTTCACCAGTCTGTTCACTTCACTGATATCCACACCGGCACCCTTTGCAATTCTGCGTTTTCTGGATGGATTTAAGATATCAGGATTTCTTCTTTCCTTTGGTGTCATGGAAAGGATGATTGCTTCGATTCTGGCCATTTTCTTTTCATCAATGGCATCCTCCAGCTGTTTCATCTGACTTCCCATACCCGGCATCATACTTAAGATACTGGAGATTCCACCCATTTTCTTCATCTGATTCATACTTTCCAGGTAATCATCAAATCCGAACTGGTTCTTTTTCATGTTCTCCATCATCTGTTTTGACTTTTCCATGTCAACTTCTTCTGATGCTTTTTCAATTAAGGTAAGGACATCTCCCATTCCAAGAATCCGTGAGGCCATCCTATCCGGATAAAACTGCTCCAGATCAGAGAGCTTCTCGCCCATACCAATGTATAAAATCGGTTTTCCCGTAACTGCGCGAATAGAAAGTGCCGCACCTCCTCGGGAATCGCCATCCATCTTTGTCAGGATGACACCGTCAATACCAACCTTCTCTTCAAATGTACTTGCTACATTCACCGCTTCCTGACCTGTCATACCGTCGACAACAAGAATACTCTGGTCAACCTGCACTTCTTTTTTGATGTTCTGCAGTTCTTCCATCATGCTCTCATCGATCTGCAGACGGCCTGCGGTATCGAGAATCATTACCTGATAGCCTTTGCTCTTCGCATGCTCATAAGCAGCTTTTGCAATATTGACCGGATTGTGTCCGTCTCCCATCGTAAAGACATCCACACCCTGTTTTTCCCCGTTCACCTGCAGCTGTTTAATCGCTGCCGGACGGTAAACATCACATGCCACCAGCAATGGTTTCCATTTGCTTTTGATTTTTAATTTTCCGGCAAGTTTTGCCGCTGTTGTCGTCTTACCTGCTCCCTGAAGACCCATCATCATAATGACTGTAATCTCATTGGAAGGTTTTAATTTCAGTTCCGTTGTATCCGATCCCATGAGACGAATGAGTTCCTCATGTACGATCTTGATTACCATCTGTCCCGGCGTCAGGCTGTTTAATACTTCTTCGCCAACCGCTCTTTCCTGTACGGATCTGATAAACTGTTTCACAACTTTAAAATTGACATCGGCTTCCAGAAGTGCGAGCTTGACTTCTTTTAAAGCAGCTTTTACATCCTCTTCTGTCAGACGACCCTTGCTTCTCAAATTTTTAAATACATTTTGTAATTTATCTGCTAAACTTTCAAATGCCATGAATTACAATTCCTCTATAATTTCTGTCGCGAGCCTACTGATCTCCTGCAGCTGTCTCTGCGGATCTTCCGAAACTCTTCCGGTCAGCAGACCGATCTGTTCCACATTCTTTTTGATCGCACAGAACTTCTCCACGAGCTTCAGTTTATCTTCATAACCCTCCAGCATCTTCTGACATCTTTTGATCAGGTCATGAACACCCTGCCGGCTGATTCCGTGAGCCTCTGCCACTTCACTCAAAGAACAGTCTTCCAAAACAACTTCTTCATAAATTTCTTTCTGATGTTCCGTCAGCAATTCTCCGTAAAAATCATAGAGAAGTGCCTGCTTCAGTAGTTCTTCCACGTGTATGCACCCACTTCTTTCAAGCTTCCTAAAGCATATTACTACAGCAGAAAGAAGGTGTCAAGTATTTTTTCTTGACACCTGTATGTTTTCTGATCATAAATTTCTTTCTTTTCGGTTTGCATTCTTTCTCAGATAGTTTCCGATATTGGTAAGGCACATCAGTGTGGTTATCATAAAAATACCCGGTATTAAAATAATCCACCAGGAGTTTGTCAGCAGGGCTTTTTCAGAGAGTGACAGCATACTTCCCCAGGAAATGATTTCGATCGGCAGTCCAATCCCCATAAAGCTTAATGTCGATTCTGAAATGATCGCTGATCGTACATTCATAATCACCATAAACATAATTGACGAAATAAAATTCGGAGCCAGATGCTTCCAGAGAATGTGGAAAAAGCTTCCGCCCATGCATTTTGACGCAATGACATATTCACTGTTGCGAATCTGTCTCACCTCTGTCCTGACTACTTTTGCAATACCTGTCCAGCTTGTCAGACCGATCACGACGGACAGACTGACCACGTTGGCTTTTCCCATCATCGCCTGCAGCAGGATCACAAGCAGGAGGTTTGGTATACTCAGAAAAATCTCCGTAAATCTCATGATCAGATTATCCAGCCACTGTGATGCCGCACCGCTGACTGAGCCGACGAGTATGGCGATCAGCGTGGAAAGCACAGTGGAAAGTACACCGATGAACAATGAGATTCTTCCCCCATACCAGATCATGGAAAAGATATCCCGTCCCATCGTGTCGGTACCGAACAGGAACTCGCGGTTTGGTGCCGTATTATAATTGAGAAGATCCATAAATGTGGGATCTTTTGTCATAAATGCCTCTGCGAACAGACAGCCCGCTGCAATGACTGACAGAATCATCACTGACAGGATCGGTTTTCCCTGATGCCATTTTGTTTTCCTGACCGGCAGGCATTCCTGTACCGGACGAGATCCTACGATTTCAAATCCTGATTCCATTATAAGTTTGTCACCTCCGATGTTTCCGGAACATCATTCGCCTTTACCCTCGGATCAATGTGCTCATTGATGATCTGGCTGAGCATATTGAAGAAAATCACCAGAATTCCCGACATCATACATATGACCATCAGCAGATTATAGTCATGATATCTGGCACTCTCATAGGAAAGGGTTCCGATGCCCGGATAGGAAAATACCGTTTCCACAATATAGGTACCGCCGAGAATGTGCGGAACTGCAATTGCCATAATACTGAGATATGCAGGCATAATATTTCTGAGGCAATGCCGAAACATCACACTTCTTTTATTCAGACCTTTTGCTTTCGCCAGAAGCACATAGTCCGCCCTGACTTCCTCTAAGATCTTGTTTCTGATCATGTAGGCGTAATACCAGAGATGTTCTATCGTAACAACAGTAAGCGGCATCATCAGGTGCAGTGCTCTATCTGCAAAATCCTGCTCTTTTCCGATGGTATAGGCTCCGCTGCTTGGCAGCACACGCAGATATACTGCAAAAATCAGAATCAGTACAAGAGAAAACCAGAAATCCGGAATACAGCTGGTAATCGTCCCGATCTTACAAATGATCTTATCCGGCCACCGTTCTTCGTACCATGCGCACAAAACTCCCAGCAAAAGCGCAAATATGAAAATAAAAACAAATCCGATTCCTCCGAGTACCAGTGTATTGGAGATCCGGCCGCTGATCACATCCATGACATCCTGTTTATATTTAAAGGAAATCCCGAAATTTCCATGCAGAGCATTTTCTGCCCACCTCAGATACTGGACAGGAATCGGCTCATTCAGCCCCAGCTTTTCCATTGCCCATTCCCTTTCTTCCGGGCTCATCTTCTCCGCACGTTCACCGTAGTAAGACACCAGCGGATCTCCCGGGGCCTTTCTTGCCACATAAAACACGATTACAGACAAAAGAAAGACACTTAGAAAAAAAATCAGTACCTTTTTACCATAATATAAGAAAGGATTATGCTTTACCATGTTCTTTTTCTCCCTTTCCAAACGGTTTCAACACAAAATGCCCCGGAGAAACTTCCGTCATCACACCGTCGCCAAAATCTGATTCATCATAAATCTTCAGTACTCTTGCGCGTTCCCTGACCGGATCAGGTACCGGTATTGCCGAAAGAAGTGTTTTTGTATAGCCATGCTGAGGATTGGAAAACAATTCCTCCGATGGTGCCACTTCTACCAGTTTTCCGTGATACATCACACCGACTCTGTCGCAGAGATATTCTACCATCGCAAGATCATGGGCAATAAACAGAAATGTAAAACCATGTTCTTCCTGTAAATGCTTAAACAGATTGATCACCTGGGCCTGTATGGACACATCCAGAGATGCCACCGGCTCATCGGCTACCAGAAATTCCGGTTCCATACTCAGTGCTCTGGCAATGGAAATCCGCTGTCTCTGGCCTCCGGATAATTCCGAAGGATATCTGTCCAGAAAGCTTTCGTCCAGCCCTACATAGTGCATCTGAAACCTCGCTTCTTCCCGATAGCTTTTACGAGGCGTCGTCATATGGTTGATTTTCAATGGCTCCGTGATGATATCCACAGCCTTCATTCTCTGATTCAGGCTGGATCCCGAATCCTGAAAGATCAGCTGCCGCCTGGTCTGCAGCATCTTTTTATTGGCCGCAAATTCTTTCCTGCTGCACACATTAATGCCCTGATAGTAAATTTCTCCCGAAGAGGGCCGGTAAATATTCATCAGGCATCTGGCGACCGTAGATTTTCCGGATCCCGATTCACCTACGAGCCCGAAGATCTCTCCTTTATAGATTTGAAAGGAAACGTGATCCACCGCACGGATTACCGCTTTTTTCGTAAGATGAAACTGATGTGTCAGATCTTTAACATCAACTAAAATTTCTCTGTTCAAACAATTTTCCTCCTATCGGCGGTATTACCTTCGGTGCTCTCTCGTCCAGAAGCCAGGTTGCCGCATAATGAGTATCCGTAATCCGAAACATCGGCGGCATTTCTTCATAGTCAATTCCAAGTGCATATTCATTGCGGCAGGCAAACGCATCTCCTTTCGGAGGATTTACCAGCGTCGGCGGCATCCCCGGAATTGTATATAAAGACTCTTTTCCTTTTGAAAATGCAGGCAGAGACTGCATGAGTCCCCAGGTATACGGATGTCTCGGATCATAATACACCTCTTCTGCCGTACCGATCTCTACAATTTTGCCGGCATACATGACTGCTACCCGATCCGCCACACGAGCTACCACTCCCAGATCATGTGACACTAAAATCGTAGCTGTTCCGAGCTTTTTCTGGATGTCACGAAGCAGATCCAGGATCTGTGCCTGAATCGTAACATCCAGTGCGGTTGTCGGTTCATCCGCAAATAAAATCTCCGGATCGGATGCCAATGCAATGGCCATCACACTTCTCTGACGCATCCCTCCCGAAAAATTATAAGGATATAAATGGTATCGTTCTTCCGGCCGGTCTATTCCGACCAGCTCCATCAGTTCAATCACTCTTTGATAAACCTGGTCTTTCGAAAGCTTTTTATGATGTACCAGAATTGCCTCTGCAATCTGATGTCCGATTTTGATCGTGGGATTTAATGAAGTCATCGGATCCTGAAAAATCATGGAAAACAGCTTTCCTCTGAGTTTCTGCATATCCCGTTCCGTATACCGGATCGTATCCTGTCCGTGAATCAGAATATTTCCGCTCACGATCTGCGCACTCTGCGGAAGCAGCTTCATGATCGTTTTACAGAGTACGCTCTTTCCGCAGCCGGATTCACCTACGATCGCCAGAACTTCTCCCCTTTTCAAGTCAAAGGATACATCTCTGACAGCCTGTACTTCTCCCGCATCACTTTGAAAACTGACCGATAAGTTTTTTACTTCCAAAAGCTTTTCCATTTTTAAACCTCTTCTGTAAATATGAGGGGCCGAAGACCCCTCATAACATTATACATATTATTCAGTGATTGTCCATTCTGCTACATTCCAGAAAATTCCCACTCCATGGTGTCCCATGACCGTATCCGGATCAATTCCCTGAATATCTGCATCTGCAACATAATTGGCATCGATATAGCAGATGAATGCATAAGCCGGATCATCGGCAAGCTCTTCCTGGAATTTATCATATGCCTCCGCACGAACCTGAGGATCATCCGACTGACGTGCCTCTGTCAGATACCGATCTACCTTTTCATTAGAGTAACCGGAATAGTTTGCACCCTTGTCTGTACCGAATACCTTATAGGTATGATCATCCGCATCGAACGGACTTCCCCATCCGATCAGGTATGCCATCTGTCCGCCCCAGTCAGCCTTTGCCGGGATTTCGACCGTGACATCCATACCGATCTGCTGAAGCTGCTGTGCTGCAATCTGAGCAATATCAACACGGACCTGATCACCTGCACCGACACTGATCACAAATCCGATCTTTTCGCCGTTTCTGTAATAGAATCCGTCTTCACCCATTTCACATCCTGCATTTTCAAGCACTTCTTTTGCTTTTTCAGGGCTATAGTCATAATGTTCTACGTCTTCGTTGTTATAAATATTTCTCTGCAAAGGACCGTAGGCCGGCATTCCCTGTCCGAGAAGCACCGCATTGATGATCGCTTCTCTGTCGATACCGTAGCATACCGCCGGTATGAGGTCTCTGTTGTCCTGCCAGTATTCATTCCGGAAGTTAAACAGAATTCCTCTGTAGTCAGAAGTCTTCATATCGTAGCATGTGTAGTCTTCATGATCTGCAAATGCAGCCGCGTCCTTCGGAGTCAGAAGAGCCAGATCCAGTTCTCCGGATTTTAACTGCAGTGCTTTTGCATTATCATCTGTTACGATCTTGAATATAATCGTATCAATTTCCGGTTCTCCTCTGAAGTATTCTTCATTCTTAACCAGTGTAATCGCCTGTCCTTCATCCCAGGAAGCCAGTTTATACGGACCGGTTCCTACAGGATTTCTGAAGTACGCAGATGTCTGCATATCCTCCCCCTCCAGAAGGTGCTTCGGAAGAACCGCCATTGTCATATAGTCCAGAAATGCCACATTCGGAGCTGAAAGCCTGAATGAGATCGTATGTTCATCAATCACTGTAATTTCTTCTACATCTTCATAGTTCGGTGCGTTTTCGGAACCGTTGTCCGGATCCTGAATCGCCTCAATCGTAAACTTCACATCTTCCGCTGTAAACGGCTCACCGTCATGCCATCTCACATCTTCTTCCAGATGGAACAGATAAGTACAGTCCGCTTCATCAAATTCCCAGCTTTTTGCAAGTGCAGGAACTACCTGATTCTCACCGTCATGCGCGGTGAGGCCATTAAAGATTAAAATATTGATCTCACCATGCTCATCCATCGCAGGATTGATTCTTGTATAGTCACCGCTGCCGTAGACAAGTGTTTCGTTATCCGCTGTTTCTGTATTTACCACAGACTCTGCTGCATCATCCTGATTCACCGATGATTCTGCATTTTTTTTATTGCCGCAGCCGGCTGCCAGTGCTGCTGTCATAGCTGCTGCCAGAAGCATATTGAGGATTTTTTTCTTCATCATTGATTCCTCCCTGAGTTCGTTTTCTGATATGTATAAAGGTATCAGAAAGTTATTTTTTTCACAAGCCTCCATGGGGGATACAATTGAAGCATTCCCAAAAAAACGGTAATCAGCCTGACGCCGATTACCGTTTTCTTTTTCTACCTGCCTTCGCGTTCCTTATCCAGCTTCACATTTCTGAAATACAGCAGCATATCGATTGTAATTTCCACGAGATTCAACACATAGAAGAACCAGCCAAGATAAAACAGCCAGCCGCCTGCTCCGGCCTGCCACAGCAGAATCTTACGGGTAATACCGAAAATATATCCGATCCATATAAAAAATTCAAAGAAAAGACTCTTGCCCTTCGCCGTTCTAGAAACCCAGGACTTGCGGATGGAAATCGGCCAGGAAAGCCCAAAACAAAGTATCATCAACGCTTCTAAAAAATCTGTCATCGTTTTCTCTCCAATCTGTCAAACCTATTGTTTATTTCTGCTGCTTCAGATATGCGGCACGTCCGTTTTCATACAGATTGTTGCCTTCACTGTCGATAATCACAACCAACGGCATATCCTCAACATATAATTTTCTTAAAGCCTCTGCACCCAGATCTTCATATGCAATCAGCTCGCATTTTTTTATACATTTCGCAAGAAGGGCACCTGCTCCTCCGATGGCTCCGAAATATACACCTGAGTATTTCTTCATAGCCTCTACCACTTCAGGCAGTCTCGCACCTTTTCCGATCATTCCTCTGGCACCTACGCTCATCATGGTCGGTGCATAGGCATCCATACGGCCGCTGGTCGTTGGTCCTGCGGAACCGATGACCTGTCCCGGCTTCGCCGGAGTCGGTCCCACATAATAAATCGTTGCATCTGTCGGATCAAACGGAAGCTGCTCTCCTCTTGCAAGAGCTTCACACATTCTCTTATGTCCCGCATCTCTGGACGTATAGATCGTTCCTGTCAGATATACAGAATCTCCTGCATGAAGTGTCTTGGCCAGCTCCTCCGTTAAAGGTAAGGTAATATGTCTTTCCATTTAAATCACCTCCGATTTGTGACGGGTCACATGGCAGTTAATATTGATCGCACATGGCATACCCGCAATGTGGGTCGGCAGTGTCTCAATGTTAAGTCCGATGGCTGTAGTTTTTCCGCCAAATCCCTGAGGTCCGATGCCGAGCTCATTAATTTTCTGCAGCATTTCCTTTTCCAGATCAGCATAGAACGGATCCGGATTGGAAGTATCCAGCGGTCTCATCAGCGCTTTCTTTGCAAGAAGGGCCGCCTTGTCAAAGGTTCCCCCGATACCGACGCCTACCACCATCGGAGGGCATGGATTCGGTCCTGCCGTTTCTACGGTTTCCAGAATAAAATCCTTAATTCCCTGAAGTCCCGCGGATGGCTTGAACATACGGATCGCACTCATATTTTCACTTCCGAAGCCCTTTGGACCCACAGTTACTTTGATTTCTTCTCCCGGAACGATTTCCGTATAGAGCATTGCAGGTGTATTATCGCCTGTATTTCCTCTTCTCACCGGATCTGCCACGACAGATTTTCTAAGATACCCCCTGTCATAGCCTCTTCTGACGCCTTCATTGACCGCATCCGTCAGATTGCCGCCTGTAATATGTACGTCCTGACCGATCTCCAGGAATACACATGCCATACCGGTATCCTGACAGATCGGCACATTATTTGCATCTGCAATTTCGAAATTTTCGATAATTTTGTCCAGAACTCCCTGGGCAACTTCCCAATCTTCACAGGCTCTGCAGTCTCTGATCGCGCATTTGACATCTTCCGGTAAATGTTCATTTGCGGCAATACAAAGTCTTTCTACAACGTCTGTAATCTGGCTGACATTGATTTCACGCATAGAAGATTCCTCCTTATCTTTCATGGCGGGCATATTTCGGAAGCAGCAGCGGAGATACATCTCCTGTATGCAGATCTGCCTGCTCAAGCTCTCTTGCATAATCCTCAATATGTTTCAGGCTTAAAGCTCCAAGTTCAACGTCTGCCGCTTTTGCAGCAGCTGCTTTTCCCGCATTTCTTCCGAATACAATAATATCAAGAAGAGAATTTCCCATCAAACGGTTTCTTCCATGGATACCTCCTACAGCCTCACCTGCCACGAGAAGGTTGTCAATTGCTTTTGTAAAACCGTCTCCGCCGATTTCCAGACCGCCATTCTGATAATGAAGGGTCGGATATACTAAAATCGGCTGTTTTCTCATATCAATACCATAATTCATGTACATACGAAGCATTGCCGGAATACGTTTTTCAATCGTACCTTCTCCGCCGATCATCTCGATCATCGGAGTATCCAGCCATACACCGCTGCCCAACGGGGTCGTTACTCCTTTTCCGCGGTCAGAGCATTCACGGATAATGGAAGCGGCAGATACATCTCTTGTTTCCAGCGGATGCATGAATGCTTCTCCATCCACATTGACCAGCATGGCACCGAGAGAACGAACCTTTTCCGTTACAAGTGCTCCGAAAATCTGAGACGGGAACGCAACACCTGTCGGATGGTACTGAATGGTATCCTGATAAAGAAGCGGTGCACCCGCACGATATCCCAGAATAAGGCCATCCGCTGTTGCTCCGTAGTGATTGGATGTCGGGAAATTCTGATAATGCAGGCGGCCTGCTCCGCCGGTTGCGATGATCACTGTTTTTGCTCTCGCAACCATGTAATCATCCGTTTCCATATTTAAAAGAACCGCACCTGCTGCCTGTCCTTTTTCATCCTTTAAAAGCTCCACAGCAGAAGTAAATTCTACTACAGGAATCTTTCGGTTCAGCACTTCATCACGCAGTGTACGCATGATCTCTGCACCGGAGTAATCCTTGCAGGCATGCATTCTCTTTCTGGATGTTCCGCCGCCGTGGGTTGTTATCATATTTCCGTCAGCATCTTTATCGAACATAACACCCAGTTTGTTCAACCACTGAATCGCATCCGGCGCTTCCATAACCAGTCTTTTTAAAAGCTCCGGTCTGGCAGCAAAATGTCCGCCTCCGAAAGCATCCAGATAATGCTGTACCGGTGAATCATTTTCCTTGTCAGCAGCCTGGATTCCGCCCTCTGCCATCATTGTATTCGCATCTCCGATACGCAGTTTTGTCACGATCATGACATTGGCTCCTGCTTCGTGTGCCTCGATTGCTGCTGATGCTCCTGCTCCGCCGCCGCCGATTACGAGAACATCCACATCATAATCCACTTTATTTAAATCAATGTCCGCATTTAACAGACGGCTGTTAGAATGCAGCAAATGTCCCAGTTCCGTAGGAACCTTCTGTCCTTTATTCGGTCCGATCTTGATTTCCGTAAACCCTTCGGTTCTGTAATCCGGATGATAAGCCTTCAGAAGGGCATCTTTTTCATCCGCCGTCATACGCCTTGGCTCTGTTTTCATACGTTCTGCACGAGTTGCTTCTACCTTTTTGATTGACTCAAGCATTTCCGGTGTAAACATGATTCTCCCTCCTTATTTCTCGATATCTCTTGTATTATAAAGTTCCTGCATTTCCGTAATCGGCTTCTGCATGATCTGTTCGATCAGTTCATCATATGCCCCCGCATTGATTTCATCCACACGCTTTTTCAGGTGCTCTGTCTCTGGTGCAATATATTTTCCTGTAAGACGTCTGGCCAGCAGACCAACCATCGGATGAGAAATTCCTGCCGGACATCTTACGGAACAGCAGCCGCAGCTTACGCAGTCGAAGGACTCTTCCGCACATTTCTCAAACTCGCCTCTCTGTGCATAGGCAATGTACTGCATGACATTCAAATCCTGTGTACATGCCTTTGTACATGCATTGCAGCCGATACAGCTGTAGATTTCCGGATACAGCTCCATCATGATCTGCTGATCCGGTCTGATCTCATTTATTTCATATGTTCTCTTGTCTGTCGGGAAGAAAGGAATACTTGCCACATACATTCCCTCCTCTACCTGTGTCTGACAGGCGAGACAGGTTTTTAACTCGCTCTTTCCCTTAATCCTGTAGATTGTTGCACATGCTCCGCAGAAGCCATGGCGGCAGCCGCAGCCTCTTTTCAGAGTATAACCGGCATATTCCATCGCAGTCATAATGGTCAGTTCTGCCGGCACACTGTATTTTTTACCGAAAAAGTATACGTTTACCATATTTTCCATGAAACTATACCTATCCTTTCTGTTTTCTAGTATTCATTAGGCAGTTCATCGATTTCATCGAATCGGAACACCGGGCCATCCTTGCACACATATTTAGATCCGATATTGCAGCGGCCGCATTTTCCCACGCCGCATTTCATTCGAAGTTCCAGTGTGGTATAAACCTGCTCATTGGAAAAACCGAGTTCTTTTAAGCCTGCCAGCACAAATTTGATCATGATTGGCGGTCCGCAGACAAGGGCTGTCTTATCTGTATCAAATCCAAGCTCTTTTACATAGTTTGGTACAAACCCTACATGTCCGTCCCAGCCTTCCTGTTCGCGGTCAATCGTCAGATACACATTCACGCCCCCTGCTTTCATCCAGACTTCCTGAATCTCCTTTAACTGCACCAGGTCATCTGCCGAACGGGAACCGTAGACGATATCCACTGTCCCGTAATTTTCTCTGTTGTCGAGTACATAATTGATAACAGAACGCAGCGGTGCGAGCCCGATACCTCCCGCAATAAACAACAGGTTCTTTCCTTTTAATTCGGTTTCTACAGGGAAAGAATTCCCGTATGGTCCCCGCACGGTAATCTCATCGCCCACCTGCAGACTATGAAGATATTCTGTCAACATACCGCATTTTTTAATGCTGAATTCCTGATATTCTTTGTTTGTCGGTGAAGAAGTAATGGAAAACATTCCTTCACTCACTCCCGGAACACACACCATCGCACACTGCCCCGGCATATGCTCAAACAGTTTTCCGCCTTCCGGAGCATTTACCCGAAAGGTCTTCACATCCGGAGTCTCCTGACGGATATCTGTAATAATTCCCACCTGAGGAATCAATGTGTCTAACGTATAGTTTTTATGACAGGTACATTCACTCATGACTGGTCACCTCCCTGATTCTGAAAGGATTTAATTACTTTCACGATATTTAAGGATGCAGGGCATTTTTCCACACAGCGGCCGCAGCCCACACAGGAATACATGCCGTCATTATTGGCCGGATAGTACACCAGCTTATGCATGAATCTCTGACGGAATCTCTGCATCTGGCTGGTACGGTTATTTCCGTGAGCCATCATCGTGAAGTCTGAATACATACAGGAATCCCAGCAGCGATAACGTTTCACACCGCCTTTTCCCGTATCGTAATCCTTGATGTCATAACACTGACAGGTCGGACATACGAAAGTACAGGTTCCGCAGGCCAGACATGGCTTGTAAAGCTCTTCCCAGAGTGGAGAATTGAACTTTTCTGTGAGGGCATCCTTATTCCATCCCTCTAAAGACAGATCCATATATGGAAGTTTCTCTATAATTCTATGTACGGAGGCTTTTTCCGCTTCCAGCTTTGTCTCTTCATCCGCACCGCATTCGTCCAGCATTTCTTTTACTGCATCTGTCAGCGCCTCTCCCTTTTCGGTCAGCGCTTTCCAGTACATCTCATTTTCCACCATCCAGACTGCCACATCTGCCGCCGGTTCTGTACAGTCAATGCCGAACACCTTACAGAAACAGGATTCTTCCGGCTCATGGCAGGCCATCGCTACAATCGTACCATGTGCTCTTCTCGCAGCATAGAACGTATCCACCGGGTCTGCCAGAAATACCTGATCCAGTACCTTTACTCCCTGAACATCACAGGCTCTCATGCCAAACACAACAAAGTCCTGATTTTTCAGTTCTTCCGGCAGAATCTGCATTTTCCTGTTTTCTCTTTTTACCGTATAGAGGTTTTCACTCTGTGGAAAAAATACATCCTTCGGTGATTTTACTGTTTTTAAGGTGTCGGTATCCACCTCTGCTTCTTCGCTCCACGGAGCAAAGTTTGTCTGACCGGCACGTTTTACCGGAAGATACAGTTCCCGGTTTTCCGCAATCCTCTGGAATAATGCGGACAGATTTTCTTTTGCAATTCTATACATACATTATCCCCTCTCTCCTACTATACTCGGTTCCGCATCGTCAAAGGTAAAGCTGGTCAGCGGTCCCTTCGTTTCGATATCTTCACCTGCCTGGAAATCTCCATAGAGCTCATTAATATCTTTTATAAACTTTCTGTTAAATAAATGAAGCGGTATTCCCTGCGGACAAACACGACTGCATTCTCCGCAATCCGTACATCTTCCGGCCACATGGAAGGCACGAATGATATGGAACATTTTTTCTTCAAAGGAATCCGTATTTGCCTTCTGGGCGCTGTCAAATTTATTGCTGTCGAAAACACATTTGCGGCAGCTGCATGCAGGACAGACATTTCTGCAGGCATTGCAGCGGATACATTTACTGAGTTCATTTTGGAAAAACGCAAATTTTTCTTCAGGACTCATTGCCTCTATTTTTTTAACTTCTTCAAAACGGTCTGCATCTGCTGTATCTTTCGATTCGCCGATCACCTCATCATAGATCTTATGTTCTTTTCCTTTGCACACATGGCAGCGTTCCAGCATTACATCCGCATAAGCACAGCTTTTTTCTCCGTAGATTGTCTGAATGTTCAGTACCTCGGCACTGTCACTCATTTCTGCGCCTAAGATCTGCTCGATTCCCTTGATCCCCTGTTTTCTGATCTTCTCGATATCCAGCTTTCCTTTACAGCCCACACCGATGATATAGGCCTTTTCCCTGTCCACGCGGTGTTCCTTCAGCAGCTGATTAAAACTGTAGGTATCGCATGGTTTCAGGAAAACCAGGGTCTTTCCTTCCAGTTTGGAAGCTTCAATCATATATTTACTTAAATTTGCTCCGCAGAATCCGTTGTATACAAAATCCCGCAGCGCTTCTTCATTCTCAAAGTAAGCCGGTTCCGGATTATACGGCAGGTCTCCGGCTCTCCAGCCGAGAACTCTTGCTACAGTTTTATCTGACAGTAATTGTTTTGCCCTGGCGATCAGTTCCTGCATCTTAAATCCCCCAATCTTACATTCTTTCCGAGAGAATGGATCTTTTCTACGAATTCGTTCATGGTCGCAGAAAATTTCGCACCCTCTGCTGCTGACACCCATTCTACACGGGTACGTCCGTTTTCAACCCCGAGATACTCCAGCATAGAGAACAGCAGCGTCATACGTCTTCTCGCATAATAATTGCCGGTACTGTAATGACAGTCTCCCGGATGACACCCACACATAATGACACCGTCAGCACCCTTTTCAAAGGCCCTGAGGATGAACATCGGGTTAACGCGGCAGGAGCATGGTACGCGGATGATCTTCACATCTGCCGGATAAGTCAGACGGCTGCTTCCTGCAAGGTCGGCACCTGCATAACTGCACCAGTTACAGCAAAATGCTACAATTTTCGGTCTAAATTCTTCTTTGTTCTCTATCGGCATATTGCATCTACCTCCGCTATAATCTGTCTGTTTGAGAATCCCTGTAGATCCATTGCACCGGACGGACAGGTTACGGTACATGCACCGCATCCCTGGCACAAGGCGCTGTTCACAACAGCTACACGGCGGTTCTCACGAATTCCATGATCGTTGACTTCCTTTTCTTCGTATGTAATAGCTCCATACGGACATACATTTGCACAGGCAGAGCATCCGTTACAGAGAAGAACATCCGACTGCGCGGTACACGGGTTGGTCATCAGCTTGTCTTTTGCTAACAGACCGATCGCTTTTACAGCAGCCGCACCGGCCTGAGCAACCGTTTCCGGAATATCCTTCGGTCCCTGGCAGACACCGGATAAGAAGATTCCGGCTGTCGGTGACTCTACCGGACGCAGCTTCGCATGTGCTTCTGTCAGGAAGTTGTTCGTATCGATGCTGGCTGTCAGCATCGTAGCAATCTTCCGGACATCCGGATTCGGCTCAATCGCAGTTGCTAAAACGACCATATCCGCCTCTTTTCGGATCTGTCTGTTATCCAGAAGATCCACACCCTGCACAAGAAGCTTGCCATCCGGCTGCGGCAATACCTTGCCCACCTGACCTTTGATATAATTTACTCCGTACTGTTCTACGGCTCTTCTGTAGAATTCATCGAAATTCTTGCCCGGTGTACGGACATCAATATAAAATACTGTCACATTGACATCAGGATATTTGTCACGGATCAGCATCGCATGTTTCGCGGTATACATGCAGCAGATTTTGGAACAATAGCTCTTTCCTCTTTCATCCGAACAGCGGCTGCCTACACACTGAATGAATACCATTTCCTTCGGTGCCTTTCCGTCTGAAAGTCGTTCCAGATGTCCTTTTGTCGGTCCTGCCGCATTCATGATACGCTCCAGCTCCAGTGATGTAATAACATCCTTGCTCTGACTGTATGCATATTCATCATAATTGTCCAGTTTGATCGTATCAAATCCGGTAGCAACTACGATTGCACCGTACTTCTCAGTGATGATCTCATCTTTCTGGTCATAGTCGATGGCACCTGCCTGGCATACCTTCGAACAGATACCACATTTCCCGGTCTTGAATTTTATACAGTTCTCCCGGTCAATCACCGGAACATTCGGGATTGCCTGGGCAAACGGTGTATAAATAGCACTTCTTGTATTCAAACCTCTGTTAAACTCACTTGGTGCCTTCTTAGAAGGACATTTTTCCTGACAGACGCCGCAGCCGGTACATTTATCCATGTCTACGCTTCTTGCCTTTTTACGAATATCCACCGTGAAGTCACCCACAAATCCGGATACCTTTTCAACCTCACTGTATGTATAGATTTTTATTTTTTCATGCGCTGACGCTTCTACCATTTTCGGTGTCAGGATACATGCAGAGCAGTCCAGCGTCGGGAACGTCTTATCCAGCTGAGACATTCTTCCGCCGATACTCGGTGTTTTCTCCACAATATCTACTTCATATCCGGCATCTGCAATATCAAGAGCAGTCTGAATACCCGCGATTCCTCCGCCGATTACAAGTGCTCTCTTTGTTACACGGCTCTCGCCCGGTTTTAACGGCGTATTCAGGTTTACCTTTGCAATCGCTGCTCTTGCAAGAATCACTGCCTTCCTGGTAGCCTCTTCCACATCCTTGTGAATCCATGAGCAATGTTCACGGATATTTGCGATTTCCACCATATACGGATTTAATCCTGCACGCTCTGCAGCTTTTCTGAATGTTGCCTCGTGCATACGCGGGGAGCAGGAACAGACAACGATTCCTGTCAGATTTTTTTCATGAATGGCTTCTGCGATTTTCGCCTGACCTGCTTCCGAACACATATACTGATATTCTTCCGCATGGACAACTCCCGGCTCCAGCAATGCCATTTCTGTTACTTTTTTTACATCTACCGTCGCTGCGATATTACTTCCGCAGTGACAGACAAATACACCAATTCTCTGCATCGGAATTACCTCCTATATCTTCTGAATGCACTGACCAGCAGCTGCTGCGGAAGCTCCGAATCCAGAAGTTCCGGAATCTCGTTCGGCGACAGATAATCCTGCCCTTTCTTACGCACCACAAGCTGTCTGGCTGCATCAATCAGTTTGCCAGGCTTTACATCTCTCGGACATCGCTCAACACATGCAAAGCAGGAAAGACATTTCCACAGAGATTTTGAATTTACCAATGCCTCAACGTTTTCATTCACCACATAAGACACGAACTGATGCGGCTTGATATCCATTTCGTCAAAAGAAGGACAGGAAGCTGAACATTTGCCGCATTTCATACATTTCAAAGGATTCACACCACTGATTTCCTTAATCATTTCCACCTGATTGTTTCCGTGACTCATACTGCTTCCACCTCCTCTTTTACACCGAGTGCTTCTGCCAGAAGTTCCGTGAAATAGTATACCGGAAGCTTTCCGTTTCCGTTTTTATTTAAATTATACTGGCACAGCGGACAGGCAGTTATGAGCATTTCAGCCCCAAAGCCCGACGCACTGTCCATAATGTTATGACACATGTTTTTCGACATATCCTTTTCCTTCAAAGAGATATATCCTCCGCAGCACTCGTTCCGATACGGATAAATCACCGGTTCTGCTCCGATTGCCCGGATAAACGCTTCCATAATTGTCGGATTTTCCGGATTGTCAAATTCCATGACTGTTCCCGGACGAAGCAGCAGACACCCGTAATATGCGCCGATCTTTCTTCCGGTCAGCGGATTTACAACCTTCTTTTTCAGCTCTTCAAAACCGATCCGATCCCGGAGCACTTCCAGAAAATGAAGCACTGTCGTTTCTCCCTGATACGGTTCTTGCAGCTGCATATAATTATTTGCTCTTGTACGAATTTCCTCCACATTCTTCATGTCATCATTCACTCTTTTGATCACATGATGGCAGGCTGAACAAAGCGTCACCAGATCCTGGCCTTTTTCCTTGGCTTCATTCAGCGCACGGACGGAAGAGAGTTTTGTGGCAATCTCATCGGATCCCAGAGGATATACACCACCGCAGCACTGCCAGTTTTCAATTTCCTCCAGTTCAAACCCCAGTGCCCCTGCTGAAGCTCTGGCATATCTGTCCAGATCCTTTGCTTTATTTCTCAGGGTACATCCCGGATAATAACTATACTTCATAGTCTCTGATATCCTTTCTATAAGTCAATCTGTGCAATCACTGCTTTGAGCGCATCAGCACTTGCACGCAGCTTTTCAATTTCTGCTTTATTCATGCGCATCGGCACCTTTCCATGCACTCCGCCAGGTCCGACAAGCGTCAGAATACTCAGACACACATCCTCGATTCCATATTCACCGTGCATCATGGAAGATACCGTTGCAATGGAATCAGAAGAGGACAATAATGTAGCACACAGCTTACACACAGCCCTGGAAACAGCGTAATAGGTAGCCCCCTTGTTTGCAATAATCTGCCCGCCTGATTTCTGCACATAAACAAGCATTGCTTCTTTGTCCAGTTCTTTGATGTCACTTCCGTTATTTTTCATCAGATTGTAGAATTCATCCACGCTGACGCCGGAAATATAAGCTCCTGTCCACGGAACAAAAGAAGTATCTCCATGCTCTCCAAACACATAGGCGTGAATGTTCTTCTGAGCCACACCAAAGTGTTCTGAAAGACCGCAACGTAATCTGGCCGTATCCAGAAGGGTTCCTGAACCAATGACCTGATTCTCAGGGAGTCCGGATATTTTCGCAAATACATACGTCATAATATCCACCGGATTGCTGACGATCACATAAAGTGCCTTCGGTGCCACTTTAACGATCTCCGGAGTAATACTCTTTAAGATGTTCACATTCGTCTGGGTTAATTCAATTCTTGTCTGCCCCGGTTTGCGGGCAATTCCGGAAGTAATGATAACAATGTCTGAATCCTTCGCATCCGGATAATCTCCTGCAACAATGGAAATCGGATCTCTGAAACAGGTACCCTGTTCAATATCCATCACTTCGCCTGCTACCTTTTCTTTGTTGATATCGATCAGTACGATTTCTGACGCGATATCTTCATTGGATAATGTGTAAGCAATTGTAGCTCCTACACTTCCTGCACCGATAATTGTAATCTTGCTGCCCATAATTCCGCCTTTCTCTGTTATTTGATAACATGTTTCATTTTACCCATAAAGAAAATTCTCCTGCATTTGCAACAGGAGAATTGACTTTATGGAATCCCTAATTTACCAGCAGAGCTTCTCAGAACTCACCTGTTGGAATTACTATACCATATTGATATTTATTTAACAAGCCCTTTCATGGGCTATCTGTAATATTTTTTCCCGTATTTTTATAAAATCATGACCAGTGTTCCGGCTGTGATCAGCACTGCACCGATCGCGGATTTCACCGTGAAGCTTTCATGCAGAAGGACCGCAGCCAGAATCAGTGTGATCACAACGCTCATTTTATCTACCGGAACGACTTTGGAAGCCTCCCCGATCTGCAGCGCGCGATAGTAACAAAGCCACGAAGCACCTGTCGCCAGACCTGATAAAATCAGAAAGAGCCAGCTCTTTCTGCTGATGTCCGAAATTCCGCGCTGTGCATTGGTAAGAAATACCATTCCCCAGGCCATCACCACTACAACGATCGTCCTGATCGCCGTTGCAAGATTCGAGTTCACACCATCAATTCCTATTTTAGCCAGTATGGAAGTAAGTGCCGCAAAAACCGCGGATAATAACGCAAATATAAACCACATGGAAATTCCTCCGTTCTGTTTTCTTCAACAGTATTTCTGTTCTAATTCCAACAATCTCTTTTTCCGGTCGATTCCGCCCGCATAACCGGTAAGTGTACCGTTTTGGGCGATCACTCTGTGACATGGGATCAGAATTGAGATCGGATTATGGGCAACTGCTCCGCCGACCGCCTGACCGGACCTGATATTCAGATGTTCTGCAATCGTTCCGTACGTCGTCGTCTGACCATAGGGGATCTTCAACAGTTCCTGCCAGACTCTTTTTTGAAATTCTGTCCCCTGAGGACTGAGTTTTATGTCTTTCATCTGCGGATTTTTCCCCGAAAAATATTCATCCAGCCACTGTTTCGCCGCACCGAATATTTCCAGATCATCCCTGATCTCCGGTTTCCCATAGTTTCCCAGATAGTATTTCTGACCTTCAAACCACAGACCTGTCAGATACTCACCGTCACCGGCAAGTGTCATATTTCCCAGTACCGACCGGTAAGTTGTCTGATACATCCTGCCATCCTCCCTCGCTCGTAATTCATCTCATTTCTCATTCTGTCACATTCAGATAAGTTCCTATTAAAATATTAGGAAAAATCTCCCTGTCTGTCAATGAACAGTGACCATTTTAAGAATATATTAAGATACACTTTTCTCATTGACATATCGTCTTTCCCGTGCTATTATATATTTAACAATTAATCTAAATGTTAAATGAGGTGATTCTTTGGGTATGCAAAAAACATTACGGGCATTGGCAGACCCGATTCGGAGAGAGATCCTGACATTGTTGAAAAACCGGCGGCTGTCGGCCGGAGAAATATCGGAACACTTCTCCGTGACTAATGCATCCGTTTCCCGTCACTTATCCATCCTGAAGGATGCTGATCTGATACGTGATACACGGGAAGGAAAATTTATTTTCTATGAATTAAATACCTCTGTACTGGAGGATATCATCCTCTGGATCACAGAATTAAAGGGGGATTGTGAAAATGTTTAAAAAGAATAAAAGAAAGGTCATCATTTCATCTTTGATTATTTTACTTCCAATCTTAATCGGTCTTTTGCTTTGGAACCGGCTGCCTGATCAGATCGCTACTCACTGGAATGCTGAGGGCGTCGCTGATGATTACAGCTCCAAACTTTTTGCACTGATCGGTCTGCCTGCCTTCCTGTTTGTAATTCACTGGCTGTGCCTTCTGGTAACATCTGCAGATCCTAAAAACCGAAATCTGAACGGAAAACCTCTGGAACTGGTATTGTGGATCTGCCCTGTAATTTCTCTGCTGGTGAACGCGATGATCTATGGCACTGCATTGGGAATGGAGATCAATGTGGAATTTTTCGTACCTCTGGTATTGAGCATTCTGTTTATCATCATCGGTAACTACCTGCCAAAATGCAGGCAAAATTATACCATCGGCATTAAAGTACCATGGGCACTGAACAGTGAAGAAAACTGGAACCATACCCACCGCTTTGCAGGTATTGTCTGGGTAGTCGGAGGTTTTCTGATGCTGTTTGCAGCCTTTACCGGAATTTTCGCCTTATGGATCATACTGACTTTTGTAATTGCATTTATTCCGATGATATACTCCTATGTGTATTACGTAAAATATGAAGAAAAGAAATAAGGAAGCCTCGCTTAAGGCAACAAAAGAGAAGATTTTCCGGGTTTGCGGATATCTTCTCTTTTTTAGCTTCCTTATGCTGCTTTTCCCATTTGCTGATATCTTTCTTAAAACTGCGTTCCTTCCATAATTTCTACTGTTTTATCCGGTATCCTTCCGCTGCGTTTCCGACCAGTTCATATTTGTATACACACCCGAATTCTGCCGCTATCTTCACTGGATTCGAGACCTCATGCGTCTTTCCTG
Organism: Lachnospiraceae bacterium; assembly: GCA_051879615.1. Classification (GTDB taxonomy): domain Bacteria; phylum Bacillota; class Clostridia; order Lachnospirales; family Lachnospiraceae; genus HGM12587. The sequence continues at coordinate 28,217 of JBJEMI010000047.1, forward strand.
CCTGATCTGTCACTGTCATCTCCATCAGAAGCTCTTCCTGACCCAGCCACGTCTTTTCCGACACTTTTGATATCCTGTCCGGCATATGCAGTTGCTTCTGCAGATGTAACCGACAGTTCGCAGGTCTCACCATCGATCACATACTCATAGGATACCTGCCCAAGATTGTCGATCACTGCCAGCATTGCATAAGCATAGGATTTCATAACTTCTTCCATAGCTGCCCGGCGCCCTGATGAAAATGAATTTGCAAAAATCAGCCTCCAGCCATAGGGTTCTTCAGTTGTCTGCAGTTCATTGGTAAAATTTCCAAGATAGTTCGCTATATTCAGTGCTCCGGCAGTACGTCCGTTCTCCGGCATATTGCCGACATATAAATGTCCGGTGTTATATACCGCCGATGTAACAGCTGAAATATTTTTTCCCCGGGACCAGATTATTCTGTCATCCAGTCTGACTTCTGTGATCTCCTCGTCTGCCTTATATTCTTCTGCAAAATCACCGCTGTTGATGAAGCTTCTCTGCACACTCTTAAACGAGATCGTTACTGCTCCATTCTCTTCCTGAAATGTAACGTCGGATATTCCAAGCTTTTCATCAGATATCGTTCCGGATATCACGAGGTCATTTCCACTCACACTCACATCACAGGCAATATACTCGCTGTATATATGTGTTCCGATCAGATAAAACCTTGCAAACCAAACAACAGCTATGACAGCGGCTGCAGCCAGAATACTTCCCAGGACAGTCTTTTTTGTTTTTTTCTGGTTTTTTTCAGAAAATCAATTTCCTTACAGTTTTTTACATCCACCGGTTCAGCCGCCGGATCCTTCATCGTTTCCAGGACATGACAGCATTCATCACATTCCTCCATCGACTGCATTTTTTCGCCTCCTCTCTCGTTTCTGTATTGTTTATGTGAAAAAAATTCGATTCGTTACAGATCTATTAAAAGAACAAAGAGTTCCGTTTGCGGAACTCTTTGTTCTTTTACATATTGACTCTGATCAGTTTCGGACGGTATCCGCGTTCCTCCAGAGATTTTACGATCTGGTTCTTGTGATCCGTACCGAATGCTTCAATAGTGATCTTTAATTCTACCACAGAGCTTCTGTTTGTACTGACAAACTGATTATGATCCAGTTTGATGACATTTCCGCTCTCATTTGCAATGATCGTTGCCACATTGACAAGTTCTCCCGGCTTATCCGGAAGTAATACCGATACTGTGAAGATTCTGTCTCTCTGAATCAGTCCATGCTGTACAACGGAAGACATGGTAATGATATCCATGTTGCCGCCGCTTAATACAGAGACGACTTTTTTCCCCTGGAAGTCCAGATGCTTCAGGGCTGCAACGGTCAGCAGACCGGAGTTCTCCACAATCATCTTATGATTTTCTACCATATCGAGAAATGCAACGACCAGTTCGTCGTCTTCAATCGTGATCAGGCCATCCAGATTCTTCTGTAAATATGGGAAGATGCTCTTTCCCGGGGTCTTAACTGCTGTACCATCGGCAATGGTATTCACATGAGGCAGTGTCACGACTTCCCCCGCTGCAAGAGATGCTTCCAGACAGTTGGCACCTGCGGGTTCCACAGCAATGACTTTGATATTCGGATTCAGCATTTTCGCAAGAGTGGAAACACCTGTCGCAAGTCCGCCGCCGCCCACCGGTACAAGGATGTAATCAACCAGCGGCAGCTCCTGTACGATTTCCATGGCGATCGTTCCCTGGCCTGTTGCCACAGCCGGATCATCGAAGGGATGGATCATCGTATAACCGTATTTTTCAGCCAGTTCATATGCATGTGCACATGCCTCATCATACACATCTCCGTAGAGCACAACCTCCGCGCCATAGCTCTTTGTACGCTCTACCTTCATTAAAGGTGTCGTGGTCGGCATCACAATAACTGCCTTGCAGCCATAGGCTTTTGCAGCATATGCCACACCCTGTGCATGGTTGCCCGCCGATGCTGTGATCAGGCCTTTTTCCCGTTCTTCATCAGTCAGTGTACTGATCTTGTAGTAAGCGCCTCGAAGCTTATAGGCTCCTGTGTACTGCATATTCTCCGGCTTTAAATAAACTCTGTTTCCGGTCTGTTCGCTCAGATAAGCACTGTAGACGAGCTTTGTCTCTTTGGTAACTCTTTTGACAACCTCAGAGGCTTCTTCAAATTTTTCCAATGTAAGCATTTCATTTATCCTCTTTTCTGTCTCCGGACTTTCGCATCCGAAATTTTTAGCACACGTTATTCTCCGCAGTCGAAGAGCGCATTGACAAATTCGTCAGAATCAAATTTCTGCAGATCATCGATGCTTTCACCGACACCAATGTATTTTACCGGAATTCCCAGTTCAGACTGGATCGCTACCGCAATACCTCCCTTGGCTGTACCATCCAGCTTCGTCAGAATGATACCTGTGATATTTGCGACTTCCTTAAACTGTCTTGCCTGTTCCAGTGCATTCTGTCCAGTTGTCCCGTCCAGAACAACCAGCGTTTCTTTAAATGCTTCCGGGTATTCCCGCTCTAAAATCCGGTTGATCTTTCGAAGCTCTTCCATCAGATTTTTCTTATTATGTAATCTTCCGGCTGTATCGCAGAGCAATACATCTGCTTTTCTGGCCTTTGCCGCAGAGACTGCATCATAGACAACAGCTGCAGGATCGGCTCCTTCACCGCCCTGAATGATTTCCACACCGGCACGGTTGGCCCATTCCGTCAGCTGTTCTCCGGCTGCCGCACGGAAAGTATCCGCTGCGGCCAGAATGACGCGTTTCCCCTGATCCTTTAATTTTCCTGCCAGCTTTCCGACAGAAGTTGTCTTTCCGACGCCGTTCACGCCAATGACAAGAACCACCGATGTTTCGTTCTCGAAACGATATGCTGTTTCCTCCACTTTCATCTGCTCTTTAATACTGTTGATCAGCAGCTCCTTACACTGTGAAGGTTCTTTGATGTGCTGTTCTTTTACTTTCTTTTTCAGATTCTCAATAATCGCTGTTGTCGCATTGATACCGATATCTCCCATAACCAGGATCTCCTCGATCTCTTCATAGAAATCATCATCAATCGAAGAAAATCCACGGAATACAGAATCAATCCCGGCTACAATATTGTTTCTCGTCTTTGTAAGGCCTTCTGCCAGACGTTTAAAAAAACCTTTCTTTCCTTCTGCCATAGTTTTTTCCTCCTCATTATTCATCCAGATCACTCTCGATCAGATTTACGGATACAAGCGCCGATACACCTTTCTCCTGCATGGTAATACCATAGAGACGGTCCGCTGCGGCCATTGTACCTCGTCTGTGTGTAATTACAATAAACTGTGTATTTTTTGTCAGTTTATGCAGATAGTTCGCAAATCTTCCTACATTTGAATCATCCAGTGCAGCCTCAATTTCGTCCAAAAGGCAGAATGGAGACGGCTTCAGATTCTGAATCGCAAACAGCAGCGCGATCGCTGTCAGCGCTTTTTCTCCACCGGACAGCTGCATCATATTCTGAAGCTTCTTTCCCGGCGGCTGCGCAATGATCCTGATACCGGTTTCAAGAACGTCCTCTGAATCGATCAGTTCCAGACTTCCCTTGCCTCCGCCAAACAGTTCTTTAAACGCTTTATCAAATTCCGTCTGAATTCTGGCAAACTGTTCACCAAACTGTTTCTTCATACCATCGTTCAGTTCGGAAATGATATGTTTCAGTGCTTCCTCTGCCTCCACCAGATCATTTCTCTGGGTATTCATAAACTCATACCGCTCTGAAAGATTTTTATAATCTTCAATCGCATTGACATTGACATTTCCGAGCTGTCTGATTTCTTCCTTCACCCGTGAAATATCCTTTTTCAATGCCTGCCTGTCATGATATTCTTCATTTTTCAGCGGCAGAGCCTCATGATGAGTGAGTTCATATTCCTCCCACATGTAGTTTACAAGTGACTCATGAGATTCCTCCAGCTTTTCCTTCTGGCCTGACAGACGATACAGTTCCTTGTCCAGCTCATTGATCCGACCGGAAAGTGTTTCCCTCTTCTCAAAGAAATCCTTGTTCTTCGTAAGTAATGCTTCTTTTTTCTCCTGAAGTTCTTCCTTCTCCGAAACGGCAGCCTTTACTGTTTCTTCCAGGGTTTCAATCTGACCTGAAAGTTCACGGATACCCGCCTCTCTGGCAGTGACGTCTGATTCTGACTGAAGGATATTTCCATCCAGAGATCCCTCTTCTTCTTTCAGCTTCCAAAGCTCTCCCTGAATTCTTCGGATATTTTCAACAATGAAGCCTTTTTTCTGTTCATAAGATGCCTTCTGAATATGAAGGGATTCCACTTCTTCCTTACATTCCGCTTCCTTTTCCTGATATTCGGCAAGTTCTTCCGTATATCTGGCAATGCTGACTTCATTGGCTTTTTCTTTCATGCCGGAGCCTTCCAGCTCTTTGGAGATCTCTCTCCGGCTGGCATCAATATCACCGGCCTGTATTTCCAGTTCCTTCAGTTCCGCTCTTCTGCGAAGATATCCTTCCTCCAGTTCCGCTTTTTTCTGATGGTACTGATTTACCTGTATCTTCGCTGTATTCTGCAGGACAAACTGCTCAGAGAGCTTTTCATTCAAACTGTCAAGCACCGCATAGCAGTCTGCTCTCTTCGTCTTCGTTTCTTCCACCCGGATACGGGTCTGCTCCATTTCCTGCTTTAACAGTGCAGTATTTTCTTCCAGTTCTTCAATCTCACGGCGTCTGCCGAGAAGATTGCTGGTGTTCTTAAATGCACCTCCTGTCATGGAGCCGCCCGGCTGAAGAGATTCTCCTTCCAGCGTCACGATTCTTAAAGAATGATCATATTTTTTCTGCAGCGCGACCGCATGGTCGATCTGATCAACAACCAGCGTACGCCCAAGCAGATAACGGGCAAGTCCTTCATACTTCGGTTCCGTCTTTATCAGTGTATGGGCAGCACCGATCACTCCCGGCTCCTTTAGTACCGCTTCGTTTTTCAGATAATTCCTATCTCGTATCGCCGTCAGAGGAAGAAATGTAGCCCGGCCATATCGATTGGTCTTCAGATACTGAATCATGGCTTTGGCTGTCTCTTCCCGATCCGTAACAATATTCTGAATACTTCCCCCGAGCGCTGTTTCGATGGCGATTTCATAATTCTTTTCCACTTTGATCAGATCTGCCACGACTCCGAGAATTCCCGGATATTTTGTTTTCTGCTCCATGACCCGTCGGATGGAATTTCCGAATCCATCATAGCGCTCTGTCAGATTCCGCAGAGATTCCAGCCGGGAAGCAGCTCTGTGATAAGCACTCTGACCTGTCTCCATTTGTTCATTCATCGTTTTGAGTGCTTTGATATACCCGACGATCTCTCTTTCCTTTTCCTCCTTCGAAGCCGTATATTCACGGATCACTTCGTTAATTTCTTCCAGCTTTGCTTCCGCTTCTGCTGCCAGAGCATCATTTTCTGCCTGTTCGGTCTTCGCGGCAAGCACCTTCGAGCTCAACTGTGACTTACGAATCTGTACCTGTTCCAGCATCGTATCATAGCGCTGGATCTTTCCTTTGGTCGAAGCCCGTTCATTTAAAATTTCGATGATCTGATTTTTACAATATTCAATCCTGCGATTCAGATCCAGAATTCTCTGCTGAACGGATTCCAGTTTTTCCTCTGCTTCCGTCAGTACCGTTTTCATATCATCCAGATTGTCATCCAGTTTCTGCTGTTCCTTTTCAAAGTCTGCTTTTTGCCGCTGCTTTTCCTCAGTCTCACCAAAAATCGCATTCTTACGATTTTTAAGATGTTCATCATTCATCTTTGCAGAGCGGATCTGTTCCTTTAAGACTGCAATCTGACCTTCATACTGTTTTTTCTGAAGCGCATTTTCATTCATCAGATTTTTCTGTTCTTCAATTCCGCGATTCAGTTCCTGGATCTGCATTTCGATCTGTTCATATTCCAGCTTGCAGTTTTCATAGGCCAGCTTGGATTCTTCATAATCGCCCTGCGCAATCCCGGTTTTTCTGAGCAGATCCTCCTGCTGCAGCTGCATACGCTCCATTTCTATTAAAAACAGATTTACATCATAAACTTTTAAAACATCCCGCTTCTTCAGATATTCTTTCGCTGTTTCAGACTGTCTCTGCAAAGGTCCCAGCTGTTTTTCCAGTTCCGTAAGAATGTCATTGACACGTATCAGATTCTGCTTTTCATCCTCCAGCTTTTTCTCCGCAGTCTTCTTTCTTCGTTTAAACTTTACAATTCCCGTTGCCTCGTCAAACAGTTCTCTCGATTCCTCCGGTCTGGAACTTAAGATTCTGTCGATCTGCCCCTGGCCGATAATCGAATATCCCTCTTTACCGATACCGGTATCGTAGAACATTTCATTGACATCCTTTAATCTGCAGACCGTCCCGTTGATCAGATATTCACTTTCGCCGGATCGGTAGATCCTTCGTGCCACGGTCACCTCTTCATATTCCACCGGAAGCTGATGATCCGAATTATCCAGTGTGATCGCCACATAAGCATAGCCCTGCGGTTTCCTGTTCTGGGTCCCCGCAAAAATGACATCCTGCATACTGGCACCACGCAGCTGTTTTACACGCTGTTCTCCAAGTACCCAGCGTACTGCATCGGCTACATTACTTTTCCCGCTTCCGTTCGGTCCTACGATTCCCGTAATTCCGTTATGGAATTCAAACAGTATTTTATTCGCAAAAGATTTAAATCCGTGTACCTCAATACTCTTTAAATACATAGGTTCTCCTCTTCTATTTTTTCAGCTGCATGATCGCATCGTAGGCAGCTGCCTGTTCTGCAGCTTTTTTTGTTCTGCCGCTTCCAAGACCGGCTTTTCTTTCTCCCACATACAGTTCAACCGAAAATACCTTACAGTGATCCGGTCCCTCTTCTCTGACCAGTTCATAATGAATGGGTTCCGAGGTAACACTCTGCATCATTTCCTGAAAAATAGTCTTACTATCAAAAAAGAGCTGTTTTTCTTCCAGGCCGTTTAATATAAAGCGGTCTACAAACTCTTTCGCACTAGTAAAACCACCATCTAAATAGATTGCACCGATCAGTGCTTCCAGGGCATCCGAAGTCACAGAGGCTCTTTCTCTTCCGCCGGTCATCTCTTCCCCTTTTCCCAGGAACAGAAAGCTTCCCAGATCTATTTCCTTCGCACAGAGAGCCAGTGACTGTTCACATACCATACTGGCACGTTTCTTTGTCGCCTCTCCTTCCGGCATTTCCGGATACTTTGTATATAAAAATTCACTTGTCACCAGTTCCAGGACTGCATCACCTAAAAATTCCAGACGCTCATTGTTCTGAAGCTTTGACATTTTCTGCTCGTTGGCATAAGAGCTGTGCCTCATGGCATGCTCTAATAATGCATAATCATGAAATCGATATCCGATTTTCATTTCCAGTTTTTCTAATCTGCTCACATTATTCTCCTATATATAAAATAAAGCGGACAAGTCCGCTTTATTTCATCATTGAAATTATCCTAATACTTTTTCAAGCTGTTCAATCGCATCCCCTACAGTTACAATATTGGTAACTGCATCATCTTCGATCTGGATTTCGAAAGTATCTTCTAATCTGATGATGATCTGACATACATCCAGTGAATCTGCTCCGAGATCATTTGCAAATGCACTTTCCATTGTAATCTCACTTGCGTCCATATTTAATTCATCCGCAATCACATCAATAATTGTCTGAACTCTTTCATTTTCCATAACTGCTCATTCCTTTCTGCTTATTCCCCCTGAGATACCGTCAGGTTTTCTTCAATTTTCTGATTGATCTGCTGCTTCTGAAAAGCAATACACTGCAGAATGGAATTCGTAATCTCCCTGGCTTTGGAACTTCCGTGAGTTTTAACAACCAGTCCTCTTAAGCCTAACAGCGGTGCTCCGCCGTATTCTGATGTATCAAAGGATTTCAGAGTTTCTTTTAATGCCGGTTTAACAAGGAGTCCGCCAATCTTACCTCGAAGTGAGGACATCATTCCCTGCTTTACCTTTTTAATCAATGTTGAGCCAACACCCTCATAAAGCTTCAGTATTACGTTTCCGACAAATGCCTCACATACAATGACATCTGCCTGACCATGAGGAATTTCTCTGGCCTCGATACTTCCGATAAAGTTAATGTCCGTACATTCTTTTAACAACGGAAATGTTTCTTTTACAAGCGCATTTCCCTTTTCTTCTTCTGCACCGATATTTACAATGGCTACCTTCGGATTTTTAACACCCATAATATTTTCCATGTAAATTGAGCCCATTCTGGCAAACTGGACCAGATGAGATGCTCTGGCATCTACATTTGCTCCGCAGTCAATCAGAAGAGAAACACCTTTTTCTGTCGGAATCAACGGTGCCAGCGGTGGTCTTTCCACGCCTTTGATCCTTCCTACCAGCAGCTGTCCTCCTGCCAGAACCGCACCTGAGCTGCCTGCAGATACGAATGCATCTGCTTCACCCTTTTTTACAAGTCCCATACCGACAACAATTGAAGAATTCTTTTTTTTACGAATCGCCATTACCGGAGGTTCTGCCATTTCAATCACTTCAGAGGCCGGAACAATCGTCATTCTCTCTTTAGGATAAGTATATTGCTCCAGTTCACGTTCAATGACTGCTTCCTGTCCTACAAGAAAAATACTGATTTCTTCACTTTTATTCAGCGCATCTACTGCACCCTTCACAGTTTCTGCCGGAGCATGATCCCCGCCCATGGCATCCACTGCTACTCTAATCAATTCCTGCACGTAACTTCCTCCTTTGAGTTCATTCACTCTTCTGCACCTAATCATACTAAACTTCACTCTATAAATCAAGAAAAAAAACAAGGGTTCTCATACAGAACCCCTGCTTTTAAAAAGTTCAAAATTATTCAGCTGTAATAATTTCTTTTTTATTGTAAGAGCCGCAAGCTTTGCATACTCTGTGAGAAAGCATTAAAGCTCCACATTTGTTGCATTTTACCAGGTTTGGTACGCTCATTTTCCAGTTTGCTCTTCTCTTGTCTCTTCTACCTTTGGAAGATTTATTTTTTGGACAAATAGACATTAGGTTGCACCTCCTCTACCCATTTACTTACAATTGTTAAAGATGTCGCGAATCTTGGCCATTCTCGGATCCAGTTCCACAGTATCGCATGTGCAGCTACCGCGGTTGAGATTGGCTCCACACTTTCTGCAGATTCCTTTACAGTCTTCTCTGCATAAAGTTTTCATCGGCCAGTTCACTAAAATCTCACAGTATAGTAACTGCTCTGTATCCAGATTATATCCAATCACAAAATTATCTTCATCCGAATCCTCATCTTTGATCCTACTGTTGTATTCTCTGATGATCTCTAACGGAACTCTCACCTGTACAGGTTCCAGACATCGGTCACACGGAATCTCCAGTGTCACTTCCGTCTTTCCCTGAATCAGATACCTGTCTGTTTCAGTTTTTCTGATATCCAGCCGAAAATCCTTCGCCTCCGTCACCGGGAATTCTCCCATACGACAGGAAAACGTTTTCATTTCCACTGTTACCATTTCAGAAATCTGTTCCTGATCTCCGGATAAAAGCTTTGATAAATTGATTAGCATGATAGTCTCCCATTTCGCACTGATTCATTATACCTACTACATCTTGTGTTGTCAACAGTTATTTTAATAATTTTCATACTGCCCGCGTAAAAACGGGGATATCTGACGATATCCCCGAATATGATCTTCTGATGATGACCGGCTTTCTTTAAACCAGTGCTAAAGTTTCTCTTGCGATTGCAAGTTCTTCGTTTGTAGGAATGACACAGACAGCAACCTTGGAGTCCGGAGTAGAAATCACTACTTCTTTACCTCTGCAGTTGTTAGCTTCTCTGTCAATTGTAATTCCAAGATATCCCAGTCGTTCACAAACTGCTTCACGGGTAGCCGCATCGTTTTCACCGACACCGGCTGTAAATGCGATCGCATCTACACCATTCATAACAGCAGCATAAGCACCCACGTATTTCACTACTCTGTAGCAGAATGTATCTAATGCAAGCTGTGCTTTATGGTTTCCTTTTTCCGCTGCCGCAGCCAGATCACGGAAGTCAGATGAAACACCGCCGGATACACCGAGAACACCGGATTTTTTGTTTAACATATTCATCAGCGCCGTGATATCCATATCTTCTTTTTTGGCGATGAACTCGAGGATTGCCGGATCAATATCACCGGAACGTGTTCCCATGATCAGACCTTCCAGCGGAGTTAATCCCATGGATGTATCGATCGATTCACCGTTCTTTACCGCACTGATGGAAGCTCCGTTGCCAAGGTGGCACACGATGATCTTCATATCTTTCACATCTTTTCCAAGGAATTCTGCTGTTCTCTTGGATACAAAGCTGTGAGATGTTCCGTGAAATCCGTAACGGCGAACTTTATATTTTTCGTAGTATTCTGCAGGAAGTCCGTAAATATAAGCTTCTTCCGGCATTGTCTGATGGAAAGCCGTATCAAATACCGCTACCATCGGTACACCCGGCATACATTTCTGACATGCTTCGATACCGATTAAGTTTGCAGGATTATGTAATGGAGCCAGATCGTTGCATTCTTCGATAGCAGCCTTCACGTCATCTGTGATTACGATAGAGCTTGCAAATTTTTCTCCGCCATGTACGACACGATGTCCGACAGCGCCTACTTCTTCAAGACTCTTGATTACGCCTGTTTCAGCGTTTGTTAAAGCGTCAAGAACTAACTGGATGGCTTCTGTATGTGTAGGCATCGCAGCTTCTGTTACCTGTTTTTCTCCGTTTGCCGGTGCATAAGTCAGTCTTCCGTCGATTCCGATACGTTCACAGAGACCTTTTGCGAGAACTGCTTCCGTAGCTCCATCGATCAGCTGATATTTCAGAGAGGAACTGCCGCAGTTAATAACTAAAATATTCATTGTTTTATTCTCCTTTATTGATTCATTACTGAGCCTGAGCCTGTACAGCTGTGATTGCAACAACACCTACGATGTCTTCTGCAGAACATCCGCGGGATAAGTCATTTACAGGTTTTGCGATACCCTGTGTGACAGGTCCGTAAGCTTCTGCTTTTGCAAGTCTCTGAACGAGCTTATATCCGATGTTTCCTGCATCCAGATCCGGGAATACAAGTACATTTGCCTGTCCTGCAACCGTGCTGTTCGGAGCTTTGGATTTACCAACACCAGGAACGATCGCTGCATCCAGCTGCAGTTCTCCGTCAACCATTAATTCCGGATGCTGTTCTTTTACGATACGTGTAGCTTCTACAACCTTATCAACATCTGCATGTTTTGCACTTCCCATGGTAGAATGAGAAAGCATGGCAACTTTTGCAGGTTTCTGAACTAATAATTCGAAAGATTCTGCGGAAGAAGCTGCGATAGCCGCAAGTTTTTCCGGATCCGGATTCTGTTCAAGGCCGCTGTCTGCAAAGATGAATGTTCCGTTTTCTCCGTATTCACAATCAGGAACTACCATTAAGAAGAATGCAGATACAAGCTTAGTACCCGGTTTTGTTTTCAGAATCTGTAAACAAGGTCTTAATGTATCAGCTGTGGAATGAGAAGCTCCCGATACCATACCGTCTGCATCACCCATTTTAACCATCATAACGCCATAGTATAAATACTGGTTTAACAGAATTTCTGTAGCCTGTTCTTTTGTCATGCCTTTTTTGCTTCTTAATTCTACTAATTTATCGATATATTCTGCTGTTTTTGGATTTGTAGCAGGATCAACAACTTTAATACCTGTTAAGTCAAGTCCTTCTCCGACTTTTTTTACTTCTTCTTCGCTGCCGACTAAGATAATATCAGCAATTCCTTCTTTTACAATCTGAACAGCAGCTTCGTATGTTCTGCGGTCTTCTGTTTCCGGTAATACGATCACTTTTTTATCTGCTCTTGCTCTTTCTTTAATTACGTCAATAAATCCCATGATTTTTGACTCCTTTCTTATGAATATTCATGCTTCTGCCATGCACACACATGGGCAGACCTATGGTTTTATTATACAATCATCATTTTCAAAATTCAATATGTTTTCAGCCGTGTAGCCTTAAATTTCTGACACAAGAACACAGTTCGGAGTCTCAATCTTCAGCGGCTTTCCAACCATTGTGAAATATTTTTTTTCATAGTTCACCTTAAATATCGTAATCGAATTACTTTCATGGTTAAAGGACATGATGTGCTCATTATCCGGGAAAAAGTCCACGGCCTTCGGGTAATCTCCGCTGACCGGCAGAATGCACACTTTTTCCAGCTTTCCGGTTTCATTATCCACATAAAAGATTCCCGCACTGTTGTCACCGGCATTTGTGATCAGAAGCTTTTTGTCATCCCTGGAAAAACGCAGCGCGCACGCGGAACTGCCGCCCGCATGATAATCGTTCAGAGTCGGCACTGTCTGAATCAGTTCAAATTTCGGACTCTTTCCGCCGTCTTCATAGGAATAGACACTGATATAATTTTTCAGGCCGCAGATCAAATATGCAAATTTCCCGTTTCTGCTGAACTTGATCGTTCTCGGCGCACTTTCCAGTTCACATCTTAAGATATCCACCAGTTTGATTTTTCCCGTACGGTGATCAAATCTGTATATTTTCACCTGATCAACACCGGAATCCACCGCACACAGATACTTTCCGTCCGGTGTCAGATTGACGCTGTTGACGTGAGGCATAAAGTTTCTTTCCGCAACGCTTCCGATCCCCTTGTGAAAAATCTCATCTGTCATCGGTCCTACGGTTCCGTCTTCGTTCAGACGCATGACTGTTACCTTTCCGTCATGCCATCCGGCCACAAACAGAAAACGGTCATCCTTATCCGTCGAAATATAACAGCCCCTCATTCCCTGAATGCTCATGCTGTTCATCGGCTCCAGATCACCGTCCTGCAGGATCCTGAAAGAACGGATTCCCTCATCAGCGATGGAATACAGATATTTTCCATTATGTGACTTCTTAATATAAGAAGGATTGTTGATAGGAACAACTTTTCTTTCCGTCATTCTTCCGTTTTCAACATCCAGATCATAAATATGGATTCCTTTACTTTCTCCGTGCGTATAGGTTCCTACATAGGCTACATATTTCTTTTCGCTCATAATTTCCTCCTGTCACTGCTGTCAATATATCATTCCGAACTGTTCCTCTATCCGGTTTTAGTTTACTACATTTTTCCATAAAACTCAATTACGCTTCACACGATTTGTCAAGCATGAATTTACGGATCACTTCCGCCACTCCTCCTTCATTGTTCGTTTTTTCCGTAACATAATCTGCATACTCTTTGATCTCATCAGAAGCATTTTTCATCACTGCACCAAGACCTGCTGCCTGAATCATGGTAATATCATTTTCCGCATCTCCCACCGCAATGGTATTTTCCACCGGAATTCCCAGAAACTTTGCCATATACGGAATGGCATTGCCCTTACTGATGCCTGCAGGCGTAATCTCCATATACTGCGCATTCGAGAATGCCATATTGACTTTATCTCTTCCCCATGGCTCCAGTTCACGGCGAAATGCTTCCGAATAGGCTCTTTCTCCTTTTTTTGCAATGGTAAGTACCTTACAGGGTTCCTGCCCGTTTAATTCCACGATCACATCTTTCACGATTTTTCTGTCGACCTGTGTAAATTTCTCGTAGTCCCGGCCTTCCTGATTATCCTGCTCACAGATAAATCCGTCCTCGGTGTAAGTCTGCGCATGCAGCTTCCATTCCCGGGCTTTTTCAAAAACATATGCCACCTGGTCGATCGGCAATGTTTTCTTATAGACGATTTCTTCTTTATAAGAATCCCAGATCAGCCCTCCATTATAGGTAATGGCATAACATCCCGGCCGGTCCAGCCCCAGACGCGGAATCTGTTTTTTTGCGCTGCACAGCGGTCTGCCTGTACAGATCAGCACAATATGCCCTGCTTCCAGTGCTTCTGTGATTGCCTGCCTGTTTGCCTCCGGAAGTTTTTTCTCATCATCCAGTAATGTACCGTCCAAATCCAGAAAAATCATTTTCTTATCCATTCAGGTCTCCTCTTTTCTATGCTGTTTTTCAGTTTTTTCATTTTGAAGTTTAACACAGTATGTATATTTTTTCCACATTCCGCTCATAATTTCACTGAACATATTTGAATCACCGGCGTTCCCGGTGATTCCAGATTATTTTTCAAATGGAGGCACCATGAATTTCACAGATCATTATCAGCAAAACAAGGGTACTCTGACCTCACAGCTCAGAATCAGTGACAGCTTTGATCTTATCTGCAAGGATACGACCATCGGAGGCCGGGATGCCTGCTTTTTCTTTGTAGACGGTTTTACCAAGGATGAGGTCATGCAAAAACTCCTGTCCGGCTTTCTCACACTGAAGCCGGAGGACATGCCGGCCAGTGCCGAAGAATTTTCCACCCGGCAGATTCCCTATATTGAAGTGGATGTGAACATGAATGTAGAGCAGACCATCACCGGCGTCCTTTCCGGTATGACTGCCATTCTGATCGACGGCTACAGTGAAGCCATCTGCATGGATGTCCGTACCTACCCTGCCCGGAACGTGGACCAGCCGGAAAAAGACAAGGTCATGCGCGGCTCTAAAGACGGATTTGTAGAAACCATCGTCTTTAACACTGCTCTGATCCGAAGACGTATCCGCGATCCGAGACTGACCATGGAAATGCTGAATGTCGGTTCCGTTTCTCATACCGATGTTGTCCTTTGTTATATGGATCATCTGGTGGATCGGGAGCTGTTGAATAATGTCAGATTAAAAATCCAGAATATCAAAGCAAGATCCCTGACGATGAATCAGGAAAGTCTCGCAGAATGTCTCTGCGAAAAGAACTGGTGGAATCCGTTTCCGAAATTTAAATATTCCGAAAGACCGGATACCTCCGTCGCCTGTCTGCTGGAAGGGGATCTGATCATTCTGGTAGATAACTCTCCTTCCGCCATGATTCTTCCATCCTCCCTGTTTGACATCATGGAGGAAGCAGATGACTATTATTTTTCACCCGTCATCGGAACATATCTGAGGCTCTGCCGGCTGATCATCGGTATCATCTCCTATCTGATCACACCGGTATTTTTTCTGCTCGTCCAAAATCCCGACTGGATTCCGGACTGGCTCTCCTTTATTATGCTGGAAGAAACCTCTTATGTTCCGCTGCTGCTGCAATTTCTCATATTAGAGCTTTCCATCGACGGTCTGAGACTGGCAGCAGTCAACACCCCGAGTATGCTGACAACCCCCTTAAGTATCGTAGCCGGTCTGGCACTCGGAGAATATGCCGTCAATTCAGGCTGGTTTAATGCGGAATCCATGCTTTATATGGCTTTTGTAGCTGTCGCAAACTACACGCAGCCAAGCTATGAGCTTGGCTACGCATTGAAATTCTTTCGTATTATCACATTAGTGCTGATCTCGCTTTTCAATCTCCCGGGGCTGATCGCAGGAATCCTGCTGTTATTCTGGGCACTGGTCTCAAATAAAACTCTGACCCGTAAAAATGCCTATCTCTACCCTCTGATCCCATGGGATTTTCAGAAGCTCAAAAGCCAGCTACTGCGGCTCCGCCGGAATGAAGACTCTTGATTTTTCCGGAGCAGCCTTCAGCGTTTTCGCTTTTTCCCCGGCCTCGTTTGCAAAGTATTCCTGTGCGCACAGGAGTACCTTGCCTCTGCGGTCGATTCTTTCGTAGATACCGTCTTTCTGCAGAATCTGTGCCTTCACATTATCCGCCAGCATGATTTCAAGTATCCGAATCAGATCCCCCTTTAATTTTCTGTTTTCCACCGGGAACAGAATCTCCACCCGTCTGTCCAGATTTCTCGGCATCCAGTCTGCACTGGAGCAATAGACCTCCTCTTTTCCGTCATTCCAGAAATAATAGATCCTGCTGTGTTCCAGATAGGTTCCAACAATGGAACGGACCGTAATATTCTCACTCACTCCCGGAATTCCCGTTTTCAGACAGCAGATTCCGCGAATAATCAATTCGATCCGGACGCCCGCATTGCTTGCGGCATAAAGTGCCTCTATGATACCTTTATCACAGAGAGAATTCATTTTCGCAATGATCTTCGCTTCTTTTCCCGCAAGTGCATTTTTCTTTTCTCTTTCAATCAGCGCAAGAAACTTTTCTCTCAGCCAGATCGGTGCCAGTGACAGCTTATTCCAGTGAAGCGGTTCTGAATAACCCGAAAGCATGTTAAAGACTGCCGTGGCATCTTCACCGATTGCTGAAGAGCAGGTCAGAAGCCCGATATCTGTATAGAGTTTGGCTGTGGCATCATTATAGTTTCCGGTACCAAGATGTACATATCTGCGGATACCGTCCTCCTCCAGACGCACAACCAGCGTGATCTTACTGTGCGTTTTCAGTCCCACAAGTCCGTAGATGACATGGCATCCTGCTTTTTCCAGCATCTTCGCCCAGACAATATTATTCTCTTCATCAAAACGTGCCTTTAATTCCACAAGGACAGATACCTGTTTCCCATTCTCGGCTGCCTGCGCAAGTGCCGCAATGATCGGCGAATTGCCGCTGACACGATACAGCGTCTGTTTGATCGCCAGTACTTTCGGATCAGCTGCCGCCTTTTTCACAAAATCCACTACAGGATCGAAGCTCTGATACGGATGGTGCAGCAGGATGTCCCCTTTTGCAATTTCATCAAAAATATTGTAGTCTCCGGTCAGATTTTCCACCGGTGCAGGTACATGCTTCGGCGCTTTCAGATGATCAAAATCTTCCATCCCGTACATTTTCATCAAAAATGTCAGATCCAGCGGTCCGTTGATCCTGTATATATCATCCTCTTTAATATGAAGTTCTTTTTTCAGAACCTTTAACAGCCTTGGCTCGACTCCGTCTTCTACTTCCAGCCGGATTGCTTCTCCCCACTGACGTTTTTTCAGCTGCTTCTGAATCTCTTTCAGCAAGTCTTCCGCATCCTCTTCTTCAATCGTAAGATCCGCATTGCGCATGATACGGTATGGATAGGCACAGATGACGTCATAGCTCAAAAACAGCTCACTGATATTTCGTTCAATGATCTGTTCTAACAGGATCACCTGTTTTTTCCCCTGGCTGCTCTCCGGCAGGCTGATAATTCTCGGAAGTCCTGCCGGTACCTGTACTGTTGCAAATTCTTCCGGAGCATTTTTCTCTCCCTTTTTCACTACGACCGCACCGATATTTAAGGTCTTATTGCGGATCAGCGGAAACGGTCTGGAAGAATCTACTGCCATCGGCGTCAAAACCGGATAAACACTCTCATGGAAATAATAATCCACATACTTCTTCTGTTCGTCTGTCAGATCCTCATGTTCCGCAATCACCTTCAGCCCGTTGGTTTTTAACAGAGGCAGCAGCGAACGGTTATAGGTCGAATACTGCCGTTCTACCATCTCATGGGTTCTCTCATTGATCCTCGTCAGCTGTTCCTTCGGAGTCATGCCTGCAATATCTTTCTTGGAATATCCGGCATGGACCATATCCTTCAAAGACGCAACGCGGACCATAAAAAACTCATCCAGATTAGAAGCTGTAATACTCAAAAATTTCAGACGTTCAAACAGTGGATTCTCTTTATCTCTTGCCTCGCCTAAAATTCTTTCATTAAATTTCAGCCAGCTCAATTCTCTGTTTTCATAATATTCAGGTTTTAATAAATCAGACTTTTCCATAACATCCTCCATCGTCTGCCGTTACATGATTTTTTTTCTTCGAAGAATCGGCGTTACACCGAATACATCTTCAAAAAATTCAGCCTTCTCCTGAAGAAGTCCCTGTTCCAGTGTAATATCCTCCATCGTATCTACCGTCAGGATCATCTGTGTTTCTTTCAGATTCACACGAATACTGCGAATTTTCTGCTTATGGCTTCGGTCCATCGCATTAGAAACACGAAGGATTGCCGCCAGCTTGCAGATTTTCCGGTACTGATCCCGATCCAGACTGGTCGTCTCTCCAAATTCCTCAAAGGAACAGACTTCCTGGGAATTAAACCGGACAATATTCGCAACCATTTCCCGTTCCGCATGGGAAAGTCCGATAATCTCCGTAGCCATAATAATATTGTAGGAGCATGCTGCCGACTGGGCCATGTTAATATATTTTCCGCAGTCATGCATAATGACTCCAATCTGCAGCAACAGTCTTTCCCGCTTCTGCAATCCATGCAGTGATTTCGTTTTATCAAAGATCGTCAGTGCCAGGTCCGTCATGACACTGACATGATTTTTATTGCTCTGGTATCTCTTGGCAATATTTTTCGCCGCCGCAATGATGTCATTTTCAAAATTATGTGCCGATTTTAAAATTCGGTTCTTCTCAGCATAATCATAGGCCAGACCATCCGCAAGGCTTAAGCCGGGCAGCCAGATATCATCTGCCTGTGTTTCTTCTATCAGTTTTTTATAGACAACCAGCGTTGTCAGGATCAGTGCTTCATTTTCTGAAGGAATTCCCAGTACCTCCAGAATCTCCTCCGGACTTTTTTTCAGCATCTCCTGATAGAACTGCTGGTACTCCCCTGCACTGATTACATGATGCTCCAGATCCCCCTGATTGACATACTGAGAAATGTAAGTGCTGAAATCACCTGTCAGAATGATATTTTCAATCTTGCGATCCTTCAGAAACATTTTTCGATAGGTTTTCAGCTCATTATTCGTAATTTCTTCAACAACCTCTTCAAAATGACTGGTCCGTTCATAGACATCCAGCAGGCGTTCCTTGATTCTGTTCGTACCGATCCGGATATTCTGGGTCGATACCAGTGAATCCTTATCAAACAGAGATATCTGGATACTGCCGTCCCCTACGTCGATGATCGCCGTACCTTTCTGAATGATTTTTTCAAAGTCCTTCTCCTGGAATGCAATCGACTTATATCCAAGGAATCGGGATTCCGAATTACTGAGCGTTTCAACCTGTATTCCCGTTTTTACGAACACACGATCCAGAATCAGCGTGCTTTTCTCAGCTTCACGTATCGCAGACGTTACGCAGGCGCGGTATCCTGTCACACCGTATTCCTTCATGATCCTCTGATAGTCCAGAAGCACCTGACAGAGTTCCTCGATTCTTGCATTGCTGACCCTTCCGTACAGATATGCATCCCTTCCCAGATCGATCCGATGACGGACATAGGTAATCTCTTTAATTCCACCTTTTGAAGACAATTCAAAAATCTTCATTCCTACTTCATAAGATGTAATTTCAATTGCGGCAAATATCGTGATTTTCATTGTATCATCCTCATCTTTGAGATATTTTCATTATGTATTGCTTACTATTATATCCCAGCAGGAGATTTTTGTCATCGTTTTTCATCTCAACTTACGAACAGCAGCAGCCGGAAGTCAAAGCTGATACCCCTGCACATGAGAAAAGCCGGACTTCACATCTGTGTAAAATCCGGCTTCTGTCTGATGATCTGTTATTGTTTTCCGGTGGACCCGAATCCGCCCCGATCCGGTCCGGTCAGCATTTCCACCTCGTCGAACACGATCCGCGGCTGATGTTCCATGATCCGGAACTGACACACTCTGTCGTTTACATGTATCACAGTGTCTCTGACCGCGTAAACAGGCATATGCCACTGATCGTGATCTCCGCAGTAGGACTCATCCACAACACCCATATGGTTTGTCTGAATCAGTCCGAAGTTTTTAAAGGTGCTGCTGCGCGGCACAATGTGCGCCTCATACCCTGCCGGCAGCTTCATTGCCACACCAAGCGGGATCATCGCATAGGTTCCTGCTTTTAATTCCATTTCTTTGGCCGCTCTCAGATCGATCCAGTCTGACTTTCCGTCGATGTAGGTCAGTTTTTCAATCTCATCCGTAAAATATTTAATCCGAATTTTTTCCATCATCTGCTCCTAGTCGTGTAAGATTACCTCGTCCTGCGCAAGCGATTTCTGCACATCGATTACCCTCTGGTTTGCACTTCCCTTCCATTTCAGAGAGACATCCCTCTGATCGATCAGAAATTCTCCGTCTACCAGTACGTCCAGATAGGAAACCAGTTCCAGATTTTTAATTTCTTCCCAGAGATACCCTGTGTAGAGCCACATCGTCTTCGTCGGAAACTTTTCTTTGATTTCTCTGATCAGATTTAAAA
Source organism: Lachnospiraceae bacterium (assembly GCA_051879615.1). Lineage (GTDB taxonomy): Bacteria > Bacillota > Clostridia > Lachnospirales > Lachnospiraceae > HGM12587. The sequence goes on from JBJEMI010000047.1 coordinate 48,412, forward strand.
GGTCTCTTCTGGAAGAAGGGTACAATGGATCGCCGCCGCTGAATGTTACACCACTGATATAATTCTTTTCAAGTTCTCCAAAAAGCTCTTCTTTTGCTGCCTGATCAAACAGAAGTCCTCCATCCGGATCCCAGGTAATCGGATTCTGACATTCAGGACAGCAGTGTCCGCAGCCTGCCAGCCACAGAACCGTTCGAAGTCCATCCCCATTTAACATATCGTCTTTTGTAATATTATGATATCTCATAGATATCCCCCCTAAAGCTTAAAGTTTTGCAGCAGACATTCTCTCAGAAGCGTCAGCGCAGAAACCACTGCATGCTCTCTGATTTTCTGTCTGTTCCCCGTAAACTGGTATTTACGAACCTGTATATTGCCCTTGATACCGCAGGCAATATATACAAGCCCTACCGGCTTTTCCTCTGTTCCCCCGTCCGGACCTGCAATTCCCGTGACAGAAACACAGACATCGGAACCGGTAAGCAGTGTGCCTCCTTTGACCATTTCAACTGCAGTATGCTCACTGACAGCACCATGCTCCCTTAAGGTAAGCTTCTTTACACCGATCAGCTTTTTCTTCGCTTTGTTGGAATAAGTGACAAGTCCCTGTTTTAACACATCCGAAGCTCCAGGAACATTGACAATCCGTCCGGAAAGCAGTCCGCCGGTACAGGATTCCACAGTTGTCAGTGTCAGTTTTTCTTCTTTCAAAAGTTCCACTACCGCTTCTTCCAGCGTCACCTGATCATCCGTCGTATAGATCTTGCTTCCGAGACGGATCTTAATCTCACGAACCAGCGGCTTCATCAGTTTTCTTGCCGCCTTTTCATCTTCAGCCTTTGCAGTCAGACGCACATGAACCTCTCCTGTTTTCGCATAGGTCGCGATCGTCGGATTGGTCTGTGAATCGATCAGATCTTTGATTTCCGTTTCCACACGGCTCTCGCCCATACCGCAGATCTTTAAAGTCACAGATTCGATCACTTCCGGCTGTTTTTCCTTCAGATACGGGAAAATACTTTTCTGGAACATCGGAATCATTTCATTTGGCGGTCCGGGCAGCAGGATTGCTGTTTTTCCGTCTTTTTCAATAATCATTCCCGGTGCTGTTCCGTTATCATTATCTATCACAATACATCCTTCAGGTACCATTGCCTGTTTCCAGTTATTTTCCGTAACGATCCCCCGGTCTCTGCCCAGGCGTTCAAAATATTCCCGGATCCTTTCTTTGGAATGTGGGTCTTCCACCAGTTTCATTCCAAACACTTCTGCCGCGGTTTCCTTGGTCAGATCATCCTCTGTCGGGCCAAGCCCACCTCCCAGAATGATGATATCCGCTCTGTTTTTTGCGGTTTCAATGGTTTCTTTGAGTCTTTGTGCATTGTCGCCCACAACAGTCTGATAGTATACAGAAAGTCCCAGCTTTGCACATTCTTCCGAAAGAAATGCCGCATTGGTATTTACAATATTACCAAGCAGGATTTCAGTTCCTACAGAGATCAGTTCTGCGATCATTAAATATTACCTTCTTTCAATACATCCTTATTTTTCAGCAAATAATCAACCAGAGAAACCACAGTCAGAATCAGTGAGATATAGATCAACGCTGTTTCCGCATATACAAACATACCGCCAAGGTCCAGAATCAGGACGATGATCATCAGCATCTGGGAAACTGTTTTGAACTTTCCCCAGTAACTTGCCGCAATCACGACACCATTGTCCGAAGCAATCAGTCTGAAGCCGCTGATAATAAATTCACGGCTGATGATGATAATTACAATCCATGCCGGAAGTCTTCCCATTTCCACAAGACAGATCATGGCTGCACTTACGAGAAGCTTGTCCGCCAGCGGATCCATGAACTTTCCGAAATTGGTTACCAGGTTATTTTTTCTTGCAAGATATCCGTCCAGCCAGTCAGTCATGCTGGCTGCGATAAAGATTGACACCGCAATATACTTATCTGCTCCCGGAATTATATCCATCAGCATAAAGGCTACAAAAAAAGGGATCATACATACCCGAAGTACTGTTAACTTATTTGGTAAATTCATCTTCATCTGCTATTTCTCCTATCAAATCGTAATCTAAGGCACCGGTCACTCTGACCTTCACAAAATCACCGGACATCAGTGCTTCTCCTGTCTGGATAAAGAGATATCCGTCAATTCCCGGTGCATCCTTATAAGTTCTTGCCACGTAGGCAGGCTCGTCTGCGACCTTGCCTTCTACCATGACATATAACTCTCTGCCGATCATTTCTTCTGCCAGATCCGCACAGACTTCTGACTGCAGCTCCATAATCTCGTCACGCCAGAGTTCCTTCTGCTCCTGATCCACCTGATCAGCAAATGCAGCTGCCGGGGTATCCTCCTCTGCCGAATATGCAAAGCATCCCAGCCGGTCAAATTCCATATCATTGACAAACTGCATCATTTCCTCATGCGCTTCCTGTGTTTCTCCCGGGAATCCCGCAATCAGGGTTGTACGAAGAGCAATGTCCGGAATTGCGGCACGAAGTGCTTCAATCTTCTCAATGAGCTGCTTCTTTGTGGTTCTTCTGCCCATGCGTTTTAAAATCGCATCATTGGCATGCTGAATGGGAAGGTCCAGATAATGGCAGATCTTCGGTTCTTCTGCGATCGTCCGGATCAGCTCCTCATAAATTTCTTCCGGATAGCAGTACTGAATGCGGATCCAGTAAATGCCCGGAATCCTGCATAATTCCCGAAGCAGCCTGTGAAGGGATTTTTCTCCGTAAAGATCCACACCGTAAAGCGTCGTCTCCTGTGCCACCAGAATCAGTTCCTTCACACCGGCCTCAGCAAGCTTCACTGCTTCTTCCACCAGATTCTCCATCGGAACACTGCGGTAAGTTCCTCTGATCTTCGGAATGATGCAATATGTACAATGTTTATCGCATCCTTCTGCAATTTTCAGATGTGCATAATGTCCGCCTGTCGTCAGGACCCTCTGGCCTTCCATTGTTACAAGCTTCTGCAGGTCGTCAAATTTTGTCAAAGTCTTTCCTTCCAGAGCGTCTTCAATTGCTTCTGATATACTGTCAAAGGAAGTTGTACCCAAAACGGCATCCACTTCTTCGATTTCATCAATGATTTCCTGACGGTATCTCTGTGCAAGACACCCCGTCACGATCAGGGCCTTACAGCTGCCGTTCTTTTTATATTCTGCCATTTCAAGAATCGTATTGATACTTTCTTCTTTTGCATCATTGATAAAACAGCATGTATTGATCACAATGACTTCCGCTTCTGTTTCGTCTTCCGTAAAGGAATACCCTTTTTTGCTCAGCGCCCCCAGCATCACTTCTGAGTCTACCAGGTTCTTATCACATCCAAGGGAAATAAATAAAAGCTTCATAAGTTCTCCTTTATATTCTGTATACTCTATAGGCTTCGCCCAGTATAGTATACATCATTCAAATACAAGAATGCAATCTAAAACCCCCGAAAGAACCTCCC
>JBJEMI010000048.1:0-2078 GCA_051879615.1 Lachnospiraceae bacterium
GCGTCAAATTCATCAATATTTGCATACAGCACGAAGAACGCATAAGTGTTCCACAGTGTACTCATGAATTTTCTCTGACCTTCCTGCACTGCTTTTCCATGGAAACGGTTCGGCAGCCACGGTGCACTGTTGATATAGAAATACCAGCGGATCGCATCTGCTCCGTAAGTTTCCAGAGCCTCAAACGGGTCAACTGCATTTCCCTTGGATTTACTCATTTTCTGTCCGTTTTCATCCTGTACATGTCCCAGAACGATAACATTTTCATACGGAGCTTTGTTAAACAGCAATGTAGATTCTGCCAGCAGAGAATAAAACCATCCACGTGTCTGGTCTACTGCCTCGGAGATAAACTGTGCCGGGAACTGCTGCTCAAACAGTTCTTTATTCTCAAATGGATAATGATGCTGTGCAAATGGCATTGCTCCGGAGTCAAACCAGCAGTCGATTACTTCCGGTACCCGGTGCATCGGTTTTCCGCAGACCGGACATTTAATCGCAATCTCATCAATGTACGGACGATGCAGCTCAACCGTTTTTGCTCTTTCATCACCGCTCATTTCAAACAGTTCCTGACGGCTTCCGATAGAATGCATATGACCGCATTCACACTCCCAGATATTCAGAGGAGTTCCCCAGTAACGATTTCTGGAAATACCCCAGTCCTGTACATTTTCCAGCCAGTCACCGAAACGGCCTTTTCCGATACTTTCCGGAATCCAGTTAATAGTATTATTGTTGCGGATCAGATCATCCTTCACAGCAGTCATCTTGATAAACCAGGATTCACGTGCATAGTAAATCAGAGGAGTATCGCATCTCCAGCAATGCGGATAATCATGTTCGAATTTTGGTGCGTCAAACAGAAGACCTTTTGCTTCCAGATCCTTCAGCACTTCCGGATCGGCACTCTTTACATTCGGGTCTTTTTCCATCTCTGCCTTGGATGGTTTTGCTCTCATACCTGCAAATGGAGTTTCCGGAGTCATACATCCCTTCTCATCCACGAATTTAACCAGCGGCAAGTTGTATTCTCTTCCCACACGGGCATCATCCTCACCGAATGCCGGTGCAATGTGAACGATACCGGTACCATCAGACATGGTTACATAATCATCACAAATTACATAATGTGCCTTTTTATGCTGTTTTTCCGCTTCCTGTGCAGTACACTCATACAGTGCCACATACTCTTTATATTCCAGGTCTGTTCCTTTATAAGTTTCCAGAACTTCATAAGCCGGTGTATCTTCTGTCGCCAGCTTGCCCAGCACCTTGTCCAAAAGGGCTTCTGCCATATAATATACATAACCATCTGCAGCTTTTACTTTACAGTAAGTGTCAGATGGATTCACACAAAGTGCCACGTTGGACGGCAGTGTCCACGGTGTGGTGGTCCATGCCAGGAAATAAGCATCCTCTCCTACAACCTTAAAACGTACAACGGCAGAACGTTCTTTCACAGTTTTATAACCCTGTGCCACTTCCTGTGCAGACAACGGTGTTCCACAGCGCGGGCAGTACGGCACAATCTTAAATCCTTTGTACAAAAGACCTTTATCCCAAATCTGTTTCAGTGCCCACCACTCGGACTCAATATAATCATCATGATACGTTACATATGGATCATCCATATCTGCCCAGAAACCAACAGTAGAAGAAAAATCTTCCCACATACCTTTGTATTTCCATACACTCTCTTTACACTTGTCGATGAAAGGTACCAGACCATATTCTTCAATCTGCTCCTTTCCATCCAGACCCAGAAGCTTTTCTACTTCCAGCTCAACCGGCAGACCGTGGGTATCCCAACCCGCTTTTCTCGGTACCATATACCCTTTCATGGTACGGTAACGGGGAATCATATCCTTAATAACACGGGTCAGCACATGACCGATATGCGGCTTACCATTTGCAGTCGGCGGTCCGTCATAGAAGGTATAAGTCTCTCCCTCTTTCCGGTGCTCCATGCTCTTTTCGAAAATATGATTCTCTTTCCAGAATTCTTCTGTCTTCTTCTCTCGCTCCACAAAATTCAGATTCGTTGACACTTTCTGATACATAAGCGGAACCTCCTT
>JBJEMI010000049.1:0-2071 GCA_051879615.1 Lachnospiraceae bacterium
AGATTTTTAAGCGGGTTGCAAAAATAGTAACATCCAAAGCAGCACATGAACGTGCGAAAATCCAGCGGAACATGAGCAGCGAAGAATTCAAAAATTATGCAAGGCTCCGTAATGGAGTGGAAACTGTTCCGTCAAATATCCGAAAGAATTACCATTTGGAAAAGATGCCTCGTGGAAAACAGCGTGGCAAGTTCTTTTTTGGTTCCAAAATAGCAGCGTTGAATTTCCGAAAACTCTTCAATTATGTGAAGGGTCTGGGAAACTATGCCCAAAATCCGGTACTTGCATAAAACAAGGGAGGGAATACCCAGCATATATCCCAAAAAGTCCGGCGATATACTACAAAATATGAATTTTTCAAGGTACTATAGGAATAGGGGCAAATTTATTTATGGTTTTGACCCCAATATCTTTACTATTCCAATAGGGTAATTCAAGTACGCCGAGGCGTACTTGCTGCGAGGTGCGCGTCATGCTCTGCATGACACAATACATCTGCGCACCTCTGTAATCCGCCGGAGGCTTTATCTTGGAAGAAGATAAAAAACCACATAGCCGTATCGCATACAGTCTATGTGGTCTCTCGTTATTTCACGTTCACGTTTTAATATATAGGATTTGCTCTATACTTAATTCTCATTCATCTTCGTCAGCTTCGCTGCCTGGTCAGCCGCAATCAGACTGTCAATGATTTCATCCAGATCTCCGTTCATAATCGTATCAAGTTTATGCAACGTGAGCTTAATTCTGTGATCCGTCACGCGTCCCTGCGGGAAGTTATAGGTACGGATCTTCTCGGAACGGTCACCGGTTCCGATCTGGCTTCTTCTTGCCTCGGCTTCTGCCGACTGCTGCTTCTCCAGTTCCAGCTCATACAGTTTAGAACGCAGAAGACGGAAAGCCTTTTCCTTATTCTGAAGCTGTGATTTCTCGGTCTGGCTGTAAATGACAATTCCTGTCGGGTAGTGGGTCAGACGAACCGCAGAGTCCGTTGTGTTGACACACTGTCCACCATTTCCGGAAGCACGCATAACGTCAATACGGATATCTTTCTCATCGATCACAACATCCACTTCTTCCGCTTCCGGCATAACTGCTACCGTGATCGTTGATGTATGGATACGTCCGCCGCTTTCCGTCTCCGGTACACGCTGTACTCGATGTACACCGCTTTCGTATTTCATACGGGAATATGCTCCCTGCCCGGTTAACATGAACACAACTTCCTTAAAACCGCCGATCCCATTTTCACTTAAGGAAATGATCTCACTTTTCCAGCGTCGGTTGTCCGCGTAATGGATATACATGCGGTAGATCTCTGCAGCGAAAAGTGCTGCTTCATCTCCGCCCGCTCCTGCACGAATCTCCACGATAACGTTTTTGTCATCGTTCGGATCTTTCGGTAACAGCAGGATTTTCAGTTCCTGCTCTAATTCTTCGATTCTCTTTTTGGAGTCATTCAGCTCTTCTTTTGCCAGTTCCTTCATCTCTTCGTCGCTTTCTTCTTCCAGCATAAGAAGGCTGTCCTCTATATTCTGCTTACAACTCTTATATTCCTTATATGCCTCAACAATCGGGGTCAGATCATTCTGTTCCTTCATGAGCTTGCGGAAACGATTCTGGTCATTCACCACATCCGGTTCCTGCAGTTCGCCCATAATCTCTTCATAGCGGATCAGCAAATCCTCTAATTTGTCAAACATATTATTCTCCTCCTGCTATCAGCTTAGTCTCAGCCTTTATGATTCTATTTTACTATTCTCTCCTGAAATATTGTACACGCCGGAAACGACCCGGTCAAGACCTGCCAAATCCTTTTGTGTATGTATTTTCTCAAATCCGGCCTCACGAAGCAGCTCTTCGACCGCTTCCTTCTGATCATGGCCGATCTCCAGATACAAATACCCGCCATCTTTCAGATACTTTCTGCTCTCTTCCGCCAGAATCCGATAGAAATAAAGTCCGTCTTCCCGTCCGTCCAACGCGATAAACGGATCATATTTCTGCACTTCTTTTTCCAATCCCCCGATTACTGCGGTCGGTATATAAGGCGGATTAGAAACGATGATAT
>JBJEMI010000050.1:0-10618 GCA_051879615.1 Lachnospiraceae bacterium
CATAAACCTGATAATATACTCCGTCACTTAGCCATACAGAACAGGAATCTGTAGCAAGGTAAATCCTGATCGTTTGATGATTCTTTAATTGAAGATCCATAGATGCCGTAAATGGACAGGAGGCACCGTCACGAAGTTCTTTGGATGCAGATAAAAGCTTTTGAAGTTCTGCCAGGATTTCAGGATCCGTTGTTTCAATCGTTCCATTATAATACAATGTGGCAGAAGAGAGCTCTGTAATTTCTTCCGGACGAACCGGATTGCCCACACCATTTTTATTGGCTTCTTCCATACATAATTGATAGAAGTCCAAGGCATTTTCTTTGTTAACTCTTGTATCAAAATTTACGATGAATCCCTGGTCTGTCACATGGGTCCATTCGTCATGGAACACCAGCCAGATCCCCATGGATTTTTCATCTTCATTCCATGTACCGTCTCCGCCGGACAGAGATCTCATTTCCTTGTATTCGGATACCCAGTAAATCTGGTTTTCCGGAATGATATAACGGTAATCACCGCCTGCTTTTGAAATGCCATCAGGCATCACTGCCAGACACACGCTGTCATTGTCCGGTTCCTCATAAAAGGTTGGAGTGATATTCGTATCCGATTGATCAATGTCATCCGTGACAGGTTCCGTTTGTGCATCCGTATTTTCCATCAATTCCCTGTCAGGTCTATTTTTCACACCTTTGGTAAAGGTACATCCTGTGGCAATTACCAATACAAGGATCAGGATGATACCTCCGATCAGGGTAGTTTTGGGTTTCTTTGCGATCAATCGAATACGCTCCCTGATGCTTTTTCTTCCTGCAGTCATAGAGGTAGAAACAACAAAAAAGTCTTTCTGTTTCCGGCAGGTGAGCTTAATCAGGGTCTTTCCGTAGTCTAACCGTTCTTTTTCTCCCAACCGTTGAATCGTAGCTTCATCACAGGCCAGTTCACAGTCCCTTTTGGATACAACTGCAGCCCACCATACAAGAGGGTTGTACCAATGGATCATGAGGCAGACACACCGTACCACATTACACCACAGATCTTTGTGGTAATCATGTGTCATCTCATGGGACACAGCATGAAAGAGCAGTTTTTCATCATCTGTTAAGCTTGGAGTAAGATAGATCGTCGGATGAAACAGATGATATAAACAAGGGGTATCAATTGAGTCCGAAACATATACAGGAATCGTCGCATAGGGCACACGCAGCTTTTTACGTGTCTTACAAATACGATAGGAAAATACCAGATTAGAAGCAGCAAAAGCGAATCCTATTACCAGCATTCCCAAAATCCATACGGTTTGAAGGATTTTTATAGTGGTGGTATCAAATATGATACTGCTTAAAATCTTTTTATTTGTTTCCGGGGCAGTAGCCTCCTGTTCATTCTTTTGGGGACGTACCGTTTCATAACCCTTTATTTTTTCGGATTCATCTATTACAGGTTCTGTCCGGACAGTTTCAGGTTCATTTTTGGCTTCTACGGATTGATAGTTCACAGGCTGGGAGTAGTTTTCCAGACATAAAAATGTATTACCAAAATTGATGGGAACCAACAGACGGACTGCTACCAGTAACCAAAGGGCATATTGCAATCGCAGACTGATTTTTCCACGCAAAATAAACCGCAGGAGCATCATGATTAAAATAAGTACACTTGATGACAAAATCCAATTACTCATTCGTTTTTTCCTCCAGTTCGTTTAATATTTGATATAACTCGTCAATTTCCTGCTTTGACAAATTCTGTTTCCGGGTAAAAGTGCTGAGCATCATACTTAAGCTTCCCTGATAGACCTTTTCAAGAAAGCTGTCAGTTTCCTGGATTGCAGCCTGTTCCCTGCTGATTGCAGGATAAAACATTTTAAGTTCGTCTAAAGTTTGAGTGTAGATTGCTCCCTTTTCCTCTAATCTTCTTAGCATCGTAAGCGTCGTGCTGCGGTTCCAGCCCATGGATTCCTTCATTGCTTCAATGGCTTCACGGCCGCTTCTGGGAGAATCTTCCCAAAGACACTCCATCACATTCCATTCCGAGTTGGTTAAGTTATAATCTTTCTTTTCCATAAATTCACCGCCCTTGTTTACAAGTGTAAACATATGATAGCACGTCTGTTTACTTTTGTAAACAGCAAAAATCTTATGGAAGACAAAAGATCAATGACTGCCTCGGAAATCCTGTGGAGATTGGAATTGCAGTCATCTGGAAAGTGACAGATACAGCAAAGGCAGTATTTAATGTAGATAACTACAAAGAATATCTTTCCTTGCAGTGTGATTCCGCACTTCGCGACATTGTCCGTGTATATCCATATGATGTAGCTCAGGGAGTGGATACAACAGGGGATGGAAATGCTGATGAAGGAAGACTTCGCGGTTCCGTTGAGATCGTAGCCCAGAGAATCAAAGAGGAAATTCAGTCAAAGGTGACTGATGCCGGTCTTGAGATTTTGGAAGCAAGAATTACATATCTTGCATATGCACCTGAAATTGCTTCTGTCATGCTTCAAAGACAGCAGGCATCCGCAATTATCGATGCACGTAAAATGATCGTGGACGGCGCCGTTGGAATGGTGGAAATGGCTCTGGAAAGATTAAATGAGAAGCAGCTGGCAGAGCTGGATGAAGAACGAAAAGCAGCTATGGTTTCTAATTTGCTCGTGGTATTATGCGGCAATCACGATGCACAGCCGGTGGTTAATTCCGGAAGCTTGTATTAAATATGGCTGAAAAAAAGCAAATCCCATTACGACTATCTGAAAAATTGTATGCTGATATAGCCGCTTGGGCAGAGGATGATTTCAGATCAGTAAATGGTCAGATTGAATATCTTCTTACGGAATGTGTGAAACAAAGAAAAAAGAATGGAAAATATGTTGGTGAGGAAATCGATGTTCCGCCCAAACAGGCACCTTATCATGGTAAAACCGTAACTGTTCAGAAGCAAATGTATTGTGGATATTTCTACCGGGACTTTTTTGTATTACCGTCATCGAAAAAATCACAGAATATATTGACATATCCGGAGATAGTATTATAATAATATCGATAAATTTAAATGTGTAAATGTGAGGTGAAAAGCATGGAAACCACATACAGAGATGTAGCAAGGGTGTTCAAGGCTTTCTGTGACGAAAATCGCCTGCAGATTCTGGAACTGCTGCGAACCGGAGAGAAATGCGCCTGTAAACTGCTGGACGATCTTCATATCAGCCAGTCCACGCTGTCTCATCACATGAAAATTTTATGTGATGCCGGGATAGTCCGTGGACGTAAGGAGGGTAAATGGGTCCATTACGCCCTTGATCCCGTTGGGGCAGAACGCGCAGAGCTGCTGCTGAAAGAGCAGTTGACGCTGAGTGCTGACCGGGAATGCGATAGCGACTGCTGCCATTCAGCCAATCCCTGAGCCTGTTTTATTTTGTTGTATATTTCGATATTTTTAAATCTATAAATTTGAAAGGAGCGATTCCGCTATGGAAACTTTACGTTCTGTCTGGCTTTTTATCCAGGATCAGATTCTTGGAATGAAATGGATGAACGCCGTCATAGATCATGGCTTAAGTGCCCTGGGACTGGACACAGGTACACGCCTTGGAGGAAGTGTTCAGTTCTTCCTCTATGATGTCCTTAAAATCACTGTGCTGCTGTGTTGCCTGATCTTCGTCATTTCGTATATCCAGAGTTTCTTTCCTCCGGAGAGAAGCAAGAGAATTCTGGGCCGGTTTCGAGGGATCTGGGCCAATATCATCGCAGCATTACTGGGTACGGTGACCCCCTTCTGTTCCTGCTCGTCTATCCCGCTGTTTATCGGCTTTACTTCAGCAGGTTTGCCTCTGGGCGTTACCTTTTCCTTCCTGATTTCCTCTCCGATGGTGGATCTGGGGAGTCTGGTGCTGCTGATGAGCATTTTCGGAGCAAAGATCGCTATCGTATATGTCGTTGTCGGTCTGATGATTGCAGTCATGGGCGGTACAGTTATCGAGAAGCTTCAAATGGAAAACGATGTGGAGGAGTTCATCCGCAAAGCAAAGGGAAGCGCGGGTATTGAGTCTCCGGCTCTGACTGTTAAGGATCGTTTGATCTATGCAAAGGAGCAGGTATTCAACACCTTTCAGAAGGTATTCCCGTACATTCTCATCGGCGTGGGCATTGGTGCTGTTATCCACAACTGGATTCCGGAAACCTGGATTGAATCGATTCTTGGAAGCAGCAATCCCTTTGGTGTCATTCTTGCAACTCTGGTGGGAGTTCCGATGTATGCGGATATTTTCGGTACGATCCCTGTGGCAGAAGCATTGCTGGAAAAGGGTGCCCAGTTGGGTACCATTCTCAGCTTTATGATGGCCGTAACGACTCTGAGTCTGCCATCCATGATCATGCTTCGCAAGGCTGTAAAGCCGAAGCTGTTGGGGGTATTTATTGCTATTTGTACATTGGGTATTGTTGTAGTGGGATATCTGTTTAATTATTTCCAATACCTGTTGATTTAAGGAGGAAACTGAAATGACTGAAAAATGGTATCAGGTGGTTATGAACCCGGACGGCTCCGTCCAAAAGAACAAAATATCTGAGCAGAAAAGCTGCGGATGCAGCTGCGGCTGCTCCGGTGAGAAAAAGGAATCCGCCGGTAAGCTGCTGAGGATTGAATATCTCTATCTGGATCTGAGTACCTGTGACCGCTGCATCAGCACAGATGCGGTTCTGGATGAAGTAATCGAAGTTATTCGCCCGGCCCTGACGTTAGCCGGCTATACGGTGGATTATCAGAAGCATGAGATTGCAACCCCTGAACTTGCGGAACAGTATCACTTCCTTTCCTCTCCGACCATTCTGGTAAACGGAAGAGACATTTTCGGAGAAGTGAAGGAATCCGACTGCGGCTGCTGCGGTGAGATTGCAGGAACCGATGTTGAGTGCCGTATCTTTGAATATGAGGGCAAAACCTATGAAGTGCCTACTAGGGAAATGATGGCAAGCGCAATTCTGAAAGCTCTGAATGCAGCGCCGGTCTGCAGCTGCGGAAGCTATGAGCTTCCTGAAAACATGAAACGTTTCTTTGAAGGTAAAGCCAGTAAAACCACAGGTACATGCGGCTGTGATTGTTCCTGTGCAAAGAAATAATAATTATAATATGATTTAGGAGGATACGATGATGGGACTGTTTGGTTTCGGTAAAAAGAAAGAAGAGAAAAAGACTCTGACCTGCAGCTGCGGTCAGACAGAAAGCAGCTTAAACAGCATCAAGGTGCTGGGGGCGGGCTGCAAATCCTGCCATGAGCAGTATGAGAATGTGCAGGCAGCTGTGAAGAATCTGGGCCTGAAAGTGGAAGTGGAATACATCACTGACATGGAAAGGGTCATGGGCTACGGCGTCATGAGCATGCCTGCTGTCGTGGTGAACGAAAAGGTTGTATCCATGGGCAAGGTATTGAAGACTTCAGATGTGGAGACGCTGCTCCACAAGCAGGGGTTTTGATATGAAGAAGGTCGCCTTTATCTGTGTGCACAATTCCTGCCGCAGTCAGATTGCAGAAGCACTGGGCAGGAAGCTGGCCTCCGATGTGTTCGAGTGCTACTCCGCGGGCACGGAAACCAGGCCGCGGATTAATCCTGATGCAGTACGTCTGATGAAGCAGGTTCATGGTATTGACATGGAGGCAAACGGCCAGCACAGCAAGCTTCTGAGAGATATACCGCCTGTGGATGTGATCATCACCATGGGCTGCAATGTACAGTGTCCGTATCTGCCCTGCTCTCTGCGTGAGGACTGGGGGCTGGAGGACCCAACCGGGAAGCCGGACGAAGCATTTCTGACAACGATTCAGGAAATTGAAAACAAAATCCTTCATCTGAAGAATCGCCTGCGCTGATTGAGAAAGCCGGAGCATCCGCAATGCAGGAAAGAATCCCAGGGAACTGAAGATCAGAATATGAGGTTTTTCTTGACAAATTTTGGATGCCGGGTTATGATAACAAAAACCTACTAGATGAGTAGGCAAAAGAAGCGGAGGAAACGACAACAGAAAGCCGCATTTAAGATCAGGAGGATTATCATATGTCAGATTACAGATTTGAAACACTTCAGCTTCACGTAGGACAGGAACAGGCAGACCCTGCAACAGATGCGCGTGCGGTTCCGATTTATGCTACCACTTCGTATGTATTTCACGACTGCGCACATGCAGCAGCACGTTTTGGGCTTACGGATGCAGGAAATATTTATGGAAGGCTTACAAATTCCACACAGGATGTATTTGAAAAACGAATTGCAGCGCTGGAAGGCGGTACAGCAGCACTTGCGGTTGCTTCCGGAGCAGCAGCGATCAGCTATACGGTGCAGGCACTTGCACAAAACGGCGGACATATTGTGGCACAGAAAACAATTTACGGAGGAAGCTATAATCTGTTTGCACATACACTTCCGAATTTCGGAATCACGGCAACCTTTGTCAATATTCATAATCTTGAGGAAGTGGAAGCAGCGATTCAGAAAAATACGAGAGCGATTTATATTGAAACACTGGGAAATCCGAACAGTGATATTCCGGACATTGACAGAGTGGCTGAACTGGCACATAAACGTGGTTTGCCGCTTGTCGTAGACAATACTTTTGGAACACCTTATCTCATCCGTCCGATTGAACATGGCGCAGATATTGTAGTTCATTCCGCCACCAAGTTTATCGGCGGTCATGGAACAACCCTGGGCGGTATTATTGTAGATTCCGGAAAATTTGATTGGGAAGCATCCGGGAATTATCCGGCAATCGCAGCCCCGAATCCGAGCTATCACGGCGTGTCCTTTACAAAAGCAGCCGGACCTGCTGCTTTCGTAACCTATATCCGCGCCATCCTGCTTCGCGACACAGGGGCAGCCATCTCACCGTTTGCGGCCTTCCTGCTGCTTCAGGGAACAGAAACTCTGTCACTTCGTCTGGAAAGGCATGCAGAAAACACGAAGAAAGTGATAGAATTTCTTTCCGGTCATCCGCAGGTGGAAAAGGTGAATCACCCTTCCCTGCCGGAACATCCGGATCATGAATTATATAAAAAATATTTTCCGAACGGCGGCGGTTCGATCTTTACTTTTGAGATCAAAGGCAGTGAAAAGGAAGCACATCAGTTTATTGATCATCTGCAAATCTTCTCCCTGCTTGCCAATGTGGCAGATGTAAAGAGTCTGGTCATTCATCCGGCAACGACGACACACAGCCAGCTTTCACCGGAAGAACTTTTGGATCAGGATATTAGACCAAATACGATCCGTCTTTCCATCGGAACAGAACATATTGATGATATTCTTGCAGATCTAAGGAATGGATTTGCAGCGATAGAAGGTTAAGAAAGGAAAAAAGGTAGAAACAATGCTGATTTCAACGAGGGGACGATATGCGCTCAGAGTGATGCTGGATCTGGCAGAAAACGGAAAAGGGGCCTACATCCCCATGAAGGATGTGGCAAACAGACAGGAAGTATCCCTGAAATATATGGAAAGAATCATGCCGGTCCTGACACAGAACGGGCTGGTAGAAGGTGTTCAGGGAAAGGGCGGCGGCTATCGTCTGACCAGGAAGCCGGAAGAGTACAGAGTCGGAGACATCCTGAGACTGACAGAGGGGGATCTGGCACCGGTAGCCTGTCTGGAGTGCGGAGCTGTTCCGTGTGAGAAGGCGCAAAGATGCAAAACACTTCCTATGTGGACAGAATTTAAACATATGATAGATGCGTATTTTGATGGAATCACACTTCAGGATCTGCTCGAAACAGAGGTTCCGAAGTAAACGAATACGGGAAGCCTCCGGAAATTTTTCCGGAGGCTTTTTTTCAGTCATAAAAAAATTAAGAAAGTTTTTGAATAAAAGTAAAAAACTGAAGATTTTCCGGAGTATCAATCGTTATAATTAGTGAGAGACACATAAGGGGGTGGGTAAAATCGATTCAATACAGGAATTATCAAAGCTGATGGACACTTATCAGGATCTGGTATTTTCCATTTGTCTGAAGATGACCAATGATTATTTTGCATCGGAGGATCTGTGCCAGGAAACGTTTTTATCCGCCTTTAAAAATCTGGAGCAATTTGACGGGCAGAATGAGAAGTCCTGGATCTGCCGGATCGCAACAAATAAGTGCATCGATTATCAGCGGCAGTCAGCAAGGAGAATGGTACCTGCGGAAGAAGAAGTTCTGAAGGAATATCCATCTGCTCAGGGACTTCCGGAAAAGGAGTTTCTGGAGGGAAATGTATATGAAGAGCTGACAAAAGTCTGCAGGGGATTAAAACCTCCTTATGGGAAAATTGCAGAGATGTATTTTGTGGAAGAAAAGGGGGCGGCTGAAATATCAGCCCTGACGGGAGTCTCGCAGAAGACGGTTCAGACACAGATCTACAGGGCGCGGGCAATGCTGCGCAGGATTTACAGAAAGGGGGCAGCACCATGAGTGATGAAGAATTATTGAGGATGATAGAAGAAATCGAAAGTGGACCAATCCATAAGGCTCCGGAGTATCTGAAAGAACTGACACTGCAAAAGCTCCAGGCTCAGCCTGAAAAGGCAGCAGGCAGTGCCGGAAAACAATTGATCTTTTATAGTTTGCGTGTATCAGCTGCTGTGGCCGCTTCCCTGCTTTTGCTGTTTTCGATACCGCAGCCGCAGATGTCGATACCGTCGGAAAGAAATGGACAGTCCGTGATGCAGATGGTTTCTTTAAAGACCGATGAATTTTGCGTTTCGATCAATCAATGGTCAAATAAATTAGTTTCTATGGAGGAATATGAGAGATGAAGAAGAAAAATGGATTTATTCGTTTTATCCTTTCGTTTCTGCCGGGAGCGGGAGAAATGTATATGGGATTTATGAAAATGGGGGTCAGTCTGATGTCAGCCTTTTTTCTGCTGGCAGCAGTTTCCGGTTTCCTTGGTTTTGGGCTGCTGATGTTTGCAGATATTATTATCTGGTTTTACAGTTTCTTTCATGTACACAATCTGGCGGACTTGCCGGATGAGGAATTTTATGCGCTAGAGGATGATTATCTGATCCATCCGGATCAGATTCTTTCCAAGGGAAAAGACTGCTCAGAGTCGGAAACCGGTCGGAAAGCAGTTTCTGTCAGTCTGATCGTTTTGGGTGCAATTTTGATTTATCAGGGAATCCGTCATGTGCTTTATGCATATCTTCCTGAGCCGATCGTATGGATTCTTTCCCAAATTTCCTACTGTCTGCCGAAGATTGTGGTGGGTGCGGCAATCATCTGCCTGGGAATGCATATGATTGCAGGGAAAAAACAGCAGTTGAAAGAAGAGAAAGAAAATCGTGACAGATCGTGACAGATGGGTTTACAGAAAGGAAACGATTGCATGTGGGATCCGGCGCTGAATTGGAAAACTGACTTCCAGTTTGCAAAAGTAAATACCTGTTCCTGAAAACCTTTGCAAGACTAAATTCTGGCATTTCAAGAAATCGTAGATTTAGCGGAATTTACAATTCCGAACTGGAACTTACAAAACCAAATGGATTGAACCAGTTGCTGGGGCGTGGTAAGATAATCCCAGATCAAACACTGTGCTGAAAAAAAGCGCACTTTAAGCGGAGGTCGAATTTATCTTTCTTTTTTTGCAAGATTAAATTCCACCCCTGACGGTAGTGTTTATGTATCCGGATGGCGGTCCGATCAGCTTATTTTTTCAGCAGATATGGTGTGAGATTAATCTCATTAGCGGGGATTTCCTTAATGCCGAGCTTAGCTAAGGTGTCTCCACCGTAAAAGAAGCTGAACAACTGGTTTGCAGACTGGTCGTTCAGCTTTTTTCTTGTGTAGGAATTAATGTGACTCATCAGGAGAGACACATCGTCCTGGGTTAAGTTGTCAAATGATGTCTTCTTCGGAAGAACTCGGCGGATCATTTCATGACATACTTCACAGCCACCTTTCTGATTAGAGCGCTGTGGATCACAGTAGAATACACGGGTTCTTCTCTCGCCATCGCCATTAAACTCAATGCCTAAAGGATCGGTAAATTCACTTCCACGGTCAGTTATGATCACTGGAAATAATTCGGTGAATTTCTCGTGCCCTAAAAGGACATAGAGCTGATTGAATATATCTGTTACAGAGCGTGCAGTGTTAGCATCACGTATAAATGCCAGCATAAGATTACAACTCTGAAAGAAGATAGTCAGGAATACCTTTCCGCCCTTTCTTCCTTCAACAGAGTCCATTTCAACCACAGCAACATCAGGATTAGCAGCGATATATGCCTGAAAATCCTCGTAAGTGCGGCCGACGTGGCACTTCTTGTCGACTCTTACAGGTTTCTTCTTTTTTCGAATGCGGTAACGGACTTTGCGTGGAAGGTCGCTGTTGCAAACAGAAAGAAGACCAGCATCGATATAGTTGTAAATTGTCTTCTCATCCAACATGATCAGGTCAACGTTATTGACACAGATCTGGTGAACGGACTGTCCCTGTTTGATCAGAGGCGAGAGGATGCCATCAATTCTCTTTAATTCTTCAGAACTGATAGCAAACCCCTGTCGGCTTTCGCTGCGAACAGCTTCGTATTCGTTCTGAGCATACTTAGCCTCATATAGATGGCGTTTTAACTTACAACCCTG
>JBJEMI010000051.1:0-10536 GCA_051879615.1 Lachnospiraceae bacterium
TTGCTGTATAATTTAATATGAAGTTTTGAAGGTACATCAATACTTAGGGATGATACGAAGGTATCATCCTTTTTTTGGACTCAAACAATGACAATGAATATGGGAGGAAAATGAAAGCAGATTTTAATGAGGGGCAGAAACAGGCGATCATGCATCATCATGGAGCTGCCCTTGTTTTGGCCGGACCCGGTTCCGGAAAGACCCGTGTAATTACATATCGAACTAAATATTTGATTGAGCATTACGGAGTGGATCCGTCAGGCATTCTGGTCATTACTTTTACAAAGGCTGCAGCCATGGAAATGAAGCAGCGATTTCAGATAATGACAGACAGAAAATATGTGACAGTGAATTTCGGAACCTTCCATGCCGTATTTTTTGGTATTTTGCGGCATGCCTATGGATATACGGCGGAAAACATTATCAGAGAAGAACAGAGGTTAAAGTTTTTTAAAGAAGAAATTTCCCATATGGATCTGGAAATCGAAGATGAGAATGACTTTATCCAGCGTATTACCGGTGAGATCAGCCGTGTAAAGAACGAACGGATAAATATTCTGGAATATGAAGCAATGTGCTGCGGCAGCAGGGATTTCCGGAAACTGTATCAGAAATATGATAATCTGCTCAGACGTCGGAATCTTCTGGATTTTGACGATATGATGGTCTACACTTATGAGCTTTTGACTCAGCGGAATGATATCTTACGTGCATGGCAGAATAAATTCCGATATATTTTAATTGATGAGACGCAGGATATGAATCAGCTTCAATACGAAATCGTAAAACTGCTGGCGGCACCGGAGAACAATCTGTTTATGGTGGGAGATGATGACCAGTCGATCTACAGATTCCGGGGAGCGGCACCGGAGATTATGCTGGGATTTGAAAAAGATTATCCAGACGCAGTCAAAATATTACTGGATACAAATTATCGTTCCAGAAGACAGATCGTGGAAGCAGGACAGAAGATCATTGTACACAATCAGAAGCGTTTTTCGAAAGAAATCAAAGCATTTCGTCCGGATGGAAATCCTGTGATCGTTCATACCTTCGACAATCAGCAGGAAGAGTATGAATGTATAATAGAAAAAATTCTGCACTATCATAAAAAAGGCGGTGCCTATAGTGATATTGCAGTGCTGTCGCGGACGAATCGTCAGCCCGGAGCGCTGGCGGAAAAACTGATGGAATATAATATTCCCTTTCAGATGAAAGACTCGATTCCCAATATCTACGATCACTGGATCGCCAAAAATATCATGGCTTATCTGCGTCTGGGAGCAGGCTCCAATAAACGCAGTGATCTGCTTCAGATCTTAAATAAACCGCTTCGTTATATCAGCAGAGAGTGCCTGGAGGATGAGATGATCTCCTGGGATGTCATGCTGATGTATTATGAAGAAAAGCCATGGATGTGCGAGCGTGTGGAAACACTGGAACATGATATCAAAATGCTGAAAAATATGAAACCGTATGGTGCGATTCATTATATTCGTCATGTGATCGGCTATGAAGGATACCTGAGGGATTATGCGATTGAACATCGTTTGAATGTGGAGGAACTGCTGGATGTGCTGGAGGAAATCCAGGAATCTGCGAAGGAGTTTGACACTCTGGAGGAGTGGCAGGAGCATATTGCAGAATACGGTGTCAGTCTGGAAAGACAGCATCAGGAGCGGAACAGGCAGGATGGTGTCGTTTTAAGCACGATGCACTCCAGCAAAGGTCTGGAATTTCCGATCGTATTTATTCCGGATGTAAATGAAGGAATCACGCCGTATCAGAAAGCGGTACTTGACGAGGAAATTGAAGAAGAACGGAGACTGTTTTATGTGGCGTTGACAAGAGCCAGGGAGCTGCTCTACATATTCTCTGTCAGGAAGCGGTTCCATAAAGAGATGGAAATTTCCCGGTTTGTAGGTGAATTTCTGGGAGATTCTGATACAATCAAAGAAAAAAACACAGAAAGGAGGAAACGTTCATGAAATTAAAAAAGATGATAGTATTATTTGCCGTGCTGGCGGTTGTGACGGGTACGGCAGCCTGCGGAGCTGAAGAAGCAGAAACAGATTCCATGGAGATTCAGTTTGAACAGGAAGTCGATGAGCCTGATACAGAGGAGTCTGATACAGAGGAAACTGATACAGCAGAGTCCGATACAGAAGAGTTCAATATAGAGGAGCCGGAACAGGACGAACCGGAAACTGAAGAAATCAAAATCGAAACAGAAGAACCGGAAGCAGAAGAAAAAGGCCGCGTTGTAGTCATTGATGCCGGACATCAGGCTAAAGGAAACAGCGAGAAAGAACCGATCGGTCCAGGTGCTGCAGAGATGAAAGCGAAGGTTACCGGAGGGACTCACGGTAATACGAGCGGATTAAATGAATATGAACTGACGCTGACATTATCCCTGAAACTGCAGGAAGAACTGGAAAAGCGGGGATATGAGGTGATTATGGTGCGGACATCCCATGATGTGAATATCAGTAATTCTGAGAGAGCAGCTGTTGCTAATGAGGCAAATGCGGATGCATTTGTCAGGGTACATGCAAATGGTTCGGAAGATACATCCGCGAACGGAGCCATGACGATCTGTCAGACGAAGGACAACCCGTATAATGATGTTTTTTACGAAAAGAGTAAGGCACTATCTACAGCGGTGCTGGATGAGTTTGTAAAGGAAACCGGATGTAAGAAGAGAAACGTCTGGGAAACCGATACGATGAGCGGTATTAACTGGTGCCAGGTACCGGTGACGATCGTAGAAGTCGGATTTATGACAAATCCGGAGGAAGATGCCAGAATGGCTACAGAAGAGTATCAGAATAAAATGGCAGTGGGTATTGCCAATGGTATTGATGTTTATTTTTCCAGATAACCACAGAAAAAGAACCTTTTTCCGGATGGACAAAGGTTCTTTTTCTGTATTATTCTTCAATTCCGAGATCTTCTTCGTACTGCATTTCATCTAACATTTCGTCAAATCTGTCAGCAGCGATTTCGTATTCTTCATCGCTTTCAATATTTTCCAGCATCGGACCGTTATCGGTCGTTGTGTAACGGTATAAGTAAACTTCGCCGCCTTCTGCTTCACCATTATCGTCGATTGGGAGAAGGGCAATATAGTCTTTTCCACCTGCCTCATAGATTGTAAGAATTGCACATTCTACAACGCTGCCGTCGTCCATATTGACTGTTACAGTGATATCATTAGAACCACAGGTATTGCAGTCTCCTGTACATGATCCGCATGCTTCTGTTTTTTCTGCCATAGTTTTCCTCCTGATTTTTAAATTCTTTTCCGGAATATAAAAATCCGGAAGCCATATACCCATAATCTATCATACTTCTATAGGTGTGGCAAGGCAGAAAATGATTTGACGGAGCTTTTTTTTTATACTAGTATAGTAAGAAATTTAAAACATTAGAGAGAGTGGGAGATTGGTATGACTAAATTTCTGGAGGAACTGACAAATTTTATTTTTCTGGAGGACAAACCCCGAAAAGCAGATATCATATTTGTGCCGGGATCGGAGGAAGGAACGCTTGCCGTGACTGCTGCCGAACTTTACAGGGCGGGTTATGCACCCTATGTGATGCCTTCAGGAAAGTTTGCAAAATGGACGGGGCACTGTCTGATTCCGGGCTTTGAGACAGAGTGTGATTATTTTGCGCACATCCTGCAGGAAGAGGGAGTGCCGGAAGGTGCCATTCTGAGAGAACGTGAATCTACATACACTTATGAAAATGCCATCTATTCCAGAAAACTGTGTGATGCACAGGGGCTGGAAATCAGAAGAGCAATTCTCTGTCCACAGGCTTATCATGCAAGAAGAAGTAAACTGTATTACCAGATTCTTTTTCCGGATACGGAGATTCTGGTATGTCCGACGATCACGAAGGGGATTACACGGGATAACTGGTTTCTGGACAGAAAGAAGATTGATATTGTGCTCGGTGAAGTAGAGCGGTGCGGAAGCCAGTTCCATGAGATTGCAGAAGAATACGGACAATTGGAAAATTAATATTTTTACAGAAAATGCTGGACAAATAGTGTCTAATATATTAGACTATAATTGACTAATGCATTAGACAAAAGGAGGTACAGCATGGATACACCGAAAATTTTTGAAAGCGAATACCGGTTTGCCTGTATTGTGTGGGAAAATGAACCTGTCACGACGAAGAAACTGATCAGGCTCTGTCAGGAAAAAATGGAATGGAAGAGAACAACGACCTATACGGTACTGAAGAGACTTTGTGAGCGGGGAATTCTGAAAGCGGAAGATTCTGTAGTTACTTCACTGTATTCGAAAGAAGAAATTCAGTATTTGGAGAGCAGAGCGTTTCTTGACAAAACATTTGAAGGTTCTCTGCCGGGATTTATGGCAGCATTCTTGAAGGGAAAACGTATTTCCGATCAGGAAATCAAGGAAATACGGGAAATGTTGGATGAGTTTAAAGAACAGGAAAATGGCGGACCCAAAGGGTAAGAGGAGGTTTCAGGAATGCAGATGACGGCAATCTTTTTAAAAATACTGAATATGAGCCTCAATGCGGGATATGTCATTTTATTTGTTTGTTTTTGTCGTCTGTTGATGAAAAGGATGCCAAAAAAATATATCTGTGTTCTGTGGGCAGTGGTGCTTTTTCGTCTGCTCTGTCCGTGGTCTATAGAGAGTGAGTTCAGCCTGCTTCCGAGCGGAGAACCGATTTCGCAGCATATTGCTGTTTTGCCATCGTCAAGGATTGAAAGCGGCATTGAAGTCATTGACAGAACTCAGAATCCGGTTCTGGAAAGCAGCTTTAAGACGATATCGGAAGCATCGGTCAATCCGATGCAGAGGGTGACGGTGATGGCGACAATCTTCTGGTGTATCGGTATTGCAGTCATGACCTGTTATACAATCCGGATACTGGGACGGTTCTGCAGACAGGTGCGCGAAGCCGTACCGGAGAAAGGACAGGAGGGCTGGGAACGAATCTACCGCTGCAGTGTGATGACACCGCTGGTCACGGGAGTGATCAGACCGAGATTCTACCTGCCGTTTACGCTGAAGGAGCCGGAACTTACCCATGTATTGACACATGAGCGCATACATATCCGAAGAAAGGATCACTGGTTCAAACTGCTGTTTTACGGGGCTCTGATCATTCACTGGTATAATCCGCTTGTATGGGCAGCCTACCGTCTGCTGGAGCGGGATATGGAAATGGCATGTGATGAAGCCGTTCTTGAGAAACTGGGTATGGAACAGAAAAAAGAATATTGTGAATCTCTGCTGAATCTTGCAACAGAAAAATCTTATTTGGCCGGTAATCCGGTAGCATTCGGGGAGAGTGATATTAAAATGCGTATTAAAAATCTGTTAAACTTTAAAAAACCGTATTTTTGGACTGCATTGGTGGCAGCCGCAGTCGCATTGGCAGTGGCGGTCATGTGTTTAACCAGTCCGCCAGGGACGAAAAATCAGCAACCATCTGAAATCATCGGTGCCGGAACAGAAAAGGGACCGGCCGTGGAAAACGACAGCATACCTTTGACTGAGTCGGAGTCAAGTCTGACAGCAGACTTTGAACCGACTGTGGCTTATGAAAGATATGAAAGTGAACATGGTTTTTCCCTCTCTTGTCCGGACATATTGACACCGGTTATCATAAACGGACAGGAAGGATTTGTGTTGGCAGGAGAATACTCGCCGGAGTCGAGGATTCCGGATATTTTCGCAGTCATTACCGCAGATGATACCGCAGCAGAGACTTATCATAAAGAAGCTGTGGAAAAATACGAAAAAGAGACCTGTTATAGTGGAACTGTCGTTTCTGATACCGGTACGACAATTTCCTATCAGGGCAGATTCAGAGAAGATCAGATGCTGGAGATCTATTATCTTGTAATGGAGAAAGAAAATATGCTGCTTTTGAAGGTGCAGATGCCGAAAGAAGCACGGGAAAGCTATGAACCATACTTTGACGGGATGGTTCAGTCGATACGGTTTATAAAGTAGCAGACTTTACAACGGTAAAAACAGGCGGTTTATGAAAAGATAAACCGCCTGCATTTTGCCAGTACTGTTATTCAGGGTAAACGAGCTGCTCCTCTTTGATGTTATAAAGAACATTTTTCAGATATCTATCTGCCAGGTAGTTTGCCATACCCAGGTTCATGTCCAGATAGTTTCCGCAGTCTTTGGCGGAAGCTCCCGGCACTTCATCACGAAAGTCACGGATGAATTCCCACATTTCAGTCATCAGCGGGATGATGTCTCTGGATTCATAATCCCCGGTAAGCAGAAGATAAAAGCCGGTTCTGCAGCCCATCGGCCCGAAGTAGATGGTTTTCGGTCCGAATTGCGGATGATTGCGCAGAAAGGTCGCGGCCAGATGCTCGATGGTGTGCATCTCCGCAGTGTTCATGACAGGTTCTTCGTTCGGGCTTGTCATACGCAGGTCAAAGGTTGTGATCGTCTCTGCACCGACAGGGTCCTTTCGGGAAACATAGACACCCGGCTGCAGTTTTATGTGATCAATGGTAAAACTTGTAATTTTTTTCATGGGATCCTCCTGTAATGGTAACTGGATTTATTGTAGCAGAAGCATTGGGACAAGTCCATACAGGTTTGACTAAAAAAATCTGAAAAAAATCTGAATATTATTAAAAAATGATTGACAAATGATAAATGAAATGTTATTGTAATTTTGGTGATATAGTATGTAACTGGGAAGCAGGCATTAACTATGCATGAATATTATTTTAGGATGTTTGTGCACGTTGATGTCTATTTTTGTGCGTTAAAATCGGAAAAAGCGCATAATAAATGGTAAATCGTGTATCAGGCATCGGAAAAACAGGAGGGATTGTCATGAAAGACAAAATTTTTGGCGTATTGCAGCGTGTAGGAAGATCATTTATGCTGCCAATCGCAATTCTGCCGGTTGCAGGTCTGCTTCTCGGTATTGGTGGTTCTTTTACAAATGAAACCATGCTTCAGACTTATGGGCTCATGGAGATCATGGGACCAGGAACATTTTTAAACTCTATTCTCGGTGTTATGAGCCAGGCGGGAGATATCGTCTTTGCAAACCTGCCGATCATTTTCGCTATGGGTGTTGCGATCGGTATGGCGAAAAAGGAAAAAGAAGTTGCAGCATTATCTGCAGCCATTGCATTCTTTATTATGCATGCTTCTATTTCCGCAATGATCGCCAGCCACGGCGGAGCAGAAGCCATGCTGAGCGGTGCTACGGCATCAGTTGTAGGAATTACATCTCTGCAGATGGGTGTATTCGGCGGTATCATCGTAGGTCTCGGTGTTGCGGCACTTCATAACCGCTTCTATAAGATCGAGCTTCCGCAGGTACTTTCCTTCTTCGGAGGTACCAGATTTGTACCGATCGTCAGCGGTCTGACATTTACATTGGTAGGTATTCTGATGTTCTATATCTGGCCGGTTGTTCAGCAGGGCATTTACGCAGTAGGCGGTGTAGTTCTTGAATCCGGATATGCAGGTACCTGGGTATACGGTCTGATGGAACGTGCATTGATTCCTTTCGGTCTTCATCATGTGTTCTATCTTCCGTTCTGGCAGACAGGACTCGGCGGAACCATGGAAGTGGCAGGACGAGTGGTAGAAGGTGCACAGAATATCTTCTTCGCACAGCTTGCAGATCCTACAGTAGAACACTTTGCGGTTTCCGCAACAAGATTTATGTCCGGTAAATTCCCGTTAATGATCTTCGGTCTTCCGGGAGCTGCTCTTGCAATGTACAAATGTGCAAAACCGGAAAAGAAAAAAATCGTATCCGGTCTGTTACTTTCTGCAGCTATGACTTCCATGCTGACAGGTATTACGGAACCGCTGGAATTTACATTCCTGTTCGTAGCCCCGTTGCTGTACGTAATCCACTGTGTATTTGCGGGACTTGCATACATGCTGATGCACATCTTTAATGTTGGTGTCGGTATGACATTCTCCGGCGGTCTGATCGATATGTTCCTGTTCGGTATCCTTCAGGGAAATGCAAAGACAAGCTGGATCTGGATCGTCATCGTTGGTATCGGTTACTTTGTGGTATATTATTTCCTGTTCTCTTTCCTGATCACAAAACTGGATTTAAAAACTCCGGGCCGTGATGACAGCGAAGAGGTGAAACTCTATACGAGAAGCGATGTAAATGCGAAAAAGAATGGCGAAGCGCTTTCAGAAGACGATGCTTTATCAGCAGCAATCTGCCGCGGACTTGGCGGAAAGAAAAATATTTCAGACGTAGACTGCTGTGCGACAAGACTGCGCTGTACGGTATTTAAAGCAGAACTGGTGGATGATGCAGCATTAAAAGAGACGGGAGCCTCCGGTGTTGTTCATAAAGGAAACGGTGTACAGGTTATTTACGGACCGCGTGTCACTGTTATCAAATCCAATCTGGAAGACTATCTGGAGCATGCTCCGGAAGAAGAAGTTGTTCCGGTAAAAGCTGAAACAGAAGAAACAAAACAGGCTGATACAGCTGTGACAGGAAAGCTCGAAAAATCCGTTATTATTTACAGTCCGGTAAACGGTACGGCAGCAGATCTGTCCGAAACACCGGATGAAGCATTTGCAGGACGCATGATGGGTGACGGCGCTATGGTCATTCCGCAGGAAGATACTGTTTATGCTCCGGAAGACGGTGAAGTCTGCTTTATCTTTAACACAAAGCATGCCATCGGTTTCCAGACAGCAAGCGGAATCGCAATGCTGCTTCATATGGGTATTGACACCGTAAATCTGGATGGCCACGGCTTTGAAATTCTGGTAAAAGAAGGTGATTTTGTAAAAAAAGGTACACCTTTAATGAAAATTGAGTTACAATATGTAAAGGAACATGCTCCGTCACTGGCTTCACCGATTCTCTGTACAGAGCTTGCGGATAATCAGAAGATCCGTCTGATTGCAGAAGGTCCGGTAAAAGTGGGAGAGCCGTTATTTGCAGTAGATATTTACGAAAGCTAAAAGAATAAATTTGCGGGGGAAAAGAATGTTTAGAGTGAAGAAAGCGCTGAATCACAATACGCTGATTGCTGTTTCCATGGATGATAACCGGGAGTATCTTTTGATCGGCAAAGGGATCGGTTTCGGCAGAAAAGTCAGTGAAAGACTGGAAATGCCGGAGGATTGTACGGTTTATTCTCTGCAGGAGCAGACAGAGCGCGGGAAGGCGATGGATCTTCTGAAGGGAATCGATCCGGTTTTCCTGGAAATCGCTGAAAAGGTATTAAAAGAAAGCGAGAAAGTATTCGGACGCATTGACAAAAGAATTCTTTTTCCCATGGCAGATCACATTGCTTATGCAGTCCAGCGGATCCGTGCGAATGAGCAGATCAGTAATCCGCTGACAGAGGATATTCGCGCATTATTCCATATGGAATATAAGACAGCAGAGTGTGTGAGAGAGATTCTGAAGGAAATGCTGGATGTTGAAATCGATGCGCATGAAATCGGATATATTGCATTACATATCCATTCGGCTATCGAAGATGAAAATGTGGCATTGTCCATGCAGATTGCCCAGACTGTGCGGTCGTGCATCGAAATGGTTGAAGAAGTCAGCGGACATACGATCGATGTGATGTCCCTCTCTTATAACCGGTTGATGAACCATATCCGCTATATGGTGGCACGCGCGGTCAGAGGTGAAAAACTGAAATTAAATATGAATGACTACATGTCGGTTAAATTTCCTTCTTCCTATGCAATGGCAGAGAAGGTATGCGGATATCTGGAAAAGCATCTGCATCAGCCGCTGGATGAAGTTGAGATCGGCTACCTGGCCATGCACATTGAAAGGGTCACAATGGATCAGGAGTGATAAACTTAAAGCACTCGTATACATATCTTCGGATATGATACGGGTGCTTTTTTCAGGTGAGTTATCAAAGGAATCTGTTGACAAATGTCAGGAATCACCGTATACTTTCCAATGAAAATGTTAGAAACCTAACATTTTAGAAGGGAGGAATTATGGAGAGAGAATGTACCTGTATCCGAAACTGGAATACAAACGGAGGCATGCCCGTCAAGTGTACGATGGATGTCAGCAGAAATCTGGCGAGATTTCTGGATTATCGGATGAATGATACCGGGCTTACGACAATCCAGAGCCGTATGCTTGGGCATATCCTGATGCAGGAGAAACAGGGAAAAAGTGTCTTTCAAAGAGACATTGAAAATATTTTCAGGATTCGTCGTTCCTCGGTAACCAGTGTTTTGCAGCTTTTGGAAAAGAAGGGATATATCCGCAGAGAGAACGTTCCTGGGGATGCCAGGATGAAAAAGCTGGTGGCTACGGAGGAAGGCTGCAAAATGCAGAAGCATACACTGGATAAACTTGCCGGAATCGAGAAGGAGGTCAGGGAAATTTTTCCAGAAGAAGAGCTTCAGCTTTTTTTCGGTTTGATGAAAAAACTGGATGAGGGAGTTTTGAATTTATATCACAACAAGCATTCTGGTGATATGTCAAGAGATATTTGAAAAAGATTTTGCTCTGTTTACC
>JBJEMI010000052.1:0-10222 GCA_051879615.1 Lachnospiraceae bacterium
TGGGACAGCTGAGAGGACTCGGATATGCGGTGGTTCCGATGTGTGTATCAGTCATCGGTGCCTGCGGTTTTCGTCTGCTCTGGATCTGGACTGTCTTTGCGGCAAATCATTCCTGGGATGTGCTGTTTCTGTCTTATCCGATCAGCTGGATCCTCACCGGCGGTACACACGTGATCTGCTACCTGATCGTATGGAAGCAGTTAAAGCGCAAACTGGAAAAATAAGAAGAGGTGAAAAACATGAAAGCTTATGAAAGATTATTAAAGTATGTGGTTGTGGACACACCGAGTGATCCGGACAGTCTGACGACCCCGACAACAGCCCGTCAGTTCGATCTGGCTAATCTGCTTGTGGAGGAACTGAAAGGTCTGGGTGTGGAAAATGCATCTGTGGACGACAAGTGTTATGTCTATGCATCCATTCCTGCTTCGGAAGGATATGAGAACAGTCCGAAGATCGGATTGATCGCCCATATGGATACTGCTCCGGATTTTAACGGATTCGGTGTGAAACCACAGGTCATTGAAAACTATAACGGTGAAGATGTGGTACTGGGAACAAGCGGACGCATCTTAAAGATCAGTGATTTTCCGCATCTGGCACAGATGAAGGGACGTACACTGATCACAACAGACGGTACATCCCTGCTGGGTTCTGATGATAAGAGCGGAGTTGCCGAAATTATGACAATGGCAGAGCGTATATTGAAGGAAGGAATTCCTCACGGAAAGATCTGCATCGGTTTTACTCCTGACGAAGAAGTGGGTGCGGGTGCAGATCACTTCGATGTGGAGAGATTTGACGCTGATTTTGCCTATACGCTGGATGGAGGGATGGAAGGTGAGATCGAATATGAGAACTTCAATGCTGCATCCTTAAAAGTAGAAGTGAACGGAACGAATGTACACCCGGGAAGTGCGAAAAATCTGATGGTCAATGCAATTCTGGTGGGTATGGAATTTAACAGTCTGCTTCCTGCGGCAGAAATTCCGTCAGAGACTGAGCAGAGAGAAGGTTTTTATCATCTGACTGATATGGAAGGAACGGTGGAAAAGGCAGTACTTTCCTATATTATCAGAGATCACAGCCGGGAACTGTTTGAGGCGAAGAGGAACACGATCAGTCATGCAGTAAAGCTCCTGAATGAAAAGTACGGTGACGGAACCGTGAAAATGGTCTGGAAAGAACAGTATTATAATATGAAGGAAATGATCGAACCACATATGCATCTGATTGAATATGCAAAAGAAGCAGTCCGTGAAGAAGGACTGGAATATGAAATCGTTCCTGTCCGCGGAGGTACAGACGGAGCCCGCTTAAGTTTTATGGGGCTGCCGTGTCCGAATCTGGGAACGGGTGGATTTGCATTCCATGGACCTTTTGAGCATGTGACGGCAGAAGGCATGGAACATTGCGTGAATATTTTGCTGAACATTATCCGTCGATATGCGGATTCCTCTGTTAATGAGGAAGAAATCGTGTTAAGATAGGAAAAAGTTACAATTGGGGAGGAACAGAAGATGAATAATCGAATCGGGTTTATCGGCTGCGGAAATATGGGCGGAGCTCTGGCTGCCGCAGCGGTAAAGTCAGATCTCATGACGCCGACACAGATCAGCCTGGCAAACCGTACGGTATCGAAAGCTGAAAGACTGGCAGAATCACTGGGAGGATGTCAGATTGCGGATAATACGGACATTGCAAAGTATTGCCAGTTTATCTTTCTGGGAGTGAAGCCGCAGATGATGAGAGGAGTGCTGGAGGAAATCGCACCGATTCTGAAGAAAAGAACCGACCGTTTCGTCCTTGTTTCCATGGCGGCAGGTCTGACGATGAGTACCATTCAGGAAATGGCGGGAGGAAATTATCCGATCATTCGTCTGATGCCGAATACTCCGGTTGCTGTCGGGGCAGGGATGATTCTGTACAGCAGCTCCAGGGTTACATTGGAAGAAAAAGTGTTCTTCCTGCATATGATGAAGGAAGCAGGTACCTTTGATGAAATTCCGGAAACTCTGATCGATGCGGGAAGCGCTGTGTCCGGATGCGGACCTGCATTTGCTTACCTGTTTATGGAAGCACTGGCAGACGGCGGAGTGGCCTGCGGACTGCCGAGAACAAAGGCTATGGAATACGCAGCGCAGATGCTTCTCGGTTCGGCGGAAATGGTTTTACAGAGCGCAAAGCATCCGGGTGAGCTGAAGGATGCCGTATGCAGTCCGGCAGGAAGCACGATTCAGGGTGTACGCGCACTCGAAAACGGGGGCTTTCGCGGAAATGTCTTTGAAGCAGTGATTGCTGCATATGAAAAAACAAAAGAGTTGGGAAAAAAATAGGATATGAGAGTAGTTGTGAAGGTAGGAACGTCTACACTGGCGCATCCTACAGGAAGATTAAATATTCAGAGAGTGGAAATGCTTGTCAAGGTATTAAGCGACCTGAAAAATGCCGGACATGAGCTGGTGCTCGTCTCTTCCGGTGCCATTGGTATGGGAGTGGGAAAACTGATGCTTTCCGGGCGTCCGGCTGATATGCAGACAAAACAGGCAGCGGCGGCAGTGGGTCAGTGTGAGCTGATGTATACCTATGATAAGCTGTTTTCAGAGTATAATCATACGGTTGCACAGATTCTTCTGACAGGTGATGATATTGAGCACGAGGACAGAAGAAGAAATTTCGAAAACACGATGAAACGTCTTCTGGAGCTGGGGGCACTTCCGATCATCAATGAGAATGACAGTATTTCTACAGAAGAAATTGAAATCGGAGATAATGACAGACTCGGAGCAATCGCTGCGAAAACGGTGGGAGCGGATCTTCTGATCCTGCTGACCGATATTGACGGCCTTTATACGGCGGATCCCCGCAAAGACCCGGGCGGCAGACTGATCTCAGTGGTAGAGGAAGTGACACCGGAGATCATGCATCTGGCAGGCGGTGCGGGATCCAAACAGGGAACCGGCGGCATGGCCACGAAGCTGATCGCGGCACAGATCGCTACGGATGCCGGAATTGAAATGGTCATTGCCAACGGAAAACGTCCGCAGATTCTCTATCGCATTGTGGACGGCGAAGATGTGGGAACACGTTTTCTGTGTAAGGAACATGATCGGCAATATTTGAAAATGCAACAGGACAGAGAGGTGCAGTTATGACGACTCGTGAAATTTTAAATGCAGCAAAGGAAGCGAAAGCATCTGTGATGCTGGCAGAAACAGAACAGAAGAATCGGGCACTGCTTGCGATGGCAGAGGAGCTGATTGCGGGAACAGAAGAAATTCTGGCAGCAAATGTACTGGATCTGGAGGCTGCCAGAGGAACGATCTCAGAAGTAATGCTGGATCGGCTGGCATTAAGCGAAAAACGTATCGAAGGTATGGCACAGGGAATCAGAGAAGTAGCAGATCTTCCGGATCCTGTGGGAAAGGTGCTTCGCAGAGTAGAACGTCCGAACGGACTTGTGATTGAAAAAACAGCGTCCGCGATGGGGGTTGTGGCGATTATTTATGAGAGTCGTCCGAATGTAACATCCGATGCGGCAGCTCTGGCGTTAAAAAGCGGCAATGTCTGTATTCTGAGAGGAGGAAAAGAGGCTTACCGTTCGGCTGCTGCGATCGTGGCATGCTTAAGGCGTGGACTGGTGCGTGCCGGAATTTCCGAAAATGCGGTAAATCTTGTGGAGGATACAACGAGGGCATCCGCGACAGAGCTGATGACAGCTGTTGGATATGTAGACCTTCTGATTCCGCGCGGCGGTGCAGGACTCATCCGTGCCTGTACGGAAAATGCCAAGGTTCCGTGTATTCAGACCGGTACAGGCATCTGCCATATTTACGTAGATAAAGATGCTGATCAGGAAAAGGCCCTCCGGATCATTCAAAATGCAAAAACAAGCAGGCCTTCCGTGTGTAATGCGGAGGAAGTCTGTATCGTACATAGAGAGATCAGAAAAGAATTTCTGCCGAAGCTGCAGAAGCTTCTGGCAGAGGGAGAACATCCGGTAGAACTGCGTCTGGACACAGAGGCGGCGAAGATCATTGAAGGAACACCGGCCGGAGAAAATGATTTTGATACGGAATTTCTGGATTACATTCTGGGGGTAAAGGTAGTGGACAGTGTGGAAGAGGCCATTGCTCATATCGCAGCACACTCCACAGGACACAGTGAAGCAATCATTACAGAAAATGAAGCAGCAGCGAAAAAATTCACGATGGCAGTTGACAGTGCGGCCGTCTATGTCAATGCATCAACCAGATTTACGGACGGAGGAGAATTCGGTCTTGGATGTGAAATGGGAATTTCTACACAGAAGCTTCATGCCAGAGGGCCGATGGGACTGGAAGAACTTTGCTGCTATAAATATATTATTCACGGAGACGGACAGATCAGATGAGTATTTTAAATGTTGAACACCTGACACACGGTTTTGGTGACCGTGCAATTTTTGATGATGTTTCTTTCAGGCTGCTCAAAGGAGAGCACATTGGACTGATCGGTGCCAACGGAGAGGGAAAATCCACATTCATGAATATCATTACGGGAAAACTTCAGCCGGACGAAGGAAAGGTGGAATGGTCGAAGAATGTGAGAGTCGGTTATCTGGATCAGCACACGTTACTGGAAAAAGGTATGACGATCCGTGATGTTCTGGCAAGTGCTTTCCTCTGGCTGTACGAAATGGAAGAACAGATGAACAGCATGTATGAGAAGATGGCTGAAGCAACAGACGAAGAGATGACTTTTTATATGGAAGAAACAGGGGTCATCCAGGAACTGCTTTCCGCGCATGACTTTTATATGATCGATTCGAAGGTGGAAGAAGTCGGAAGGGCGTTGGGCCTGGCGGATATCGGTCTGGATAAGGATGTTTCAGAGCTTTCCGGCGGACAGAGGACAAAGGTGCTGCTCGGAAAACTTCTGCTGGAGAAACCGGATATCCTTCTTTTAGACGAGCCGACCAACTATCTGGATGCGGAGCATATCGAATGGCTGAAACGATACCTGAGCGAATACGAAAATGCATTTATTCTGATCTCCCATGATATTCCGTTTTTAAACAGTGTGATCAACCTGATCTATCATATGGACAATCAGAAGCTGGACCGCTATGTAGGAGATTATCATAAATTTCAGGAAGTCTATGCTATGAAGAAAGCACAGCTGGAGGCTGCCTACAATAAGCAGCAGAAAGAGATTGCCGACCTGAAAGATTTTGTGGCAAGGAACAAGGCCCGTGTGGCTACGAGAAATATGGCCATGTCCCGCCAGAAGAAGCTGGATAAAATGGATGTGATCGAGCTTGCGGCAGAGAAGCCGAAGCCGGAATTTCATTTTAAGGAGGCCAGAACGCCCGGAAGATATATCTTCCGGACAGAAAATCTGACGATCGGTTATGAGGAACCATTGTCAAAACCACTGACACTGGAAATGGAGCGGGGACAGAAAATCGTATTGACCGGTGCGAACGGAATCGGGAAGACAACCTTACTGAAAAGTATTCTGGGACTGATCAAACCGCTGGAAGGAAGCGTGGAACTGGGAGATTACCTGAGCATCGGATATTTCGAGCAGGAAATGAGTCAGGATGTGCAGACGACCTGCATCGAGGAAATCTGGAACGAATTCCCGGGATTTACGCAGTATGAAGTGCGTTCGGCTCTGGCAAAGTGCGGTCTGACTACCAAACATATCGAAAGCAAGGTAAAGGTACTCAGCGGCGGCGAGCAGGCAAAGGTCAGACTCTGCAAGCTGATCAACCGGGAAACCAATATTCTGGTACTGGACGAACCGACCAACCATCTGGATGTGGATGCAAAGGACGAATTAAAGAGGTCACTGCAGGCATACAGGGGAAGCATTCTGATGGTATGTCATGAACCGGAATTTTATGCCGGTCTTGCAACGGAAGTCTGGGACTGCAGCAAATGGACGACCAGGTTATAAGGAGGACTGTCATGCCGAAGTATATTATGGCACTGGATGCAGGAACAACGAGCAACCGCTGTATTTTATTTGACCGCAGCGGAAAGATCGTATCCGTAGCACAAAAAGAATTTACACAGTATTTTCCGCAGCCGGGCTGGGTAGAGCACGATGCCAATGAGATCTGGTCATGTCAGCTGGGCGTAGCGGTAGAGGCGATGACGAAAGTCGGAGCCTCGGCAGAGGATATTGCCGGAATCGGCATTACCAATCAGAGAGAAACTGCCATCGTATGGGATAAATATACGGGAGAACCCGTTTATCATGCCATTGTCTGGCAGTGCCGCAGAACAAGCGCATTCTGTGATTCTCTTGCGAAAAAGGGACTGACGGAAATGTTCCGTGAAAAGACGGGCCTTCGTATTGATGCCTATTTTTCCGGAACGAAGATTCGCTGGATTCTGGACCATGTTGAGGGGGCCAGAGAGCGGGCAGAACGGGGAGACCTTTTGTTTGGAACCGTTGAGACATGGCTGATCTGGAAACTGACCAAAGGCAGGGTTCACGTAACGGATTATTCCAATGCATCCAGGACGCTGCTGTTTAATATTAAGGAATTGAAGTGGGATGAGGAAATCTTAAGGGAACTTGAGATTCCTGCCTGCATGCTGCCGGAAGTAAAGCCATCCAGCTGTATCTACGGAAAAACTGATGAGAGCTTTTTCCATGGGGAAATCCCGATTGCGGGAGCCGCAGGGGATCAGCAGGCTGCACTGTTCGGACAGACCTGCTTTGCACCGGGAGAAGCGAAAAACACCTATGGGACCGGATGCTTTATGCTGATGAACACAGGGGAAACACCGGTGTATTCACGGAATGGACTTGTGACGACGATTGCCTGGGGGCTGGACGGAAAAGTGACCTATGCACTGGAAGGATCGATCTTCGTAGCAGGGGCGGCCATTCAGTGGCTCAGAGATGAAATGCGTCTGGTGGACAGTGCTGCGGATACGGAGTATATGGCATCGAAGGTGAAGGATACCAACGGCTGCTATGTGGTGCCGGCATTTACCGGACTTGGTGCGCCTCATTGGGATCAGTATGCCAGAGGTACGATCGTAGGAATCACGAGAGGTGTCAACAAATACCATATTATTCGTGCAACGCTGGAATCACTGGCATATCAGGTAGATGAAGTCATCCGTGCAATGGAGGCGGACTCCGGAATCTCGCTGACTTCCCTGAAAGTGGACGGAGGAGCCAGCAATAACAATCTGCTGATGCAGATGCAGGCGGACCTGATCGATGCGCCGGTGAGACGCCCATCCTGCGTTGAATCCACAGCGATGGGGGCGGCCTATCTGGCCGGACTGGCGGTAAGGTACTGGAAAAATAAAGAAGAAGTCATGGAAAACTGGTCGGTCGACCGGACCTTTCTTCCGCAGATTACTGAAGCAGAACGCGCAGGGAAGATCAAAGGCTGGAAGAAGGCTGTTACCTATGCTTACAACTGGGCAAGGGATGATTTGTGATCAGAATAGAAAAAGACGCCGGAGAGAATCCGGCGTCTTTTATGTGTGCACCATCAGGTGCTATTTCAGAACGATTTCAAATTCAGGGCAACCCATATAGCCCGGAGCTGCATCATATTTATTGAATGAGATGACAATATTGCCGGCTTCGTTAATATAGAATGGTGTGTCTTCTGTGACTCCGGTATATTCCATATCTGCGCCGTTACCGAATCCCCAGTAGACATACTGGCCTTCTGTGTCTGCTGCGAGAATTTCTTCTATCTGATCGGCTACATTTTCAGAGGCATATTCATAAGCATCTTCGCCGAGCAGATCAACGAGTGTCAGCTGCTTGCCGGTAATGAGATCCAGGTTATAGAAGTGGCGGGTCTCGGAAAAATTGTAACATGAGGTATAGGTGTTCAGCAGAAGAGACAGAGTCGTATCGTTCTGGCATTTTATTTCGTAGGACACGTTGACATCAATAGAACGTTCCTGCCATTCTTCTTCTGTTCCGCCTGTTTCCATAAATGCCTCTTTGTATTCCGCAATTTCCTCTTTGGCGTTATTTGTGTATTCATTTACGATGTGTTCGATTTCGGCGTTGACATCTGTAATTGCTTTTGCAACGGCTTCTCCATCGGTATCCTGAACCTGGATTTCAGGTACTTCCAGAGTTGTTGTGGTAACATCATAAGTATCTGTATAAGAACGTACAGTCAGTACTCTGGCCAGATTTCCGAGAACCGGAAACTCCTGCATATTCCGGGCGAATACCTGACTGGTGTTGAGCCCGATCGTAAAGCAGATCAGCAATGCAGCAGCTGCGCATCCGGCGATCTTACAGAATTTTACGATTTTTACCGGCTGTTTTTTTGCCGGCTGCACGGACGCTGAATGATAGGTTTCCTTTAATCGTTTGTCTAATTCTTCCGGTGTTACAATGTGATCATAAATGTTTTTGGCATCTTTTAAATTTCGCATAAAATGTCCTCCCCAATGATTGTTTTTAGTTTTTTTAATCCCGCATATAATCTCGATTTTACAGTATTAATATTGCAATCGATGATATCCGCGATTTCCCTGAGTGTCATTTCTTCATAATAATGAAGCATGATAATCGTCTGGGTATCCGGCGGAAGCCTTCGTACGGCTTCATATAGCTCTAAATCCGGTTCGTACGCCTTTTCCAGATAGATTTCCTCACGGATCTCTGAAGGCTCTACCAAAGCTTCTTTTTGCGACTTGCGCAGAGTCTGAAGACATTCATTGGTAAGAATCCTGTAGAACCATGTTTTCATGGCATCCGGGCTGCGAAGAGACGAGATATTTTCCAGTGCTTTTAAAAAACTGTTCTGAACCATATCCATAGCGGTCTCTCTGTTGTGCACATAAGAAAAAGCATAACGGTAAAAGCTGTGTTCATTGTCAAGTATGAACTGTAAGAGCTGCTCTTGCATGGGCTCACCCTCTTTCCTGTTTTCTTGGTTTCACTTTATAGATTCATTGGAGACGGAGAAAGTTTGGATTTTTGTAAAAAAAATCAGAAGACAGGAAGCATTAGGCTTCCCATCTTCCGCTTGCACCGCATGGAAGCACCAGACCGTTACCGGATACCGGAAGGCCTACCTCCTGCGAGTCTATTTTTCCGCCGAATTTTTTCAGTTCTGTTGCCAGCATATAGGAGAGCACTGCCGGCTGCAGTCCTGTCGTATAGGAATTGATCAGAAAAAACAGCGGCTGATTACTCAAAAGCTGAACACACAATTTGATAAAGGGATGAATGGAATCTTCAATTTTCCAGATCTCACCCTTGGGACCTCTTCCGTAAGACGGCGGGTCCATGATGATGGCGTCATAATGGTTACCCCTTCGGATTTCGCGTTCTACAAACTTCACACAGTCATCCACGATCCAGCGGATCGGTGCTTCGGACAGTCCTGAGGAACGCGCATTTTCCTTTGCCCAGGTCACCATTCCCTTGGAAGCATCTATGTGAGTAACGTTTGCACCGGCTGCTGCGGCTGCCAGAGTGGCTCCCCCGGTATAGGCAAATAAATTCAGTACCTTGACCGGTCTGCCGGAATTTCTGATCTTTTCGGAAAACCAGTCCCAGTTTGCTGCCTGCTCCGGGAAAAGTCCCGTATGCTTGAAACTGAATGGTTTCAGATTAAATGTGAGGTTCTTATAATGAATAGTCCACTGCTCCGGGAGACTGAAAAATTCCCATTCACCGCCGCCCTTTTTGCTGCGGTGGTAGTGGCCGTTCTTCTTTCTCCATCGTGGATCGGTTTTCGGGGTGTCCCAGATCACCTGTGGATCCGGTCTTACCAGAATGTAATCACCCCAGCGTTCGAGCTTTTCGCCTTTGGAAGTATCGATCACTTCATAGTCTTTCCATCCGTCTGCTATAAACATAAATTCTCTTCACTTTCTCTGATTAAAGTATACTTTCTGAAACAAACGATTCAAAAACGTCAGATGCAATGACATCTTACCAAGGTTTGAGAGGAAAAGCAAGCAATTGTAGGAGAATAGATTTTGCTGCAAACAAAAGATATGTGCAAAGTGCACAAAAAAGAAGTGGATAACATGTTTATTTCATGAAAAATTTTAAAATGATTTTTTGGAAAAATACTTGAAAAACAGGGGGTTATCCATTATAATAACCACTGTTGTGACATTGATAGCGTAGAAGCGTGAGGTTGCTGTTCGGGAGAGCAATCAATCGGGCAGGTTTTCCGTGGAGCGAATGTCAATTTTAGAAAAACTGGCGACAAGTCACT
>JBJEMI010000053.1:0-1937 GCA_051879615.1 Lachnospiraceae bacterium
ATATCTACGCGGTTTATCGCCCTTTTCTCTTCTACTAACTGTCGAAAACGGGATTTTATTTTACAAAAAAAGACAGGGTTTCCAAAACCCTGCCCATTTTCTCTATTATCCCGCATAGGGAAGCACCTCAAAACAATCATTCTCGTCCTGTCCGTCGATAAAGATCTTCCATGACTCATCTCCTTCACCGCGGGTATAATAAATCGTCGCCTCGGTTTCCATCTCTTCCACATAGACGGTAACCTTTGTTTTATTATCTGTTGCCGTCACACGCAGATGACTTCCTGCAGGGATGAC
This sequence comes from Lachnospiraceae bacterium, assembly GCA_051879615.1. GTDB lineage: Bacteria > Bacillota > Clostridia > Lachnospirales > Lachnospiraceae > HGM12587. The sequence goes on from JBJEMI010000053.1 coordinate 298, forward strand.
CGTCTCCTCCTCACCGACCTGAGCCTTCAGTTCCCGAACTGCAGTCAGGGTAAATGCTTCATAATCCAGTTCAAACATCTCCTCTGCTGTCGCGAAGTTTCCTTCTCCGTCAATATAATACTCCTTGGAAGCTCCGTAGGTACCGAGCACATGCAGCCAGAACTCCAGGTTCACAGAATCCGCATTGACATTGCCCGCATCAATCGATGCCTGTTCACAGTCCGTTTCCAGAATCAATCCGTTAGTCAGCTCATACAGATGCGTTTCATAATCATCAGAGGCCACATCCACATCCAGAATGATAAAGGTTCTTCCATCCTTTTTCTGAATCAGATAGGCACTTCCAAGTACCGGAAATTCTCCGATCGGCATCTCATTTTCACCGATCCAGAGAGAATAGCTGTAGTCGTATTCATTCTCTGTTCTTGTCAGAATAATCGCCACACCGGCATCCACCGACGGAATATCCAGATAGACTTCCTCATTCACCGGAAGCCGGAGCACTGCCGTGTTTCCTGTCAGCAGATATTTTTCATACATATACCGCGAGAATGTTTCATATGGAAGATGGATTTCCGGAACTCCCATTGCATACGGGCCTACCGCATATTCGTTAAAGATCATCACAATCCCGGAAGCATCCAGATACCAGTCCGGCCCCCATTCCCACATCTGTTCCAGCGTTTCTTCCAGACCTTCGAAGAGTGCATCTCCATAGGTCTCCTTTAATGTATAGATCAGATACTGTGTTGCCTCTTCTTTAAAGCCGTCCATATCACTGATCACGTCTTCAATTTCCAGTTGATTTCCGGTCACACTGTCAAATGTGACGCCTGTTCGGAAAACATTCGGATGGGCACCGCCCATATTTTCATAGCCTGCATCCAGAAGACTCAAAACGCTTTCGTCCGCACGCATGACTTCCACCTGCTGGCTGATGGCATAGCCGTAGAAGTCCTCCTCCTGTTCTTTCGCAGCTTTGGCTGCTTCCAGGGAATCCACCGCATTATTATTTAATGCCTTCTGTCTTTCGCTGCACCAGCCGGCCACACTATTCGCAAGCTTCTCATAGCCGTCACCCGAAACAGTCACATCCGCTGTTTTCAGATAGAGCAGTGCAGTTTCTCCATCCTCTGCATATTTAATCTCATTTACAGGCCGGGTATGTACACTCAGGGGCAAAAACTCTTTCGGTTCCTGTGTTTCCGGTTCCTGTTCCGCTTCTTTGATTTCCATCACGGTTTCCGTTTCCGGAACTTCTGTATTTGCGCAGCCGTTCAAAAACATGGCTGCGAGCATCACGCATGAAATCATTGATACCATTTTTCCACGATAATTTCTTTTCATAAAAACAGCTCCTCCTGATCTGACAATTCAGTTCTTTACATCATAACACGGAATTGTCAAATAAACCGTCGGATATTCTTAATTTTTCTTAAATATCATACCGGAATCAAAAATTCGAATTTCACGGCTGTCCCGGCAGACATTCCCGTAAAACGAAAAAAACACGCTGTGCGTGTTTTTTTCATTAAGAGAGATTAGGATTATGTCTAGCTGTGATTCAGCTTTTTAGCGAGGGAGTGGAGGGCATTTCACCCTCCAAGTGTTATGAATGAAATACTGATATGTATTTGCTA
>JBJEMI010000054.1:0-9879 GCA_051879615.1 Lachnospiraceae bacterium
ATCACATCTCTGGCTCCGAATTCATACATTCTGGATTTTTCCTTTTCTGTACGGTTACGGAAATTTTCAAATTCCGCCAGCTGACGTTTCACCTTATCTTCCAGTTCTTCGATTTTTTCGTCTTTTTTATCTTTCTTCTCTTTTTTCTTGCCGAAGAATCCTTTCTTTTCAGATGGTTCTTCTTCGGAAGCGGTTTCATTATCCGCTGCTTCGGCTGCTTCTTCCACTGTTTCTTCTGCTTCTGCAGTTTCCTGCACAGTTTCTTTTTCAGCCTCTTCTGCGACAGCGTCTAAATCTTTTTCTAACTCCTGATTGTTTTCCACGCCAATCCGCCTTTCTATTCATTAATTCTTTTTATATATTTCATCCAACTGATCCATCAGCTGCTGCAATGTCTGAACCACATTCCTGTAATCCATACGTTTCGGTCCGATAATACCGATCGTACTCTGAAGACCTTCTCCCAGCTCATACGTTGCCGTAACAACGCTGCAGTCTTTCATCGTCTGAATCGGCGTTTCCTGTCCGATATAAACCTGAATGCCACGGTTTTCGCTGTGTTCCAATGTGTCATTTACCAGATCTGTCAGCTGCTGCTTTTCTTCCAGGGTACTGATCAGTTCACTGGCCTTTCCTTTTTCTGCCAGTTCCGGGTACTTGAAGATGTTTGTGGCACCACTCGTATAAATCTCTGTTTCCGGTCCGGAATGGATCGCCTCGGCAACCGCGTCGATGATCTCCGCCACAAGTTCTCCATGTGCACCGGCTTTCGACTTCAGATTTGTGATCATCTGAAGATTGATCTCTTCAATACTCAGGCCATTCAGCATCGTATTTAACAGAAGATTTAACTTTAAAATGGTTTCCTCATCAATCGGCTCTGTCAGATTCATCAGCTTGTTTCTGACCACATTTCCCTCGATCACGATGACTGTCAGAATCTGATTTTCGTCTACTCTGGACAGCTGCAGGAACTTCACTTTTTTTCTGTGGATCTTCGGTGCGGAAATCATCGTCGCATAATTCGTATTGCTGGCAAGCACTTTTACTACCTGCTTGAGCACCTGTTCCATCTTATCGGTGCGTTCGATCATCAATTCCTTGACTTCATTGATCTCCTTATCCTTTTCCTGCATCATCTGATCAACATAAAGCCGATACCCTTTGTCGGAAGGAATTCTTCCTGCGGAAGTATGAGGCTGAATAATATAGCCCATTTCTTCCAGATCAGACATTTCATTTCGGATGGTTGCAGAACTTAATTTCAAATCGGTATATTTGGAAATGGTTCTCGAACCGACCGGTTCACCGGTTTCTAAATAAGTTTGGATGATCGCTTTCAAAATTTTCATTTTTCTTTCATCCAATTGCATCCCGCTCTGCCTCCTTCCGTTTTCTTGTTAGCACTCATTTAGTTGGAGTGCTAACATCTGTAAATAAAATAGCACCATGCCTTTTCATTGTCAAGTATGTTTATATTTTTTTTAGAAACTTCATGATTTACATATTTTTGACAAAAAAATGAGTGCTGACGCACTCACTTTTCCTGTCATGTAAACGTATATTTCTGAATGATTCCCGAAGTCTCCACCGTATAGCGTACGCTTCCGTCTTCCAGATCTTCTCTTGTCATGAAAACCTCATGATCTTTATGTTTACTTCTGATGTAATTTTCAAAATCCCCTTCCGGAATTTCGATTTCTTCTATAAAGATATCTCTCATCTGATTTCTGGCACATTCATTTAAAATCTCATGTACTACTTCATATTCTCTCATACTGCCTCCTATTCTTCCAGCTGACGCCTGAGATATGTTCCTACAATACTGGAAAAATTTGAAATATTTTTAATATACGCAAAATCCTTTCCGAAGATCTTACGTTCCGCAGCCAGATCCTGTTCCTCTCCCATGAACACTCCCAGAACCGCAATTCCGAGACTTCGCGCTCTTCGCACCTCCAGCGCAGTATCCTTCACCGCATAATCCCCTGTATACAGCGGCGCGTGACCGGCTCCCGGCCGGTTGACATTCTGATCATTCGGTCTGCCGTCACTTAAGACAATGAGTACCTTATTCGGTTCCTCTCTCATCATGAGACTCTCCGCAGACATACGGATCGCAAGTCCGTCCCGGTTATTTGAGGAACCGCGGAATTCAAACAGGTTCATATCGGCATCTGCCCCATCTGCGTAGTCACGGAACCTGTGCAGCACCGTATAGTCCCAGAAGGTACAAAAGCTCATGGCACGATGGGGAATGCCGACTCTTGATAATGCCCTGGATACGACAAAGCTCTGCAGCGCCACATAGTTCTGACGTTTCTGCTGAGACCCCGAGGCATCGATCAGAAGCTCTACTGCAAAATCCTCATTCTGCCTTTTCGTCTCTTTATCAAATACCCGATACTCTTTCGTTCTTCCGATTTTCCAGAGCCGTTCCGGACGAAGCTGTCCGTATTGAGCAGGCGTATATTCCTTTTCACTTCTGGCACGAAGTGCCCGGTTCAGTGTTGCCTCCAGAATATCAATATTGCGCCTTGTCACATTGGTATTCTGCCGATAGGTATTCAGATTCAGTTCTTTGGACCGCTGTACGAGTACATACGTATTGTTTACAGCCACCGGATTCTTCAGAATTCCTTCTGTCATATAGATAAAGCAGCCCTGATGGGCACCATAGCAGAGCCTGCGGTTGATCTGCCTCTGCTCCAGATCTGTCAGACAGCTCTTCCCGTAATTCCATTCTATATAGGAATGCATTTTTTCCAGATCTTCTTCCTTCAGGAGCACTCTCCCTGTACCGGAACGCTTTCGCTGCCTTGTTTCCTCTGAAAGCTCTGTCATGGACTGAGTGACCTGATTTTTCATCCGCTCCAGCATATCCTCATACAGCGTTTCATCCAGAAAATCCTGCCAGTTAAATTCCTGAAGTTCTTCCGTGGTAACCGCCAGTACCTTATCCAGATTCCCATGCTTTTTTTCAAATTCCGGATCCACATAAGCATTGTACAGTTTGTCCGTCAGCCGGATAATCTCCATCGTTTCATCTGCATTCTTCAGACTGTGAAGCTCATCCAGTACTGTCTGTATCTTCTTCTCCGTAACATAATCCGGGTCCAGTTCCTGACGCAGCAGAGAAAATCTGATCTTACCCAGAATTCCTTCTTTCTGCATATGGTCGAAATAGCGGTCCAGCACTTCTGCATATGCCCGCCTGCGGATATTGGAAACTCCTTTTCTCTCCGCACTGATCTTATCCGCACATGCCATGTCAATACACAGACCCGAGATTTTCATGAGTCCCGCTTCGTCTGCCCCGTAATACAGTTTCTTGATCAGGTACATACTGTATTCATCTCCGGAAAAATATTTCATCATGGCTCCCTGTTTGATCGCATCATAAAGTGCGCTGTATTTGGATTCCAAAAAGGCTTCTGCATTCAGACTTGCTTCCAGTGTGTAATCCCCGCTGACCGTCCAGAGCAGGTTCTTCATTCGGTTTTCGATTTCCAAAAGCTGTTCCGTATATTCCATCTTCTAAAATACCTGTTCCCTTGTCCAGTCCTCCGGAATACGTGTCATGACGATGTCTTCCACGATCTCCCGTTCAAAGCTGTCAAAGCTTTTATTTGTAATTCCCATATGCACTGCCTGTGACGGTGAAAGCCCCGTCTGAATGGTCTTCAATGCACCGATCATTCCGCGGATATCTACAGATTTCGTAGAAATCTCGCTGTGTGCTGCCTTCAGCTGCAGATCCAGAAACAGTCCGGCAAACTGTTCCAGTGCAGTTTCCTTCGCATCCGGAAAATAGCTTTTCAGAATCTTCATGACCGTTTCAAAAGTCTGTTCCGGCATATTGATGACCATAAATCTGGACACCAGTGCCTCATTTAATTCCTTCGTACCCGCATAACCGTAATTCATCGTACCGATAAATCTGGCAGCCGGATGCACCTCGATCCTATCATATCCGGGAACATCTATGATCCTGCGATAATCCAGTGCCGCATGCAGTACCGATACCGCATCATTTTTGGCCATATTGATCTCATCGAAAACTCCGAAGCCCCCGTTTTCCGCACAAAGCGACACCATCCCTTTGCGCAGACGCACTTCATTATCAATAAACGTATCCGTACCGATCAAAGCGGCACTGTCCACATTGACATGAAAGGAAATGTTATAAGAAGGTCTGCCGAAAACATAGGCCAGATTTTCTGCCAGAATATTTTTTCCCGTAGCCTTTCCCCCGGAAAGCAGCAGATTTTCCCCTTTTAACAGTGCCGCAATCGCCATCTCCAGTATTTCCTTTCCATAAAACGGAATCGGCGGAACCGGAACACGATACTGCAGTTCCTCACTGAGGCGATACACTTCTCTATACTTTCTGACCTCTTCGATCAGCTCTTCTGCTACATTCTGTTCTCTTAAAAATTGTAATTCCTTCACAAGTTCTCCTTTCCTCTGCAAACACTGACTTTTGCTTCTACTCCACCAGAAACTCTGCCATCACATAGTTACTCACATCAATTCCCGTTTCTGTCAGCCGGATTTTTCCGCCTTCTCTTTCCAAAAGCCCTTCAGAAACCAGTTTTTCGATCACTTTTCGATACTGTCCCTCATATGGTGCGACTTCTGCACCATCCATCTTCCGAAGTCCCAGAAAAAAATGCTCCTCCATGACCGCCTGCGGTGTCAGCACCTCTTCCGTGCCCGCAAAATCCCCTTTCAGATATGCTTCCAGAGATGTCTGATTGTTCCTTCGTCTATTTCCAAGAAGAGAGGCCGCTCCAAGCCCGATGCCGAGATAATCTTCTCTCTCCCAGTAGGCAAGATTGTGACTGCATTCAAATCCGGGCTTTGCATAATTTGAAATTTCATAGCGCTCATAACCATACTGTTTTAAAATGCGCCCGGTATCGTAATACATCTGCCTTTCCTCTTCTTCCCCGGGCAAAAGCTCCGGATGCGCATCATAGAGTTCAAAAAAAGGGGTTCCTTCTTCAATGATCAGACTGTAGGCCGAAATGTGCTCCGGCTCTAAAGCCAGTACTTTTTCAAGTGTTCTGCGCCAGCTTTCCCTGGTCTGTCCCGGCAACGCCGACATCAGATCCACATTGATATTTGTAAATCCGCAGGCTCGTGCAAGCCCATAGTTTTCTTTAAATTCTTCCCATGTGTGAATACGTCCGAGATGCTTTAATTCACGGTCATCTGCCGACTGAAGGCCGATGCTCAGCCGATTGATCCCTGCACGGCGACAGGCTTTCAGTTTCTCTTCCGTCAGGGTTCCCGGGTTGCTCTCAATGGTAATTTCCGCATCCGATGCCAGATTTCCCAGACAGCGAAGTTCTTCCATGATACGCATGATCTGACTGCCCTCCAGAATGCTGGGTGTTCCGCCTCCGATGAATACGGATGTAATGACTCTCTGGGCTAACAGTTCTCTGTAATTTTCCATTTCTTCCGACAGCCGGTCCAGATACCTCTGCCGGGTGCACTCATCCGACGGTCCCGATAAGAAGTCGCAGTATCTGCATTTTCGGACACAGAACGGAATGTGTATATAAACTCTTAAAAATTTATGAAAAGATTTTTCCATAACATAACTCTTTCAAAAATATTTTTATCTGCTATACTGTATGTGCATTTATTTTATCATAAATACAAAGGATTATCACTATATGAAAAAACGTAAAAAGAACAAAAAAAGACAGCTGCTCATTTTCCTTTATCTGTTTATCGCATTTCTGCTCGGAATCCTGATCGGACTTTTCATCGGGGCAAAAAGCGCCGGCAGAAAACCTGCGGTAAGCTCTTCCGTCAATCCTTCGTCTGTCATGAATGACGAGAAACCACTTGCAGCCAAACTTTCCACACTTCCGTGGAATCTCACACTTGTCAACTACGCCTATTCTCTGGATCGAAGCTATGAGCCGCCCAAACTGGTCACCTTAACCGGAAAATATCAGGTAGACAGCCGCATTCTGGATGATGCCAAGGCCATGCTGGCTGCCGCAAAGAAAGACAAGGTGTCGCTGGTCGTCGTTTCTGCCTATCGGGACTTCGAAAAACAGAATGAGCTCTATGACAACAAGACCCAGCGTCTCTTATCCGCAAATAAATATTCTTTAGAAGAAGCTCGTGAGGAGGCCGCCCACACGGTGGCAGTTCCGGGAACAAGTGAACATCAGCTGGGACTGGCACTGGACATTGTCGATGCATCCTATCAGAAACTGGATGAAAAGCAGGAAGAGACAGCCGGCTATCAATGGCTTACGGAGCACTGTACAGAATACGGATTTATCGTCCGCTATCCGAAAGACAAGACGGACATTACGGGCATCATCTATGAACCGTGGCATTTTCGCTATGTCGGCAGAGACATTGCAAAAGAGATCACGGATCTGGGAATCTGCCTGGAAGAGTATATTGCAGATATGAAATAACGAAAAGCGGTATTCAGTTCAATTTCCGAATACCGCTTCCGCTTTATTTATCATCCAGTTTTAATACGCTCATAAACGCCTTCTGCGGAATCTCTACATTTCCGATCTGACGCATACGTTTCTTTCCTTCTTTCTGTTTTTCCAGAAGCTTTCTCTTACGTGAAATATCACCGCCGTAACATTTGGCAAGAACGTCTTTTCTCACGGCCTTGACAGTTTCTCTGGCAATGATCTTTCCGCCTACTGCCGCCTGAATCGGAATTTCAAACAGATGTCTCGGAATCTCTTCCTTTAGTTTCTCACACATTCTGCGTCCGCGCTCATAGGCAGAAGCACTGTGTACGATAAAGGAGAGAGCATCCACTTCTTCACGGTTGATCAGGATATCCAGCTTCACAAGCTCTGACGGCACATATCCCTTCAGATCATAGTCAAAAGATGCATATCCTCTGGAACGGGATTTTAAGGCGTCAAAGAAATCATAAATGATTTCGTTTAAAGGAAGCTCATATTTTAACAGCGCACGGGTTGTCTCCATATATTCCATACCCAGATAAATACCGCGGCGCTCCTGACATAATTCCATGATGGAACCGATAAATTCCGTAGTCACCATGATCTCGGCACTTACCATCGGTTCTTCCATATGATCGATTTCCGACGGGTCCGGCAGATTTGACGGGTTTGTCAGTTCGACCATCGTACCGTCCGTCTTATAGACATGATATACAACCCCCGGTGCAGTGGTGACAAGATCCAGATTATATTCCCTCTCTAACCGTTCCTGAATGATCTCCAGATGGAGAAGTCCGAGGAAACCGCAGCGGAAACCAAATCCAAGCGCCAGAGATGTCTCCGGTTCAAAATAAAGAGAAGCATCATTTAACTGCAGCTTTTCCAGCGCGTCACGAAGATCCGGATATTTTGCTCCGTCGGCAGGATACATCCCGCAGTAAACCATCGGCAGCACCTTTTTATAACCAGGCAGCGGCTTTTTACACGGATTGGAACTGTCCGTGACCGTATCACCCACACGGGTATCCTTTACATTTTTGATACTGGCTGTAATATAACCAACCATACCGGCTGAAAGTTCTTCACACGGAATGAACTGTCCTGCTCCGAAATAACCGACTTCCACAACATCCGCAGCTGCACCTGTCGCCATCATGCGGATCGGTGTTCCCTTGCGGACGCTTCCCTCTTTAACACGGCAGAAAATAATAACTCCTTTGTAAGAATCATATACGGAGTCAAAGATCAGCGCCTGAAGAGGTGCATCCGGGTCTCCTGCAGGCGCAGGTATTTTATGAACGACTGCTTCCAGCACCTGTTCGATATTCAATCCGGTCTTTGCAGAAATCTGCGGTGCATCCTGAGCTTCGAGTCCGATGACATCCTCGATCTCATCGATGACTCTCTGCGGCTCTGCACTCGGCAGATCGATCTTATTGATGACAGGAACAACATCCAGGTCATGGTCCAGTGCCAGATACACATTTGCCAGTGTCTGAGCTTCAATTCCCTGTGCCGCGTCTACGACAAGAATGGCTCCGTCACAGGCTGCCAGCGAACGGGATACCTCATAGTTGAAGTCCACATGTCCCGGGGTGTCGATAAGGTTAAAGATATATTCTTCTCCGTCCTGGGCTTTATAAACAATACGCACGGTCTGGGCTTTAATCGTAATTCCGCGTTCTCTTTCCAGTTCCATATTGTCAAGAATCTGATCCTGCATTTCACGGTCCGTCAAAAGACCGGTCTTTTCGATGATACGGTCTGCCAATGTGGATTTACCGTGATCAATATGTGCAATAATACAAAAATTTCTGATTTTACTCTGATCTATGCGTGACACAAAATTCCTCCTAAGTTTCATATAAGCCTGATCTGCTCATTTTTATCCTGTTAGTATAACACATTCCCGAGAACCTTCGCAAGCACTTCCATTGCATTGCGTTCCTCCTCCACGGTATTCGTCTGTGCCCCGGCTTCGATCAGCATTGCCTGCGGATGCAGATGCAGGTTAAATCGAAGACTCCTCAAATAGATTTTTCTTGCAAAGCCCGGATAAAGACTGTCACTGGATAGCTTCATCTGCAATGTCAGTGCCAGATTGTTTTCAATGTAAGGATTCGGCAGATAGGAAATCGGTCCATTGACTGCCGAATAACTAAGGCCGTTAAAAAACATGATCTGTGCGGTTGGCTTTCCGTCAATTTCTTTTACCAGATGAACGTCGTCCCCCACACCGTCTCTGTGAAGATCAATGACCAGCTGCAGACTCGGATTTTCTTCGATGATCTTTGTAATCTCCGGCTCTGCTCTCTGATAGGCCTGTTCTCTGGAAATCTTGCCATTCTCCATATCATAAATGCCCTGATGATGCAGAACCGAATACCCCTGAGCCTCCAGAAGCTCCGCAAGATAAGCACCCATTCCTACGATTGTATCAGAAACATTTCCCGCCATACTGTCCGCAAATGCTTCCTGAGAATGGGTGTGATAAATTAAGATCTGCGGTCCCTCCGTCGTTTTGTCGATAGAAAAATCATAGGACCGCAGCTTTTCTGCATTCAGCGTGGCTGCGGTAATCTTTGTCCCTCTGTCCACATTATAGAGATGATCGATCAGAAAATTGTAATCGTTCAGCTGTTCTTCAGAATATACCAGTACAGAATCCGGTATCTCCGTTTTTCTTGACTCCTCCACACCTTCCAGCAGACTTTGAAAGGAAAGCACATTTTCTTCCGCCATCTGATTTCTGATGTTCTCGATCTCACTTTCACTTAGTCCTTCCTCTTCTGCAACCTCTGACTGCTTCGGAGTGATCGGAAGCTCCTGCTTTTCCGTTCCAAAAGTACTTACATAATTGGGGATCAGGATCCTCATTGCCAATGCGGAAACAGAATATCGTTTGCTAAAGGTCAGCAGCAGCATCACTGCCAGACATAAATATCCCAGTTTCCAAAATCGACCCATGAAGTATTCCCCGCATTCCTTTTCTATTTATTATATTCACGGATCAAAAATAATATGATACCGGTGCCGGAATGCTTTTCTTTTACAGTTCAAAGGCCAGGTTCAGTGCCTCCGAGATCACACAGCTTAAATTTCGGATAATCTCATCAATATTTTTAGGGGTCACAAACATCCCTGCCAGTTCCTGCGGTATCTGATCCGGATCATGGCAGACATCATAACAGATAGACGCCGCATCCACGACCGTCGGGACTCCCAGCGCAATGACCGGGATTCCCAGAGTTTCCCTGTTTAATCCGCATCTGTGGTTCCCAACACCGGATCCGGGATGAATTCCGGTATCGGCAATCTGGATCGTACACCCCAGTCTTTTACTGCTTCTGGCTGCCAGTGCATCGATCGCAATGACCAGCGTGGGGGAAGTCTGCTCCACGATTCCCTTCAC
>JBJEMI010000055.1:0-9856 GCA_051879615.1 Lachnospiraceae bacterium
ATGACTGATACACACATCGGAACCACCGCATATCCGAGTCCTCTCAGCTGTCCCACCATCACATCCATCATACCACAAAGAAAATATGGAACACAGATCCATTTCATTCTCCTGATTCCATAGGCGATCACTTCCGGATCCGGTGAAAATATACCAAGCAGCTGATTTCCAAACAGATAAAAACCGCCGCCCATACACACGCCGACTGCAAATACCAGAAGCAGGCAATTGCACAATACCTTGTTGATCCGGTCATACTTCCCTCCTCCAAGGTTCTGGCTCGTAAAACAGAGTGCCGACTGCTGGAACGCATTCATGGATGTATAGACGAAATTTTCCAGATTGGAAGATGCACTGGCACCCGCCATCGCCACAGAGCCGAAGGAGTTCACGGAAGACTGGATCATGACATTGGAAAATGCAAAGATCGAACTTTGAATTCCCGCCGGCAGACCGTAGCGGATTATATTTTTCAGTTTGTCCGGGAATACACTCAGCCTTCGAATCTCCAGATGACATCCGCCCTCCAGGCGGCACAGCCACCTGATCATCAGCACCGCTGATACGCACTGAGAAATCGTTGTTGCCAACGCAACTCCCGCAACGCTCAGCTGAAGCCCGATGACAAACAGCAGATTCAAAAGCACATTCATCACCCCTGCGATACCCAGAAAAAACAGCGGCCGCTTCGTATCACCCACGGCGCGCAGGATCGCACTCCCATAGTTATAGACGAGAAACGCAGGCATTCCCGCAAAGATGATTCTCATATAAAGTACAGCAAGACCGATGACATCGTCCGGAGATCCCATCAGATGCAGCAGCGGCTTTGCAAAAATATTTCCGAGAACCGCAAGAAATACACCGCCGATCAGGCTGACCGCCACAGAGGTCTGCACCGTCTGATGCATATCTTCCTCCCTGCCGGCTCCGTAATATCGGGAGATCAGCACATTTGCACCGATGGAAAGCCCCATAAACAGATTGATCAGCAGATTATTCAAGGCGCTGGTGGATCCGACTGCCGCCAGTGCTTCCTTTCCTGCAAAACGACCTACGACAATCATATCAGCTGCATTGAACAGCAGCTGCAGAATTCCCGAACAGATTAACGGAACCGTAAATACGATGATCTTCCAAAGCAACGGTCCCTCACACATATTCATTTCATATTTTTTTGTACTCACATTCATCCCTGATTTCTGATATTTTTTCAAGAGACACCTACAGCCGTACATTGACCCCATTGACTTTCACATGATCATCGATGGCAATGACGATACATTTCCTTCCGTCGATTTCTTTCGTCTCGATCAGATCCGCCCGTTCCGGATTCACCCTGATCACAATATCCGGCGTCTCCACACTGAATTTCCGGGCACTGGCAATATTGCCCGCAAGAAGCTTCGTATCCTTTCCTGCTGCCGCATCATATTCCTGTTCAAACACCTGCATCTTCTCCTCCGAAGCCCCGCTGTCCTCCAGCAGACGCTTCACATCCAGCTTGGAAAGGGTCAGCGGTTCCGGTGATTCCTTATGCTCCTCCAGCATCTCACAGAGATGATCATGAATATTCCGAACCACCTCGAAATCACAGTTTTCGCCCAGCGTTCCGCTCACGACCGTGTCAAAGATTTCCTTCTGGCTTTTCGCCGTCACCGGAATGCCGGCTCCAAACACATTTTCTATAAGCGCTTCCTGAAGCTGCTCCGGATTTTTGGAATAATACAGCATGGCATGAAGATCTGTCGCACGGTCATGAAATGCCGGGAATAAAAAACCGCTCACAGGTGCTTCCACGATCCAGTCTCGGATGCGGTCTTCCATCAGATTCGTATGCGGATTATAGGAAAGTGCCGCCTTCGACAGTTTTACCGGACAGATACTGCATAAAATATGGGCAAATACCGTATCCGATGCATCCTCCATCTCCATCCCGTCCGATGCTCTGCCCGGAACATCATAGGCCGCATAGATCAGTACGATATAATAATTTTCTCCGTAATCGAAATTTTCTATGATCCTGTCATAAAATTCTTCCACAAGCATCTCATCCTTCAGCTCACTGTTCCGAAGCTTCAGAAGAAACTCCTGAGTTCCTCCCGGCATTTCCGAATCCAGAGGAAATTCCATATTGATCAGATTCTTTCCGAGTGTACCGGAAAGCGTATGCCTGAAAATATCAAAATATTTAAAGGATTCCTCCTCCGGCAGTGACAGAAACGCCTGCCTGTACTCACACACCTTATTCTTCTCATGATCCACATAGCAGCTGCACATGCGGGTAATCGCACAGTTCGCCGGGGAAAACTGTTTTCTGATTTCCAAAACTTCTTTTTTATTCATCATTTCATCCTCTTTCGAAAAATCTCTGTTCCAAGTCTATCACAAGGGCACAAACAGCGAATACCGTTTGGGGATTCCCCCTCCCGGCATTCGCTTTATCATGACACATCTTAAGATTTAAAATATTCCTTTGCCAGCTGCACCACTTTGCCTGATAACAGGAAAAGTGCGATCAGGTTCGGGATTGCCATCAGACCGTTAAAGGTATCCGCAATTCCCCATAATAATCCGAGATCCATGGTAGCACCGACAATGGCCACCAGTGAATATGCAACCATAAACGGTTTGATCAGACTGGAACTTCCGAGATATTCGATTGCCCTTGCTCCATAAAGCCCCCAGCCGAGGATTGTGGAAAATGCAAAGCAGCACATTGCCACAGCTGTGAAAATCGATACCCAGTTTCCGTAGGTAGAGGTAAATCCGCTGATGGTCAGCTCTGCACCCGCCGTTACACCATAATGAATGTCAACACCGGAACAGAGAATCGTCAGGGCTGTTAATGTACAGATCACTATGGTATCCGCAAATACTTCAAAGATACCAAATGCCCCCTGTTCTACAGGTGCTTTTGTATCCGCTGTTGCATGGGCGATAGATCCGGTACCGAGACCTGCCTCATTCGAGAAAATGCCTCTGGACACACCGCGTTTCATACTGACAAAAAAGCTGCCGATCACACCGCCGGTAATTGCGGACGGATTAAATGCACCGTAAATGATCATCGCAAATACTTCCGGAACCCTGTCGATATTGATAAATACAACTCCGAGAGCCAGTATAATATAAAGGACTGCCATAAACGGAACCAGTCTTTCCGCAACCTTTCCGATTCGTTTGATTCCGCCCAGTAATACAAGCGCTACGACGATCGCAATGATGATACCGATGATCAGACTGACTGTCTTCACTGAAGACGCATCAATGATATGATAATTCATCATGGCTGAATTGATCGCTGTTGTAATCGTATTCACCTGGGTCGCATTTCCTGTTCCGAATACAGTCAGAACACAGAAAATCGCATAGGCTACGGCCAGCCAATGCCAATTTTTACTCAGTCCGTTTTTTATGTAATACATCGGTCCGCCCACATAGTCGCCGTGTGTATTCTTTTCACGGTAATGAACGGCCAGTGTGACTTCCGCGAATTTCGTACACATTCCGAGCAATGCAGAAACCCACATCCAGAAAACAGCACCCGGGCCGCCGATGGCGATCGCACCTGCAACTCCCGCAATATTTCCGGTTCCTACCGTTGCTGCCAGTGCTGTACAGACTGCCTGAAACGGTGTGATAGATCCCTGTTTTGCTTCTCCCCTTTTAAATACTTTTCCAAGCGTCACCCGGATCGCATAAGGAAATTTCCGGATTTGAATAAATCCTGTTCTGATACTCAGGAGCAGGCCTACACCGATGATACAGATCATGGCCGGCACACCCCAGACAAAATCGTTAACGGCCTTGTTAACATTCGTAATAAGCTCTAACATAATCCCTTCTCCTAAAATAAATAATAGCAAACACTATTATACAGTAAAGTGCTAAAAAAATGAAGAGAAAACAACGGATCTTTTCTATTGTTTTCTCTTTTTAAAATATTCGTGTTTTCTTATGAATACGCCTTAGACTGAGATCATACCTCAAAATCCAGACAGAGCCTTGTCTTCGTATAAGGTCTCACTTTTCCGTCGGCAACTGCCACATGCAGCGGATGTACTGCATAGCCTTTTAAGGATGCTTCATCCACAAATGTCGTATCCAGCATCACATCCGCATTGGAAGATGCCAGACCTTCGGTCTGTACACGGATCTCAGTCATTCCCGGGATCTGTCCCGCCAGTCCTTCCAGTCCCTCTTTGATCCCTGCCTTTACCGCCGCTTTTTCTTCTGTTGACAGTTCATCCTTCAACTGCCATAAAATCATGTGTTTTACCATAAAAACTGTTCCTCCCCGTATAATTATTTCAGAAGCGCTTTTGCCCAGGCCTCTTCTTTGAAACCTGTCAACACATCATCCTCTGTTATGATGATCGGACGCTTGACAAGCATACCGTCTGATGCCAGCAGTTCATACTGTTCTTCCTCTGTCATTGCAGGTAGCCTGTCTTTCAGTTTCATTTCCTTATATAACAGGCCGCTTGTATTGAAAAATTTCTTCAGAGGCATTCCGCTTTTTGCATGCCACTCCTTTAATTCCTCCATTGTCGGGTTTTCTTCCTTAATGTGGCGGTCTGTGTATTCCACATGATTTGCATCCAGCCATTTCTTTGCACGCTGGCATGTACTGCACTTCGGATATTCCACAAACAACATGGTTCTGTTCCTCACTTTCTTAATCTAACAATTCTTTATATAGTTCCAGCTCTATTTTTTGTTCTGTCTTTTTGACAGAATACCGGTCGATCATCATCCCAACCAGCAGCAGCTGGCTGCTTTCCCCCGGATCACCGGATCCTGCAAGCTCCCAGTAAATATCTTCAATTCCTTCATTTTTCGGCTCGCTCAGACAATCCTCCAGATGACGGATACTGTGTTCATATTCTGGTCGGAAATTGGATGAAAATGTGATTTTCACTTCATTTCCGTTTTTTTCTATTCCGGAGCTCATCCTGTCTGCTCCCAGTGTGAAAAAGAACATGGTCAGCTCTTCCACAATTTTTGCTACTTTTTTTTCCTCATGAACCATTGGTTTTACTTTCCTTTCCGGGTCTTAATTTTTTTCTTCTCTTTCTGTCTTCATACTGCTTCATAAAGCTTTCGATCGTCGGAACCATAATGATCGCAATCCATCCGGCACTGAATCCGTTATTATAGAGATTCAATCCGCCGTACATCTGGGATGTGCACATGACCACGGCTGAATGGAGCATCCCGGCAATGATGCCGGCAATCGGTCCAAACTGTCCGGCAATCGGCGAAAGCCCGACTACAAACAGGGAGGCAATGAGAATCCCCGGTGTATCCGGTGTATATTTTGTCAGAAATGTTGAGAAAAAGACCCCTGCCAATACCGGCAGATAGTTTCTCGGATGGGCACCGAATGCAGAAAATCCAAATACCGTCAGAAGGCAGCCGATAATCGGTCCCGAAAGGTCTCCGCCGACGGCCAGTACGTAAAGCTCGGCGATCATTCCCATAATTCCCATGTTCATCAATGTGCGTCCTGGACCGTCCATCAGTACAAAATCTGCTACGGCACGTCCCGGATGACGCATAATTTTCAGCATTCCGCTGATTTTCCCCCGTTCTGTCAGCAGCCCCAGGAAAAATGTTCCGAAAAAGTAGAGAAAAGTTCCTGCCAGAATCCACGGATGTCTTCCTTCTTTCCAGATAAAAACAGCCTCACTTTCCAGACCAAAGGATTTCAGCACACAGAACATGACAAAAGCCAGAATTCCTCCGGAAAATCCCACATTGAACAGACTGTATCCCATATGCATGGATGCCGTATGCATGGACAGCGGCGGAATCGCAAAACCGATAAAAACACCGATCAGCACGGCACAGACATGATTCCAATGACCGGAAAACGGAAAAAGATAGATGATCTCTGTCACAAAAGGCGCCAGACAGGTGGCAAACAATGCCGTATACACATATCTGCCAAACGGTGCATGATGCAGTTTTGCATAGAGGACGGTTCCCAGAATGATCGGAATAATGTTCACAGGATTTTTTCCCCAGAACCCAAAGCCCGTATTGATAAACAATGCCCCCAGTGTCAGACCGGTATACGGAATCTTCGTCATTTCTACAAGTGCGATGGAAATTGCCATCATCAGCCCTGCATTAAAAAATGCCGCACCATAACCTGCCTGTGCAAAGTAATCCGTAATCAGCGCATCCCTTAAAAAGACGATTTTCTGCATGCCTGCTGCAATCTCCTCTGGCGGATCAAACAGAAATGCCGCCACAAAAAGCAATGCTGCCGAAAGCATGCAAAAGACCTTCAGTATCCTCCCCCGAAATATTCTTCTCCTGCCTGTTTCTTCCATAGATTTCTCCGTTTCTCTGCTGGTCATCAATTTATATTCATCATACCTTATTCCGGCATCTTATTCAAGAAAAAGACGGCCGGATTCTTACTCACAAGCACATTTACCATATTTCCCTCAAAATTCATTCGCATTTTTTCTGCGCAAATATATAAAAATTTCTTGTGATTTTCACGGATTGCTATATAATATATTATGAGAAAAAAGGAGGATATTGTTATGCCCAAAAGAACAGATATCAATAAAGTACTGATTATTGGCTCCGGTCCTATCATCATCGGACAGGCATGTGAATTTGACTACTCCGGTACTCAGGCTTGTAAAGCTCTTCGTAAACTCGGTTACGAAATCGTACTGGTAAACTCAAATCCTGCTACTATCATGACAGACCCGGAAACAGCTGATGTTACTTACATCGAACCTCTGAACGTAGAGAGATTAGAACAGATCATCGCAAAAGAACGCCCTGATGCATTGCTTCCGAACCTTGGCGGACAGTCTGCATTGAATCTTTGTGCGGAACTGAATAAGGCAGGCATTCTGGATAAATATCATGTACAGGTGATCGGAGTTCAGGTGGATGCGATCGAACGTGGAGAAGACCGTATCGAATTCAAGAAGACCATGAATGCTCTCGGAATCGAAATGGCTCGAAGTGAGGTTGCTTACAGCGTTGATGAAGCACTTGAGATTGCTGATAGATTAAATTATCCGGTCGTACTGCGTCCTGCCTACACGATGGGCGGCGAAGGCGGCGGTCTCGTATATAATAAGGAAGAATTAAAGGTTGTCTGCGCACGCGGCTTACAGGCCAGTATCGTAGGACAGGTTCTTGTAGAGGAATCGATCCTGGGATGGGAGGAACTGGAGGTTGAGGTTGTTCGTGATTCGGAAGGCAATATGATCACCGTATGTTTTATTGAGAACATCGACCCGCTGGGTGTTCATACAGGAGACTCCTTCTGTTCCGCACCGATGCTGACGATTTCTCAGGAGTGTCAGGATCGTTTAAAAGAACAGGCATTCAAGATCGTTGACTCTGTAGGTGTCATCGGCGGTACAAATGTGCAGTTTGCCCATGACCCTGTTTCAGACAGAATCAT
Source organism: Lachnospiraceae bacterium (assembly GCA_051879615.1). Classification (GTDB taxonomy): domain Bacteria; phylum Bacillota; class Clostridia; order Lachnospirales; family Lachnospiraceae; genus HGM12587. Next base: position 7,448 of record JBJEMI010000055.1, read on the forward strand.
TGTTATCGAAATCAATCCTCGTACATCCCGTTCTTCAGCGCTTGCTTCCAAGGCAACAGGTTTCCCGATTGCTCTGGTATCTGCAATGCTCGCTGCCGGTCTTACATTAAAAGATATTCCATGCGGAAAATACGGTACATTAGACAAATATGTTCCGGACGGAGATTACGTTGTTATTAAATTCGCCCGCTGGGCATTCGAAAAGTTCAAAGGTGTAGAAGACAAGCTCGGTACACAGATGCGTGCCGTAGGTGAAGTCATGAGCATCGGTAAAACCTATAAAGAAGCCTTCCAGAAGGCGATCCGAAGTCTGGAGACAGGACGCTACGGTCTCGGACATGCCAAAAACTTTGATTCCATGACGAAAGAAGAGCTTCTCAAGCGTTTGATCACACCATCCAGCGAACGCCACTTCATCATGTATGAAGCACTGAGAAAAGGTGCCACAAACGAAGAGATTTTTGAGCTCACAAAGGTAAAACATTACTTTATCGACCAGATGAGAGAACTTGTGGAAGAAGAAGAAGAGATCTTAAAATCCAAAGGAAGCTTACCGGCTGATAAACTGCTTATTGCAGCCAAGAAAGACGGTTTCTCAGATAAATATTTAAGCCAGCTGCTGGAGATCCCGGAAGAAGACCTCCGCAACAGACGTATTGAACTGGGTGTGGAAGAAGCATGGGAAGGTGTACATGTAAGCAGTACGCAGGACAGTGCTTATTACTATTCCACCTACAATGCAGAAGACAAAAATCCTGTTTCCTTCGACAAGCCTAAGGTTATGATCCTGGGAGGCGGTCCAAACCGTATCGGACAGGGTATTGAATTCGACTACTGCTGTGTTCATGCGGCGCTTGCCCTGAAAAAACTCGGCTTCGAAACGATTATCGTAAACTGTAACCCTGAAACGGTTTCTACAGACTATGATACATCCGATAAATTATATTTCGAGCCTCTGACACTGGAAGATGTTTTAAGTATTTATAAAAAAGAAAAACCGGTCGGCGTCATCGCTCAGTTCGGCGGACAGACTCCGTTAAACCTGGCTGCTGATCTTGAAAAGAACGGCGTGAAAATTCTCGGTACTTCACCTGCTGTCATTGACCTGGCAGAAGACCGTGATTTGTTCCGTGATATGATGGACAAGCTGGAAATTCCAATGCCTGAATCCGGAATGGCTGTAAATGTAGAGGAAGCTCTGGAAATCGCCCACAAGATCGGATTCCCTGTCATGGTACGTCCTTCCTACGTACTCGGCGGACGCGGCATGGAAGTTGTATACGATGAAGAATCACTGACACAGTACATGCAGGCTGCTGTCGGCGTTACACCTGACCGACCGATCCTCATTGACCGTTTCTTAAATCACGCACTGGAATGCGAAGCGGACGCGATCAGTGATGGAACACATGCTTTCGTACCAGCTGTTATGGAGCACATCGAACTGGCCGGTGTTCACTCCGGTGATTCCGCATGTATCCTGCCTTCCGTACACATTTCAGAAGAAAATGTAGCTACCATTAAGGAATACACAAGAAGAATTGCCGAAGAAATGCATGTCAAAGGCCTGATGAATATGCAGTATGCGATCGAAAACGGAAAAGTATATGTCCTGGAAGCAAATCCAAGAGCATCCCGTACCGTTCCGCTGGTATCCAAGGTTTGTAATATTCGTATGGTACCGCTTGCAACAGAGATCATCACTTCCGAACTGACCGGAAAACCATCACCGATTCCTTCTTTAAAAGAACAGGTGATTCCAAACTACGGAGTAAAAGAGGCCGTATTCCCATTCAATATGTTCCAGGAAGTAGACCCGATCCTCGGACCGGAAATGCGTTCTACCGGTGAAGTATTGGGATTATCCTCCTCCTACGGTGAAGCCTTCTACAAAGCACAGGAAGCCACACAATCCAAGCTTCCGCTGGAAGGAACCGTACTGATTTCCGTAAATCGTAAAGACAAAGAAGAAGTCGTGGATGTTGCAAGGGGATTCTACGAAAACGGATTCAAGATCGTAGCCACCGGAAACACCTGTGATCTGATCACAGCTGCCGGTATCCCTGCTGAAAAGATCAAAAAGCTTTCCGAAGGACGTCCGAACACACTGGATATCATTACAAACGGAAAAGTTGACCTGATCATCAACTCACCTGTCGGAAAAGACAGTGTAAACGATGACAGTTACCTGAGAAAAGCAGCCATCAAGGGAAGAATCCCTTACATGACTACCATTGCAGCCGCAAAAGCTACCGTTGACGGTATTGCTTACCTGAAAGCACATGGAAACAGTGCTGTAAAATCTCTTCAGGAACTGCACAGTGAAATTCATGACAAATAAAAGTATATAAAATGGAGCCTCCCGATCCGGGAGGCTCATCTTTGATTTCCTGTGTTTTATTTTAACGC
>JBJEMI010000056.1:0-1861 GCA_051879615.1 Lachnospiraceae bacterium
CAATGACCATATCCAGTGACCTTCATGCAGCAATGTTTTCAGTAGCGGCTTATACCGTGATTCTTGCTTTTTCATTATTCAAGACCGGAAGCCTTAGCAAATCAATATTCAATGCCCACTAGCGGGCAGGAAAGGAGCGCATACCATGGCGTATGTACCAGTACCAAAAGACCTTACCAAGGTCAAAACAAAAGTAGCGTTAAATCTGACAAAACGGCAGCTGATTTTCTTTTCACTTGCCGCAGTAGTGGGAATTCCGTTTTATCTGTTCATGAGAAAACCAATCGGTTCCAGTATCGCAGCCATCCTGATGGTAACGATCATGCTTCCGTTTTTCTTCATGGCAATGTATGAAAAAGACGGTCTTCCCTTTGAAAAAGTGGTGGCAAATATCATTCGACAGAAGTTTATCTGTCCGGCAGTAAGACCATATAAGACAGAAAATTTTTATCAGGAGATTTCCACCCTTGTAAAAAAGGAGGGTGTGCCGGATGGCAAAAAAGACAAAGCAGGAGGCTCAGCAGGAGCGTCTGTCCCTGGCGGAAAAAAGAAACCGTCAGGAAAGAAGAAACAAAAAAAGCAGAAAAGAAAGAGAACAGGAAAAGCGTAGGAAGAAGCAGGAGAGGGACCGCAGGAAACAGAAAAGTATTCCTACAACTGCACAGCAGAGTATTCCGTATATTCGGATGCTGCAGGATGGTATTTGCCAGGTGACAAAGAACTTTTTCTCCAAGACGATTCAGTTTTATGACATCAACTATCAGCTTGCTTTAAATGAGGATAAGACCACGATATTTGAGAATTACTGTGATTTCTTAAATTACTTTGATTCTTCCATCAGTGTGCAGCTGTCCTTTATCAATCAGCAGGTGGATGTGGCAGAATTTGAGAAAAGTATTGATATTCCGGATCAGAACGATGACTTCAATGCCATTCGTGAAGAGTACCGTACTATGCTGAAAAATCAGCTTTCCAAAGGAAATAATGGTCTGGTAAAGACAAAGTATATCACTTTTGGAATCGAAGCAGAAAGCCTGAAAGTGGCAAGACCAAGGCTTGAAAGAATCGAAGCAGATATCTTAAATAACTTTAAGGTTCTGGGAGCACAGGCACATTCTTTGAATGGACTGGAAAGGCTGGAGATTATGTATCATGTGTTCAACCAGGATCGGATCGAACCATTTAAGTTCCAGTATAAGATGCTGCCGGAAACCGGATTAAAGACCAAAGATTTTATTGCACCGACTTCCTTTAACTTTTCCAAGAATCAGACATTTTTGATGGGAAGAACGATGGGGAGTGTGAGTTACCTGCAGATTCTTGCACCGGAGCTGACAGACCGGATGCTTGCAGACTTCCTGGATGTGGATGACAGCATCAATGTCAACATTCATATCCAGTCCATTGATCAGAGTTCAGCAATCAAAATGATCAAGAGCAAGATTTCAGATCTGGATAAGATGAAGATTGAAGAGCAGAAACGGGCGGTACGTTCCGGTTATGATATGGACGTGCTTCCATCAGACCTTGTAACCTATGGAGAAGAGGCGAAGAACCTGTTGGAAGATCTGCAGTCCAGAAATGAGAGAATGTTCCTTGTGACAGTTCTGGTAATGAATACCGCAAAGAAGCGTCAGAAGCTGGATAATAATATTTTCCAGGTGCAGGGAATTGCACAGAAATATAACTGTTCTTTAAAACAACTGGATTATCAGCAGGAAGCAGCACTCATGTCCTGTATTCCACTGGGAGTCAATCGAATTGAAATTCAGAGAGGGCTTACCACATCTTCAACAGCGATCTTCGTGCCATTTACGACACAGGAACTGTTTCAGGAAGGGGAAGCTCTTTATTATGGATT
>JBJEMI010000057.1:0-1818 GCA_051879615.1 Lachnospiraceae bacterium
GTAAGCGCTTAAAATATAGCCGTTTGGCTGTTTGGTACCATTTTTCTGATTTTGATGAACCTCACAGTTCTTTAAAATAAAAATACCCGGCCATATTTTTATGGCCAAGGCACCTTGACAATTCACATACATTTGAAATTAATCTTCCAGAAGTTTTTGTGCTTTTTCTTCCAGAGCAGTTTTTACTTCCGGATTCCAGGGAAGATACTTTTCAAAGGCTTCTTCTGATAAGACTGTTTGGGGCAATTCTTCCAACAGATACCAGAGATAATGATACATGTTCAGTCCATTCGCTTTGGCAGTTTCTACCAGAGAGTAAATGACAGCACTGGAATCCGCACCTGCGGTAGTGTCGGAGAAGAGATAATTCTTTCTTCCCAGTGCAACGGGTTTTACCTCGATTTCGCTTAAGTTATTGCAGAAGCTACAGCGTCCGTCTTCCAGATAGGTCATCATATCAGACCTTCTGTTTTGGATGTAGGTAAGTGCTTTCTCCATTCTGGATCCTTTGACGGCGTGCTGTTTCTCGAACCACGACCAAAAGCCCTCCAGAACAGGTTTTTCTTTCTCGAGGCGGGCTGCTTTTATGGATTCGTAGTCATTTTTATCCTTCTTTTTGATTTCCTTTTCCAAGTGGAAAAGCTTGTCTACATACATAGCTCCCTGTACAGCAGGCAGTGTGTAGTCCATCTTTTTTCCTTTGGGAATGGCATCCAGAAGATATCTCCTTACGTGGGACCAGCAGGTGGTTCGTTTGGCTTTCTTCAGCTTATTGTAACCACTGTATCCGTCACACATGATATATCCGGAAAAGTCATCCAGGAAGTCTGCGGCTGTTTCTCCTGCTCTGGTGGGAGAATACTTATAGAGGATAATGGGTTCCTGTCCATCTTCGCCACTCCGGAAAATCCACATATAGGACTTGCTTTCCGGTCGACGGCCTTCTTCATGAAGCACCTGGATGACGGTTTCATCTGCCATGATAAAGACCCGCTGCAGCAACAGCTTATGGAGATAATCATAGAGGGGTGAGAAAAAACGGTCTGTATTCTGAATGACCCAGTTGGCAAGTGTTGCTCTGGTGATATTTACACCGTATTGCTTAAAATCTCTTTCAATACGGTAAAGCGGCATCGCATTGACATACTTCTGGTACATCACCCAGGCAACAGTGGAAGCAGAGGCCATGCCGTGGAGCATATGAGCCCTTCCATCCTTTCCCTGCACGATGACGGGTGTTTTCAGGTTCGGAGAACATTTCGGGCACTTATAGTTCTTACTGTAATACTCAACCACCTTAAAGGACGCAGGTTTGAACTTCAGCTCCCTGCGTACAAAGGTTTCACCGATCTCTAAAAGTGGTGACTCACAATCCGGACAGAAGCGTTCTCCTTCCGGAACATCCAGATACTTTTTTTCTACAGGAAGGCCTGCATAACGGTCCTTGTCGGCAGAACGACCTTTTTTAACTGTGAAAGTAACAGTCTTTGTTTCTTCCTGTTCTTCCTCAAGTAATGATACATCCTGTTCCTGCTCGGCTTCATTGAAAAGATTCAGCTGGCCATCCATATCCCATGAGTTCTTCTCGCTGGATTTCCCGAAAAGCTTTTTGGTAAGATAGTCATTTTGCTCTTTAAGAGTCTGAATCTCCTGTAGCATAGCAGCCTCTTTGGCATTGAATCCCTCTATGGTCTGCTGCAGAGAAAGGATCATCTTATTCAGTTGCATGATCATGTCGCTCTGCTCCATGAGACGGGATTCCAAAGAATTTCTGGCCACTTTTTTCACCTCAAAACATTGGTTTTAACTGTCTTTATT
>JBJEMI010000058.1:0-1782 GCA_051879615.1 Lachnospiraceae bacterium
CAGACCGCGGATTCATTTTTGAGGGAAGCGGCGCTGGCAAAACCGAAATCCATGGAAGAATTAAACCGGCTCTATCAGGTATGGATGGAGGAATGCTACCTGCACCAGCCCCACAGTGCCCTTGATGGAAGATCGCCGTTCGAAGCATACCAAGCGGATCCCCATGAAATCCGCATGCTCTCAGCAGAAGCCATAGCCGATGCGTTCCTTTCCTGTGAGAAGCGGAAAGTGGACAAAAGCGGATGTATCAGTTTCTGCGGGCAGAAGTATGAAGTGGAGCTTGGCCTGTCAATGATCCACCGGGACGTAGATGTAGTCTATGATCCCGCGGATATCTCTTCCGTCACCATAGAATGTGAAGGGTTTCCCGCATGCAGTGCCAAGCCGCTTATAGTGACAGGCCATGCCGCCCGGAAACCAGAACTTCCAGAAAGTTACGAGAAAAAAGAACCGGAAAGCTCCCGTATGCTGGATGCTGCAGCCAAAAGGAACGAAGAACGGCAGGCGATCCGCCGCACTGCCATTTCCTTTACAGGAATGAATGCGGGAGGTGGAGACAATGTTTGAATCTTTTTATGAAATGACAGCCACTCCCTTTACCCGCGGAATCCCAAGCCATGAACTGTATATGCCTCCGGAACTGGATGAAGTGGAGAACCGTCTGAAATATGTGGCGGAGCGCCAGCTTTTCGCTGTCCTGACCGGTGACTGTGGGACTGGTAAGACCACGATCCTGCGCAGATTTGCGGATGACCTTGATCCAAACAGATATAAATTTTTGTATATATCAGATTCGAAGCTGACACCCAGGAACTTTTACCGGATCCTGCTGTGCCAGATGGGATTTGTCCCCAAATATAACCGCGGGGATGCAAAACGCCAGCTTCATGAGGAGATCGAGATCATGAAGGCTGTACATGGGATCCAGCCGGTATGTGTCTGCGATGAATGCCACCTGATGAACCGTGAAATGCTGGAAGAGATAAGATTTCTCTTAAATACGCACCTGGATTCGAAAAGCCCGATGGGATTAATACTTGCAGGACAGACAGAATTATGGAAAAAACTGCAGCTGCAGGCATATACAGCGATCCGTCAGAGGATCGATGTTCAGAGTGTATTAAACCATTATGACCGTTCCCAGACCGGAGCTTATATACGCAGACAGCTGGACTATGCGGGGTGTGGGAGGGATATTTTTACTGACGCAGCCATTGATGCTGTTTACCAGTATACTTCCGGTACAGCCAGGATGATCGATAAAGTATGCACCAGTCTCCTTCTCTACGGAAGTCAGTCACGTCTGCGCCTGATCGATGACCATGCCGTCAAGCTTGTACTTGAATGTGAATTCAGTTAAGGAGCGACCATGGAATATACATGTGTTTATCAATCTGGAAAGCAAAAACAGACATGGCAGGGTGAGATACAGCTTCTTCATCGGGATGGCAGTGCGATTGAAGCCGGGATAAGCGGGCGCGGAACTTATTTCCATGTAATAGTTGGCAGGCATTGTTATGGGAATTATATCTGTATTCCCAACCATGATATCGGATGTGAACTGTCGGATTATTCGGATATCTTCTGGAACCGGGAGCGTCTGTCACGACATTTAAAGAAGGTAGATGCTGCTACAGTTGCCTATGCATTAGTACATCTTAAAGAATTATAGAAAAATGTCCGCCAGAAATTTAAGTAAAAGTCTCTGGCGGACAGAAATCCTGTCTGATTCCGGACAAAAAATCCCGAATAGTTTTGGACAAAACCGGTCGTCAGTAACAT
>JBJEMI010000059.1:0-1781 GCA_051879615.1 Lachnospiraceae bacterium
TTTAACAAGATATAGCAAGAATTCTCCCACCTCTTTAGGTGGCGAGATGAATTGCAAAAAAATACGAGAGAACACTTGTTCTAATGTGCCGGATGTGGTACAATATAATCAGTCGAATAAAAGAAAGGATTGATTATAATATGGATTTGGATAATAATGCACATTCAGTATTTTTGTTATATTATCATTTGATTATGGTTGTGAAATATCGCCGGAAAGTGATAGATGATGTAATATCAAACAGAGCGAAAGAAATATTTGAGTATATTGCACCGAATTATGGGATTACATTGGAAGAATGGAATCATGAAGAGGATCATGTACATGTCATGTTCCGTGCGCAGCCGAAGAGCGAGATCAGTAAATTTATCAATGCGTATAAAAGCGCAAGCAGCAGGCTGCTGAAGAAGGAACATCCTGAAATACGGGAAAAACTCTGGAAGGAAGCATTTTGGAGTCAGAGCTTCTGCCTTTTGACAGCAGGAGGTGCACCGGTTGAAATAATTCGCAGATATATTGAAAGCCAGGGTGAAAAGTAATTTGAACAAAGCGTATAAATTCCGGATTTACCCGGATAAAAAACAGGAAGAACTTCTTGCTAAAACATTTGGATGCTGCCGTTTTATTTATAATATCATGCTGGATGACAAGATAAAGGAATATGAGGCAACGAAGAAAATGAAGAAGACGACTCCGGCAGCCTATAAGAAAGAATATCCGTGGCTGAAAGAAGTAGATTCCCTTGCACTGGCGAATGTGCAGCTTCATTTGGAGAAGGCTTATAAGAATTTTTTTGTAAATCCGTCTATCGGATTTCCAAAATTCAAGTCCAGACATCGAAGCAGGAATAGCTATACAACGAATGTTGTGAATGGGAATATTCGTCTGAGAAACGGAAAGATCCGGCTTCCGAAACTGAAGGAAGTGAAGATCAGGAAACATCGGGAAATACCGGAGGGGTATGTCCTGAAGTCGGTAACCATAAGTCAGGAGCCTTCCGGAAAATACTATGCAAGTCTGCTTTATGAGTATGAAGTCTGTGAGAACCAAGCAGAGAAGAGAAAAGAAGCAGAACCGGAAGTGCTGGGGATTGATTATGCGATGAGTGGGATGGCGGTCTTTTCGGATGGAACAAGGTGTGAGTATCCGGGATATTTCAGAAAGGCAATGGTGTGTCTTGCGAGGGAACAGAGGAAACTGTCCCGGTGTCAGAAGGGGAGCCGGAATTACGAAAAACAAAGGAAAAAGGTTGCAGTCTGTCATGAGAAGGTCCGGAACCAGAGGAAGGATTTTCACCATAAGCTGAGTCAGGAACTGGCAGAGAGATATGATGCGGTTGCAGTGGAAGATCTGGATATGAAAGCGATGAGTCAGTGCCTGCATCTGGGGAAGGGAGTTATGGATAACGGATATGGAATGTTTCGGGATATGCTTGCATATAAGCTGGAAGATAGAGGAAAGAAGCTGATAAAGGTCGATCGGTTTTATCCATCCAGTAAAACCTGCAGCAAATGCGGAAAGATCAAGAAAGAATTGTCACTGTCAGAACGGATCTATGAATGTGGGTGCGGGAATCGGATGGATCGGGATGTGAATGCAGCGATCAATATCCGTGAAGAAGGAAAAAGAATTTTATGCGCATAACTGCGCCTGAAATATGCCCGTAACCGGGCAGAAAAGAACCGCGGGGCACGCGGGGATAGCTTATTGATACTTAGCCCTATCGGGCTATTGAGTAAGAAGCCCCTACTTCAAAGCTTTAGGGCTTAAGTAGTGGGAGC
>JBJEMI010000060.1:0-1771 GCA_051879615.1 Lachnospiraceae bacterium
GAATGCAGGGGGAAACTTCACACTTTGATAGCTGTAATCCTCGAAAGTCTTATAGATTGGAAAACCGGCGCGTTTAATCAAACGCTTACGGCGGTTCTCATCCCGCAAGGTAAGTTCCTCATTCATAAGTTCCAGAACGAATTCCAGCTGTTTCTGTGTCCCTTTTTCAAGGCAGATCTCTGATATTCTGGACGAGAGGAACAACTGTCTGCTTGCCACAAGTATCTGAGCACAGATCTCTTCTTTCATCTTTGGTGTCATCACGATGCAGTGCCTCCTTCCTTTAGGAAAGCCTCATCATATACTGCCAGTGAGGGGCCGGTCTCCGGTGGGGTATAGATACCATAACCGGTAATCCGGGCAGCCAGTACGGAAGCATCACAGATGTTTATGTTTCCTCTTGCACAGGTCATTTCCATGGCACTGGTGGCCGCACGGAATCCATACTGATTGGTCAGCTCATTCATGATCCGCAGGCAGTCTTTCAGCTTCTCTTTTGGCTGGGCATCCATATAGGCACGAAGGGCATCCGGTGTCTCACGGCGTAGGCCGCTGTTTCCCCACGCACCGGAGTTTTTCATGAGAACAGCCAGAGTTGTGCTGTAATCACTGATGTCCGTACGTCCTTCTCCGAAAGCACGCCGGTGGGTAGTGATGACCTGTCCTTCTTCTGTGAGGATATCAATTGTATGGGCATGTATCCCAACCAGTACTTTTTGGTGGGCATTTTCCGGCATAGTGGAGTAAAAATGTTTTCCATCCATACAGACTTTCCCGTACCCATCTGCTTTCTGCCATTCATACCGGCAGACGTTAAACCTTTTTGGAGGCAGCATCAGGAGCGCCTTTCGATCTTCTTCAAACAGTTCCCCAATGGGCACTTGTTTCTTATAATGAAGTTCAGCGGCTTTCTTTTCATGACGGGAAAGCAGTTTCTGATTATATTTTTCAATCTCCGTGAAATGAGGTACCGGTACAAACAGGTTTGACCGGTTATAATCCACCTTACGTTCCACGTTCCCTTTCTCCCAGCCAGAGTAAGGATTACAGAAACGCACCCGGAAGTGATAGTGGGCACGGAACCGCGAGAAGAGCTCCGATTCATGAATGGCATCACCGATCCTCCGGCCGACACCAGTCGCATTGTCGAAGATCAGTAATGGCGGTACACCGCCTATAAATTCAAAGATATCCTGAAGCCCTTGGCAGACACACTCAGCTGTCTCCCCGCCGAATACCTGACTGTAGCCATCATTGCTGAATGGGAATGATACAGTAAGGTATTTCTTGCGGCACAGCTTTCCGGCTTCGTAGAAGTCTGCTTCTCCAAAATCCACCTGTGCAGGGCCAGGATCCCAGATCAGTTCCAGGTTAGCCTTTTCCGTCTGTATAGAGCGGCACTTTTTCATGTAGCGCTGGACGATGCTGTAGCTTCCGGTATAACCGTGTTCTTCTATCAAGCGTTCATAAACTCGCTGGGCTGTGTGGTGCTGCTTGCGCCAGTGCTTTTTATCTTCCTCCAGCCATTCATGTATGATTGGCTTAAAAGGATCCAGCTTTGAAGGCTTCTCCTGGACAATCGGTGGCTCAGGAGAAAAATCATCCTGTGATAGATATTTCCGTATTGTTTTAGGATCAGCACCAGTTTTTTCAGAAATTTCACTGATACGGTATCCACAATTGCTCAAATCTTTGATATGATTGATTTGGGACATAGTGAGCATCTTCCTTTCCTCCTTTATCTTTGGTCGTGCTTAGATAAAGGATAATG
>JBJEMI010000061.1:0-1740 GCA_051879615.1 Lachnospiraceae bacterium
GTTCTCCGACCGAGCGATTGCAAAGGCGCTGGGCCGCCCCCAGCGGACCTTCGCGGATCAGATGAAGCGCTATCGAACTGAGCTACGGAAGATCCGTGGTTACTAATTGATTCTAAAATATGGCTTCTGGCTGTTATCCAATGGCGGTCAGAAGCCATGTCTCTTATCTATATGCGTACTAATTGATACAATAGTGCTTGACAAACGATGCGATTTCGTGTATTATAGTGTTGGGGGTGAGGCTGCCTTGAATCCACATTACAATCAGAACTACACGCGGGAAGAGATTGACGCTATCCTTGCAAAAATCAAATCCTGTGTTGAAAAAGGCCGCTATGTGATTTCTCAGAATGAGAATCGGCAGGAAAACATAGACTTCATCAATGAGTACAATATTCGAAGCGATAAGCAACGATCCATACTCATGCAAATCAAAACCGAGGATTTTTGCCATTCGCTGCAAAATACGAAGATCGGCTTTGAGCACGAGGTCCTCTATGTCTTTGTTCCTCAAGTGCAGCTGTTTAATTCAGACGGTGAAGAAGAAACCGTGGATGTTTATACGAAATTCAACATCATTGACCTTCCGTCCGGCAGCCGTGCTGTAGTCATTTCGTTCCATAAAAGGAACAAGCCAATCGATTATCTGTTCCGTTGATTATCCAGAGGAAAGGAGGAGCCATTATGACCGAAAAAACCTTCTGCGAGGAATGCAGAAATGATGTGGAATATACCACTGCATCCGTTCCCATGACGGGTACAATTAAGGGTAAAGAGTATCACTATACCGGAACAGAAGCCCGTTGCGCGGATTGCGGAAACCTCGTCTTTGTTCCAGAGATTTCCGATGATAACCTGCGGTCCCTTTACAATGTATTTCGAGAGGAGAACGGCATCGTATCGCTTGACGTGATTTGTGCCATCCCGGAGAAATACGACATTGGGAAAAGACCGCTTTCTCTGCTTCTCGGCTGGGGAGAACTGACCTTCTCACGGTATTGCGACGGAGATATTCCAACGAGGCAGTATTCTGATATCCTGCAGCGCATCTATAATGAACCGCAGTTTTATTCAGAACTGCTGGAAGCGAACAAGGCGAACCTGAAATCCCAGCGCACCTATGAGAAAACACGACGGGCCGTCGATGCTTTGCTTTCTGTCGATGTTCCATCGAACAGCAAGATTAATACAGTGATCCAATATCTGTTGTATCAATGTGAGGACATTACTCCTCTGGCGCTCCAGAAAGCACTCTACTATATTCAGGGATTCCATTTCGCTTTCTACAGGACTTTCCTCTTTTCTGAAGACTGTCAGGCGTGGACGCATGGTCCTGTATACAGAGACATCTATTTCCGTTATCGCGATTATCGCTTTGACCCGATTGAAAAAACGACCACTTTTGATACTTCTGTTTTTTCGGCGAGTGAAAAAGCCATCTGTGATAGCGTAATCAATAACATCTGCTGCTACAGTGGTAAAATTCTGGAGCGCTTTACCCACAATGAAGCTCCTTGGCTCACGACCAGAGGCGACCTGCCCGATTCCGCCCCCTCTGACAGGATTATTGAGAAATCAGTAATTGGCGCGTATTTTGATGCAGTGAAGGCAAAGTACAACATGGTGAATCCGAGGGATATCAAAGACTACGCACAGGATATGTTCCAGCAACTCTGATGCTGACAATTTGAATTGAATACTCGCACATCAAGAGCATCTACTCCGGTAGGTGCTCTTTTC
>JBJEMI010000062.1:0-6705 GCA_051879615.1 Lachnospiraceae bacterium
TAGAAAAAATCGTAGCAGAGATTCCGGTATATCGGTTGACTTGTACAATGGATGAATCTGCTGTTAAATGTCTGGAGGATAAATTAATAGATGGATGAAGAAAAGAAGAAATCAGAGGGTAATAAAGCCGGCTTCGAGTCCTTGAATATTCTGATTTCCCGCTGGAAGGACGGTACATTTTCCGAGATCATTGACGACTGGAAATGGATTTTCAGTTACAGCAGGCGTTATAAAGGTGCTATTATTTTTTACACGATACTTGGTATTTTCAGTACGTCTATGGGGCTGGTCAGCTCTGTGGCCGGCAAATATCTGATTGATATCATCACCGGATATAAAATAGAGAAACTGCCGCTGCTGATCATAATTATGGTGGGAAGTACCCTGTTCAGTCTGATTTTCGGCAGCATTATCAGCAGAATATCTGCGAGGCTGAGTATTTATATCAACAATGACATTCAGGCGGATATTTTTGACAAGATCGTGGATGCAGACTGGATGGAAATAAACAAATATTCCAATGGTGATGTGCTGAACCGCTTTAACGGGGATATCGGGACTGTCAGTGGCAATGCCATCAGCTGGCTTCCCACAATTATTATCGCAATATATAATTTTGTTGCTACATTTTTGGTGATTCTTCATTATGACTGGATGATGGCGGTTCTGGCTTTTGCCAGTGCGCCGTTTATGCTGTTGATGTCACGGGTCATGATAAAAAAACAGCGGGAGTACGGGAAAAAGACCCGGGAGATGAGCAGTAAGCTGATGACGTTTGAGGTGGAGGCATTCTATAACTTTGATACGATCAAATCCTTCGGAATCGCGGATCACTACAGTAAGAAGCTGCGCTGGTGGCAGGAAAAATTCAGGGATGTCAGTCTGGAATACAATCTGTTCTCCATCAAGACGAATATTCTCATGTCTGTGATGGGGTCGTTGGTGCAGTTTGCTGCATTCGGGTACTGTCTGTTCCGCTTGTGGACTCATGATATCACCTATGGAACTATGACATTGTTTTTACAGCAGAGAAATAATCTGGCGGGTGCATTCAGTAATGTGGTTTCCATCATTCCGTCTTTTCTGAACAGTTCCATATCGGCTCATCGGATCCGTGAACTGGTGGAGCTGCCCAAAGAGGTACATATTCCGGAGAGTAATGAACTGGATCAGGTGGCTGCAGATGGGTTTGAGGTACGGATGCGGGATGTGAATTTTTCTTATGTAGAAGGAACCCGTGTCATTACAGATTCTTCGTTTCAGGCACGGCCCGGTGAAATCGTGGCTCTGGTGGGACCTTCCGGTGAGGGAAAGACTACGATGATCCGTCTGATCCTTGGACTGATTCATCCGGAGGAGGGACAGACGGTGCTGATCGGTTCTGACGGTCGGGAAGTCGTTATGAATGCGGAGACCCGGCATTTGTTTGCCTATGTGCCGCAGGGAAATACGATTCTTTCCGGTACCATTGCCGAGAATATGAGGATGGTAAAGGAAGACGCCACGGATGAGGAAATTAAAGAAGCACTGCAGATTGCGTGTGCCTGGGATTTTGTGGAAAAGATGCCGGATACCATCAACAGTAATATCGGAGAAAAGGGACGTGGATTTTCAGAAGGACAGGCACAGAGGATTGCGATTGCAAGAGCTGTTCTCCGGGATGCTCCGGTGCTGCTTCTGGATGAGGCTACCTCGGCACTGGATGTGACGACGGAGCGGAAGGTTTTGCGGAATATTGTACAGCAGAGACCAAACAAGACCTGTATCGTCACTACTCATCGTCCCAGTGTTCTGAATCTGTGCCAGCGGGTATATAGAGTTATGGAGACGAAAGTGACAGAGCTGAGTGAGGAAGAATCCAGCAGAATGGCAATGGACTTTTAATACAAAAAGGGATTGGTTTGAATGATAGATATACATGCACATATTCTTCCGGGAGTGGATGATGGTTCCCGGGATATGGAAGAGTCGGTAGAGATGCTTCGGATGGCGGAAAGCAGCGGGGTCCGGTATCTTGCTGCCACCCCCCACTGTAATATTCCGGGGATGTTTGACAATTATCTCAGTGAAGAACTGACAGAACAGTTTCTGGCATTGAAAAGGGTGGCAGAACGTTTGAATATTTCTACAACGGTACTCAGCGGAATGGAAGTGTTTGCTACACCGGATCTTCCCTGGCTGCTGAAGAACGAAAAGGTATTTACACTAAATGGAACCCGGTATTTTCTGACGGAATTTTCTTTCGATGAGGATCCGGAATTCTGTGATTATATCCTGGAAGAGTGCAGAGAACTGCAGTATCAGCCGGTGATCGCTCATCCGGAGAGATATGATTCTGTGCAGGATGATCCGAAGATTGCAGAACATTGGGCTGCGCAGGGCTATGTGATCCAGCTGAATAAGGGAAGCATCCTGGGAAGGTTTGGTCGGAGTGCAAAGCGCACGGCAGATATTCTGATCCGGAAGAACCTGGTTTCCTGTGTGGCCAGTGACGCCCATTCGGCTTTGCGGAGGACGCCTCATATGGAGGAAATCAAAGAGTATCTGAAAGAAATGTATGGAACAGAGTATGCGCGTATGGTCCTTCTGGAAAATCCCCGGAGGATTCTGACCGGTGAAAAGGTACAGCCGGGACAGGTTTCTTTCGGAGAAGAAAAGGAGTTTTAGAGGAGTGAGAGTATGAAGAATTTGCGGATTTTGATTATAGTATTTTTCTGTGTGACGGCAGCAGGTTTTGCTGTGTACACGATGAAAGATCTGGCGGTTAAGGATACAGGGGCACCGGTGATTACCTCTGATACGGAAACAATACAGGTAAGTATCACGGCAGACGAAGCGCAGATGCAGCAGGGACTGCATGCACAGGATGACAGAGACGGTGATGTGACAGATTCTCTGGTGGTTGTATCACATTCCAAGTTCTTTGAAAAAGGAAAAGTTCGCGTGAACTATGCTGCCTTTGATAAAAAAGGAAATGTGGGTACATATACAAGGGTTCTGGAGTATACAGACTACACCTCACCTCGATTTTCTATTAATTCCCCTCTGCGGTATGAGGAAGATGAGGGAAATCTGCAGCTTCTCAGTAAAGTGAAAGCAGAAGATTGCCTGGATGGTGATATCAGCGGTCTGATCAAGCTGAAGTACGATGAGGGTTCTTATGTGGATATAGATGAGGAGGGAAGAGCCGGGGTAACTTTTCAGGTGACTAACTCCTTTGGAGATACGGTACAGCTTCCGGTCAAATTGGAGTTTCTTGATGAAGAGAACTGGCGGCTTCCCTATCCGACACTTTCGGAATATCTGGTGTACACACCGGTGAATACTCAGGTAGATTATACGGAATACCTGACCGGTGTATATGACGGCGGCTCGGAAATTTTATTTGAAGATACACAGACAGAGGAAGATTATAGATATTTTCGGGAAGATGTATCGGTAGATCCGCAGGTGGATTACAGTACGCCGGGTGTTTATCCGGTGATATATACACTGACTTCTTCTGATGAAGAGGAAGAAACGGAAATACTCGGAAGTGTCACGATGTATGTGGCAGTGCAGGCGCAGTAAGACCGGAAGGGCTGCGAAAATGGAAAATAAGAGGAGGATGACATGCAGGAAAATAACAGGGAACAGTCTTCCATAAACATAGAAAAAATTAATTATTACAGTATATTCAGAGATGTGCTGCGTAACTGGTGGGTGATACTGCTTGGAGCGATAGCGGCAGCCATGATCGGTCATATTGTGGCTAATGAACAGTATTATACCACGTACACGACCAGTGCTACATTTGTTGTTTCTTCCAGGGGGAGTGATAATAATGTGTATAACAATCTTTCATCGGCACAGACGTTGGCAACAACGTTTTCCAATGTATTGAACAGCAGCATTGTAAAAAAGAAGGTGTGTGAAGATCTGGGACTTTCGACCTTCAGTGCACAGGCCAGTGCGGAAGTCATATCTGAGACAAATCTTCTGGTTCTGACAGTTACGGCAGACACCCCGGAGATGGCATACAGAATCATACGCTCTATTATGGAAAACTATACAACCGTTTCATCGGCAGTTCTGGGAAATGCTATGATGGAGGTGCTTCAGGAACCGCCGATTCCACAGTCACCGGATACCAGTCTGGGTACAAGGCAGATGGAAAAGAAAGGTTTTCTGTGGGGAATGATTCTGTGCACGGCAATGTTTGCTGTATTGTCTTTTTTGAATGATACCATCAAATCTGACAGAGATCTGGCAGATAAGCTGGATGCCAAACCGCTGGGAACCATATATTTTGAAAAAAAATACAAAACATTGTTTTCCCGGATCCGTCACAAAAAGACAAGTATTCTCGTCACCAATCCCACTGCCAGCTTCTGGTTTACAGAGAGTTATAAAAAGATTGCTGCCAAGCTGACGTATATGGCTGCCGAGACTGACGGAAAGGTCATTGTGGTCACCAGTATTGCTGAAAATGAAGGAAAATCAACTGTGGCAGCGAATCTGGCACTGACACTGGCGAAAAATCCGGCAAAAGTTCTTCTGATCGACTGTGATCTGCGCCGTCCGTCTCAGCATCTGATATTTGATAAGAAGGTGGATAAAGAGAAGACCCTGCCTAATCTTCTGAATCATGAATGTACATTGAAAGAGGTGTTCCAGTACGACAAGGAGAGAGGGATATATACACTTTTTACCGGAAAATCCTATGCCAATTCTACGGAAATTATTTCATCAGAAGAGATGCGTAATGTTTTGAAAGTATTTCGAAAAGCTTTTGATTATATCATACTGGATTCTCCGCCCATGTCTTTGATGGCTGATGCGGAAGCTCTGGCAGATCAGGCAGACATGAGTGTACTGGTAGTAAGATACAGCATGGTGCAGGCTCAGGATATCAATGATGCTATTGATGCACTTTCCAACTGTAACTCCCGGATGGCCGGATGTATTTTGAATCAGGCAAGAACCATGCAGGATTTGCTGCCGGGAAAAGGAGGATATGGGTATGGAAAGTACAGATATGGATATGGCAAGTATGGAAAATATGGCAAAACGGAGTGATAGGTGATGAGTGAAGAAAGATTACAGAATACCAGGGAATCTGCTGAAATAGAAAAAATTGATCTGAATGTGTTTCTGGAACAGTTGATGCATGGACTAAAACGGTTATGGTGGCTGGTTATTTTATTGACTGTCCTGGGGGCTGCTGCTTCTTATTTTCGGGTATCCACCACATATGTGCCGCGCTATGAGGCTGAGGCTACTCTGACAATAACAACGGCCAAATCAGATGATCTGATGAGTGGGGGTAATTATACCGATGTTGTTACGGCGCAGCAGATGGGAAAAGTATTTCCGTATATTCTGACCAGTGGGGTTTTGTCAGACCTGGTGGCACAGGATCTGGGGTTGGACTATGTGCCAGGACAGATTTCTGTGCAGGCTGTAGAGGGAACCAATCTGGTGACTATCCGTGTGACGGCATCCGATGGACAGACAGCCTATGATGTACTTCAGTCCGTTCTTAAGAATTATCCGGAAGTGGCCCAGTTCGTAGTGGGGCAGACAGAGATGAATCTTCTGGATGAAAGCGGTGTACCTTCTGACAGCGGAAACACAAGTGTTACCCGGGGCTCCATGAAGAAAGGGGCAGCGGCAGGATTTGCAGCTGGAATGGTTGTACTCCTGATTTATGTGGCAACCCGCCGTACCATAAGGCGCCCCGGAGATTTTAAAACCCTTTTAAATATTCCCTGTCTTGGAGTAATTCCTGTCTTCCGGGTAAAAAAGAGGAGAAAGAAAAAAATACAGAAATCGGTAAATATTCTGGACAGCCGTCTGTCTCAGGAATATCTTGAGGCACTTCGTGCAGTGCGTACCAGAGTGGAACGCCGGATGGAAAATGAACATAAAAAGACACTGATGATTACCAGTTCTATTCCCGGTGAAGGTAAATCGACAGTTGCCGTCAATCTGGCCATATCCTTTGCACAAAAAGGGAAAAAGGTAATACTTGTGGACTGTGATCTGAGAAATCCTTCAGTGCAGGATCATATGAATATACCGGGAGTATATCCGGGAATTGTAAATGTTCTGAATGGAAAGGAAGAATTGGAGGACGCATTATATACTGTGGAAGAAGGCGGCATAGATCTGAAAGTATTGTGCGGATTCCACAGACCTGCACAAAATGTGGAAATACTGGGGAGTCCGGAGATGAAGAATTTGCTTGACAAATTGGAGAAAATGGCGGATATTGTAGTGTTAGATACATCTCCTTCTGCAGTTTTGGTGGATGCACTTGTTCTTGCGCGTCATGTCCCGATGGCATTGTATGTGGTCAAATATGATTATGCCAAGGTGCGGTATGTTCTGGAAGGTATTGAAGAATTAGCGGATACCGGAGTGGATGTTCTCGGCTGTGTACTCAATGAAGGAAAGTATGGTACGGTACAGACAGGATACAGCGGATATGGAAGGTACAGCAGATACCGTTATGGGTATTCCCGATATTATGGAAGTGACAAAAAGAGGAAATAAAAAGAACAGTATAAGATAGCGAGGAGAAAAGATGTCTGATAAGACTGATATTATGGAACTGGAACTTCAGGAATTACTGCAGGAACTTGGGAATGAGCCGGAGGATGAAGATTCAGAAGAGGAGATTATGCTGGAACTGCAGGAGTCAGCTGATGGCCTGGAGGAAGA
>JBJEMI010000062.1:6805-8736 GCA_051879615.1 Lachnospiraceae bacterium
TGGAGGAAGAAACGCTGGATCTGGAAGAGATTCCGGAACTGGAGGAAGAAACGCTGGATCTGGAAGAAGTTCCGGAGTTGAAGTCTGATTCACCGGAGGTTATTAAGAAAAAAAATAAAAAAAAGAAAAAGAAGCGTAGAAATATGCCATTTGGCCTGAAAGTATTTTTTACGGTAATTATGGGGATTCTGATGGTACTGGTTATATTGACAGCAATCGTCATCGGAATTTATGTCAGCGGAAAGCAGCAGATGACAGATTTAGGGAGTGGAGAACTCCGATTACCTGAGAATGTACAGGCCGTATCGGAACATCAGGGCAGGAAGATTACTTATGAGGGACAGACCTACAGGATACAGCAGGATGCTTCTCGTGTACTTTTTATCGGTAAGAATGCAGATGGTGCATACTCGATGGTTCTGATGAATTTTAACAGCAGCACCGGAAAGATATCGGCAATGCCGATACCCAGAGATCTTTTAAATATGGATTTTAGTTCTGCAATGTATTATACTGATATGCAGGACGCAGTTTCCCAGTTCCTGTACGGACTGCCTGTTCACGCCTATATGGTGATAGATATGCAGAACGCAGCGGAAAAGATGGATCAGATTTTGAGTAAAACAGCTTCTGATAAGGGATGTATGGATTTGCTGATAGATTTTGTGCAGCAGACAGTGAACGAAGCTGACAATGATGTAACAAGTATCTGGAAAACCATAGGAGACATGCAGGACGTGGTCCGCTGGAATATGGATATGAAAGAATTGTATTATCTGTATGTTACCGCAGTTGAGTGTGACAGCAGCCGGATAACGGCGGCTCAGGTAAGGGATTCTGAAGATGTACTTCCTGCGATTCTGAAAACATTTTACAGTGCTTCATAGATAAAGACGGGAGGAGATTATGAAGAAGAAAAAGGCAGTAAAAGTCTGGATAATTATCCTGGCTATTGTAATTATTATTTCTGCTGTTATTGGCGGCGGATTTGCTTTTCTGAATGCGAAGCTTAATAAAATCGGCCGTGTGGACAGCAAACCGGAGGTAGTTGTTGATCCGTCCATGGAAACATTTGAGACAGAAGAAGGTCTGACGGATACGATGGATGCTGCTGATGTTGTCTGGAACAATGCAGATATCAAGATACTGCAGTCGGATGAGATTTATAATATTCTTCTGATCGGTCAGGACCGTCGTCCGGGACAGGGACGTCAGCGTTCAGATTCCATGATTATCTGTACGCTGAATACAAAAACCAACAAGATTATCCTTACCTCCGTCATGCGTGATATGTATGTACCAATACCTGGTTACAGTGATAACAGAATCAATGCAGCCTACCAGTTCGGCGGAATGGAATTGTTGGATAAGGTTATGGAGAATTGTCTTGGTGTCCATATTGATGGCAATGTAGAAGTTGATTTTGACGGATTTATCAATTCATTGGCAGAAGTCGGTAATATTTACATTGAGCTGAATGAGGCAGAGGCAAACTATCTGAATAAAAATAATAACTGGAGTCTGGTGGCCGGAGGAAATAATCTTACGCCGGAACAGGCACTTGCCTATGCACGAACCCGTTATGTCGGACATTCTGACTGGGAGCGTACAGACCGCCAGAGAAAAGTCATCATGGCAGCATTCGATAACGTCAAAGATATGAGTATTCCGCAGCTGATTGCACTGTCAGATAAGATACTTCCGAACGTTACGACTGACATGGATAACTCAGATATTCTCAATTACATTTATCTGGTGGCAGTCAATAAAATGACAACCATCGAAAGCCATCGGCTGCCGGAAGAAGGAACCTATACCTGCGAGACACTGCGAAAAGGAATGGAAGTACTGATGCCGGATCTGAAGGCCAATGCAGAGTATTTGAAACAATATATTGAAGAATAAGGGTGATCAGGGACGAGCTTATAGAC
>JBJEMI010000063.1:0-1733 GCA_051879615.1 Lachnospiraceae bacterium
GCTCCACAGCGGGGACATTTGCCAATGACTTCTCCTTTTGCCTTTCCCTGAAACTGATTTTTCTTCTCTTCTGAAATCCCCTGATACCTGGCAACCAGTTCCTGCATCAGCTCTGTAATCCCATTTAGGAATTCATCTGCTGTCTCTGTATTCTGGGCAATATGATTCAATGCCATTTCCCACTCTGCGGTCATCTTCGGAGATTTAATCTCATCCGGTAGAACCGTAATCAGCACATTTCCATCATCTGTCGGCACCAGATTTTTCTTTTCCCTTTTCACAAAGCCAGACTGAATCAGTTTTTCAATGATTGCTGCCCTTGTTGCAGGAGTACCAAGTCCTTTCTTTTCTGTATCTTCGGTCAGCTCTTCATTCCCTGCACGTTCCATCGCAGAAAGCAGGGTATCTTCTGTGTACTGTTTCGGTGGCTGTGTAAAATGCTCCGATACAAAAGAATCACAGGGACCATAATGCTTGCCTGCCCAGATATCCAACTCCGGCTCTTCTTTTTCTGCAATGATTCCAAAGAACTGTTTCAGTTTTTTCTCAATTGTCTTGAACCCTTCCTGTTTTGTTTTCTTTGCATTGAGATAAAACGTATGATAATTGCAGGTAATCTGACATTTATGACTCTCATAAATATAAGGATCTGCAGTTGCTGTCAGAACCCTGGCACTGATCAAATACAAAATCTTGCGGCTTCGTTCTTTCAGTTCACCAATATCTGCTTTGGCTACTTCCATGGTTGGGATAATCGCATGGTGATCGGATACTTTCTTTGAATTTAATACCTTACTCACGTCCGGTTGATATTCCAGACCTTCAGCATAAGGCATTTTCCCAAATAACATCTGAATCAGAGTTTCTGTACTTTCTCCCATCTCATCTGTCAGATACTGGCTGTCTGTTCTCGGATAAGTGACAAGCTTCTGCTCATACATCTCCTGCACAGCATCCAATGTCTGCTGTGCGGTATAGCCAAACATTCTGTTAGCTTCCCTCTGCAGGGTGGTCAGATCATAAAGCTTCGGAGGGCGGACCGTTTTCTCTTTCACATCATCCTTCTCCACTTCGCACATGCGCTCCTGACACTCTGCAGCCACTTTATCTGCATCTTCTTTTTTCTGAAAATTCTCTGTGACCGCATCCATATCGTCAAATTTGATATGAGCCATATAATATTTCTCTTTGGTAAATTCCTTGATCTTCTGATTTCGATCCACGATCATGGCAAGTGTTGGTGTCTGTACTCTTCCAACTTTCAGATTCTGGTTATACAGAACAGAAAAAAGACGGCTCGCATTGATTCCCACCAGCCAGTCAGCCTTTGCCCTGCAAAGAGCTGACTGATAGAGACTGTCATAACACGAACCGTCTTTTAATGACGCAAATCCATCTTTAATTGCCTGTTCTTCCATGGAAGAAATCCAGAGCCGCTTCATCGGCTTTTTGCATCCTGCCTGCTCATACACCAGACGGAAGATCAGCTCACCTTCACGTCCTGCATCAGTGGCACAGATCACTTCATCTACTTTGGAATCTCTCATAAGTTTCTTTAAGATTCCAAACTGCTTTTTCGTACCTTCCAATACCTTATGTTTCCAACATTCTGGCACAATCGGCAGATCATCATATCTCCATTTTTTATATTTTTCATCGTATTCCGATGCATCACATAATCCAACCAGATGTCCTACGCACCAGGAAACGATATAACCGTTTCCCTCCACGTA
>JBJEMI010000064.1:0-8711 GCA_051879615.1 Lachnospiraceae bacterium
TAAGCTTTTCTCATGATTTCCGTTTATTGTCTTTTGCAATGAAATACGCTACAATGTTTAATATCGGACGAAAGGGGGATGCTTATGTACTGGGAAAAAATTGACGACCGTAGTATATTTGCATACTTGCCGGATTTAGAGCCTATTCTGGGAGCTTACAGCCTTTTGCAAAATCAAAAAGTCCACAATCTTTGCACAGAAATTTATGGTGCTGAAAAAATAGCAGAATGGCACAGGAAATACAGATTTCTCTTTGAGACTTACCATGCAATCGAGAGCATCAATATATTGGGAGACCTTGAGCATTTACTGAATTTTCCGCTACAGGAGTTTTCATTAGACGGCTTTCGTGAGTATTTGACTGCAATGCCTGAGGCTCAGTTTCTATATCGATACCTTGATGGGCTCGGAACGTTTGAGGAACTGCAGCAGGCCTTAACTGATGATGATGCGTTGGATATGATATATCAAAAAATTGCCGATGATTGTTCCAGCTTCTTGGGATTCTCTTCAATGATCCGGCAAAGCAAACGATACATTCATGAGTTTTTCGCGTTGGCAGGTGAATTAAAGAATGATGCACTGTTATCGATGATTGATTCAGCAGAAAATAAAATTCATTTCATGCAGGATGCGATCAATTCAGAGGTCATGGATATCGGTGCCTTTGAATGCTCTCAGCTGCGTATGGGAAAGAGCTTTTATAATCGTGGACCATATGACGAATTCTATTTTATACCGAGTCTGCTTTTACCGGCGAGAGCAGTACGGTTCTTCCATACGTCCGGGTCACCGAAGCGGCAGATTTTACTGCTTTCTCTTCGCGATGTAGAACGAAGCCATGATGATATTCTTAGTTCTCTCAAAGCATTGTCTGACGGGACCCGGTACCGTATTTTGACCCTTCTCGCACAAGGAACACCTTTGCGTGGATTAGACATTGCAAAACGCCTGTCAATTGCTCCATCGACAGTGTCTCATCATATGGAATTTCTAAAAGCCGGAGGGCTTATTACCGAGGAACCTGTTAAAAATGCAAAATACTATGGTATCTGCAGGCCCAATATTGAAGCACTGTTACGGGAATTGGCAAAAGATTTTAAGATCAAAAATGAATCAAAATAAGCAACGGCAACGGACCGCTGAATCATGTCTGCACCGGGACTCATTTGTCCCGGTGCTTTTTCTGTATTGACTTCTTTGTAATTTCGATTATAATCTAATTAGATATGAATCGAATTTAAGGAGGATAACATGGAGAAAGTTATAGAAGTTCAGGATCTGAGGCGTGACTTTATTACCTATCAGGGATTTCTTCACAAGAAACGTAAGATCGTTCATGCCGTAAACGGAATATCGTTCGCCGTGGAACGCGGCGAGATTTTTGGCCTGCTGGGGCAGAATGGGGCGGGAAAAACAACAACCATAAAAATGCTGACAACATTGCTTGCACCTACATCGGGCTCCTGCCGTGTGTTGGGATATGATAGTTTCGGTCAGGAAAAGCTGATCCGCCGGCGGATCAACTTTATCTTCGGTGGTGAAACAGGCGTATACCGTCGTCTTTCAGCACGGGATAATCTGAGATATTTTGGAAATCTTTATAAGTTGGATCGAAAAGAGCGAGAGAGCCGGATTGACAGAATTTTAGCGCTGGTAGAACTGACAGATCGTGCAGATGATCTGGCCGAAACCTATTCCAAAGGAATGCTTCAGCGGTTGCAAATTGCCAGGGGATTGATCAATGATCCGGAAATTCTGTTTATGGATGAGCCTACGGTTGGATTAGATCCGCTGGGGGCAAGAATGCTGAGGGATTTGATCCGTCGGCTGCGGGATGAGGGCAGAACAGTACTTTTGACCACACATTATCTAGCAGAGGCCGATGAACTTTGCGATAGGATCGTGATCATCAATCAAGGACATATTGTTGCACAGGGTACACCGAAAGAATTGAAAAATGGTGCGGATAGTCTGGAAGATGCCTATGTCGCACTCATTCAGGAGGATAAAGAATGACACGATCTGTTTTACTCAGTACTATGCGTCTGCAAATGAAACAATCATTGATCAGACCGATGTTTCGATTTTGCTTAATTGCAAATCCGATCCTGAATACGATTTTATTATATGAAATGTATCGAAATTCGGGAGAACAAAATTTTTTTGCATATGTCGCCCTTGGTGCCGGACTGATGGCTGTATGGGGCTGTATTTGTTTTTCGTCTGCCGGAGATATCAACCGTGAGCGATACAGCGGGACATTGGCACTGATCTTTGCGGCCCCTGCAGGATTTCCGGCAATTATTTTCGGAAAGATCATCGGCAATACATTGCTGTCCCTTACATCTGTTGTAATCTCCGTGACTACAGCTGTACTGCTGTTTCGGGTGCCGGCACATTTGGGGAGTCCGGGGTATTTTATCGTTGCATTGATGGCGGCAATCCTTGCCTTTGTGGTGA
This sequence comes from Lachnospiraceae bacterium, assembly GCA_051879615.1. GTDB lineage: Bacteria > Bacillota > Clostridia > Lachnospirales > Lachnospiraceae > HGM12587. The sequence continues at coordinate 2,464 of JBJEMI010000064.1, forward strand.
TTTCTTCTGTCATTGCCTGCCTCCTGACTCTGTCCAGAAAAACCGAGCTATACATGAACTGCATTGAAATTCCGGTGATACTGCTTTGCGGTTTCGTGTACCCGGTAGATGCTCTGCCTGCATGGCTGCAGCCGGTCAGTTTCGTGCTCTCTCCCTCGTGGGCAGTAGAATTGCTGCGAATGAGTGTTTGGGGCGTAAAAACCCCTTTGTTGTTCTGGAAAAAACTTGCAGTTCTGCTGGTGCTGACAGTTATCTATGCCCTGCTTTCGGCAGGACTGTTTCGCTGTATTGACCGGCAAGTCCGTATTCGTGCTGCTTTGGAGGTGAGCTGACATGGTAAGACGTTTTTTCTCACAGGCGCTGTTGTACCACAAGGGAAGGACTGCAGCTTTTCATTTGGAAGAATTTTTGTGCTTTGATGCAGGCTATCCGTTACTGACAATGATTTTCTATTGTTTACTCGCATCATACAGTTTTCAAACGACATCACTTACCTATTGGGTGATTGGAAATGCGTTCCTGTTATGTACCAATACCTGCATTTTTACGTTGGGGGGTATCTTCACGGGAGAAAGATACAATGGACGCTTACGTTCTATCATTGCTGCACCAGGCAGCAAATTATCTCTGATTCTGGCCGGAGGGGTGTTTCCCGCAGTCATATCTTCTGCAACCGTGGCTCTTGGATTTGTGATTGGAGGACTGATTTTTGGTGTTGACTTTTCTGAACTGAACTTTGGACTTGCAATTTTAACAATCATTTGTGCGATGTTATCTGCCACCTGCTTTGGAATGTTCATTGCGGTGTTTGGACTGATTTCAGACAGTATGCACCTTGTACTGAATATTGTCAGTTATGTGATAATGATTTTTACGGGAGCTGAATTCCCGGTCACGCAGCTTCCGCTGATCGGACAGATTCTGGCAAAATTTTTGCCGTTGACCCACACAATTCAAGCCATGAATCTGCTTTTTGAAGCAGAGCAGAGTTCCTATTGGGGGTTCATTGGAACAGAGCTTTTGATCGCAGCGTGCTATGCCCTTTTAACATGGGGAATTTTCAGAACCGCAGAACGGATTGCCTGCCGCAGCGGACGATTTGATATGTATTGATTTATGATGCTTTTTTGATGCAGTCACCTGCTAAGCTTGGCTTCAGAGGTGATAAAAATGTTAAAACAACAGAAAAATGCGTCGTATTCAAAAAAACGAAGACGTCGGAAACAGCAGAGAAAGATTGTATTTTATTGTATTCTGGCTTTTCTGACAGGGGTTGTGTTCGGAATGCTCGTATCTGCAAAAGAGGAGGGTATTGAATCGGAAACATTTTCCGGGGATATGGAAGCAGCCGCTGAGAAAAACAGTGAAATACAAACCGGACCCGGAGAAGCTTCTGAAGAAAAAGCAGAAGACTGGAATCTTGTACTGGTAAATGGAACTCATTTTATGGAGGAAGGATATCAGCCGGAACTGACTGAAATCGAAAATAATTATTATTTTGATGCCAGGGCTGCAGAGTATCTGAAACAAATGCTGGCGGATGGACGAAAGGAAGGTCTTGACTTCCGGATCAGCTCAGCTTACCGCTCTATGGAAAAACAGCAATCACTGTATGAAAATAAAGTCCGTCGTCTTAGGGGTGAAGGAATGAGCCCGGAGGAAGCCTGTGAAAAAGCCGGCACTGTAGTAGCCTGTCCAGGAACCAGTGAACATCAGCTGGGATTGGCAGCCGATATTGTCGCTGCAGGTTATCAGATACTTGACGATCAACAGGCGGATACAGAGGAAGCAAAGTGGCTGAAAGAAAACTGCTGGAAATATGGCTTTATTCTGCGTTATCCAACCGATAAAACAGAAGAGACCGGAATTATCTTTGAACCGTGGCACTATCGATATGTTGGAAAAAAAGCCGCGAAAGAAATCATGAGTCAGGGTATTTGTCTGGAAGAGTATCTGGATCGTATATGAATAAAAAATGTTGACATTTCAACTTCTTTGATGCATAATGCGAGTTGTTGAGTTTTCAACTTCTCAAAATATGACAAAAGGAGTAATGATATGGTTGATAGATTTGAAAGGTTTTCTTTTGCAATTTCCGAGATTTCCCGGTATTGGCATAAGATTACCTCAGATGAAATGGAAAAGTACGGGTTAAAAGGTTCACATTCCGTATATCTGGCGGCAATGTACCGTTATCCGGAGGGAATTACCGCCCCTCAGCTTTGCACGCTTTGCGGAAAAGATAAGTCCGATGTATCACGAATGATGTCAATGATGGAAAAGAAAGGGCTGGTTACAAAGGAAGGGGTTCATCAGAAGCTCTATGGCGGTGTTTTTAAGCTGACCCATGAAGGTAGGGCTGCTGCCAGACATGTCTGCCAGAGAGCCAGCCTTGCTGTTGAAATTGCCGGTAGAGACCTTACCGATGAAAAACGAACCGTTTTTTATGAAGCTTTGGAGTTGATCGCCTCCAGACTTCGGGAAATCAGTAAGGAGGGACTGCCGGAATTATGAATATCATATGGAAATCATTCTGCAGAATTTATCAGTCGGCATTTCATGCGGCACTGCCGATTCTTCCTTACAGAGAACCGAAAATTTTTGACAGCGTTGCCGGACTGGAATATTTGTTGATAGAGCATAAGATAAAATCCGTGCTGCTTGTGACCGATCACGGTTTACGCAGTAACGGAGTGACTTCCCACCTGGAAGCACTTTTGCAGGAAAATCATATTCACTGTGCCGTATATGATCAGACCTGTGCCAACCCTACTGTTCATAATGTAGAGGAAGCACGGGAACTTTATATAAAAGAAAACTGTGAAGCAATCATTGCTTTTGGCGGGGGCTCTTCCATTGACTGTGCAAAAGCGGTAGGTGCCCGTATTGCATACCCGAAAAAATCCTTAAATCAGTTAAAGGGGTTACTGAGGGTTTTAAAAAGAATTCCTATGCTGATCGCTGTTCCGACGACTGCCGGGACAGGAAGCGAAGTGACATTAGCTGCAGTTATTACCGACAGTGAGGAAAAACATAAATATACGATGAATGATTTTACACTGATTCCGTCTTATAGACTGGCACTGGAGGCTGTGCAGCTGATCTTTGAGAACATTGAAACGGCATACAGAGACGGCACTCACCGAAAAGCAAGAGAGAACATGCTGCTGGCGGCATATAAAGCCGGGATCGCCTTTTCCAAATCCTATGTTGGCTATATTCATGCAGTTGCACATTCACTCGGCGGACAGTATAATATTCCTCATGGACTTGCCAATTCGGTTTTGATGCCGATTATTCTGGAGGAATATGGTGAACATGTGCACAGGAAACTACATGAACTTGGGATTGCTGCAGGTGTTGCATCGGATACAGATACACACAAAGCAGGTGCGGAGAAGTTCATATGTGCAATTCGGAACCTGAACCGGAATATGAACATTCCGGATACCCTTTCGGGAATCAGACAGGAGGATATTCCGAAAATGGCCAGACATGCGGCAAAAGAAGCAAATCCCCTTTATCCTGTTCCGGTGCTGATGAGCGCAAAGGAACTGGAAATGTTTTACAAGAAGGCTGCAGATTGGAGACAAAATGATGTACATCGACGAATTATTAGAAAATCAGCGTAAATTTTTTCATAGCGGCGCTACGCTTTCGGCAGACTTTCGTATTGAAATGTTAAAAAGGCTGCGAAGTGCAGTCAAAAAATATGAAACTGAAATCGGTAATGCACTCAAAGCGGATCTCGGAAAAAGTGATTTCGAAGGCTTTATGTGTGAAACAGGTCTTGTGCTGAGTGAACTAAGCTATATGATCCGTCATACACGAAAGTTTGCAGCCGGACACAGAGTTCATACACCTCTGGCACAGTTTGCTGCTTCCAGCTATAAGAAACCTTCACCTTACGGCAATACTCTGATCATGAGTCCCTGGAATTATCCGTTTCTCCTGACAATCGATCCACTGGCAGATGCGATTGCTGCCGGAAACACCGCTGTGATCAAGCCAAGTGCTTATTCACCGGCCACAAGTGCAATCATTCAGAAGATCATAACAGAATGTTTTCCTGAGGAATATGTTGCTGTTGTGACAGGCGGCAGAAAAGAAAATGCCTGCCTGCTGGAAAAGAACTTTGACTTTGTATTTTTTACCGGCAGCCAGAATGTGGGAAAAGAGGTCCTGCGTCACACGGCGGAAACTCTGACGCCTGCAGTTCTGGAACTTGGCGGCAAAAGTCCCTGCATTGTTGACAGCACCGCAAAAATTAAGCTGGCAGCCAGACGAATTGTTTTTGGCAAATATTTAAACTGCGGACAGACCTGTGTGGCACCGGATTATATTCTCTGTCACCGCAGTGTAAAGGAAAAACTGGTAAAAGAAATCTGTAAGCAGGTAAAAGAACAGTACGGTCAAAATCCTCTGGAAAACCCTGATTACGGAAGAATCATCAATGAAAAACACTTTGAACGCATCTGCGGACTCATCGATCAGAAGAAAACCGTCCTTGGAGGCACGTTCGATAAAGATACACTTCAGATCGCACCTACGGTCATGGATCATGTTTCGTGGGATGATGCTGTCATGCAGGAAGAAATCTTTGGGCCGGTTATGCCGATCCTGACCTTTGATGATTTCGATGAAATATATTCGATGCTGTCCGACAGGCCGAAGCCGCTGGCACTTTATCTGTTCTCAGAGGACCGGAAGCGAATTCGCGAAGTCAGTGAACGATGTTCCTATGGCGGTGGCTGTATCAATGATACGATTATTCATCTTGCTACCAGTGAGATGGGCTTCGGCGGAGTCGGTGAAAGCGGCATGGGTTCTTACCATGGCAGGGAAGGCTTTGATGCGTTTTCTCATACGAAGAGCATTGTCGACAAAAAGACCTGGATGGATCTTCCTATGCGGTATCAGCCTTATCGAAGCGGACTTTACAGGAAACTGCTGCATCTGTTTTTAAAATAGGCAGGAAAGAAGGTACATGGAAAATATGCAGAAAAAAACAACCATACGTTTATTTGATCAGGACAGTTATTTGAAAGAATTTCAGGGGACGGTTCTTGCCTGTAATGAGGAAGCAGGTGGTATCTGGTCTGTGGTACTTGACCGGACAGCATTCTTTCCGGAGGGCGGCGGTCAGTCGGGAGATAGCGGTTATCTTGGGAATGTTGAGATAACCGGAACCATTGAAAAGGATGGAATCATTTATCATCAGGCAAGCGGACCGTTGGAAGTTGGTAAATTCGTCGAAGGACAGATTAATTTTGAAGAACGTTTTGACAAAATGCAGCAGCATACGGGAGAACATATCATCTCGGGAATTGTGAACCGTCTTTACGGATATCGCAATGTGGGTTTTCATTTAAGCAATGAGGTGACTACCCTGGATTTTGATGGAGAACTTTCAAAAGAGCAGGTGCAGGATCTGGAAATTCGTGTGAATGAGGTTGTGTTTGCAAATCTCCCGGTAGATGTTTCTTATCCGGATAAGAAAACCTTAGGTACACTGGAATATCGAAGCAAGATTGAGATTGAAGGTCAGGTGCGTCTGGTTGGAATTCCGGGCGTGGATTTGTGTGCCTGCTGCGCACCTCATGTAAGGATGACCGGAGAAGTGGGACTGGTGAAAATCTTAAGCTGTGAACGCCATCGCGGCGGCTGCCGACTGACAATCCTATGCGGAAGGAGAGCATTAAAAGATTATCAGGCAAAGCAGGAAATAAGCGGAAAAATTTCTGTGGCTCTCTCTGCGAAGCCGGATAAACTGGATGAGGCAGTTGCCCGCCTTCAGGAGCAGCAGCAGAGTCTGCGTGAGCAGTTAAACAGTGTGCAGGCCCGGTATTTGCAGGAAAAGCTGGCATCCATAGATCCGGAGGATTCCGTTGTATGTATTTTTGAGGAAAATCTTGATTCTGTTGCAGTAAGGAACTTTGTCAATGCTGCCATGGAACAGTGCGATGGTATCTGTGGTGCATTTATTGGAAATGAGAAATCAGGCTATCATTATATCTTAGGAAGCAGTAAGAAAGATGTAAGAGAAACAGCGAAAATCCTCAACGAGCATTTTCAAGGAAAAGGGGGCGGAAAACCTCAGATGGTGCAGGGATCCCTATCCGGCAGAGAAGGGGAAATCAGAAAAGCCCTGATGAGTCGAAGTGGACAGAAAAAGGATATAGATAGATGAAAGTGATGTTGGGGTCAAAAGCCCCGCTATAGTACCTTGAAAAGTTCATAGATTTTGT
>JBJEMI010000065.1:0-1717 GCA_051879615.1 Lachnospiraceae bacterium
GAAAAACTTGAAGATGAATTTCTGAAGGATCCCACCCGGCTGGCAGAATACATCCATGGAATTACGGATGAACTGCATAAGCTGGGGGTAGAAATGATAAAGGAGTCTCTGGAAACAATGGATCGGATGCTTCAGGAAAGCCCTGTCCGGTTGAAGAATTGGGTAGTGGAAACCCATAGCAGAAAGCAGCTGACTACTTCTCTGGGGGATGTGACTTTCCGGAAAACGCTGTTTACAAGTAAAACAACCGGAAAAAGTGAATACCTCCTGGATCGGATTCTCGGACTTGATCCGGGCGAGAGAATCACTGAAGATGCAGAGGCAAAGCTCCTAGAGGAGGCTGTACAAAGTTCTTACCGTCGTGGCGGCGAGGAGGTAAGTCTGACATCTGAGGTGAGCAAACAGACAGTAAAGAATAAGATACATGCACTAAAATTTCCTAAGAATGAGGAAAAACCAGAACATAAAAAAGTGGTGGATTATCTTTACATTGATGCAGATGAGGATCATGTGTCACTGCAGTTCCGCGAAAAGAAAGGAGATCTGACGGAGAATTCGAATCATCAGAAGAATAACAGTCTGATCACGAAGCTGGTGTATGTTTATGAGGGAATTGAAAACGAATCACCAAAGAGCAAACGACACTGCCTGATCAATCCGTATTATTTTTGCAGCGTGAACAGCGGAGAGGACAACAAAAAGTTCTGGGACGAAATATATGAATATCTGGATAACCATTATGATCTGGAAAAAGTAAAGAATATATATGTAAACTCAGATGGCGGCGGATGGATCAAAGCAGGAATGAAACGTATTGCCGGTGTCACGCATGTCCTGGATGGATTTCATCTGGAGAAGTATCTGACAAAACTGACCAGCCATATGAAAGACAGTCAGACAGACGCAGAAGATGAATTGAGAAAGACGATCCGCAGAAAAACAAAAACAGATTTTGTAGAACTGGTGGAGAAACTGGAAGGATACATTACAGGGGATACGGGACTATCCAGAATGGAAGAGGCAAAAGAATATATACTGTCAAACTGGACGGCAGCGAGGCTTCGGTTAAAGCATCAGGAAGGAGTAAAAGGAAGCAGTACAGAGGGGCATGTGAGCCATGTACTTTCGGACCGGATGAGTTCCCGACCGATGGGCTGGAGCGTAAAGGGAGCTGCCAAGATGGCGCAGCTGAGGGCATACTATCTGAACGGAGGAGATATGCTTGAACTGGTGCGTTATCAGGAGAAAAAACTGCAACCGGCGGCAGGAGCAGAGTATGAGATCCTGAGCAGCAGCCAGATCATGGAGTCGGAAAAAAACAGACATGGACAGCTGGGAAAATATATGGAGAGCATAACACACAGCATGCCAGTACAGAATAAAAAAATCGTGTATTTCAATGCACATATCTGGGGATTGTAATGATGGCGAAAAACGCCAGAAAAGGGCTTAGTCCTCTTGATCATAAATAAGGCTGTACCCGACATCTGTCAAGGATGCTTCGCACCACAAGTGGCTGTGTCCTTGACAGGTGTCAGGGCACAGCCTAAAAGGGCACCCAAGAGGACTAAGCCGGAGTCTGCCCGATTGGGCAAATAGGCCTTGCAGAAAAATGAAACATGGAGTAAAGTAAAACCACAAGTCATTGCCTGATACTTTATCAGCGCATCGTGGGTAAACTCTATCCAATTAAATCCGAAGGTAAAGTTACGCAGTC
>JBJEMI010000066.1:0-1712 GCA_051879615.1 Lachnospiraceae bacterium
ATATCTCCACCATTCAGTTTCAACTTATAGGTAACACTGCTGTGTCTGAGACTGTGGAAAACAACCGGTGGGAGATCATAGTCCTTAATCAACTGATTTAATGGCTTCCGGATCGCGCCATCCCCCAAAGGAAGACCAAACGTACTTGCCATGACCAGGTTATAGTCCATGTATTCATCTCCAAGAACTTCCTTTGTCTCATCCTGTTTTTCTTTCCATTCGATCAGCATCTTTGCGACAGACTTTGGAAGGAAAACCTTTCGGACACTGCTGTCTGTCTTCGGTGTTTTCAAAACACGGACTGTTTTATTGGTCTTGCTTTTTTCCGGAAATATCAGCAGCACATCTTTTGCATCCAGCTCTTTTAAAGCGGATTTGCTCACTCGCTGGGATTCCTTATTAATAAACAGATATGCCCGGTTTTCCTCAATTGCTTCCTCCGAGATGTCCACACAATCCCAGGTAAGCCCCAGAAGCTCACTGATCCGGAGAGAGCAGGAGAAGGAAAGATTCATTGCCAGCTTTAGCCGATCATCCTCACATACTTCCAGTGCGTACATCAGAGTTTCTGCAGTCCAAATCTCACGTTTCTTTGTTTTATGTTTTGGTACGGTCGCATAGATACAAGGATTCTTCTCCATCAGTTCCCATTTGACAGCCTGTTTAAAACAGCTTCGGAGGAGTTTATGGATATCTCTGATGGTACTGGTAGATACATATTCATTCTTTCTTTTCCCAATCATAGGATTGATCACAGCCGGAGCTTTCAACAACCTCTGATAATATTTTTCAATAAAACGGGTATTGATCTCCGACAGTTTTTCATCCCCGATGATCGGAAGGATATAATTATTTATGAGAGAAACATTTCCATCATACGTAGATAATGCCCAGTTGTCCTTCCCATACAGGGCAACATATTCTGCCAGAAGATCCTTCATGGTTTTACACTGCGGGATTATCATGGATCCCATTTCTTCTTTATATTCAATTTCTTTCTTGCGTTTCTTTGCCTCTGCCTTTGTAGCATAAGTTTCCCATTTCTGCTTCCGTTTCCCGTCTGCATCAGTATAGGAATAGATTACATTAAATTTTCCATTTCGTTCCCTGATCGATGCCATAATTTAACAGCCCCTTTCTGTATTTCTCTTTTCCAGCCACGCTTCAAATTCTTTTCGTTTGATCCGAACATGGTTCCTTATTTTTACAACCGGAAAATATCCTTTTGTGTACCAGACATTTATCATGGACCGGCTGACCTTTGCCATAAAGGCTGCTTCATCTATAGTAAGATACTGCAGATTGCCATTCCTTCCTCGTTCCCCGGTCTGTGCCAGTTTCTTTCTCCGATAATTCGCCAGTGCCACATTTTCTTCCATTGCCAGTTCTTCATAATCGTTCGCCGGATCCAGATGATATTCATCCTGCCCTTCCAGAAACTTCTGAAAGCTTTCTTTCGTGATTCTTTTTCGATCAGCGATCGTGACGAACTCAAAGAAATGCTGATACTTTTGACTATTCAGGATGCCATATACCTGATTTCTGGTGATTCCCAGCTGTCTGGCCATTTCCGGCATAGTGAGAGTAGCGGCCTCCATTTCCGCGTCCCTCTTTTTATCCTCCTTCGTGCGGTATCTGGACTGTCCGTCATACCATTTCTGAAATGCAGCTTTTGGTACACGTTTCCAGTAGTCCACAATCACGACTTCGAT
>JBJEMI010000067.1:0-1707 GCA_051879615.1 Lachnospiraceae bacterium
GCGCCTTTCATAAGGCCATGAACCTGCTTTGTACATGAATTCACCATAAACTACCACATGATCAACTTTGTTATTTCTGGTAATCTCATCAAGTTCATCCACAAGATGGGATGCTTTTTCACGGAGAATGCCATTCTCTTTCAGCCGAATCACATAGCTTGTTCCATTTTCCTCACACTGCTTATAAAGGTCAGGCGTGGCAAAACCGCTGTCACCGCGAAGCAGAATACGGATTTCCGGATAATCATTCAGGTATTCCTCAAGTATCGGCTGCAGGAAGTCAACCACTCCGGTGCAGGAATACTGTGTTCCGTCACGAAGTTGGATTTTTATCAGATCTCCGGTCATTCCATCATAACAGACAAGTGGATGATAACCATTGCTTTGATAATGAAAGTTAAAGGCTCTGCCTTCCTGTTTGCCGTATGCATCAAGGAGAGTGGAATCCAGATCCAGAATAACAGCCTGTGGCATCTGAATACTGTAAATTTTCTTCCGAAGTATTCTGCCAATCGTAAGGAACTGGCTTAAAGTTTCTTCATCCATACGGTTAAAAAATCTTGAAACAGTAGGTTGTGATGCAAGGGCATTTTTTTCAAGTATAGACTTGAATACCGGATCATTCGTCAGTTCATCAGAAGCATCATCTTCGAAATAACCGGCAATGATCATATATATCATTTGGAGCAGGTTTTCCTGATCCGTATGATATCTGAATAATGCAGAATCATTGGTCTTGAAAGTTTTTCCTAAAAGCTTATCAACACCCAGTTTGCTTACGAATTCTTTGATGAGAAGTAAGCCTGCATCGGAGGATAAATCTCCTCCATCAAAATTTATTTTAATCTGCCTATTGCTTTCTAATGGTAAGGTGTTTACAATACTCATAAAGGGCTCCTTTTGTTGGTATTATTTTAGATTAGACACCTTCATTTTACCACAAATGGATGCTCTTTTTTCATTCACTTGATAGGTGAAAAACAATATTCAGTTAAAATACAGTAGCTATGCGGCTTTCAGCCACTTTCACGGCTGTGCCGTGAATAATCTAGGTTTAATTTGGAAATGGAAGCTGTTCCTGTGGTACATTTTGGAAGCCGCCATAGTTTTCCTGCGGATACCCACCGGCAGAAGACTGTTCCTGCGGATAATTCTGATTTGGGTAGCTCTGTGGAGGAGCAGCATGGTTCTGCGGATTTCCTTGTGGGGCTCTGGAAGCAGGTGCTCCCTGGGTTTGATAACCAGTACCACCAAGGGCAGGTGTTCCTCCAACATTTCCTGCAGGATAAGCCGGTCCATTTCCAGTCTGTCCATAACCATTTGGATGATTGGACGGATTTGGAGTGTTTCCTGCATTTTCAGGACGATTGGAAATTGTATATTCCCAGTCTAAAACCCGTACATTTGCGTTGATGCCGGGCTTTCCGGCATTATTACCCTGCTGGTACATGAACGGGTGTAGTTCAAGCGAACCGACGATGGAAATGCAGGAGCCTTTTTTGACTTTTGCTTTCACAAGTCGATCTGCGAGTCCTTTGCTGAAATAACACTGGTAGAATACGGTTTCATCGTTTCCTGTCTGACTCCGCTGTGATACGGCGACATCAAGACTGATGTACTCCGTGCCATTTTGCGACTGAGACATAACAGGATCCTTGGTGGGCCTTCCCATGAAAATAACTTTTACTGACATAAAAATTTCTCCTT
>JBJEMI010000068.1:0-44683 GCA_051879615.1 Lachnospiraceae bacterium
CCTATTATAAGGCTTTGCGGTACTTTTCTGATTATTGATGTGTCAAACGCCCGTGGAAGCCTCAGATCTGCAGCTGTCAGATGAGGTGAAAGCGCAGCTGCAGAATGGGATTTCTTTTCAAAACGAGAAAGAAGTTTATGAATTTTTAGAAAATTGCATGTCTTGACTTGATACTTGACACAAGATGTTGTAAATTTAATGTAATTACGAATAAAACAGACTGAACTGAAGAAAGAGGAATTATGGATCAGAAAACAATTGCCAGAATTAATGAGTTATATCATAAATCAAAATCTGTCGGACTGACAGAAGAAGAAACAAAGGAACAGCAGAAACTCCGCAGAGAATATATTGAATGCTTTAAAAGAAATCTGCGCGGACAGTTAGACAATATTGATGTGCAGGAAGCTGACGGAAGTATCGTAAATTTAGGTGAAAAATATGGACACAAAATCCAAAAAGGAAATTAGAAAAGAAGTGAAGGCTGCGAGAGCTTCAGCAGCAGAACCGTGGATTCGGGAAAACAGCAGAAAAATCTGTGAGACTTTTTTGAAACTTCCGGAATATCAGGAAGCAGAGACTGTCTTTGCCTATATGGATTGCAAGAATGAGGTTTCCACAAGACCGGTCATTGAGCAGTGCTGGAAGGATGGAAAGACAGTAGCGGTGCCGAAGGTCTTTGGAAAAATCATGAAATATTACCGTATCTGCAGTTATAAAGATATGGAAGAAGGGTATTACGGAATCCCTGAACCGAAGTATGAGCTTTTGGAGGAGGCGGTCTGTGAAGACGGACTGATGATTCTGCCGGGAGTTGCGTTTGATACGTGCAGACACCGTGTAGGATACGGCGGAGGTTTCTACGACAGATATTTAGAAGCACATCCGGATATGAAGAAGATCGCTTTCGCCTTTGAATTTCAGGTATATGATGAGGTTCCCTTTGAGAAATTTGACAGGCAGCCTGAAAAAATCATTACTGAAAAAAGAATCATTGTTTGACAATAAATAGACAGGAAACGTATAATATATGAGAGTTATTGCAGGAAAAGCAAGAAGTATCCCGTTAAAAACGATTGAAGGAAAGGACACAAGACCGACCACGGATCGTATTAAGGAAACATTATTTAATATGCTCCATAATGAACTGGCAGACTGTCTGTTCGTGGATCTTTTCGCGGGCAGCGGCGGTATCGGTATCGAGGCTTTGAGCCGCGGAGCCGGAAAAGTTTTTTTTGTGGAAAAGAATCCGAAAGCAGCTGCCTGTATTCAGGAAAATCTGCTGAAAACAAAGCTCGCTGAGCAGGCGGAAGTGATGATGACTGATGTGATCAGTGCCCTGTACCGTCTGGATGGAAAGGAACCGGTGGATTTTATTTTTATGGATCCGCCGTATCATCAGGAATTGGAAAAACAGGTTTTAGAAGTGCTGAAAACTTCCTCGATCGTAGATGAATATACGACGATCATCGTGGAAGCATCTCTGGATACGGATTTTTCTTATGTGGAAGAGGAAGGATTTGAAATTTTAAAACAGAAAAAATACAAGACAAACCAGCATGTATTTATAGGACGTGCCTGGAGGAGAAAATTATGATCAGAGCAATTTATCCGGGAAGCTTTGACCCGGTGACATTGGGACATATGGATATTATTACCCGTTCTGCCCAAAAGGTGGACGAGCTGATCATTGGAGTATTGAATAACAATAAGAAAACTCCGATGTTCACGGTGGAAGAACGTGTTCAGATGCTGGAAGAGCTTACAAAAGATTATCCGAATGTGAAGGTGGAAGCGTTTACGGGACTTTCCGCTGATTTCGTCAAAAAGAAAAATGCCAATGTCATCATCCGTGGTCTTCGCGCGATCACAGATTTTGACTATGAGCTTCAAATGGCACAGACGAATCGTGTCATCTATCCGGGGGCTGATACCATGTTTCTGACGACCAGTCTGGAATATGCGTATCTGAGTTCTACAACTGTAAAAGAGGTTGCGTATTTTGAAGGTGATATCAGCCGTTTTGTACCGGAAACCATTATCGAAAGAGTGTATCAGAGAGTGGGAGAAAATAAGAATAAATAAAGGAGTACTTAACATGACGAGCAGAATTGAACAGATTATTGAAGAAATCGAAGAATACATAGACGGATGTAATTATCAGCCGCTGTCTAAGAAGAATATCGTAGTAAATAAAGAAGAAATCGAAGAACTTTTAAGGGAACTTCGTATGAAAACACCGGAAGAGATCAAACGTTATCAGAAAATGCTGGCTAACAAGGATGCTATTCTGGCAGATGCACAGATAAAGGCCGACGCATTGCTTCAGCAGGCCAGTGTTCAGAAAAGTGAATTGATTTCTGAGCAGGAAATCATGAAACAGGCTTATGCCCAGGCGAATGCCGTTGTGGAAGCTGCTGCTGCCCAGGCACAGGAAATCTTAAATAACGCAACATTAGAAGCAAATGAAATCCGTATGGGTGCCATGCAGTATACTGACGATATGCTGGCAAATCTTCAGAGTATCATCCAGAGTACGCTGGAAAGCTACAGCTCGAAGTATTCTTCACTGGTAAATTCCTTAAAGGGTTATTATGAAGTGATCAACGAAAACCGCGGTGAACTGGCTCCTTCAATTTACCCGGAGAGTTCCGAAAAATCAGAAGCTGAGGAAGAAGCTGATACAGACGTAGAAGAGTAGGGAAAGCAGTGTCGTGCAGAGCTTGGCATGGATGTATTTTCGAATGGAGAGCACTGAGGTGCCCAGAACACTTCTGGTCTGTAAAATACAGCAGAGACCGCCAAAGGAAAGGGCAAATATTCCCAGAAGATCTTTCCGGATTCCAATGGGCAGAGTATGTACCAGAGATAAGCCGTTTGTAATCTCTAAAGTACAGGAGAGAAGGGTCAGAAGCATATGCGGCAGCCTGAGAAATCTGCTCTGCAGTCCATGGATGATGATAGAGAAAAGAATCAGGTATCCGCAGAGCCGGATCATTATTTCAAAGCTGTCAATGATACAGATATCTATGAGCTGAAAAATATTTTCAGGGATGGATATCTGTTTTTTTGTGCTCTGAGAGGCAGAAATGTATTTTTTGCGTGTCAGTACTGCATAGACGATCGGAGCGGCGTAGATGGAGAACAATGCGGGAAAGATCATAGTGTTTTCCATGCCGTAACGGATGCCATAGGAAATGCAGAACATGGGTGAGACGTTGTTGCAGAAGGAGAGCAGATACTGTCCTTCCTCCGTACTGATCCGTTTTTCTCTGACCTGCAGGGCGATGAGTCTGGCTCCTACAGGATAGCCGCATAGAAACCCGCAGAGGATACAGAAGGAGCCGGACTCTGAGACATGGAACAGCTTTCGAAAGAGAGGAGAAAAAGGTTTCTGAATGTATGTAACCACATTGCTCTTTAAGATCAGCTGAGAAATGATCAGAAAAGGCAGCAGTGTCGGCAGTAATGTCTCAAACCAGAGGGACAGTCCTTTTTGTGAGGCTTCCAGGGCCAGGGAAGGAAAGCATAAAAGAAAACAGAGTCCCAAAATACAGAAAGCGGAAATAAATAATTTTTTCATAGCAGTACCATTGGAAGGATTTGTATAGTTTATGATACGGGGACAGCACTTATGATGTTCTAAAAGGAAACGGACAGGCATATATATAGAAGGATTGTACGAAAGGAAAGTGCAGGTCCCATGAAAAAGAAAAATTTAATGCGTGCGGTCTTTGTTACAGTACTGCTGCTGACAGTGATCCGTCTGGAGCATGATATTTTGTATAAATACGCACAAAGAAAGGAACCTTCAGCGGATGAAACCGATGATTTCTTCCGCGGTCTTGAGATGTTTGATGTCATCTGTTCTGAAATTCAGTGTTTTCCGGTTGTACCGGAGGAGGATCCCGGTAGCTATCCGGTTGCTTATGAAGACAGCTGGGGGGAAGCACGTTCTTACGGCGGTGAGCGGGTTCATGAAGGCTGTGATCTGATGGCAGCGGAGAATACTCCCGGATTATATGCAGTCTGCAGTATGACGGATGGTGTGGTAGAAAAAATCGGATGGCTGGAACAGGGCGGCTGGAGAATCGGAATCCGGTCATCCGGAGGTGTCTATTATTACTATGCGCATCTGGATTCCTATGAGAAGGCTTTCGAAGAAGGAGAAGAGATCAGAGCGGGGCAGGTCCTCGGTCAGATGGGAGACAGCGGATACGGAAAGGAGCCGGGGACGAGAGGAAACTTTCCCGTTCATCTTCATGTGGGAATCTATGTGACAGATAAAGAAGGTACAGAGAGAGCTGTAAATCCGTACTGGTATCTGCGGATGATTGAAAAATAAAATTTTTCTGGGATTCTAAACAATAGTATGATACATTATTATAGGATGATACCGGACTTAAGGGAGGTACCCGGATGGAACTGCAGATGTGGAGAGAACTGTTGAATCCATATGAACTGGCTGTAGATGAAATTACAGCCAAGTTTGAGCATCTCATCAAAGAACACCGAGACAGGGGATTTTATTCTCCGATTGAACAGGTGGACGGAAGAGTGAAAAAGATATCCAGTATTTTGGAAAAATGTCAGAATAAAGGCGTTGATTTGAGCGAAGTGACTGTTAAAATTGAAGATATCGCCGGCATTCGGATTATCTGTCAGTTCGTAGAGGACATTGAAAGGGTCGTGGAGATGATCCATTTGCGAAACGACATGGAGGTAAAAACAGAAAAAGATTATGTGACGGACGTGAAAGAAAGCGGCTATCGCAGCTATCATATGATCGTATGGTACACGGTAGATATGATGGACGGCCCGAAACGGATTATGGTAGAAATTCAGATCCGAACGATGGCGATGAATTTCTGGGCAACCATTGAACATTCCCTGCAATATAAATACAAGATGCATATGCCGCCGGAAATCAATGAGCGGCTTTTGCGTGTGGCTGATGCGACAGTCCTGCTTGACAGGGAGATGAGTCAGGTACGGCTCGAAATTATGGATGCCCAAAATGCCTTCCAGCATCAGGCGAAGGTGGTTGCGGATATTTTGAATATCATTCAGAATATGTATAAAGTGGCAGCTGCAGAAGAAATGGAAAAGATCCAGCAGGATTTTTACAGAATTTATTCTCTGAATAATATGCAGCAGCTGGAAGAATTTCTAAGACAGATGAACAAAAAGGCTGAAAGCTATCATGTACAAATAATGAACAAATGAGGTGGACTATGGATTTTCCTGCAGCATTTACAGAAAAGATGAAGGCAATCCTTCGGGAGGAATATGAAGACTTTCTGAAAGGATATGACAGAACGAGACATTACGGACTCCGCGTGAATCGTACGAAGATCACGGCGGAGGAATTTGAAAGGATCAGCGAATTCGACCTGGAGAAGGTTCCGTGGATCGACAATGCATTTGAATATGAGGATCGTGTATCTCCTGCGAAACATCCGTATTACTTTGCGGGAATGTACTATCTGCAGGAGCCGAGTGCCATGACTCCGGCAAATCTGCTGCAGATCGAACCGGGAGACCGTGTGCTGGATCTGTGTGCGGCGCCGGGAGGAAAGGCGACGGAGCTTGGAGCAAAATTAAACCATACGGGTCTTCTGGTGGCAAATGACATCAGCAACTCCCGGGCGAAGGCACTGTTAAAAAATATCGAGCTTTTCGGGATTCCCAATGTGCTCGTAACAAGTGAACCGCCGGAAAAACTTGCGGCGAAGTTTTCGGGATTTTTTGATAAGATTCTGATTGATGCTCCATGTTCCGGAGAAGGAATGTTCCGTAAAAATCCGGGTATGATGAAGGACTGGGAAACCTATGGACCGAAGTATTACAGTGAACTGCAGCGTTCCATTGTACCTCATGCCCTCCGTATGTTAAAACCGGGCGGGATGCTCCTTTATTCGACCTGTACGTTTTCACCGGAAGAAAATGAGGGTACAGTTCGTTTTATGCTCGATCTGGACCCGGATCTGGAAGTGGCAGACATTGAAAACCGGTATGAGGGCTTTGCGCCGGGAAGACCGGATCTGATCGAAAACGGTACGGAGGATCTGAAAAAATGTGTCCGCATCTGGCCTCATAAGATGAATGGTGAGGGACATTTTATTGCGCTGCTTCGTAAAAAGACAGTCAGCGGACCGAAGCCGGAAAAGGAAAGAACGAAAAAGGCGAAAGCGCTGCCGCCCCTTCTGGAAGAATTTATGCAGGACTGTACGTATCCGATCGATGCGTGTGCACTGGAAATTCAGGAGGGACGTGTCTATGTAATGCCTGAAGGAATCAGAGGAATGAAGGGACTTCGGTTCCTTCGCAGCGGTCTGCTGCTGGGAGAAATGACAAAGAACCGTTTTGAACCAAGTCAGGCATTTGCCATGGTTTTAAAGAAAGAACAGTATGCGGCGGTGATTGATTTCAAATGTTCCGATCACAGGGTGATCCGTTACCTGAAAGGAGAAACCATAGATGTGGATGATCTGGAACTGAAACGCAACAAGGGATGGCAGCTGGTATGCGTAGACGGGTATCCGCTTGGCTGGGGAAAGCTGGTGAACGGAACACTGCGTAATAAATATCTGCCGGGATGGAGATGGCAGTCATGATGCGTCTTGACAGGTTTTTGTGTGAAAAAGGAATCGGTACAAGAAGTGAGGTAAAGTCCGTCTTAAAAAAGGGACTTGTCACTGTGAACGGTGTGATCGTGAAAAAGCCTGAACAGAAGATCGATGAAACTGCAGATGAGATCTGTTTTCAGGGACAAAAGCTCATCTATCATCAAATGGAATACTTTCTGTTAAATAAACCGGCAGGCTGTGTGACGGCAACCAGAGACAGTCTGTCGGAGACAGTCATGAGTTTTTTGCCGGAAGGCTGCAGAAAAGATCTCTTTCCGGTGGGCAGGCTGGATAAAGACACCGAAGGTCTGCTTCTGATCACCAATGACGGGCCGCTGGCACATCAGCTGCTGTCGCCGAAAAAGCATGTGGACAAAACCTACTTTGCAGTAGTCGACGGAACGGTCACAGAAGAACATGTGCAGTTATTTCGGGAAGGCGTCGACATCGGAGATGAAACACGGACCATGCCTGCGGATCTGAAGATTTTGAAATCGGGAGATATTTCCGAAATCGAACTGACGATCAGAGAGGGAAGATACCATCAGGTAAAGCGGATGTTTGAGGCTGTCGGAGGAAGAGTCATGTATTTAAAAAGACTTTCCATGGGAAGTCTGACACTCGGAAATCTGAAGCCGGGAGAGGTCAGAGTACTGGATGAAAAGGAAGTAGATGCATTCAGAAATACAGGCGCATAAGTGAAGAATAAGAAAAGAGGAACAGAATGGAAAAACAGATTGAAGCAGTTATTTTTGATATTGACGGTACGATGGTGAATTCCATGATGCTGTGGAGTGAAATTGATGTGGAGTATTTTGACAGAATTGGAATTCCGATGCCGGCAACACTGCAAAAGGATATCGAAGGGATGAGTTTTACGGATACTGCAGTGTATTTTAAAAAGACCTTTCATTTGGAAAATAAAACAGTAGAAGATATAAAAAACGACTGGATCGAAATGGCACATGAAAAATATCTGTATGAAATCCGGACAAAACCCGGAATTACAGAATATATCGATTTTCTGAAGGCACACGGAATCAAGATCGGTGTGGCCACAAGCAATGATAAAACGCTGGCAGTTGCAGCATTAGAAGCACATGGACTCTATGAAAAAGTGGATGTTCTCCGAACGGCCTGTGAAGTTCCCAAAGGAAAACCGGCGCCGGATATTTACCTGAAGGTTGCAGAAGATCTGGGAGTGAGTCCGCAGAACTGTCTGGTATTTGAAGATATTCCGAACGGTATCCGTGCGGGAAAATCTGCCGGAATGACTGTGATCGCGGTAGAAGACGATTTTTCCATGAAATACTATGATGAGAAGATCGCATTGTCAGATGGCTATGTGAAGGATTTTCATGAAGTGTTCATGGGTAATATAGAGGTGAATTATGGGATTTCTTCCGATCAGTAAACAAGAAGTACAGGGGCAGGTGGATTTTGTCTATGTGATCGGTGATGCCTATGTAGACCATCCATCCTTCGGACATGCGATCATCAGCAGGATTTTGGAAAGCCATGGGTATTCTGTGGGGATCATTTCTCAGCCGGATTTCAGAGACAGTAAGAGCATCACAGTGTTTGGAGAACCCAGGCTCGGATTCCTGGTTTCCGCCGGAAATATGGATTCCATGGTCAATCATTATACAGTGTCCAAAAAACGACGTCAGACCGATGCATATACACCGGGCGGTGCGATGGGAAAACGTCCGGACCGCGCAGTGATCGTTTACGGAAATCTGATCAGACAGCAGTATAAAAAGACACCGGTGATTATCGGCGGAATCGAAGCCTCCCTTCGAAGGATGGGACATTATGACTACTGGTCGGATAAGGTCAAACGCTCTGTGCTGCTGGATTCCGGTGCGGATCTGATCTCCTACGGAATGGGTGAACGCTCCATTGTGGAAATTGCTGACGCTTTAAACAGCGGGATTGCGGTATCAGACATAACATTTGTTGACGGAACGGTTTATAAGGCAAAATCACTGGATTCTGTCTATGATTATAAACTGCTCCCGGAATTTGATGCGATTGCAGCAGATAAAAAAATCTATGCACAGAGTTTTCTCATCCAGTATGAAAACACAGATCCCTATGCGGGGAAACGGCTGGTAGAGCCATATGGTGCACATTGCTATGTTGTACAGAATCCGGCAGCGAAGCCGCTGACAACAGAGGAAATGGATGCGGTCTACAGCCTTCCCTATATGAGAGCATGGCACCCTGTTTACGATGCGGACGGCGGTATTCCGGCATTTTCAGAAGTGAAGTTTTCTCTGGTGAGCAACCGGGGGTGTTTTGGAGGATGTTCCTTCTGTGCGCTGACCTTCCACCAGGGAAGGATCATACAGGTGCGCAGCCATGAATCGCTGATCGAAGAAGCGCAGCTGATGACGAATGAAAAAGATTTCAAAGGATATCTTCACGATGTCGGTGGCCCGACTGCGAATTTTCGGGCACCTGCCTGTGAAAAGCAGATGGAAAAGGGAGTCTGTCCGAAAAAACAGTGTCTTTTCCCGGAACCATGTAAAAATCTGAGAGCAGATCATAAGGATTATATTGCCCTGCTTCGAAAGCTGCGCAGTCTGCCGAAGGTGAAAAAAGTGTTTATCCGTTCGGGAATCCGTTTTGACTACATGCTGGCTGACACTTCGAAAGAGTTTTTAAGAGAGCTTTGTGAGTTTCATGTGAGCGGTCAGCTCAAAGTAGCTCCGGAGCATGTATCAGATAAAGTATTACAGAAAATGGGAAAACCGGAAAATTCGGTATACCGCAGATTTTCCGATGAATACAGAAAGATGAATGAGAAGCTTGGCAAAAAGCAGTATCTTGTTCCTTATCTTATGTCCAGCCATCCGGGCTGTGATATGAAAGAAGCTGTGAAGCTGGCTGAATTTGTCAGAGATCTGGGATATATGCCGGAACAGGTACAGGACTTCTATCCGACGCCCGGAACCATCTCTACCTGTATGTACTATACGGGGCTGGATCCGAGAGACGGAAAAGCGGTCTATGTTCCGAAAAATCCACATGAAAAGGCAATGCAGAGAGCACTGATCCAGTACCGGGATCCGAAAAACTATGACCTGATCAGAGAAGCACTGGAAGTGGCCGGAAGAACCGACCTGATCGGTTTTGAGAAAAACTGCCTGATCCGTCCGAGAAACATCGGGGCTGTCGGAAACAGACCGGCAGGGAAAGCACAAAAGCCTGTAAAGAAAAAGACAATCCGACAGGTCCATAAGAAAAAGAAAAAATAACAGGAGTCGATGGGAAGACGATTGTGATCGTGAATGATGAAAGGACAGGAAGAATCAAATGAAAAAAATTGCAAAAGGGAACTATGGATACACCTTGTCCCACAGAAAATTTCAGGGACTGAAAACACTTTCCTTTGCACTGGCAGCACTTGCTGTATTTTTGCTGGGGCTGTTAGTGACAAAGAGCTATCAGAATCTGCTGACGGTCGTGGCCATGGTAGGTGCTTTGCCGACTGCAAAGGAACTGATCGGTTTTATTATGAGCTTTCAGAGAAAACCTGTTTCGGAAGAAGTATATTTAAAAGTAAAGGATACGGCAAAAGATCTGGAGACGATCTACGAGCTGAATTTCACCACCTATGAAAAGAACTATCCGGTGGAGGCAGTCGTTGTCTGCGGTCGGGAAGTGGTCGGATACACCGCAGATAAAGCCTGCGATACAAAGACACTGGAAAAGCATCTGGCAAAGCTGTTAAATGCAAATGACTATAAAGAGAATGTGAAGATATTTAAAGATCTCAAACCGTTTCTGGACAGGGTCAGGGATCTGGAGCGCAAAGAAAAAGAAGATATTCCCTATCAGCCCCATCCGAGATATCCGGATCTGAACAGAGACCAGCTGGTGAAGCATACCCTGCTGGCGCTCTCAGTTTAAAAAAAGATCAATCAAAGGTATTGAAGCCGCAGCGACAGGAGAAATATGAGAATTTTGACAGTACATAAAAATGATGAAAACCAGCGTCTGGACAAATATCTGAAAAAATACCTGAAAGAGGCGCCGGGAAGCTTCATCTATAAAATGCTTCGAAAGAAAAACATAATATTGAACGGAAAAAAGGCTGATGGTACGGAAAAGCTCCGCGAATCGGATGAGATCAGACTTTTTCTGGCAGAAGAGACGATCGAGAAGTTTCAGGGAGGTGCAGCGCAGGCAATGCAGGATTATCCGGAGAAAAAGCTGGAGATCCTGTATGAGGACGACGACCTTCTGCTGCTGAATAAACCGGCGGGAGAGCTTTCCCAGAAAGCGCAGGAAAAGGACTGCTCCATGAATGAATATGCCCTGGGCTATCTGAAGGCCAAAGGGGAGGTGACTGTTGAGTCCTTAAAGGTTTTCAAA
This sequence comes from Lachnospiraceae bacterium, assembly GCA_051879615.1. Lineage (GTDB taxonomy): Bacteria > Bacillota > Clostridia > Lachnospirales > Lachnospiraceae > HGM12587. The sequence continues at coordinate 11,013 of JBJEMI010000068.1, forward strand.
CCCTCCGTATGCAACAGACTGGACAGAAATACTTCGGGCATTCTGATCGTGGCAAAAACCTATCAGGCGGCAAGAGAGTTCGCAGACGCGCTTCAAAAGAGAACGCTCCGAAAGTTTTACCGTTGTATTGTCAGGGGAGAACTCAGGGAGGCCAGACAGCTCGATGGCTATTTGCGGAAGGATGAGAAGACCAATCAGGTAAGAATTTTAAAAGAGCCTGCGGAAGGTGCTTCAGAGATTCATACCGCTTATCGTCCGATCTCACATTTTCATGGGATGACGTTGCTGGAGGTGCACTTGATTACCGGACGTACACATCAGATCAGAGCCCATTTAAGCTCGATCGGTCATCCGATTCTGGGAGATCTGAAGTATGGAGATAAAAAGTATAATGAGAAATATCATCAGCACTTTCAGCTGCTGCATGCATACCGGCTGGAGCTGGATGGATTTCAGGGTGCTTTTGAAAAATATAACGGAAAGATCATTACAGCAGAGCTTCCGAAAAGCTTTCGCAGGCTGATGCAGGAGGAATAGAGGGAAAAATGGGAACATGGAATTCCAGGGGACTTCGGGGTTCCGGTCTGGAAGAACTGATAAACAGGACAAATGAGGTGTATCGGAGTAAGGGACTGGCATTGATTCAGAAGGTTCCGACACCGATCACACCTATTAAAATTGATAAGGAAAACCGACATATAACGCTTGCATATTTTGAACAGAAAAGTACCGTTGACTATATCGGTGCCGTACAGGGGATTCCGGTCTGTTTTGATGCCAAGGAATGTGATTCAGATACCTTTCCGCTGCAGAATATTCACGAGCATCAGGTGAATTTTATGGAGGACTTTGAAAAACAGGATGGACTTGCTTTTCTGGTGATCCATTTTACGAAGCGGGATGTGCTGTATTATCTGAATTTTGAACAGATGAAGAAGTTCTGGGACAGAGCGATGTCGGGCGGACGCAAAAGCTTTCGCTTCGGGGAACTGGATCCGGAGTATATTTTGAAGCCGATGCCGGGATATTTTGTTCCGTATCTGGAGGGAATTGCAAAGGAGCTTGAAAAGAGAGATTGACAAAAGTGCGGCAGCTTTCTATAATGGATAGAAATGACACTTTAATGATTTACCATATTAAAGCAAGAGGAATAGATTATGAAAGAACAGTTACTGCATACACCGGAAGGCGTCCGTGACATTTACGGAAGTGAATTCGTCAGAAAGTTTGAATTACAGAATACGCTGTTGGATGTGATGAATTCCTATGGATATCAGGGAATCGAGACACCGATGTTTGAGTTTTTTGATGTTTTCGGCAAAGAAGTCGGTACCGTACCGTCAAAAGAATTATACAAATTTTTCGATAAAGAAGGAAATACACTGGTTTTGCGGCCGGATATGACGCCGTCGATTGCCAGAGCGGTTTCCAAATATTTTCATGGAGAAGAAGCGATCCGTCTCTGCTATATGGGAAGTACCTTTATCAATCATGATAAATATCAGGGGCGTTTAAAAGAGACGACACAGCTGGGAGCTGAGCTGATGGGAGACGATTCCGTGAAAGCAGATGTGGAAATGATTTCCCTGCTGGTGGCGGCACTGCAGAAAGCAGGCCTGAAGGAATTTCAGATCAGCATCGGTCAGGTACAGTTTTTTAAAAATCTGTTGTTGGAAGCAGACCTGGATGAAGCTGCGGAGGAAGCACTCCGTTATCAGATTTCCAATAAAAATGTTTTTGCGGTAGAAGAACTGCTCTCCGGTACAGATATGCCGCAGCAGCTGAAACAGACATTCGCGGAGCTGACGAGCCTGTCGGGGAATGCAGAGGTTCTGGAACGGGCGAAGGCGCTCACTGACAATGAAAAAGCACTTCAGGCGATTGCCGGACTGGAAGAGATCTATGAAGGATTAAAGGGCTGCGGATGCGAAAAATATGTGTCTTTTGACCTTGGAATGCTGAGTAAATATGATTATTATACAGGAATCATTTTCCGTGCCTATACATTCGGAAGCGGGGAAGCCATCGTGAAGGGCGGCCGTTACGATACACTCTTAAGCCATTTCGGAAGAAAGCTTCCGGCAGTGGGATTTGCCATTGTCGTGGATCAGCTGATGAGTGCGCTGGAACGAAGGAACCATCTGCCGGAGAGAGAAAGCAGTGAAGGAAAACGCTATCTGACGTTTGCGCTGACGAAGGGGCGTCTTGCGAAAAAAACGATGGAGCTTCTGGAACAGATCGGAATCCGGGTGGAGGAAATGAAAGATCCGGACACGAGAAAGCTGATCTTTGTCAATGAAGAACTGAAGCTGCGTTTCTTCCTGGCGAAGGGACCGGATGTTCCGACCTATGTGGAATATGGAGCCGCTGATATCGGAATTGTGGGAAGTGATACAATTCTGGAAGAAAATCGAAAAATGTACGAGGTTCTGGATCTGGGATTCGGAAAATGCAGAATGTGTGTCTGCGGTCCGCAGAGCGCCAGAGATAAGCTTCAGAGTCAGGAACTGATCCGGGTGGCGACGAAATATCCAAATATTGCCAAAGATTATTTCTATAATAAAAAGCATCAGACTGTAGAAATTATCAAATTGAACGGTTCTATTGAACTGGCTCCGATCGTAGGGCTGGCAGAAGTGATCGTGGATATCGTAGAGACCGGGTCAACACTTCGAGAAAACGGTCTGACTGTCCTGGAAGAAGTCAAACCATTATCAGCACGAATGGTCGTCAACCGGGTGAGCATGAAGATGGAACATGACAGAATTGCAAAACTGATCAAGGAGATCAAAACTGTTTTGTAAGTGAGGAGATAGTATGAGAATTGTTACATTAGATGAAAAATCAAAACAGAATCTGCTGAACGATCTGTTAAAAAGAAGTCCGAATCATTACGGAGAATATATTGACCGTGTCAATGCGATCATTGATGACGTACGAGTCAATAAGGATGCCGCGGTCTTTGCCTATACAGAAAAATTTGATGGTGCAAAGATTGATGCGTCAAATATCCGTGTGACGAAAGAAGAAATCGAAGAAGCATATGCAATGGCAGACCAAAGTCTGGTGGATGTGATCCGCAAGGCGCTGGTAAATATCAGAGAATACCATGAAAAACAGCGTCAGTACAGCTGGTTTGATTCGAAACCGAACGGAACAATGCTGGGACAGAAGGTGACTCCGCTGGCAAGCACCGGTGTATATGTACCCGGCGGAAAGGCGGTCTATCCGTCCAGTGTTCTGATGAACGTGATCCCTGCGAAGGTAGCAGGCGTTGAAAAAATTGTGATGGTGACACCTCCGGGAAGAGACGGCAGGGTAAATCCGAATACACTGGTTGCTGCCAATGAAGCAGGTGCAGACGAAATTTATAAGGTTGGCGGAGCGCAGGCAATTGCCGCACTGGCCTACGGAACAGAAAGTATTCCGAAGGTGGATAAGATTGTAGGACCGGGAAACATTTATGTGGCACTGGCAAAAAAGGCAGTATACGGCTTTGTCAGCATAGATTCGATTGCAGGACCGAGTGAGATCCTTGTTCTGGCAGACGAGACGGCAAATCCGAGATTTGTGGCTGCAGATCTGTTATCCCAGGCAGAGCACGATGAAATGGCATCGGCAATTCTGGTGACGACAAGCAGAAAACTGGCAGAGGAGGTTTCTGCAGAAGCGGAGAAGTTTATCGGGCAGCTCTCCAGAAAAGAGATCATATCAAAATCCATTGAAAACTACGGCTATATTCTTGTGGCAGATACGATGGAGGATGCGATCGCGGCAGCAAACGATATTGCATCGGAACATCTGGAGATCGTAACAAAGGATCCTTTCCGGGTGATGACCAAGATCCGCAACGCGGGAGCTATTTTTATCGGAGAATACAGCTCCGAACCGTTGGGAGACTATTTTGCGGGGCCAAATCACATTTTGCCGACAAACGGGACTGCGAAATTCTTCGGCCCGTTATCTGTAGACGATTTTGTGAAGAAGTCCAGCATCATTTACTACAGCAGGGAGGCACTGGAACCGATTCACGAAGATATCATCACATTTGCACAAAGCGAGCAGCTGACGGCACATGCAAATTCCATTAAAGTACGTTTTGAAGATCAGGAGCAGTCAAATGAGTAGAACGGCAGCAGTTGAAAGAAATACAAAAGAAACAAAAATCAATATGATTCTGAATCTGGACGGTTCCGGAAACAGTGATATTCAGACAGGCATCGGTTTTTTCGATCATATGCTGGATGGATTTACAAGACATGGATTATTTGATCTGACATTAAAGGCAGACGGAGATCTGAACGTGGATTCTCATCATACCATTGAAGATACGGGAATCGTTCTGGGAAAAGCCATTGCAGAAGCAGTAGGGGATAAAAAAGGAATCAGACGTTACGGAAGCTGTATTCTGCCGATGGATGAAGCACTGGTACTGTGTGCTGTTGACCTGTCCGGCAGACCATACTATGTATCTGATGCGGTATTTACTGCACCGAAATGCGGAGATATGGATACGGAAATGGTCAGAGAGTTTTTCTATGCGGTATCCTGCAACGCGGGGATGAACCTGCATTTTAAAGTGTTATCCGGAATGAACAATCATCATATTATGGAGGCAATGTTTAAAGCCTTTGCAAAAGCACTGGATTCTGCTACAATGTTTGATGGGCGCATTCAGGATGTGCTTTCAACGAAAGGTACATTATAGGGTGAGTAAGACATTATGAAGAAGTTAATAATCCCGGAAATCTATTTGAAAAACGGAAAATCTGAGGGAAAAGACCCGGTAGAGCTGGCAAAATATTTCAGCGAATCAGGTGCGGATGCGATCATTCTTTATGATCTGTCAAAAGAAGATGAGGAACATGAGGTGAATCTGCATACGATGAAGCAGATTTACAGATGTGTGGATATTCCGCTGTACGGATGCGGAAATATCAAACGTGTGGAAGACGTTAAGAAGATTTTATATACAGGCTGTGAAAAAGCGATATTAAATTTTTCCAAGGAATCGAACCGGAATATTCTGGAAGAAGTCTCCAAACGTTTCGGCAAAGAAAAGATCGGTGCCTCCGTAGACTGTATGGAGCAGCTGACTGCAAATAACAGTGCACTGGAAGAATATGCAAGTATCGTAGTTGCGGTCAGAGATCTTCCGGAAAAAGCATACTACAAATATGCTTTGCCGATCATTGCCGGCACCGTCAAGGAAGATCATGATATTTTCTATATTCTTGAAAAAAATGCTGTTATGGGCGTTACAGGATCGTTTGTCAGCCGGCCTGAAACAGATTTTATGAAGCTGAAGCTTCGCGGCAGACAGATGGGTATTGAAACCAATGTATTGAAGAGTGAAATTTCCTGGAGTGAACTGAAATTGAATTCCGATGGAATGGTTCCGGTCATTGTACAGGATTATAAGACAAATGAGGTACTGATGCTGGCTTATATGACGGAGGATGCACTTGATAAGACTCTGGAAACCGGCCTGATGACTTATTACAGCAGAAGCAGGAAATGTCTCTGGACAAAAGGACTGACGAGCGGCCATATTCAGTATGTGAAGTCACTGACCACAGACTGTGACTATGATACGATCCTGGCGAAGGTTTCACAGGTAGGTGTGGCATGTCATACAGGAAAAAGAAGCTGCTTTTTTAACCGGATGATGGACAGAGAAGTAAATCAGAGCAATCCGATGGAAGTATTTGAGACTGTCTATCAGACGATCGCAGACAGAAAGCAGCACCCAAAGGAAGGATCTTATACAAATTATCTGTTTGATAAGGGAATAGATAAAATTTTAAAGAAGGTAGGAGAAGAGGCAACGGAGCTTGTGATCGCTGCTAAAAATCCGGAACCGGAAGAGATCAAATATGAAATGGCAGATTTTCTCTATCATGCAATGGTTTTGATGGTAGAAAAGGGAATTACCTGGACAGAAATTACCGAGGAACTGGACAACAGGCATTAAATAATAATTCAGAGTTCTAAATCGGCCCTCTGACTGTATATGATTAAAAAGATCATTTGTTACAGTCAGGGGGTATTTTTATGACCGCAGAAGAGAGAATGGCGTATTTTCAGGGAGAAAAAAGGAGAGATCCGCTTTATTCCGGGAAAAAAGAGAAAAACAGAGAACTCACATTTCTGAAAATGAAATTTTTTATCTGTATGATATTGTTCGTATTGTTTTTATCTCTGGATTATACCGGTTACGAAATAAAGGGCATCGGAAGTGTCAGGATCGTGCAGATGGTTCGCAGCAATGCCGAAACACTGCAGAATGCAGAAGAAATTTTTGCGGATCTGTTCAAGGGGCAATAGATTTGCATTTTGAAACTATATTTCTTGAAAAATAAACAGTGAAAAGGTATAATATTAATATCCGTAAAGGTTCCTTTTGGGGGAAAAGAAGGGGGACATTCATGGAATTATTATTATAAAGGAGAAGGTAAAATGAAAAGGACAAATTTAAAAAGAATGCTGTCTGTTGTTCTGACAAGTGCTATGGTACTTTCAGGTCTGGGTTCATTCACAGCGCATGCCGCAACCGGAATCAGACCGGAAGATGGTGTAACAGAAGACCAGCCGTTTGCACCGGGGACAGGCGGAAGCAGTCAGTTCCGTATTCCGTGTCTGGTAACGCTGAATGACGGAACACTGGTTGCTGCATGTGATGCGAGATGGACAACTTATGCGGATGGAGGCGGATTGGACACAATCGTATCCTATTCGAAAGACAATGGTGAAACATGGAACTATACCTTTGCAAATTATCTGGGGGATAATGGCAATGTATGGAATGCTTCCTCTACAGCATTTATTGATCCGGCATTAGCAACGGATGGAGAAACCGTTTATATGATCGCTGACTTATATCCGGCGGGCGTCGCTCTGAATGGAGCATATTATGCTCCGCAGACGGGAAGCACAGGTTACGATGAAAACAGCAATCTGATTCTTGCGGCTGTTACAGACAGTGTGAACGGCTCCTCAAGCAGTACCCTGCGTGCATCGGCAGCTTACAACTACCATCTGGAAAAAGCAGAAGAGGGTGCAGAGTCTTACTATCTGCTGAAAGATGCAGACGGGAATACTGTTGACGGATACATCATTGATGCCTATTTTAACATCAAGGGTCAGGATGTAGATACAAATCTGTTTTGCGGAGATTCCCCATATTTCCCATATCCTACAGATTTTCTGTATTTTACAAAATCAGCAGACGGAGGAGCTACATGGTCCGTTCCGCAGCTGCTTGATGTAAAGAGAGCATCTGAACAGACGCTTCTGGTTGGCCCGGGACGTTCCATCGTGACATCTAAGGGACGCATCGTATTTACAGCTTACGAATTTACCTCCGGCGATAAAAACAGTACCGTGATTTATTCTGATGACGGCGGCGCCACATGGGAACGCGGAGAATCTGTATCCGGATGGAGTTCAGAAGCAGCTGTTGTGGAGGCTGACGGAAAGCTTTATATGTTTACACGTCACGGAAATGCATACTATGTATCCGAAGACTGGGGTGAAACATGGTCTGATGCCAAAAGTGTCGGTCTTTCTTATAACTCAAACTGTCAGCTGAGTGCAATTACATATTCTGAGAAGATTGACGGAAAAACAGCAATCATGTTCTCTGCACCGTCTGATACCGGTGCCCGTAATGCAGGTAAGATTTTTGTGGGTCTGGTTCAGGAAGACGGAAGCATCAGCTGGGATTATGAATTCCGTGTAAATAAAGCAGGAGAGCACTATGCGTACTCCTGTATTACGGAACTGGCAGATGGAGGAATCGGCCTCCTGTATGAAAGCGGCGGATCCGTTATTACCTACAAAGGTTTCTCCCTGAATGAGATTCTCGGTCTTGAGAAAACCATCAAACTGGATGCGGGAACAGCTTATGTGGAAGAAACTGCGTCGGACGAGGCAAGGGTAATCACACAGGCTCCGGATGAAGCTGTTGCGACAGTTACAAGTGAACTGGTGGTTGATGAATCCAGAACCTTATTACATGCGCACACTTCCAATGCAGCTTCTTCTCTGGACAGTTTTTCGGCGGAAGCAGATACCTCCCTCAATCTTGCAAACGCTGAATTTACATTTAACGCATCAGGAAGCAAGTGGCGGATTTACAATGAATTCTCCGATACTTACATGACAATTGCCAGCGCAGGCAACTATTTTGATGCGGCAGCGGCTGATATGACCGTAGAAGAAGTAGAAACTGATGATACTTCTGTATTCAGAATCAAAAACGCTGATAACAGATATACGGTATTCTATACAGCGAATATGGTATTTGATGCATGGAGAACCGACAATGTAAGCGGAGTTACCAATACTGCCGTAAAATTTGATCTTGCTTTACTGGAAAAGCAGGATACAGTATCCGAGAGTGATGTGATTCCGGGATACGCAAGAGCAACAGAAATTGAAGACGGAGGCAGATATTTAATCTCCTATATCTGGACAGATGGAAGCATCATTGTATTATATCCGACGGAGGCTCAGGCAAATCAGACAAAATTAGTCGGAGATACAGTGAATATTGCGAGAAATATCCTGACGATTACCGGTGTGGCACCTGGTAAAACAACCGCAGTTGTAGATGATGTTATTTATAATATCGTCGTAGGTGATCCGAAAGACAATCCGGAATATGCAGGTGCAGATATCCCTGTTTCTGAGCTGACTGCGACAGCAGTGAACTGGGAAACCAACGGAGGAGCTGCAGAAGGGCCGGCATCCAATGTACTGGATAATAACAGTTCCACCATTTGGCATACAAAATGGAAAAATGGTCCTGGATTCGAAAATCACTGGATTCAGCTGGAATTAAGTTCTGAATATGCTGTTGACGGGCTGAGATACCAGCCGCGTCAGAGTGGAAGCAACAATGGTGTGATCACGGAATATGAAATTCAGGCAAGCAACGACGGGGAAACCTGGAAAACAGTAGCAACCGGTCAATGGGCAGGCGATTCTTCATGGAAGAAAGCATCCTTTGATGCCGTTAATGCAAAATATATTCGTCTGGTAACACTGAATGCAATGAGTACAGAAGCTGACAATGATTACTCTTCAGCTGCAGAAATTCGACTGACAGGCGAAGAGATTACGATCTGTGAGAATCCGTTTACAGATGTTCAGGAAGACGACTTCTTCTATGATGCAGTTCTCTGGGCAGTAGGAAATGATATAACAACGGGCTGGACAGAGACTATGTTTGCACCGGAACTGGAATGCACCAGAGGCCAGATCGTAACCTTCCTTTGGAGAACAAACGACTGTCCGGAAGCAGAAACAGAAACAGAAGCCGGATTTACGGATGTACCTTCGGATGCTTACTATGCAGATGCAGTTGCATGGGCTGTGAAAGAAGGAATCACAGACGGCTGGACAGAAACCCTGTTTGCACCGGAACTGGAATGTACCAGAGGTCAGGTCGTAACCTTCCTCTGGAGAGCAGCAGGCCGTCCGGAAGCAGAAGCAGAAGCAGGGTTTGATGATGTAGCAGAAGATGCCTACTATGCAGACGCAGTGGCATGGGCAGTAGTAAATCAGATTACAGAAGGCGTAAATGAAACTGCATTTGAGCCTGAAACAGTATGCAGCAGAGGCGAGATTGCAATGTTCCTTTACAGGTCAACTCCAAAATGAATTCTGACAACTGATTGAACAGATGATTCAGACGGCACCCCGTCATCAGACGGGGTGCTTTTTATATCGATCAGTCAGATTCGTCTGGTAAAAAAGTTCTAAAAATGATATAGTAGAATGCATAGCCATATTATGTTTCGGAGGATCGATTTGAAGGAAAAAAAATCTGTTCAAAATAAAAAAAAGAATGTGGGCATCATGGTCGGTTTTCTGCTGATAGCGGTGACGGGGATTGTTTTTTTACTGTTTTCATCTTCAGGGAAGGATGAGGGAATCGTAGCACAGATAGAAAGCTATCAGGGGTACACACGCACAGTCTCAGAGGAAGAATATGAGTTTTACTCCTATTTTGTGAAAAGAGACCTGCCGGAAAAGCTGAGTGTGCAGGAACTTGATGCAAAAATAAGTAAGTATATTTCCGAAATGAATGCGGTTTTTTTTCTCGGGAATAAGCTGGGAATCTGCGAACCGTATTCGTTTGATCTGCTGAAACTTCGGATGGAACAGGAAAATACGGAAAGAAAACGGAAACTGAACGAAGGAGAGGCGATCTACGGGCTTGAGCAGTTTACATTGGAGACATACTATCAATATGTGAGAGATCATCTGGAAACAGAGATTGTTCAGTATCTGGTCGGTCATGTGGATCGGGAGATCAACAGGCAGGCAAAGCAGTATTATTTGGAAAATCAGGAAATGTTTTCGGAACGTACGTCCGTAACTTATGAAGTGGCGATGGACGGACAGAAGGAAAGTATAACAGCAGACAGGAAAGAACTGAATTTTCTGGGAAAATCCGATATGGGTCTTGCCGATTTTCTGGAAACCGGTGAGCCGGGAGATGTTTATCAGGATATTCAAAATGGCTTGGAAAGAGAAGTGATCATTCGAGAGATTACAGAATCAGAGACTGATTTTGAAACAGATAAAAATCTGATCTGTGCTGCCTATATCAGAGAGGAATTGTTTGGGAAACTGATTGACACAGTTGCCGGGAACAATCCGGTAGAGTTTGAATTAGACCGGTAAATGCCGGTTTAAAATAATAAAAAAGGAGAGGGCAAAATGAGAAAGAAAAGCTATGGGAAGCGCATTCTTGCGCTGGCAATGTCTGTGGCAATTGCAGTCACGACAGCGATGTCAGGTTCGGGAATGATGTTTTCGGTAAAAGCCGCTTCTACTTACGAAGCGGAAAACTTGTTGGTGAACCCGGATTTTGAGGATCCGACGGCTTTTAGCCCAGCCGGCGGATCGCATGCAGGAAACTGGTTTTACTGGCAGAGGGCAGCAAAAACTACGGATGACGCACAATCAGGTCATGCATCTGCCAAATTTACAGGCAGTGATTCTGCTCTGGAACAGGACGTTCCCGGACTGCAGAAGGGTATGACCTATGTGTATTCGGTATGGGCAAAGCTGAGCGGAACAAGCGCTACAGCAGTACATACTGTAGGGGTTAAGAACTATGGCGGGGATGAACTGAAACGTACGGTTACATCTACCGAATGGGAAAAAATTGAGATTGAGTTTGTCTATACAGGCGGAACCACTCGTGTGTATGGTTATACACAGACACACGGTGGTGTGGATATGTATATAGACAATGCATCTCTGTCTGTGAAATCTGATATCAGGGAAATGAGCATACAGAACGGACAGCTGGACGTGATGTTTGCAGATTCTTATGCAGGCGAGCCGGATGTATCTGATTTTTCGGCAACTTATTTCACCAGTGCCGACAGAGACAATGTGCAGACTTTGACACTTACAAAAGATGCATGGGAGAATCAGAAGCTGACATTATCTTTTGACGAGGTCAGAGCAATTGCTGTGGCACAGACTGTGACAGTCAACATTGCCTATAAGGGACAGACAATCACACTGGATTATCAGGTGGATGCTTCCGGTGAAGAAGCAGTGACAGCCAATATTGCAGAAGTGACAGCTGAGAATGGCTCTGTGACTGTATTATTGGATGCAGTTCCTACGGTTGCTCCGAAAGCGGAAGATTTTACCTGGGAATACCGGATCAATGATGGTACATACCGCACTTTGGAAGTGAAGGATTTTTCGTATTCAGGTACAGATAAAACTGTGACAGTATCCTTTGATGAGATTCGGGGAATTCCTTCCGGAGATCAGAGGGTGAATGTGAAAGTAACCTATCATGATATTGCAAAAGAAGATTCCTTTACGGTGGAAGCCGGCGAGAGCCATGTATACTATGTGGACAGCACAAACGGCAGTGACAGCTATGACGGTCTGACCGAAGATACGGCGTTTGCTTCCATCAGCAAATTAAATAAAATCACATTTTTTCCGGGAGATCAGATTCTGTTTAAGAAGGGTGAAACCTTTGTCGGCTGTTTCAAACCTCAGGGATCAGGCAGCGAAGCAGCACCAATCAGGATCGGAAGCTACGGTGAAGGAGATGACAGACCGGTGCTTCAGCCGGGAGAAGACTGGACAGTTGATTATATTATGAGTGCCAATGCAATGGTTAACAATCCGAAAGTAAACTATGTGATCCAGTTTTATAACGTGGAATACTGGGAAGTCAGTGATCTGGAAATCTTTGATCCGAATTCTGAAGCATATTTGACAAAGGGATCCGATAAGTATATCGGAAATTCAGCAAATGATGTATATCGAAGCGGAATTACCATTCAGGCAGAAGATATCGGTACACTGGAACATATTTACGTGGATAATGTGATCATTCACGGCTTCCACGGACCGGGAACGAACATTGGAAAGACTTCCGGCGGTATTACCATGAATGTTATTTCCAATAAAGAAAGAGATGTTTCCCGTTCAGTTCCTTCCCAGATTAATGATATCCGTATCACCAACTGTGAAATCTATGATGTGGGACGCTCCGGTGTGAACTTCCTGACACCATGGTCTTTCCGTACGGAAGAAAAATGGGGACCGTTTAATTATGGTACCAGAGGATATGACTATCTTCCATACGAAGATTTTTATCTTGGAAATAACTACATTCATGATATTGATGGTGACGGAACGATCATTGACAACTGTTCCGGTGCAGTAGCAGAGTTTAATCTGGTGACAAGATGCTGTTTAAGACCTGCCACAGAAGGCGGCGGTGCAGCAGTTGGTTTGTTCAACTGGAACTCTGATGATACATGGTTCCAGTTTAATGAAGTTTTCGATACACGAAACGGATCCGGAGTATCGGCTTCCAATGATGGTCAGGGTATTGAAATCGATGCGTTAAATGACCGGACATGGGTACAGTATAATTATGTTCATGACAATATGGGCGGATTTATGATGTTATGTAATGTGGCTGACAGCTATCGCAGCTTCGACGGCATTGTTCGTTACAACATCAGTCAGGATGACTACGCCCATCCAAGACAGGGGTTATTTGATATCTATGCGGCTAATTATGGCACAGAAATTTATAATAATACATTCTATCTGACAGAAAGAGCTTTAAAACCGAATCAGTCTTCGATTTTCCTGTTCAGCAGTGCCGGTGCCTACGAAACCATGAAGTTTTATAACAATATCTTCTATTACGATGGAAAAACTCCGGCAGCAGCCAACACATTTGCAGACGGAGCAATTGACTGGCAGAGCAATATTTTCTATGGTTTTACAAATATGCCGCAGGATGATAATGCAGGAGCTCCGAATATTTCAGCAGATCCGATGCTGGTGAATATCGGTCAGGGCGGAACCGGAACTTATCCGGGTGATCAGGTAGACCTGTCCTGCTATTATACAACCGATGAATCTCCGGCAATCAATGCGGGTGTACCGCTGGAAAACAATGGCGGCAGAGACTATTTTGGCAATGCGGTAACAGGAATTCCTGATATTGGTGCCTACGAATCAGGAAGTGTTGTGTTAAAGATCATGTCTGCAGGCTATGCCTTCAATCAGGAAGATCTGACAGTGGAAGTTGTAGATCTTGATAAAGTCACAGCTGATGATCTGATGTCAAGTCTGATCGTGGAAGACGGTGTAACAACAGAAATAAAACGCGGAGCAACAGTACTGACAGGCGGCGTAAGACTGGAAACCGGAGATGTTGTAACAGCAGAATATCATGGGGAAACAATCAGTTATACTGTTTCAGTTGTAAAGGGTGAATCAGACGATCTGGTAGCTGTTTCCGATATGAGAGCGACAGCCGGTTCGGAAGAAAGATCTCAGGCAAGTGATGTGGCAGAAAATGTTTTGGATGGCAACACCGGAACGATGTGGCATACGGACTGGACATACAGTGCTCCGGAAGACAGATGGATTACCATTGAACTTACAAATGCATATGATGTCACAGGATATATTTATACACCTCGTGCCACAGGAACAAACGGTGTTATCACCAGATATGCAATCTATGCAAGTGATGATAATCAGACATGGGAAACTGTAGCTGAAGGAAACTGGGCACAGGATAACAATGCCAAAACAGTAATTTTTGATCAGGCAGTCAATGCAAAATACTTCAAGCTTCTCGCTGTAAGCTCTGTGGCAAACTTTGCGAGCGCAGCAGAGATCAGGCTGCTGGGAACACGCTGTTACAATGATACAACGGCTCCGACGACTCCTGTATTAGCAGCTGACCGGGTGACTGATACAACGGTTCATGTAACATGGACAGCGTCAGAGGACGAAAGCGGAATTGCTGAATATGTATTAAAACAGGATGATCAGGTGATCGCTACATTTGATCCGGATGAATACGAGTTTACGGTCGGAGGCTTAACACCGCAGACAGAATACACATTTGCTATCTATGCAGTAGATGCTGCCGGCAATCAGTCAGAAACGTCAGAAGTGAAAGTAACAACAGCAGAAGACGAAGTACCGTCAATTGTCTTTGAAGACGTTGTAAAGGGAACCTACTATTATGATGCTGTTATCTGGGCTGTAAATCATGGAGTTACATCCGGTTGGACAGAAACTGCTTTTGCACCGGAACAGGCATGTACAAGAGGTCAGGCAGTCACTTTCCTCTGGAGAGCAAATGGCTGTGAGAAAGTAAATAAAGAAGCAGGATTTGAAGATGTGGCAGCAGACGCATACTATGCAGAAGCAGTAGCCTGGGCAGTTGAAGAAGGAATTACGGAAGGCTGGACAGAAACAGAATTCAGACCTGAAATGACTGTTACCAGAGGTCAGGTGGTTACCTTCCTTCACAGAGCAAATGGAACTCCGAAACCGGCAGGAACAGCCGGATTTGAGGATGTGCCGGCGGATGCATATTATGCAGAAGCAGTAGCCTGGGCAGTTGAAGAAAAGATTGTTGAAGGCTGGTCTGATACTCAATTTGCACCTGAACTGGGATGCACAAGGGGTCAGATCGTAACTTCCCTTTACAGAGCCGAATGAATGTGAATCGACAAGACGACGCGAATTGAATTTTAGGAGAGAAAGAATATGAAAGCAAACAGAAAGAAAATATTAGCTGCGACTTTGTGCACAGCTATGATGTTCTCTCTGCTTCCGCAGGGCCTGGTTTCCCAGGCTGCGGAGGCGGATTATGAAATTTATCCGACACCGCATGAAATGACCTATCAGGATGGAAGTTTTGCGATCGGTGATGAAGTAAATATTGTTTATGATTCTACGATCGATGATGTGACGAAGAACCGTCTGGAAGATGTGGTAGGTGCTCATACTGTTTCAGATGAAAAGAAAGATGGTGTTGTAGATGTTCTTGTGGGAACTTATGGTTCCGATGAATATGTAGATACCTATGTACAGGAAGCTTATGATCTGGATGAGTCGGTGTTTGATGAAATCAGTGGTCATTACGTAATTTCCAATGATGAAGAAATCGTAGTTCTGGCAGTAGATACAGATGCTGCATTTTATGGAGTGACCTCTTTAAAACATGTATTTAATCAGTTGGTGGACGGAAAGATCCGCAACTTTACGATCAAAGATTATTCTGATACAAGTATCCGCGGATTTATCGAAGGTTACTATGGAATTCCATGGTCCAACGAAGACAGAATGTCTCTTATGGAATTTGGCGGAGAATTTAAGATGACTTCTTATGTGTTCGCACCAAAGGATGATCCGTATCATACATCTAAATGGAGAGAGTTATACCCGGAAGAAGAGCTTGATGCGATCAAAGAAATGGTAGAAGTCGGAAACAATGCAAAATGTCATTTCGTATGGACAGCGCATCCATTTATGGGCGGATTTAACAGCAATGATGTAGACGGTGAAATCGAAGCATTATTAAACAAATTCGAACAGCTCTACAGTGTCGGTGTACGCCAGTTCGGTGTGCTCGGTGATGATGTCGGATCCTTAAACAGAACGATTGTCATTCGGGTTATGAATGCCGTTTCCGAATGGGCCAATGAAAAGGGAGATGTATATGATTCCGTATTCTGTCCTGCAGGTTATAACCATGCATGGCAGGGAAACTACTCCGAATTAAATGATTATGATGCAGGTTTTCCGGATGATGTGCAGATTTTCTGGACAGGTGAGGCAGTGTGTCAGCCTGTCGAAGTGAAAACTCTTGATCATTTCAGAAATTACAATGCAGTAAACGGACAGAGAAGAGCACCGCTGTTCTGGTTAAACTGGCCGGTAAATGATATTAATATGTCCCGTCTGATGATGGGTAAAGGAAGTCTGTTGCATACAGATGTAAATCCGGATGATCTTGTCGGTGTTGTTACAAATCCGATGCAGGATGCAGAATGTTCCAAAGTAGCTATTTTTGCAGTCGCAGATTATACATGGAATATTGCCGGCTTTGATGATGACCAGAGCTGGGCGGATTCCTTCAAATACATTGATGCGGATGCCGCAGACGAATTACATACATTGGCAAAACATATGTCCAATCCTCAGCCAAACGGACATGGACTGATCCTTGCAGAGTCTGAAGAACTACAGCCGCTGATTAATGAATTTAAAACAAAACTTGCAAACGGAGAATCTCTGGCCGGTACCAGTGAAGAGCTGATCGCACAGATGGATGTAATCATCGCGGCATGTGAAGGTTTCCATGAGAAGAGTAAGAATGAAAAAATGAAAGAAGAAATTCTTCCGTTCTCTGAATCCTTAAAAGATCTGGCAGCAGGTATTAAATATTATACTGTCGCAGCACAGGAACTGGAAAATGAAGATCAGATGGCAGCATTTGAAGCTTTTATGAAGGGCTATGAGGCATACGCAAACAGTAAAAACCATATGCGCAAGACCTTAAGCGGTACCCGTGCCGCAAATCCGGGATCTACACATCTGGTTCCGCTGGCAGAGGCAATCGAAGCAGCGATTTCAGACGAGATCACAGCTTATGCATTAGGCGATGCTGCGGCAAAAGTTAAAATGACAGGATCCTCCAGCTTTACCAGTTTTTATCAGGGATCCAATGACAGCATCGTGGACGGAGATGAAAGTACCCATGCATGGCACGACGGCTATGAAGCAGCCGGTCAGTATTATCAGGTAAACATGAGCAGACCGGTCACTGTTTACGGCATTGATGTTTTAAACGGAAGCAGTGCGTCAGGTAAAGGTCAGGATACCTTTGGAAATGCGAAACTGCAGTACACAACAGACGGTACAACGTGGGAAGACGTCAATGGTGAAATCTACAGCAACTATCAGGAACATGTTGTTGTAGAAGATCTGGAAATCGAAAATGTAGTGGCTGTCCGTTATATCTGTACATCTACAGGCAGCGGAAGAAAATGGCCATCCATGAGAGAGTTTAAAGTAATTATTGAAAAAGAGGAACCGAGCACTGCTTATACAAACGCAGAGGCCTATAAAGAAGCGGGAGCAGTCTATGGAACGGATACTCATTCTCTGAATCCGATTGAAGTTACATTGGCGGAAGGTGAATATATCGGATTAAAGCTTGACCGTATTCATGAACTGGCAGATATTGTAATTAATGATGAAGTTCTTCTCAGTGAATGTATGACATGTCAGATTTCCATGAATGGTCTTGAATGGGAAGATGTAACAGGAAAGGATGTATCAGGAAAACCTGCGAGATATATCCGTCTTTTAAAATGTGATGAGTGTGAAGACTCCTTTGACATTACAGAATTTGTTGTACATACCACAGAAGTCTATGGGAAATCTCTGGAAAGTACAAACTTCAGCTCTATCTCCGGTGATGAACTGGCAGTGTTTGACGGAGACTGGACAACGGCAACACAGTACTGTAATTCACAGATAGCCGGAAAATATTTTGTATATGATCTGGGAGCGGAAATTGAGTTTGATTCCTTAAAGGTAGTATGTACAGACAGTGAATGGGACTTCCCGAGACATGGAAAATTCTCTGTCTCCGCAGATGGTAATGAATGGACAGATATCATGTTCCTCGGAAACCAGGATGGAGAAAATGAAGGTGAGTCAACAACTGAAGATGAAATCGGAAGTGTTCTGCCGGATCATGAAATTTCTTACAACACAAAGAAAGTAGAAGATCTTGGTTTAACAGCAAGATATCTGAAGTTCGAACTGACGAGAACAAAAACAGGTGCGGACAAATGGGTTCGTTTCCAGGAACTGGAAATCAATGATGGAGCATATCTGCCGACATCTAACGATCCGACCTATGAGGGTCCGGGAGAATCCTTCGAAACACAGTATGCAAACATGTCAGATTTTAGTCTGTCAACAGCATACACACCTGCAGAAACCAGCGGAGAATTTGTATATCATGTATCAGAACCTGGAATGAACAACGTCAAGATTATTCAGAATACAATCTCGAATGCAAAAGTTCAGGTCAGAACCATTGCTCATCCGGATAAATGGGTGACACTTGGCACATTGGACAAATCAATCTGTGTATTACAGTGTGACGGAACAAACACAACAGATATTCTGGATGTGAAGATTACATGGGAAGATACGAAACTGAACCTGATTGAATTAATGGCCCTTGCAGGTGAAAACGGATCGGATACTCCGGAACCGATCGAAAATCCATTCACGGATGTGAACGAAGAGGATTTCTTCTTTGATGCAGTGCTCTGGGCGGTAGAAAACGACATTACAGCGGGCTGGACAGAAACCCTGTTTGCACCGGATGTGGTAGCAACAAGAAGCCAGGTTGTGACCTTCCTCTGGAGAGCAGAAAAATGTCCGATTGCAGAAGCAGATGCTGAATTCACAGATGTATCTGAGGATGATTATTATGCAGATGCAGTTGCATGGGCTGTAGAAGAGGGAATTACAAATGGCTGGACAGAGACTCTGTTTGCACCGAATATGGAATGTACCAGAGGTCAGGTCGTAACCTTCCTCTGGAGAGCGAAGGGCTGTCCGGAAACAGACGTGGAATCCGGCTTTGAAGATGTGGCAGAAGATGCATACTATGCAGATGCTGTTGCATGGGCAGTAGCAAATGGAATCACGGATGGAGTTGAAGAAGCTGTATTTAATCCTGAAGGAGTATGTACGAGAGGTGAAATCGTTACATTTCTTCACAGAACAAACATAAAATAATGATTCCAATGGCACCCCGTCATAAGGCGGGGTGCTTTTTTGTGAAGTTGCAAGTGTACTGTTCTTCTGCTATAATGAGTGTTGTATGTTTGGAGGAAACAGTTTTGAAAGATACTTTAAGGGACATCTGGTATGCGTTGACAAGACCCGATGCGTACCGGGAATTTATTACTTACAAAAAAGGTCGGATTTTTTTATATATCCTGTTTGTGACATTGATTTCCTACGTCTGTGCGACAGCCTCCACGGCAGTCGCATTTATCAAGGCGGGCGGTCTTTCGGGAATCATGAATGAAAACATTCCGAAATTTTCGATTTCAGCAGAGAGGGGACTGTGGATTGAAGAACCGGTGCTGATCGATGAATATAATCTCTATGTGGAAATCGATCCGGAAAAAACGTATGAGGATATTACGGATCCGGAAGGTGAAAATGTTTTTTACGGAAATATACTGATAGCGGATTCTGAAAAAATGTATTTCAAATCCGAGGGAGTAGGCGCACAGACAATTTATTATGAAGATTTAACCGGGATTGAGCTGAATAATGAAACTCTGGATGAAATGATTCCGATCATGTATGCGGCAGCAGCCGCCGTGCTGCTGATCAGTTTCCTGATTGATGCGGCATATTATTTCCTGATGGCCTATATGGTTGCATGTTTTGCTCATCTGATGGCAAAGATCATGAAAATGAACATGGCGTTCAGGCCGGTTCTGAATATGAGTATTTATGCAAGAACAGTGGTACAGGTGATCAGCGTCATAATTACGATTGCCGGAATTTCTATTCCGCACTTCTATATATTCAGTATCATCATAGCAATGGGTTATATGTATTTTGCGCTGAAGGATTACAGAGAATATCTGACATCAACAGGGAATTCAGAAAACAGAGAGGGATAGAATATGAGAAAACTGGCATTATCAGATGAAATACTTCTGACTGTCGAAAAACCGGCAAGATATATCGGAAATGAAGTTAACAGTGTGATGAAAAATAAAGAGGAAGTGCAGGTGCGGTTTGCCATGTGCTTCCCGGATGTGTATGAAATCGGAATGTCTCACCTGGGAATTCAGATTTTATATGATATGTTCAACCGGAGAGAAGATGTCTGGTGTGAAAGAGTCTATTCACCGTGGATCGATCTGGACCAGGTAATGAGGGAGAAGCAGATTCCGTTATTTGCCCTGGAAAGTCAGGATCCGATCAGGGATTTTGATTTTCTCGGAATTACGATTCAGTATGAGATGTGCTATACAAACATTCTGCAGATACTGGATCTTTCGCAGATTCCGCTGGCCGCAGCGGATCGAACAAAAGAACATCCATTTGTGATCGGGGGCGGTCCGTGTGTTTATAATCCGGAGCCGCTGGCTGATTTCTTTGATCTGTTCTATATCGGTGAGGGTGAAACGCAGTATTTTGCGCTGATCGATCTCTATAAAGAATGGAAGGCAAGCGGGGCAGAGCGCGAGGTGTTTTTAAGACAGGCAAGCCATATTCCGGGAATTTATGTGCCGTCTCTGTATCAGGTGAGCTATCAGCAAGACGGGACGCTGCTGGAAATGAAACCTCTGTATGAGGATGTTCCGGCAACGGTTGAAAAACAGATCGTGATGGAAGTAACAGATACTTATTATCCAAAGGCACCTGTTGTTCCGTTTATTAAAGCGACGCAGGATCGGGTTGTTCTGGAAATCATGCGCGGCTGTATTCGTGGATGTCGTTTCTGTCAGGCAGGCATGCTCTATCGCCCGACACGTCAGCGTGATGTGAAAATGTTAAAAAAGTATGCTTATGCAATGCTGAAAAATACAGGACATGAGGAAATTTCCTTAAGCTCCTTAAGTTCCAGTGACTATACACAGCTGGAGGAGCTGGTGAACTTCTTAATTGATGAATTTAGCGGCAAAGGAGTCAATATTTCCCTGCCGTCCCTGCGTATTGATGCATTCTCGCTGGATGTAATGAGCAAGGTACAGGATATCAGAAAGAGCAGCCTGACCTTTGCACCGGAAGCCGGTTCCCAGAGAATGCGTAATGTGATCAATAAGGGATTGACAGAGGAGGTGATCCTGAATGGTGCGGGCCTTGCTTTTGAAGGCGGATGGCAGAAGGTAAAGCTTTATTTTATGCTGGGACTTCCGACGGAAACAGAGGAGGATATGAAGGGAATTGCTCATCTGGCAGAGAAGATCGCGAAGCGTTACTATGAGATCCCGAAAGAAAAACGCAGCGGAAAATGTCAGGTTACGATCAGTACATCCTTCTTTATTCCGAAACCATTTACGCCGTTCCAGTGGGCGGGAATGAACACAATGGAAGAATTTAATGAAAAGGCCCATATTGTAAATGACGAAGTGAAAGCACAGTTAAACAGAAAAAGTCTGAAATATAACTGGCATCAGGCAGACGTTTCTGTGATCGAAGGCTTGCTGGCAAGAGGTGACCGAAAGGTTGGCGGAGTGATTTTAAATGCATATCAAAAAGGATGCATCTATGATGCATGGGGAGAACGATTTAAAAACGAGGTCTGGCTTGAGGCGATGAAAGAAGCAGGACTGAATCTTGATTTCTATACAACAAGGGAGCGAAATACAGATGAGGTATTCCCATGGGATTTCATCAATATCGGTGTAACGAAAAAATTCCTGGAAAGAGAGTGGAAGCGTGCGCATGAAGAAACCGTCACACCGAACTGCCGTATGCAGTGTTCCGGCTGCGGGGCGATGAAATATGAAGGAGGGGTCTGCTTTGAACATTAGAATGAAATTTAAAAAATACGGCTGTATGAAGTTTATCGGCCATCTGGATATTATGAGATTTTTTCAGAAAGCGATCAGAAGAGCAGATATTGATATTGCCTATTCTGAAGGCTTCAGCCCTCACATGATCATGTCGTTTGCAGCTCCGCTTGGTGTGGGGCTGACTTCGGAAGGCGAATATGTGGACCTTCAGGTGAATTCCTGCACAAGCTCCAATGCAGCAGTGGAGGCATTGAATCAAGTGATGGTGGAAGGTGTGGAGGTGATCTCTTTTCTGCGGCTTCCGGATACGGCGAAAAATGCGATGTCCAGTGTGGCAGCAGCAGATTATTTTGTAAAATTCCTGGAGGGTTACGAGCCCGCAGGATGGAGACGGAAATTTGATGATTTTCTGGCGCAGAAGGAAATCGTGATCCTGAAAAAAACAAAGAAATCAGAAGCAGAAGTAGATCTGAAGCCAATGATCTATGAATGCAGGCTGCAGGAGAACGGTATCTTTATGAAAACCGCCACAGGCAGTGTGAATAACTTAAAACCGGAGCTTGTGATGGAAGCGTTTGCGAAATTTGCAGGCTTTGAACTGGAAAAATTCTCTCTGGAAATTGCGAGACTGGAGGTTTATGCTGACCTTGGAGATGAAACTGAAAAGAAATTAGTACCGTTAGAGGAATTGGGGGAGAAAATTGAATCATAAGCTGATTATTACAAAAGTACCTTATGTAAGCCGCTACGCATCAGATGATCAGACAAAAACGCTGTCTGTACTGATGAACAAAAAAGAATGTCTGGAGATATCCTGTGATATTGCGGAGGAACGTTCTCTGGTCGGAAATATCTATGTAGGAAAAGTAAAAAATATTGTAAAAAACATTGATGCGGCATTTGTAGAAGTAAAAAAAGGCGTGCTCTGTTTTCTTCCGCTCTCAGAGGTTGAAGGAGCAATTTTCCTCGGAAATAAAACATCGGATAAGCTGGCAGCAGGGGATGAACTGCTGGTACAGGTTTTAAAAGACGGAGTGAAATCAAAGGCACCGGTGCTTTCGACAAACCTGAATTTTACAGGAAAGTATTTTGTACTGACTACAAAACGAAGAGACGAGCTTGGGATTTCCAATAAACTTTCTGAAGCAGAACGTACCCGTCTGGAAGCCTATATGTCAGGAAAGAGCGATGAATTCGGTGTGATCATCCGTACAAACGCCGCAAATGCCACAGAAGAAGAGCTGGACAGAGAATATGTCTATCTGAAGGAGGTATATGAAAAGGTAGTTCATTACGGAGTTCACAGAACGGCATTCAGTTTGCTGATGGAGGATCAGGCACCGTTTATTAAGCAGCTTCGAAATATCCGTCAGGATGAGCTGGAAGAAATTGTTACAGATGATCGGGATATCTATGATCAGGCATACGAATTTTTGAAATTTCATCAGCCGGAGGATCTGGATAAGTTGAAATTTTACGAAGATACTTCTTATTCGCTCTGGAAGCTTCACGGGCTGGAATCGGTTCTGGATGATGCCACAAGAAAACGTGTATGGCTGAAATCGGGCGGATATCTGGTAATAGAGCCGACAGAGGCTCTGACGGTGATTGATGTCAATACGGGAAAATATGACGGCGGAAAAAATGTCTCTCAGACATTTAAAAAGATTAATCTGGAGGCAGCACAGGAAGCTGCAAAACAGCTGAGGCTTCGGAATATTTCGGGAATTGTCATCATTGATTTCATAGATATGGACAATGAAGAAGACCGGCAGGAGGTTCTGAATGAATTGAACAGACTGCTGAAGTCAGATCCGGTGAAGGCGGTTCTGGTGGACATGACGAAACTGAATCTGGCAGAGATTACACGTAAAAAAGTGAAGAAGTCATTATTGGAGCAATTGGGAATATATGATTTATGATTACCGTAGAAATTAAGAAAAATGGTTCTGACTATGAGAGTTTTTCCAGCAGGGGACATGCCGGGTATGCAGAGGAAGGCTATGATATCATCTGTGCGGCGGTTTCGGCGCTGACAGTCAATACGATCAATTCGATTGAGGCATTTACCGAAGATGACTTTGAAGGAGATGCGCAAGACGGACTTGTGAGCTGGAAATTCACCCGGTTCCCGCTTTCCGGAGCAGCAAATCTGCTGATGGATTCTCTTGTTCTGGGGCTGAAAAATATTCAGGAATCCTATGGAAAAGAATATATAAAAATAGTTGAAAAGTAGAGAAAAATACTTGACTTTCGGAAGAGTGAATGATATTATATCAAAGATGCCGCGCAATGAGGTAGAAGTATCGGTCAAGCCGGTCACCGAAGTTGGCGAGTAAATATTATAGGAGGTGCCATATGTACGCAATTATTGCAACAGGTGGTAAACAGTACAAAGTAGCAGAAGGCGATATTATCAAAGTTGAAAAACTTGATGCAGAAGCAGGTTCCACTTACACATTTGATCAGGTGTTAGGTGTATGTGATTCAGAATTAGCAGTTGGTAAGCCTTACGTAGAAGGTGCTACAGTAGAAGCATCTGTACTCGGTGACGGAAAGGCAAAAAAAGTCATCGTTTACAAATACAAAAGAAAATCTGGCTATCACAAGAAAAATGGTCACAGACAGCAGTTTACTGCAGTAAAGATCGAAAAAATCAACAAATAATCTCATTGGAGATAACAAATACTTAGATTTAGACTTTAGGAGGTGTAACCTATGTTAAAAATGAACCTTCAAATTTTCGCTCATAAAAAAGGGGTTGGTTCTACTAAGAACGGTAGAGATTCCGAATCCAAGAGACTGGGTGCAAAAAGAGCTGATGGTCAGTTCGTAAAAGCCGGAAACATTCTTTACAGACAGCGCGGAACAAAAATTCATCCGGGTGTTAACGTTGGTAAAGGCGGCGATGATACATTATTCGCTTTAGTTGACGGTGTGTTAAGATTTGAAAGAAAAGGAAGAGACAAGAAGCAGGCTTCTGTCTATCCAGTAGCAGAGTAATTAACAGGGCTTCAGGTCAGTGATGATTTGAAGCCTTTTTTCATGATTTGAATGAAGGAGAAATGGAATGTTTGCAGATAGAGCGAAAATTATCATTCGTTCCGGTAAAGGCGGCAATGGTCATGTTTCATTCCGAAGAGAACTGTTTGTTCCGGACGGCGGTCCGGACGGCGGCGACGGCGGACGCGGCGGAGATGTCATCTTTATGGTGGACAAAGGATTAAATACATTAGCTGACTACAGACACCGCAGAAAATTTTCGGCAACTGACGGAGAAGAAGGCGGAAAACGTAAATGCCATGGAAAAGACGGTGAAGATATCATTTTAAAAGTTCCGGAGGGAACCGTCATTAAAGATGCAGCCAGTGGAAGAGTAATCGCAGATATGTCCGGCGAAAATACAAAAGTGACTGTATTAAAAGGCGGACGCGGCGGAATCGGAAATATGCATTTCGCAACATCTACAATGCAGGCACCAAAATATGCCAAACCGGGGCAGCCGGCACTGGAACTGGAGGTCCAGCTGGAACTGAAAGTGATCGCGGATGTCGGTCTGGTTGGATTCCCGAATGTGGGAAAATCTACATTTTTATCCCGTGTAACAAATGCACGTCCGAAGATTGCCAATTATCATTTTACGACCTTGACGCCGAATCTGGGGGTTGTGGATCTGGACGGAGCAGGATTTGTAATCGCAGATGTTCCGGGACTGATCGAGGGAGCAGCAGAAGGCGTCGGTTTGGGACATGATTTTCTTCGGCATATTGAAAGAACCCGTTGTATGATTCACATTGTTGATGCAGCATCTACAGAGGGGAGAGATCCGATTGAAGATATCTATGCAATCAATAAAGAACTGGCATCTTACAATGAAGAGATTGCAGGACGTCCGCAGGTTATTGCGGCGAATAAAGTGGACGCAATTTATGACGATGGTGAAAGTGAAAATCCGATCGATCGTATCCGGGCGGAATTTGAGCCGCAGGGTATGAAGGTATTTCCGATCTCGGCAGTTACCGGACAGGGTGTCAAAGAACTTTTATACTATGTCAAAGGTCTGCTGGATACGATTGAAGTAAAAGAAGTTGTATTCGAACAGGAATACTTCCCGGAACTGGAAGTGGGCTTTGATGCTAATCTTCCGTTTACAGTAGAAAAATCCACAGAAGAAGAGCATACGTTTATTGTTGAGGGACCGCGTATCGAAAAAATGCTTGGTTATACGAATCTTGAATCCGAAAAAGGATTTTTATTCTTCCAGAAATTCCTCAAAGATACGGGAATTCTGGATCAGCTGGAAGAGGCCGGTATCGAAGAAGGAGATACGGTCCGTATGTATGGTCTGGCCTTCGATTATTATAAATAGGTTTTGTTAGGAAAGAGATAGGTAGAAGAATGACAAGTAAGCAGAGAGCGTATTTAAAGAGTCTGGCCATGGTCATGGATCCGATTTTTCAGGTGGGAAAGAACAGTGTAACACCGGAAAATATCGAAGCCATCGGACAGGCACTTGATAAGAGAGAACTTATTAAAATCAGTGTTCTTCAGAACTGTGAAGATGATGCGAGAGAAATCGCAGAGTGTATTGCGGAAAGAACACGTTCTCAGGTGGTTCAGGTAATCGGAAAAAAGATCGTGCTTTACAAAGAAGGAAAGGGCGACAAGAAGAAGATCGAACTGCCGAAAGCCGGAAAAAATGCACAGTAGAACAGGAATTCTGGGAGGAACCTTTGATCCGATCCATAACGGTCATCTGATGCTTGCCAGGACGGCGTATGAGCAGTTTTCCATGGACAGAATTCTGATTCTTCCAAACGGAAATCCGCCTCATAAAAAGAACCGGGTACAGACGGAAGTGAATTTTCGGAACGAAATGGCAGCTCTGGCAATTCAGGATATTCCTTACATGGAACTTTCCGTGCTGGAGAGCAGCAGTCGGGAGTATCATTATACGTATCAGACCCTGAGACGTTTAAAGAAACTGTATCCGGAAGAGGAACTTTATTTCATAATCGGAGCAGATTCACTGTTTGATTTTCCGAATTGGAAACATCCGGAAGAGATTACGAAGTGCTGTACAATTCTGGCAGCAGTCAGAGATGAAGCGGGAAAGGCAGACATGCGAGACCAGATTTCCCTTTTGAAGCAGAAATATGGCGGAGAGTTTTTGATCATGAATTCACCGAAGATGGAAGTGGCCAGCAATGAAATCCGCAGAATGATCGAAGAAGGAGAAGATGTTTCCTGCTATCTGGATAAAAAGGTTTATGATTATATCCTGAGATACGGGCTTTATAAAAAATAGAGGTTCACAAATGACTGAATATGATTTAAAATTAATACAGAAGCAGATGAAAGAAGAATTGAGTACAGATCGTTACGAACATACGATTGGTGTGATGTATACGGCAGAAGCGCTTGCCATGCGCTATGGTGCGGATATGACGAAAGCCGCTGTTGCCGGACTGCTCCATGACTGTGCGAAATGTATTCCGAATACTCAGAAGTTGAAGATGTGTAAAAAGAACGATATTCCTGTTTCTAAGCTGGAAGAAAAAAATCCCTCCCTGCTGCATGCAAAGCTTGGAGCCTGTATGGCACGAAAAGTATATGGTGTGGAGGATGAGGAAATTTTAAGTGCAATTTCATGCCATACGACCGGAAAACCGGAGATGTCCCTGCTGGATATGATTATTTATATGGCAGATTATATTGAACCCGGCAGAGATAAAGCACCGAACCTGAAAGAAATCAGAAAACATTCTTTTGTGAATCTGGAAGAGGCGCTGTATGAGGTGCTCCAGAGTACGCTTTCTTATCTGGAAGAAGGAAAATCAGACGCGGTTGATCCCATGACAATGCAGACTTATGAGTATTACAAAAATAAACTGGGAAAATAGAGGAGGATCCTTTATGGCAGCAACATCAAAAGAGCTTGCAAAGATCGCTTGTGCAGCATTAGAAGACAAAAAAGCGAACGATATTAAGGTAATTGATATTTCGGGCATTTCCGTACTTGCCGACTATTTTATTATTGCCAGCGGTTCCAATAAAAATCAGGTGCAGGCAATGGTAGACAGTGTACAGGAAGACCTTTATAGAATCGGAAAAGCAGAGGCAAAGCAGGTGGAAGGCTATTCTTCCGCAAGCTGGATTTTGCTTGACTATGGCGACATTATCGTCCATGTGTTTGATGAAGAAAACAGATTGTTCTATGATCTGGAAAGAATCTGGAGAGATGGGAAAGAAATTTCTCCGGAAGACTTATAAGGGATTCATGAAGGACGGTGCCTGTCAGCTCCGTCCTTTTATACGGAAGAAGGGGTGATTCTTATGCCGGAAATTTTAAAGATCGTACAGCAGACAAAGCAGAAATTTCTAAATATGTTTGAGCTGACTGTCAGGGACAGAACAGGAGATGTGCATCCGTATTATGTGGCTTCCCGTGCGCTTTCAGAGGATGGATTAAAGTTAAGAACCGGGAAAAATACAGCGGATGGTGTAATTATCTATGCAGTCCATAAAAGTGATCAGGACAGAGTGGTACTGATCAGGCAGTACCGCTATTCCATCGGCGGATATATCTATGAACTTCCTGCCGGACTGGTAGATGAAGGGGAAAGCTACCGGGAAGCTGCTGTCCGGGAAATGAAAGAAGAAACAGGATTGTGCTTTCACTTAAAAGAATATGACGAGAGCTACAGTGAGCCGTTCTTTACAACGGTGGGGATGACAGATGAATCCTGCAGAACGGTTTATGGAACTGCCGAAGGTGATCCTTCCAACCGGTTCCAGGAAGCCAATGAAGACATCGAGGTGTGCCTGGCTGACAGGGAAACGGCGAAAAGAATTCTGAAGGAAGAAAGAGTTTCTGTGATGGCAGGATATCTTCTGATGAATTTTATCAACAGCAATGATCCTTTCTGGTTTTTAGGTCAGGAGGAAGTTTAAGTGAAGTTTGTAGTACAAAGAGTAAAGGAAGCTTCTGTTACAGTGGATGGAACAGTCATCGGGAAAATTGACAAAGGTTTTCTCGTACTGATCGGTGTGAGTACAGAAGATACAAGAGAAATTGCAGATAAGTTGGTAAAAAAACTCGTGGGACTGCGTATTTTTGAAGATTCCGAAGGAAAAACGAATCTTTCACTTGCAGATGTCGGAGGACAGCTGCTGTTAATTTCGCAGTTTACACTGTATGCCAATTGTAAGAAAGGCAATCGTCCGAGTTTTATCGAGGCGGGCAGACCTGAAATGGCAAATGAGCTCTATGAATATATCATTGAGGAATGCAGAAAAACTGTGCCGATTGTGGAAAAGGGTGAATTCGGTGCAGATATGAAGGTTGCACTTCTTAATGATGGACCTTTTACGATCATCTTGGACAGCAGAGATTTATAAATTTTTCGGAATTTTTATTTGTTTTTAAGAAACAATTCAAAGAAAGGTCAAATTTTATTAGTATACTGATTCTATAAATTGGTATTTTACGGGGGTAACGATGAATGATGAAATGATGACAATTCCTGAGTTCGAGTATCAGGAGTTGATCGTTCCGTATAAAGATGCGCTGAATAATCTGCGCGTGCGTTTGGAAATTTTAAATAATGACTATCGCAAGAAAAACAGAAATTATCCGATTCATTATATTCAGACAAGAATTAAAAAGAAAAAAAGCCTGGAAAACAAGCTGATGAAAAAAGGACTGCCGGTCACTGCAGAAGCAGCGGCTGACAATATCAGAGATATCGCCGGGATTCGAGTCATCTGTTATTTTGTTGAAGATATCTATGCGGTAGCAGAACTGTTAAAACAGCAGCAGGATCTGATCTTTATCAGAGAAAGAGATTATGTAAAGAAGCCGAAGAGCACAGGATATGAAAGTTATCATATTATTTTTGGTGTTCCGGTTTATCATATTGATGGTATGGAGTATTTTCCTGTAGAGATTCAGATTCGGACAATGTCGATGGATTTCTGGGCAAGTATGGAACATCGGATCTGCTATAAAAACGAATGTTCCAACAGAGAAGAACTGCAGCAATGTTTTTATGAATTCTCCAGAGAATTAAAAAGGATTGAAAGCAGTATGCAGCATAACCTGCAGACAGAGGATAAAAGTGAATAACGATACATAAAGAGCATCCGCGAGGATGCTCTTTTTAGCACGTGGAAGCAATAAAACTTAACAGGAATTGACAATATCGATATTCGATAGTATAATTGAAGATGATAATAACGATATTCGATAAATGTGAGGTGATATGATGCCCAGAGAGAAAATGCAGACCCTGACAGAGCAGATGTTTTATATACTGCTCTGTTTAAAAGAGGAATGCTGCGGAATGGATATAATGAGCAGGGTAGAAGAGATGACCAAAGGACGGGTCAGGGTCGGTCCCGGAACCCTCTATAATCTTCTGGAACAGTTTTCGGCAGCAGGAATGATTCGTGAGACCAAGGTGGAAGGGAGACGCAGAAGTTATATTCTGACAATGCAGGGACAGGAACGTCTGAAGGAGGAATATGAGCATCTGCAGATTCTGACAAAGGATTATGAATATATTTTGGGAAAGGAGCCTTCTGTATGAGAAATGTCAAATACTGTATCAACAATTATATGCTGTATGATTATGTCAATGTAGAAAAACATTTGATGAAGATGGCGGAAAAGGGATGGAGACTGGAGAAAATATCGAGAATCTTTTGGAAATACAGACGTGCTGCCCCCGCTTCGGTTACCTATGCGATAACCTACCTGCCGGAAGCATCCCGCTTTGATCCGGATCCCACAGAAGAAGAGATGAATCTGATCGCATACTGCCAAGAAGCCGGTTGGGAGAAAATCGCAGACTGGGAACAGATGCAGGTATTCTGTAATGAGAGAGAAACCCCGGTGCCTATAGAAACGGATGAACGAATACGTCTGGACATTATAAAAAAATCCATGGGGAAAAGCATATGGGCATATTGGCTGATTATAGTTCTGTACTTCATACCGCTGGGAATGAAAGTATCTGAAGTTTTAAAATATCCGATGCAGATGCTTTCTGAGAATTATAATCTGTTCCTGATCGTATTGCTGCTGTATTTAGAGCTGCAGTTTGGCTGTGTGCTCGCTAAATACTATTACTGGGTAAGAATGTCCGAAAAATCTGTGAATTCCGGTGGTGCCTGCCTTCATTTTTCGCCTCAGAAATGCCTGAAAATGCTGAACTGGATGATGTGGCTGCTGCTTACTGTTGGAATGATCCTGCTATTTAATCCGGGGATGAGAGGTCAGTTTTTAATCATGCTCGGCGGATTGATGATCCTGTATTCTCTTTCCGGGGGACTGGAGAAACTGTTGAAATATCTGAAAGCTCCCGGAGAACTGAACAAATTCATGGTGATCGCATTTTATGCGGTGCTCTACATAGTTATGAGTGGGGTGCTTACATCATCCTTTATCAAATACCGCTGGTTTGAAAAAAAGCCTGTATCAGTGTATGAAACAGCCGGTTGGGAATGGGATATTTATGCAGATGAAATTCCGTTAAAGATCGAGGATTTGGTAGAAACGGATTATGGACACTATTCCTATGAGAAAGATACAGGGGAATCTGTATTTATGAAACAGGAAAAATACAGCCAGCAGTCTTTTCCGGACGGAGAGGAAGCCTACGATCTGTATTATACAGTAACTGATGTAAAAACTGCATTTCTGTATGATTGGATGGTAGATAGCAATCGGAAATCGAATGTCCGTTTTTATAATGAAAATGCGGAATATAAAGAAATAGATGTACCTGAATGGAATGCAGACAGGGTGTTTCGATATTTTTATTCAGAAAACATGCCCGGAAACTGGTGGATGATCTGTGTAGGAAATCGTATCATTGAACTTCGCGCAGACTGGGATTTCACAGAAGAACAGATCCGGATCATTACAGAAAAATTATACCCTGCAGACAGAGGATAAAAGTGAATAACGATACATAAAGAGCATCCGCGAGGATGCTCTTTTTCAATCAGCAGGAAATCGGATTTTACAGCGGCTGAATTCCCATCAGTGTGGTAAGCAATGCATAGACCAGATAGATCAGTAATGCTTTGGAAGCAAAGGTATAGCGATAATAGTTTTTCTCTGTCCGGTTCTCTTCGATATATGCCCTGATGGAATGTCTGTGCCGGAATAAAATGACACATCCAGCCGTAAATGCCAGAAAGAATATGGAAAACTGAATGATTCCCAGGAGATCTTCGGTGAGACCTGAACTAAAGATCGACATCAGTTCCGCAAGGACAAAGTTATTGATCACATGCAATACAACAGACCATTTGATCGAGTATTCCATGGCAACATATCCGAGGATCAGTCCTACGCAGAATGCAAATTCATTTTGGGTAATCGTCATATGCATGATTGCGAAAAGAAATGAAGAAAGTACGATTGCATACAGTTTTCCGTATTTTTTCAATCGCTCCAATATGATTCCGCGGTATATGAGTTCTTCAGCGATCGGTGCTGCCAAAGATGCATATAGAAACATGGAAACTGTATGACTGGTTTCGGTTGCCTGCTCGATATCTCCCATGATCGTAAAACCGAAACTGTTAAAAAACAGTTCGAGAACACTGCTGTAAATGGTTATAAAAAACTGTACTCCCATAAAAATACAGAGAATCCGAAAAAAGGAAGATGCAGTCATTTTCTTATCAGATCGGAATATTTCTGAAACAGAGATGTTCTTTCCAAGAAACAGAGACAGAAATATAATCCCGATCAATATGCCGATCATCATGGAAACAGCACCTTGTGAGGCTTCTTCCAATAAGGTCTCCGTATCTGCATTTCCATAGTTGGAGAATACATAGGAAAGCATGTCCCATAGTACGATCAGAAGCAGGATCACATGGTAGATGATAAGGCCAACAGCAATTTTATATGCGTTGTGTTTGATTTCTTTTTTACTGAATTCAGGCATAAAACAGGACTCCTTTCCGGGCGTTATGAATGGTGATCGTAATAGAGTTCTACGATCAGCTGAATAATGCACATGGCAATAAACATGATTGCAAAAATTATAAAGATTCCAATATAAATTTCATTTTTTGTATAGTTATAAATTACCATATAAAAGATCCAGAATGCAAAGCACAGGATTTTGGTTATTGTAAAGGACGTACTTCCGGTTTTTTGACGGATATATTCGTTGCGTTCATCCAGATCCTCCGCAGACATATTTCCGGAGAGGCTGCGTACAATTTTCGTAATGCCGAAAAATACCAGGCTTCCGTATAAAAATGCAGACAGCCAGGTAAAGCCCCGGTAAGCATACATGATCAGTTCCGAAGTTCCCAGAATGACGTAAAACAGGCCAATGAGAAATCCTGATTTGTTATAGATTTTCATAATTTCTGATCCTCCAATTCCATATTTTCCTGCAGGCAGCAGAGTTCTTCAACGGTAACCCCGAAAACACGGGCAAGCCGATAGGCAAGCATCAGTGACGGACTGTACTGCTCTTTTTCAATAGAGATAATGGTACGGGAGGAAACGTGTACCAGTCCCGCAAGCTGCTGCTGGGTGATACCGGCAGCGTTTCTCAGTTCTTTGAGCCTTGTTTTCATACTCTCTCCCCTGTCTTTTTGGTTAAAACATGAAGTATGCTTCATGTGAAGCTAACTTCATAATAGCATGCATCGTATCAGATGTCAATAAAAAGAAGCCCTGTGCGAATGCTCATGTACGGTAAGGAAGCAAGCAACCGAAAACAAGAGATAGACCGCCAG
>JBJEMI010000069.1:0-1695 GCA_051879615.1 Lachnospiraceae bacterium
GTCATTCGCCTCCTTCCGATAGGATGCAAATGAGATCGCGTCAGCCATCTGACGCTGTGTCTGTGCATGGCGGTTTTCTAAAGCGTCAAGAAAACGGGACGTGCTCGGTTTCTGTTTCTGCATGGATGCCGGCAGTACCGGGCGTTTGTCACAGTATTCGCCGATTCTTATCGGCTGTGCGGTAAAAGGCTCGTAGCCGGGATAAGAAACAGTGATCGTTTCAGGCACGTCAGGATCATAAGAAATTTCAACCTTATGCCCGATCAGCGATGGTTTTGTCTCGTATCTCATTCCGCGGAAACTGATACATCCGCCTTTGTCAACTTTGCGTTCTTCATGATGAAGGAAAGCTTCCGCTACGACTGAAACATCCAGGAAAGTGAGCGGGCGGCTGTCGCGGTTCCATTCCTGAAGAGGTGTGATCCCTTCTTTCGGAACCGCAGCTCCAAGGCTTTCGTAGTATTCACTGATTCCTTCATGAGGCTTCTTGTGGTAATACTCGTCCGCGAAGATCTCCCAGAGACGGTTTAATTCATCCAGGCTTTTGATATCCTTCAGCTTCGATTCACGGATAAAATCATCCACGACCTGGTGGAACTTCTCGATTTTACCTTTGCTTTTTCCACTTCTCGGTTTTGCATGTATGACACGAATGCTGAGTTTTGCAAGGGAAAACCGGATCTGCTTTGCGATATACTGGGATCCGTTATCAAAGTAACAGGCATCAAAAGTTCCGTGACGCAGGATCGCCTGGTGAAAGGTATCCTCGATGATTGCTTCCTCCTGATTATCATAGAACCTGGAGAACAGGAGCCGTCTGGAATGGTCATCAATAGCCGAGGACAGATAGGTCTGTACTTTGGCACCATTTTTTCCAATAGGAAGTTTGGGTCCATACTTGATATCTCCCTGGATCAGCATCATGCGGTGCGGTTTGCAGAAGCGTTTCGATGAACTCTCACGTGCTTCTTTGTACATCTGCATATGCTCACGACCAAACCCCGCTTTATAAAGGTGTCTTTCCAGAGTTGGGCGTTTCAATACCCCCGGTGCTACAAAGCCTTCTGCTTCCAGAAGGAAGATGATTTGTGCAACAGATCGTTCCGGAACCTCTTTCCTGAGCTGGATCGCCTGTTCCAGAAGAAAATCGAAATTGTCCGGAAGTCTCTGGGATCTGTGTTTTTGCCGGTCTGCCGGTTTGAGACCAGAGAACTGGCCTTCTGCATATGCTTTCTCATAACGGTAAAGAGAACGGACTGAGATGTTATTCTCCTGTGCGATCTGTCTGCGCAGCTGCAGACGTTTCGCGTCATCCATATCTTCCCTGAGAAGGGGAGATATAAGCTGAAAGCGTTTGAGTGCTTCCTGTTCCTGCCACTGTTGTTTCATAAGATTTTTGCTTGTATTCATAGTATAGCGACCTCCTTTGAGACCACTATACAGAAGCAGCAGGTGACAGACGAACCAAAGTAGGTGCACAGTGTTACCAGGGGATTGGCACCAGGAATCCCCCACTGTTATAGATCAGGCGGAGAATGATCTCCAGCCAGTTTTGATACTTTTTTCGTATTGCATCGAGCAGTGAACCTTTGGAGAAGAGAATCCCTTCACCAAGTCTGAAGATACTGTAGCCGGTACTTCTGAGGTAGCCTTCTATGTTAGACAGATTGATCTGCAGCCACCAGAGCCAGCGCC
>JBJEMI010000070.1:0-8338 GCA_051879615.1 Lachnospiraceae bacterium
GCATCGTAGTATGGGTTACATGCTTCTCTTGCCTGGAAGAAGATATCAGCGTTCTGAGCTGAACCTCTTTCGCATGGATGGTTAGGATTTAATGAATCTTTTCTGAATGCATCAATTGCATCCATATCTACCATATCTTTTAAGTCTTCATAATCCCACATTTCGATCTTCTGGATTTCATGAGATGTTCTGAAACCATCGAAGAAGTTAATGAATGGGAGACGACCTTTGATCGCTGCACAATGCGCAACCGGTGTTAAATCCATAACTTCCTGAACACTTGATTCACAGAGCATGGCAACACCTGTCTGACGGCAGGCATAAACGTCGGAATGGTCTCCGAAGATTGATAATGCGTGGCTTGCAAGTGCACGAGCAGATACATTGATTACGCCCGGAAGTCTTTCACCAGCAAGTTTATAAAGGTTAGGGATCATAAGTAAGAGACCCTGAGATGCTGTAAATGTCGTTGTTAAAGCACCTGCTGCAAGGGAACCGTGTACAGCACCTGCTGCTCCGGCTTCGGACTGCATTTCTGTAACCTGTACAGTCTGTCCAAAGATGTTTTCTCTTCCCTGAGTAGCCCATTCGTCTGTAGCTTCAGCCATTACAGATGATGGAGTGATTGGATAGATTGCCGCAACGTCTGAATACGCATATGACACGTGCGCTGCCGCATGGTTACCATCCATGGTTTTCATTTTTCTAGCCATTGGTTTGTACCTCCTTATATTTGAATCCAAAGAAATTCTGGATATTCAATAGCTTACGCTATATTATTCATATGGATTAATCTTAGCACATTTTAAAATTACTGTCTACGAACTAATGTCATTTTTTCACAAAAAAAGAAAAAAACAGGGATCCCGAAAATGACCGCAGCCATAACCGGCTGCGGTCAGATAAATCAGACTCTTATTGATTTTCAGCTCTGTAGAGGAAGATAACGATCTGACCTCTGGTGCAGCCCATATCAGGTGCAAATTCGTTTTCTGACCATCCCTCTGTAATTCCTTTTTCGATTGCCCATGCAACTGCATCTGCATAATAAGCATCTGCTGCCACATCTGAGAATCCGGAACCTTCTTCTGCTGTCTGACTGCCGTTTGCTCTCCATAAGAACGTTACGACCTGTCCTCTGGTAACAGTCATTTCAGGTTCAAATGTAGTTTCTGTCCAACCTTCTGTGATTCCCTCTTTTACTGCCCATGCAGCTGCATCTGCGTAATAAGCATCTGCCGCCACATCTGAGAATCCGGAACCTTCTTCTGCTGTCTGACTGCCGTTTGCTCTCCATAAGAACGTTACGACCTGTCCTCTGGTACAGGTTTTGCCCGGTTCAAATGTAGTTTCTGTCCAGCCTTCTGTGATTCCC
Organism: Lachnospiraceae bacterium; assembly: GCA_051879615.1. GTDB lineage: Bacteria > Bacillota > Clostridia > Lachnospirales > Lachnospiraceae > HGM12587. The sequence continues at coordinate 1,376 of JBJEMI010000070.1, forward strand.
GCATTTACCGCCCAGAGTACCGCATCATAGAAGTAGTCCTGCTCTGTAATATCTGTGAATGGATTCTCAAAGACAGCTTTGTTTCCGGTCACACGAACTTCAGCTGCGGAAGAAAGTGCGATTCCGGTGTCTGTCAGACTGTCTTCTGCTTTCAGACGAACATATTTGGCTTTCACTGCATCAAATTTTACCACTTTCCATTCTCTGTCAGCCGCCCATTTACCGGAAGCTGCTTCTGTCCAGTTCTCACCGTCCATACTTACCAGGATCTTGTACTCTGTGATGATGCCGTTTGTATTGCCGGTCTGACGCGGCAGATACTTAAATCCATCTACCATGTAGGCGGAATTCAGTTCCAGCTGCAGCCAGTGGTTATCATAGTTCGGTCCTTCATACCAGTCGGTATGCCACATGGTGTTTTCGTCATGATCGATCGCGAACTGTGCAGGACCTTCTGTAGCTCCGCCGTTTTCTTCCCAGTCACCTGCTGTTGCAGTCATCTCCGTTAACGGAATCTCCGTTTCGGTAACCGGTACATTTCCTGTTCTTAAACGCAACTCTGCTGCACTGACATGTTTATTGTTTCCGCTGCCGCTGACAGTGGCTGTCGCCCACAGACGTACATGTGTCAGTTCTTTTGCATCAAATTCTGCTGCCTTCCAGCCGGCTGTACGTTCCCAGGTACCTTCTGTCAGAACGACCCATGTCTCACCGCCGTCATTGCTTCCTTCTACACGATAGCCTGTAATATCACCGTTGCCGTTTCTCGGAAGATATCTGACTGCTTCAATAACTGCAGGCTCTTCCAGTTCCATGGTTACCCAGAAGTAGTTCAGTGCTTCTTCCGTGCCGTACCACTCCGGACGCGGTGAATACTGAGAATGCCAGATTGTTCCTTCATTTTCGTCAAATGCTTTTTCAATACCTTCTCCGTTCTGCTCCGTTCCTGCTGTATAGGTTATCTTTGAAAGATCATAGTCATCACTCGCGTCGGAAGGGTCTCTGAGTTCCACCAGTGCATTCATCGCAGTTTCCAGTGCAGCTGCTGCCGCATCTACCGTTTCCTGTGTTGCCGTCACATCATAATAAACTGTATAGGCATGAGAGCGTGCCGCATCAAATACAGTCCAGGTATCTTTTCTGTAATTTGAAGACTGCTTTTCGATCGCTTCATAAATGAGTTCTTCCAGTCTGGATTTATTTACGCCTGTTTCCGACTCGGAAGCCATTTCTCTGACTGTCACATAATTTGCAGCGATCACATCACCTGCGGTATTATAAACTTTTACTTCGACAGTATCCTTTTTATTGATTTCAGCTGTGAAAAGATCTGCTGAAAGTGTAACCGTCTTTGTTCCGGCGTTCACTGTCAGTGTTCCTGCCTTCCTGCTGTTTACATAAACTTCCGCATTTCCGCTGATCTGGTCTGTTCCTGTTACGGAAAGTACGAGATCCTGTCCGGATTCCGCCTTATAATCTGCCGATGCTTTCAATGCAAGGTCGGACTTCAGTGCTGTTCCGTCTGTATCTGCCAGTGCGAGCTGAAGATTGCTGTCTGCCGTATAGAAGGAAGCCGCCAGAGAATCTTCTGTATCCATCTGTGCATCCATCCATGTCAGATGTGCGTTCATCCAGTTTCTGAGTCCCTGCACATCGCTTTCAAACGGCTGTCTCGGCCAGCGTGCCGAGTTGGCTGCACCGGATTCTTTTAAATATTCATAGTGTTCATCGATGGAAGCCAGCATATCTGTCACCTGTGCATAACGGATCTCCCAGTATCTTTCCTGTACCTTTGTCAGGAAATAAGGATCCTGTACCAGATATTTGTACCACTGATCTTTCTGGGCGTTTCGATTAAAATACAAGGTCGCCCACTGATTTGTGGTACCTGTGGCTCCTTCACCGCCGGAACTGTAGTCCATATCCCACATCGGGCCCATGGTCATGAGTTCACCGATTTCCTTATACATGTATGTACTCTTTTTGTTGAACTCTTCGTTAAAGAAGATCTCGTTAACGATCCAGTAATCGACCAGTGCGTCAAAATCATACAGCTCACTGTAATGGGTCTCCGCACCCTCATAATCTGCCGTATAATCTGATGAATGAACCGCATTTTCAAAGCTCTGCACATAAGTCCGTACATAGTTTATCATAGCCTGATTCGTATTGACGAATTCCGGATTTTTGAACATGATCGGCTGGCCGGTTTCTGTCTTGAATTTGGAAATCTCATCATAGTATTCATCCATTTCGAGAAGATAACCGCCGTCGATGGATGGGATCTCAATCTCAGGATAATCTGCGATCCTGTAGGTTGTACCGTTGAATGTCACTTTACCGGAAGTGATCCATCCCATATTCTGAAGCATGTACTCTTCCAGGCTTGCCGTTGTATCCGCGTCCATTCCAGCTGCTTCTGCGATGACATCTGCCGAATCTTCGGCTAATCCTTCCCAGTCAAACACATCCACACGGGTACTGTCTACACGAATCTGTTCACAGAACTGATAGTTGCCCACATATTCCCCATTCATGATTACAGTGGTCCATACTGTAGACATATGTTCCATACCAAGCTCACCCGAAAAGTCGTAAGCCAGCGTATTTCTCATCAAACTTTCATCTGAATAATTTGCAAGAAGTACCCAGTGTTTGTTTTTACCCATATCGAACACGCTGGTCTTTTTATCCAGTTTGATCTTATACGGTTTTTTCGGCATTCCCCAGGTAGAGTTTCCGCGTCCTCTGATTTCGATCGCACCATTGTATAATGTGCTGTTTTCAGAGTTGTAGAGAGAATTTCCCTGAATTCTCATATCCGCATTGATATAATCCTCTTTACTTACGATCGCTGCACCGTTTTCTGTGTCAATATACACAACCGGCAGCTTGCTGAAATACATTTCAGCAGATGCTGTTCCTGTGCCGGAAGTAACGGTTACTTTAATAAACTTCTCCAGATCATCTGCTGTCGGTGTGTAGGAATTTGTTGTATTGTCAATCCTTGTACCTCCTACATACCACGCATAGCTGACATCCGCTGCTCCTGTTACGGCCACAGATAACACTTTCCCCACTTCTGCGTATTCCTGTTCGAACTGCACCTGCAGTTCCGACTGAGCTTCTGCTGCCTCTGCTGCCTGAACCTGACCGTTCTCCATTGCCAGTGCATCCAGAGACGCGCTTCCGATCAGCATCGTACAGGCCATCACGGCAGCCAAAGTTCTTGTTAACTTTTTCTTTGCCATAGTCCTCCTCCTTTTCCTCTTGTAACTATAGTTTCGCTAGTCCATATAATCATAACACATTTTACAAAATCATTCATCTTTTTTAGGATTTTACAAACATTTTTCACAATTATGAACTGCTGTATCAAAAAAGGGACAGAAGCTTTTACGCTCTGTCCCTTTTTCCCATTTTATATTTCAGACGGCAATCACCGATCAATCCTCAAACGTCTCTTCCAGTGTTTCCTTTAACTTGTTCATAAACCTTTTTTTCTTTGGTTTTACACTCTCGTTTTTCAGGCTGTTTCCGCTGACTGCATCAAATTCCCTCAGAGCTTCTTTTGCTTCACTGCTGAGAGATGTCGGCACCTGAATATTTAATGTAATGTAATGATCTCCCCGAACGGATTTGTTTCTTAAAGACGGCACTCCCTTACCTCTCAAACGCACTTTTGTACCCGTCTGAGTTCCGGCCTTTACATCATATTCTACTTTTCCGTCCACCGTATCTACCTGAATCGTTCCGCCCAGTGCCGCTACCGCGAAGCTGACCGGCACATTTGAGTAGATATCCATATCCTGTCTCTGGAAAATACTGTGTCGGGATACGACAACTTCTACAAGCAGATCTCCTCTCGGACCACCGTTGATCCCCGGTTCTCCCTTTTCTCTGATACGAATACTCTGCCCATTGTCAATTCCTGCCGGAATGGTGACCTGAATTTTCTTTTTATTGGAAATATATCCTGTACCATAGCAGTCCGGACATTTTTCCCTGATGATCTTACCGGTTCCGTTACAGTCAGGACAGGTACGTACGCTCTGCATCGTACCGAACATCGTCTGCTGGTTATATACAACCTGACCTTTTCCTCCGCATTTCGGACAGGTTTCCGGATTCGTTCCGGCTTTTGCGCCTGTTCCGTGACAGGAACCGCAGGTATCTTTTAATGTCAATTCCAGTTCCTTTTCACATCCGAAAACGGCTTCTTCAAATGTGATGCGAACACTGGCTCTTACATTGGCACCCTGCATCGGACCATTGTTAGAGCGCCGTCTTCCGCCACCCCCAAACAGATCACCGAAAATATCACCAAAGATATCTCCCATATCCGCACCTGAGAAATCAAAACCGCCGAAACCGCCGGCACCTCCTCCGCCGTTTTCAAAGGCTGCATGACCGAACTGATCATACTGTCTTCTTTTATCTGCATCGCTTAAGATGGCATAAGCTTCTGAAGCCTCTTTGAATTTCTTTTCCGCAGTCTCATCTCCCGGATTCATATCCGGATGATATTTTTTTGCAAGCTTGCGGTATGCGCTTTTGATTTCAGAATCACTGGCATTTTTGGATACGCCGAGCACTTCATAATAATCTCTTTTTGTTTCTGCCATAGTTTTCTACCTTTCACGCGGAGTAAGGCCGCGCCGTCACGGCACAGCCTCCCACTGCTTATTGTTTCTTATCTTAGACTTCTCTGTAATCTCCGTCTACGACATCATCTGCAGGATTCGGGCCTGCACCCGCTCCCATATCAGGACCTGCACCTGCTGCGCCTGCAGCTCCCTGTGCCTGTTCGTAAACTTTTGCAAACAGTTTCTGTGCGCTTTCCATCAGTTTTTCTTTTCCGGATTTTAATTCATCCAGATCGGCATCTGAAAGTTCTTCTGTATTAGCTGTTCTTTCGATCACTGCCTTCAAGGAAGAGAGTTCTGCTTCTACTGCTGCTTTGTCAGCCGCATCGATCTTATCTCCGACTTCTTCCATTGCTTTTTCTGTCTGGAATACCATAGCGTCTGCATCATTTCTTGCATCGATGCCTTCTTTACGTTTTTTATCCTGCGCTTCGAATTCCGCAGCTTCTTTTACTGCTCTTTCGATATCTTCATCGGACATATTGGAACCTGCTGTAATGGTAATGTGCTGTTCTTTGCCTGTTCCCAGATCTTTTGCAGATACATTTACAATACCGTTTGCGTCGATATCAAATGTAACCTCAATCTGCGGAACGCCTCGTCTTGCAGGCGGGATACCATCCAGACGGAACTGTCCTAAGGATTTATTATCTCTGGCGAACTGTCTTTCACCCTGTACGACATTGATATCTACGGCTGTCTGATTGTCAGCTGCAGTAGAGAAGATCTGGCTCTTCTTTGTCGGAATTGTTGTATTTCTTTCGATCAGTCTCGTAGCAATACCACCCATTGTTTCGATAGAGAGTGATAACGGAGTTACGTCCAGAAGCAGAATTTCACCTGCACCTGCATCTCCTGCCAGTTTACCGCCCTGGATTGAAGCACCGAGTGCTACACATTCATCCGGGTTCAATGACTTGCTCGGTTCATGACCTGTCAGTAATTTTACTTTATCCTGTACTGCAGGAACACGTGTAGAACCGCCAACCAGCAATACCTTACCGAGTTCGGAAGCTGAGATACCTGCATCTCTTAAGGCATTCTGTACAGGACCTGCTGTTCTTTCCACAAGGTCATGTGTTAATTCATCAAATTTTGCTCTTGTCAGATTCATATCGAAATGTTTCGGGCCTTCTGCTGTTGCTGTGATGAATGGCAGGTTAATGTTTGTTGTGGTAGCGGAAGATAATTCTTTTTTCGCTTTTTCAGCTGCTTCTCTTAATCTCTGGAGAGCCATCTTATCTGTAGATAAATCCACACCTTCCATGCGTTTGAATTCAGCCAGCATATAATCTGTGATCTTCTGGTCAAAGTCATCTCCGCCCAGCTTATTGTCACCTGCTGTTGCCAGTACTTCGATTACACCGTCACCGATTTCAATAATAGATACATCGAATGTACCGCCGCCCAGGTCGTACACCATGATCTTCTGTTCTTTTTCATTATCGAGACCATATGCCAGAGCTGCTGCTGTCGGTTCGTTGATGATACGTTTTACATCAAGACCTGCGATCTTACCTGCATCCTTTGTTGCCTGTCTCTGAGCATCGTTGAAGTATGCCGGTACTGTGATGACAGCCTCTGTTACTTTTTCTCCCAGATAATTTTCAGCGTCTGCTTTCAGTTTCTGAAGGATCATTGCTGAAATTTCCTGCGGAGAATATTTTTTATCGTCAATATTTACTTTGTAATCTGTACCCATATGTCTCTTAATAGAAGAGATTGTTTTGTCAGCGTTTGTAACTGCCTGACGTTTCGCAGGTTCACCGACTAATCTTTCACCTGTTTTTGTAAATGCCACTACGGACGGTGTCGTTCTGGCGCCTTCTGTATTTGCGATAACGACCGGTTTTCCGCCTTCCATAACTGCTACACAAGAGTTTGTTGTTCCTAAGTCAATACCAATAATTTTGCTCATAACTAAGTCCTCCTCATATCTTTTTATGCTAATTTGTTTAGTTCGCTACTTTGACCATGCTGTGACGAATCACATTTTCTTTGTAGAGATATCCTTTCTGAAATTCCTCTACGATGGTATTTTCTCCGGCTTCCTCATCTTCAATATGCATGACCGCATTGTGGAAGTTCGGATCAAATTCCCGACCGACTGCTTCGATTGCTGTGACTCCAAGACTTTCTAATACACTCATCAGCTGCTTGTAGATCTTTTCCATTCCGCTGGCAATCGGATCTTCTTTGTCAGCTTCCGGTATCGAAGCGATTCCTCTTTCAAAGTTATCTACCACCGGAAGCATCTTTTCGATCACATCTCTGGCTCCGAATTCATACATTCTGGATTTTTCCTTTTCTGTACGGT
>JBJEMI010000071.1:0-1659 GCA_051879615.1 Lachnospiraceae bacterium
AACGGCAAAATTTTTTGCACTTCTATTGCTTCTTTATCACACATAAGCAAAAGCTCAGGACTTCTTTTTGTGATGAAAATACTTGGATATCGTAGGTTTCATTTCATTCATTTTCCTGGTATACCAGTAATAGTCCAGACAGGGTACCAGAATGAGTGCAGTGATTCCTGCAGTAAGTCCTCCGTTATAGAGGACGAATCCTCCGTGAATCGCACTGGTGGATGTACACATGACTGCACACATAAAGCCTGCCAGTACACCGAAACGTTTTCCGAATCTTCCGGAAATTGGGCAGAGACCCGTAGCAAATGCTGCGGCATTGATATACCCCTGTGTCGACAGCGTCCACGGAACATCCAGCCCCGCAGCGGTCCGGATCACTGTTACAAGGACAGAAAGAGTGAAAAATCCGACAAGGATCGGCCATACATTTTTCGGATGCTGTCCCTGAGCTGAAAAGGTCAGTGCGGCAAGGGTAACTCCCATGGTAGCTCCGGTAACTCCGGCACCCACGGTCAGATGAATGACCAGAGAAAAGTAGGTCAGTACAAAAAATCCGTAAATACCAATATTGATCAGTACCTGGGCAGGACCATATTCTGTGAAGAAATCCGTTCGATGTCCGGTGTCATTTAACAATGTCCGGTATCCCTTCAGAGTTTTGCCGTTCAGCAGCCATCCTGTCAGCAGACAGATGCCGAAGACTATCAGAAAGTAAATGGTTGTAAATCCCCAGTAGTTTTGCAGATGAGAGTCATAAACAGCGTTGCGGATACTGTAGGATCTGGGTGCTGAAATTCCCATGGTTTTATACATGAAGGAATAAATAAAAAGTCCAAGTAAGCCAAAGGCAAGTCCGCCATTATATAAGTTATATCCGCGGTGCATTTTCAGGGCACCCGGAAGCGTCGCAGGAATTGCAAATCCGAGAAACAGACTGAAAATAATGACATAAATGATACCGATTGCCGTAATATCAACTGTTCCGACACGAAAATGATTACCGAGAGGGTAGCGGAAGAGCATTTCGCTGACAAACGGTCCGAATGCAGTGGAAAGCATGGCCATATCCAGATTGGAACCAAAATCGATCCTGCTGATTTTACAGAAAATAAAGATCCCGAGTATCGGAGGCCACATATTTAAGAAATTCAGCCCGTAGAAGCAGTGAGCGACAACGAGAAAAAATCCTGCCATCATGCTGCTTCGGCATTCTGTTTTCAGCATCAGCAGGGTATAGGAAAGCCCGCAAAGACCGGCATTTAAAAATGCAGCTGCAAGATTTCCCAGCTGAAAATAGTCTGTAACCAGCGGACATGGCGAAGTGATGATTGTAAAAAAAGCGGGAAAAGTTTCGCCCCAGCTGTTCAGATAAAGTGCTGCGATCGGGCTTGTAATCAGAAAACTGACTGAAAAAAACAGACAGATTGCCTTTATATAGAAGCTGTTTTGCTTTGACTGCAGATCCATAAATAACATACTCCCTTTGATATGATGAAATCATTTAATCTCAGTTTATCACAATAAATATAAAAAGCAATGGAATATGTCGGTTTTAAGTGTTACAATAATCTGCGATTCGGATGAAGAAAAGGAAAATGTATACACGGGAGTTTGACAGTTAAATAATTAAAAAAGTACTCGCAGGCCGCATAAAAC
>JBJEMI010000072.1:0-43072 GCA_051879615.1 Lachnospiraceae bacterium
GTAAATACAAGGGATACAGCGATTTTTTCTTTTGCTAACTGTCAAAGACGGGAGTTTATCACAATAAATATAAAAAGCAATGGAATATGTCGGTTTTAAGTGTTACAATAATCTGCGATTCGGATGAAGAAAAGGAAAATGTATACACAGAATTCAAATCTGAGTCATCATCGGCAAATTCCTCCCTGAGTATTCGGGAAGGGATTTTTTCTTGTGCATATTTTTGGTTGATGGTCAGACCTGAAAAAACAGTCGTAATCTGTCAGATCGTGCGAAATGTTTGATAATAGAGGTACCAAAAAACGCCCGTTTTTTCATATAAGTATTTTTATAATTTTTGAGTAATGTTTGTTTGTGTAGAAATTTTGGATACGTTCTTGAAAAGGAGGATATTTATGGGAATACTGAACGTGGCGATTGCTGATGATAACGAACGAATGATAGAAATTCTAGACAACATTGTGAAAAAAGACGAGGAGCTGCATATTGTTGGTACGGCCAATAATGGTGAGGACGTCTGTCGGGTGATCAGGGAAAAAGAACCGGATATTGTTCTTTTGGATCTGATCATGCCAAAGCTGGACGGTCTGACTGTGATGGAGCGTATCAACAGAGATACAACATTGAAAAAACATCCGAAATTTATTGTCATTTCTGCAATTGGACACGAAGAGATTACAGAAGATGCTTTTAATCGCGGCGCGAATTACTACATAATGAAACCGTTTGACGGAGAGATTATTCTAAACCGGATGCGTGCGATTAAGAACTATATGAATGAGAAAAATGAAAAGCACATTTCTTCAGTAAAATCCGGTTTTGAACGTGTAGAAGAACATTTGGAAACGGATATTACGGATTTGATTCATGAAGTGGGAGTTCCGGCACATATCAAAGGGTATCAGTATCTGAGAGATGCGATCATCATGACGGTAAAAGATCCTGAAATGCTTAGTTCGATTACAAAAATACTTTACCCTACGATTGCCAAGAAACATCAGACAACTCCGAGCCGTGTAGAAAGAGCGATCCGTCATGCAATTGAGGTTGCATGGAATCGCGGCAATGTGGAAATGATCAATTCCATGTTTGGATATACCGTCAGTACAGGAAAAGGAAAACCGACAAATTCGGAATTCATAGCATTAATTGCTGATAAAATCAGAATAGAATACAAAATTCGATAAATACTTCTTCCCATGATTTTATCTTCGTGTTAAGATATTGTAAAAGATTTAAAGTAGATTCGTTCAGGGGGAGTTACAAATGAAAAAGATTTTGTTTGCGGCATCTGAAACCGTGCCATTTATTAAAACGGGAGGTCTGGCTGATGTTGTAGGATCACTACCAAAATGTTTTGATCGTGATGAATATGATGTCAGAGTGATCGTACCGAAATATCTGTGTATGCGGCAGGAGTTTCGTGACAGGATGAAATTCGTGGATAAATACTATGTTCAGATGAACTGGAGAAGACAGTATGCGGGAATTTTTGAAATGGAGTACGATGGCGTGACTTTCTATTTCATTGATAACGAATTTTATTTTGCGGGACCTGCACCGTATGGAAATATTTACGAAGATGTTGAGAAATTTGCGTATTTTTCCAAAGCAGTACTGGATGCACTTCCTGTCATTGGATTCAAACCGGATCTTATTCACTGCCACGACTGGCAGACGGGACTGATACCGGTGCATTTGAAGGTAAACTATGCAAATCAGGAATTTTATAAAGATATGAAATCTGTGATGACAATTCATAATCTGAAATTCCAGGGCAGATGGCTGATGGATGTTGTAAAGGACGTCACAGGGCTTGGAGATAAATATTTTACAAACGATAAACTGGAAATGTGGGGAGATGCCAGCCTCTTAAAAGGTGGAATCGTCTATGCTGACGCGGTGACAACGGTCAGCAGAACCTATGCAGAGGAGATCAAAACGCCTTTCTTCGGGGAAAATCTGGACGGACTTTTGAGCGCAAGATCGCGGGATCTGCGGGGTATTGTAAACGGAATCGACTACGATGTCTATAACCCAAAGACAGATCAGTATATCAAAGCAAATTATGATACAGAAGATTTCAGAAAAAACAAGATAAAAAACAAACGTGCGCTTCAGAAGGAAATGGGACTGGCGGAAGGAGACAATAAGTTTTTGATCGGTATTGTTTCCCGTTTGACAGATCAAAAGGGGTTTGATCTGATCACCTATGTGATGGATGAGCTTTGTTCCGATGAAAATGTGGAGTTAGTCATTCTCGGAACGGGTGAGGAACGTTATGAAAATGCATTTCGCCACTTTGCATGGAAATACGCAGGCAGGGTTTCGGCAAATATTTTTTATTCCGAGGCACTGTCGCACCAGATTTATGCGGCGTGTGATGCATTTTTGATGCCTTCACTGTTTGAACCGTGCGGACTCAGTCAGCTGATGAGCCTGCGGTACGGAACCCTTCCGATCGTACGTGAAACCGGGGGGTTAAAAGATACCGTAGAACCATACAACGAGTTTGAAAAAACCGGTACGGGATTCAGTTTTGCAAATTATAATGCACACGAAATGCTAAATACGATTCGCTATGCAAAGCGGATTTTTACTGATAAGAAACGTGAATGGAATAAAATGATAGAAAGAGCGATGAAGTCGGACTTTTCATGGGATGTTTCAGCAGGAAAATATGCAGAAATGTATGACTGGCTGATCGGAGAAAAGGAAGAAGAATAAAAGCAGAGCCTCCTGAATTTCAGGAGGCTCTGAATATTTAAAGATTTGCTTCCATACCGGAAAGCTTGTTTTTCTTATATTCTGCAAATCGGCCTTCATCCAGAGCATCTCTGATTTCTTCCATCATATGATTATAGAAGTAGAGATTGTGAAGTACACACAGTCTCATACCGAGCATTTCTTTTGCTTTCAGCAGATGTCTGATGTAGGCTCTCGAATAGCGGCGGCAGGCAGGACACTGGCAGCCTTCCTCGATCGGACGTTCATCAAGTTCGAACCTGGCGTTAAAAAGGTTTAATTTTCCCTGGTTCGTGTAGACATGTCCATGGCGTCCGTTACGGCTTGGATATACACAGTCGAAAAAGTCCACACCCCGTTCGACAGCTTCTAAAATATTCTGCGGTGTACCGACTCCCATCAGATAAGTTGGCTTATTTAAAGGAAGGTAAGGAACTGTTGATTCGATGATACGGTACATATCCTCGTGGCTTTCACCAACGGCGAGTCCGCCCAGAGCATAGCCATCCAGATCTATTTCTGAGATCCGTTTTGCATGTTCGATACGCACATCTTCCAGAATACCGCCCTGATTGATGCCGAAGAGCATCTGATGCGGGTTGATCGTATCCTCCAGGCTGTTTAATCTTGCTATCTCATCCTTACATCTCTGAAGCCAGCGGGTAGTTCTGGCTACAGATTTTTCAATATAGCTCCGCTCAGCTACACTGCTTGGGCATTCATCGAATGCCATGGCAATGGTAGAGCCAAGGTTGGACTGAATCTGCATGCTTTCTTCCGGTCCCATAAAAATACGGTGTCCGTCAATGTGGGATTGGAAATAAACGCCTTCTTCTTTGATCTTTCGAAGTCCGGCAAGAGAAAATACCTGAAATCCGCCGGAATCTGTCAGAATCGGTTTGTCCCAGACCATAAATTTGTGGAGTCCTCCCAGCTGCTTCACAACTTTGTCGCCCGGACGAACGTGTAAATGATAAGTGTTGGAAAGCTCGACCTGGCATCCGATCTGTTCTAAATCCTCTGTAGATACGGCACCTTTAATGGCTGCGATCGTTCCGACATTCATAAAGACCGGAGTCTGAATCACACCATGAACGGTATGAAATTCCCCTCTTTTTGCGTTCCCTTCTTGTTTCAGTAATTTATACATTGAATTCTCCTGTTCTGTATTTTCGGATTTACAAATTTTAGTATATTTCATATAATGACTTTAGTCAATCAGTAGAAAAGAGGAAGCTTATATGTCAGCAGGATCAGGATTTGGAAATCTTTTTCGAATTACTACATGGGGAGAATCTCATGGGAAGGGGATCGGCGTTGTTGCAGACGGATGTCCGGCAGGACTTTCCCTTTCCGAAGAGGATATTCAGATTTATTTAAATAGAAGAAAACCCGGTGTTTCCAGATTTACGACGCCGAGAAAAGAAGATGACTGCGTGGAAATCTTATCCGGTGTATTTGAAGGAAAGACGACGGGGACACCGATTTCCATGGTGGTATGGAATAAAACCCAGAGAAGTAAGGATTACAGTGAAATTGCTTCTTTCTATCGCCCGGGTCATGCGGATTTTACCTACGATCGGAAATACGGATTTCGCGATTATACGGGAGGAGGGCGTTCTTCGGGACGTGAGACGATCGGTCGGGTGGCAGCAGGTGCGATTGCAGCGAAGATGCTGGGAGAGCTCGGCATTACCGTGGATGCCTATACGACAGTGATCGGACCGGTGAAGATCCATAAAGATCGGTTTGATCTGGAGACCCGTTTTGAAAACCCGCTCTGTATGCCGGATGCACAGGCAGCAGCACAGGCTGCGGAATATCTGGAACAGTGTATCAGGTCGGAAAATTCATCGGGCGGCATAATTGAATGCGTGATCAGAGGTGTTCCGGCAGGTATCGGGGAACCCTGTTTTGAAAAGCTGAGTGCGAATCTGGGAAAAGCGATTCTCTCGATCGGTGCCGTTAAGGGGTTTGAGATCGGTGACGGTTTTGCTGCGGCGGAATCTACCGGACTTACAAATAATGACGGATTTTATTATGATGCTTCCGGGAATATCCGCAAGAGCAGCAATCATGCGGGGGGAATTCTGGGGGGAATCTCTGACGGCAGTGAAATTGTGTTCCGTGCAGCAGTGAAACCCACCCCGTCTGTTCATGCGCTTCAGCATACGGTGAACAAGGCCGGCGACAATATTGATATTCAGATCAAAGGAAGACATGACCCGATCATTGTTCCGAGGGCGGTCGTTGTCGTAGAGTGTATGGCGGCAGTTACTGTTCTGGATCTGCTTCTGCAAAATATGTCAGCACAGGCAGATTATGTGAAGCAATTCTATGATTTGATGAAAAAATAAAAAATTTCTAAAATACTTGCCGTGAAAGCAGAAGTTGTGTACAATAGTACAGGTGCATCATGTACGGGCGTATGATGATGCAAATTGATTCAGGAGGATAGAACATGAATTTATTAGCTGCAGCAGAAGGATCAGCATCAGGATCATGGATGGTATTGATTCTGTATATTGTTATTTTCGGTGCTTTTATGTATTTCATTGCAATCAGACCACAGAAAAAAGAACAGAAGAGACTTGATGAAATGCATTCCGCAATGGCAATCGGCGATGCAATTGTAACAACGGGCGGTTTCTATGGAATCATCATCGACCTTACAGAGGAAGATGTGATCGTAGAATTCGGCAATAACAAAAACTGTCGTATTCCGATGAAAAAAGAAGCAATTGCTCAGGTTGAAAAAGCAATGTAAAGCAAAATAAAGAAGTTTGAATGGGAAGGGTGAAAACTTTTCCCATTTTTGCTCATTGTTTCAGGTTCGGAATGATAATCAACGAATTTAACGTGTTAAAGGGTTGAAATCTCTTTTTGAATGATATATAGTAGATTTAATAATTTTTCAAATGGGGTTATAAATAAAATTAATAATGAGGAGTTGATTTATTATGGAATGTAATATTGCTGTGATCGAAGGAGATGGTATCGGACCGGAGATCGTTCGGGAGGCAAGAAAGGTTCTGAATAAGACAGCAGAAAAATATGGCCACAAATTCAATTATACGGAAGTGCTGATGGGTGGTGCATCGATTGATGTTCATGGAATCCCTCTGACGGATGAGGCGATTGAAACAGCCAAAGCAAGTGATGCAGTATTGATGGGGTCTATTGGCGGAGATGCAAAAACTTCCCCATGGTATCAGCTGCCGCCGGAAAAGAGACCGGAAGCGGGACTGCTGAAGATCAGAAAGGAATTGAACCTGTTCGCAAATTTACGCCCGGCATATCTGTACGACGAACTAAAAGAGGCCTGTCCGCTGCGGGATGAGATCATCGGTGAGGGATTCGATATGATGATCATGAGAGAACTGACAGGAGGCCTGTACTTCGGAAACAGAAAGACAGAAGAAGTCGATGGGATTATGACAGCAGTTGACACTCTTACATATAACGAAAACGAAATACGCAGAATTGCAAAACGGGGATTTGATATTGCAATGAAACGTCGGAAAAAAGTGACTTCTGTAGATAAAGCAAATGTCCTGGATTCCTCCAGACTCTGGAGAAAAGTTGTGGAAGAAGTCGCAAAAGACTATCCGGAAGTGACACTGGAACATATGCTCGTCGACAATTGTGCCATGCAGCTTGTCAAAGATCCGGCTCAGTTCGATGTGATCCTTACGGAAAACATGTTCGGAGACATTCTTTCGGATGAAGCAAGTATGGTAACAGGATCTATCGGAATGTTATCATCAGCAAGTTTAAATGACAGTAAATTCGGATTGTATGAACCAAGCCACGGTTCCGCACCGGATATTGCGGGACAGGACAAGGCAAATCCGATCGCAACAATTCTTTCGGCAGCAATGATGCTTCGTTTTACATTTGATCTGGACGAGGAAGCGGAAGCGATCGAAAATGCTGTCCGCCAGGTACTCAAAGACGGTTACAGAACCGGAGACATTATGTCGAAAGGATGTACCCTGACAGGAACCGTTCAGATGGGAGATCTGATCGCAGAAAGAATTTAGGATTTATGAAGGTTGAGGGAAAGAGTATGAGAAGTGATGCAGTAAAAACAGGAATGCAGCAGGCTCCGCACAGAAGTCTGTTCAATGCCCTTGGATTAACGGAAGAAGAATTGAGCAAACCGCTGGTTGGTATCGTCAGTTCCTATAATGAAATTGTTCCGGGACACATGAATCTGGATAAGATCGTGGAGGCGGTAAAGACAGGTGTTGCGATGGCGGGAGGAACTCCGATCGTATTCCCTGCAATCGCAGTCTGCGATGGTATTGCCATGGGGCATGTGGGAATGAAATATTCGCTGGTTACGAGAGATCTGATTGCAGATTCAACGGAATGTATGGCTATGGCTCATCAGTTTGATGCACTTGTGATGGTTCCGAACTGCGATAAGAATGTACCCGGGCTCTTAATGGCAGCAGCCAGGGTAAATGTACCGACCGTATTTGTCAGCGGCGGTCCGATGCTCGCAGGACATGTGAAGGGACAGAAGAGAAGCCTTTCCAGTATGTTTGAAGCAGTCGGTTCCTATGCAGCAGGTACGATGACAGAAGAAGATGTAAAAGAATTTGAATGCAATGTGTGCCCGACATGTGGTTCCTGCTCGGGCATGTATACGGCAAACAGTATGAACTGTCTGACAGAAGCACTTGGTATGGGGCTTCGCGGAAACGGAACAATTCCTGCAGTCTACTCTGAAAGGATCAAGCTCGCAAAGCATGCAGGTATGAAGGTCATGGAACTTCTGGAAAAGAATATCCGTCCGAGGGATATTATGACAGAGGCAGCATTTATGAACGCACTGACCGTAGATATGGCACTTGGATGTTCTACCAACAGCATGCTTCATCTTCCTGCGATCGCTCATGAAGCAGGTGTGGAACTGAATATGGAAATAGCGAATGAAATCAGTGCAAAAACACCGAATCTTTGCCATCTGGCACCGGCCGGTCCTACTTACATGGAAGATTTAAATGAAGCCGGCGGTGTATATGCAGTCATGAATGAATTAAATAAGAAAAAACTGCTGAATACAGAGATCATCACTGTAACCGGTAAAACAGTGGGAGAAAACATTGAAGGATGTATCAATAAAGATCCGGAGGTGATCAGACCGGTGGAAAATCCATATAGTGAAACCGGCGGTATCGCAGTTTTAAAGGGAAATCTGGCACCGGATACAGGAGTTGTAAAACGCTCGGCAGTTGTACCTGAAATGATGGTTCATGAAGGACCGGCCAGAGTATTTGACTGTGAAGAAGATGCGATCGAAGCAATCAAAGGCGGTAAGATCGTGGCAGGCGATGTGGTAGTGATACGTTATGAAGGACCAAAGGGAGGACCTGGTATGAGGGAAATGCTGAATCCTACATCAGCAATTGCCGGTATGGGGCTGGGATCGTCCGTAGCTTTGATCACTGATGGACGTTTCAGCGGTGCAAGCCGCGGAGCATCGATCGGACATGTATCTCCGGAAGCAGCAGTGGGCGGCCCGATTGCTCTTGTGGAAGAAGGAGATCTGATTCGAATCAATATTCCTGAAAACCGGCTGGAGGTTGCGGTTTCTGACGAAGAACTGGAAGTAAGACGTGAAAAATGGCAGCCGAGAGAACCGAAAGTGACGACAGGTTATCTTGCGCGTTATGCAAAAATGGTTACATCCGGAAACAGAGGAGCCATTTTAGAAAAATAAATGACAAAGGATGGAGATTCACATGTTATTAAATGGTGCACAAATCGTTATTGAATGTATGAAGGAACAGGGCGTTGATACGGTCTTCGGTTATCCGGGCGGTACGATCCTGAATATTTATGATGAATTATATAAACACAGTGATGAAATCACCCATATTCTGACATCCCATGAACAGGGGGCAGCTCATGCGGCAGATGGATATGCCAGAGCAACCGGTAAAGTCGGCGTCTGCTTTGCAACAAGCGGACCCGGTGCTACAAACCTTGTAACGGGAATTGCAACAGCTTATATGGATTCGGTTCCCATGGTAGCGATTACCTGCAACGTGGCAAAACCACTGCTTGGAAAAGACAGTTTTCAGGAAATCGACATTGCAGGTGTGACAATGCCGATCACGAAGCATAACTTTATTGTAAGAACAACAGAATGCCTGGCTGATAAGCTCAGGAGAGCGTTTAAGATCGCACAGTCCGGACGTCCGGGACCTGTTCTGATCGATATTACCAAAGATGCGACGGCCAACAGCTGTGAATTTGAACCGATGATTCCGGAACCGATCGAAAGAGTTTCAGATACGATCATCGAGGAAGATTTAAACAATGCGGCTGAGATGATCAACAAGGCAAAACGTCCGTTTATCTTAGTCGGCGGCGGTGCGATCATCTCTGAAGCAGCCGATGAACTGAAAGAGCTCGCATATAAGATCCAGTCGCCGGTGACAGATTCCCTGATGGGTAAGGGCGCATTCCCGGGAACTGATGAACTCTATACAGGAATGCTCGGTATGCATGGAACAAAGGCATCCAACTTTGGTATCAATAAAGCAGATGTGGTGATCGTGATCGGTGCACGTTTCAGTGACCGTGTTGTAGGCAATGCAAAGAGATTTCTTCCGAATGCGAAGATTATCCAGATCGATGTGGATCCTGCAGAGATCAATAAAAACATTATGGTTGATCAGGCTGTGATCGGTGATGTGAAAGAAGTTCTGAAACGCCTGATTCCGCTTGTAAACGAGCGTGCAAATGATGAATGGAACGCGCAGATCCGGGCATTAAAAGAAAGATATCCGCTTTCCTACAGTCAGGATGGACTGACGGGTCCGTATGTGATTGAAGAAATTTATCGTATAACAAACGGAGATGCAGTTATTTCTACAGATGTCGGACAGCATCAGATGTGGGCAGCGCAGTATTACAAATATACAAAACCGAGAACACTGCTGACATCCGGCGGTCTCGGAACCATGGGTTATGGTTTGGGCGCATGTATCGGTGCAAAGGTTGCCTGCCCGGATAAGACTGTGATCAATATAGGCGGGGACGGATGCTTCCGTATGAATATGAATGAGCTTGCAACGGCTTCCAGATATAATATTCCGATCATTCAGGTCGTGATCAACAATCATGTGCTCGGTATGGTACGTCAGTGGCAGTCGCTGTTCTACGGAGGACGTTATTCGGCAACTGTATTAAATGACAGTGTGGATTTTGTCAAAGTAGCAGAAGCACTCGGGTGCGTCGGTATCCGAGTAACGAAGAAAGAGGAAGTTGGACCTGCATTGGAAAAAGCCATCGCATGCGGCAGACCGGTAGTGATCGACTGTCAGATTGACTGCGATGACAAAGTTTTCCCGATGGTACCTGCAGGTGCGGCAATCGAAGAGGCTTTTGACGCTGAGGATCTGAAAAATAAAGAAGCATAGAAAATCCTATGGATCATAAAAATAAAAAAGAATCCACAGGTCTCCGGAAGGGGACCTGTGATTTTTAGAGGAGTATGAAAAATGAGCAGAGTATATAATTTTTCCGCAGGACCGGCTGTATTGCCGGAAGAGGTTTTAAAAGAAGTGGCAGAAGAAATGATGGACTGCAACGGAACCGGAATGTCGGTACTGGAAATGAGCCACAGAAGTCCTGCATTTCAGGAAATCATTGATGAAGCGGAAAAAGACCTCAGAGAACTGATGAATATTCCGGATAATTATAAGGTACTGTTTTTGCAGGGCGGTGCATCCCTGCAGTTTGCCATGATTCCGATGAACCTGATGAAAAACAGGGTGGCGGATTATATCGTAACAGGACAGTGGGCAAAAAAGGCCTATGAGGAGGCTGCCAAATACGGAAAGGCAAATAAGATCGCATCTTCCGAAGATGACACCTTTTCCTATATACCGGACTGTTCGGATCTTCCGATCAGTGCAGATGCAGACTATGTATATATTTGTGAAAACAATACAATTTACGGTACAAAATATAAAAAGCTTCCCGATACAAAAGGAAAACTGCTGGTATCAGACGTTTCATCCTGTTTCCTGTCAGAACCGGTAGATGTCAGCAAATACGGGATTATTTACGGCGGTGTTCAGAAAAACGTAGGTCCTGCCGGTATGGTCATCGCAATTGTCAGAGAGGATCTGATCACAGACGATGTTCTGGAAGGAACACCGACCATGATGAAGTATAAAACACATGCGGATCATGGTTCCATGTATAATACACCAAACTGTTTCAACATTTATGTTTGCGGTAAAGTATTTAAATGGCTGAAAAACATGGGCGGTCTGGAAGTGATGAAACAGCGCAATGAAGAGAAAGCGAAAATTCTGTATGATTTTCTGGATGAAAGCAAGCTGTTTAAAGGCACTGTACGAAAAGAAGACCGTTCGCTGATGAATGTGCCTTTTGTTACAGGAGATAAAGAACTGGATGCCAGATTTGTAAAAGAAGCTAAAGCAGCCGGTTTCGAAAACCTGAAAGGACACAGAAGTGTCGGCGGTATGCGTGCCAGCATTTATAATGCAATGCCGATCGAAGGTGTCAGAGCTCTCGTGGAATTTATGAAGAAATTTGAAGAGGAGAATTTATAAAATGTACCAGTATCATTGTCTGAATGCCATATCGGATGCCGGTTTAAAGGTGTTTGATGAACAGTATGAAAGAACGGAAAATATAGAGAATGCAGATGCAGTCCTTGTAAGAAGTGCCGCTATGCACGATCTGGATTTTGATAAAAAATTAAAAGCAATCGCCAGAGCAGGTGCCGGGGTGAACAATATTCCCCTGACAAAATGTGCGGATCACGGAATTGTCGTGTTCAATACACCGGGAGCAAATGCCAACGCGGTAAAAGAACTGGTACTTGCAGGATTATTTCTGGCATCCCGTGATATTATCGGCGGTGTGAACTGGGTTCAGTCCGAAAGACAGAATGAAGAGATTGCAAAGCTGACGGAAACCGAAAAGAAAAAATTTGCAGGTCATGAAATTCAGGGAAAAAAACTGGGAGTGATCGGTCTGGGAGCGATCGGCGTACAGGTTGCCAATGCAGCAGTACATCTCGGAATGGAAGTATACGGATATGATCCTTATATTTCAGTGAAAGCAGCATGGAGCCTTTCCAGACATATCAATCATATTAAGAATGTGGAAGATATTTATAAAAACTGCGATTTTATCACAATCCACGTACCGCTGCTGGATTCAACAAAAAAAATGATCGATCGCAAAGCCATCAGCCAGATGAAGGATGGCGTGGTAGTTATGAATTTCGCAAGAGATCTTCTGGTAGATGAAGAGGATATGATCGCCGCACTGCGTGATAAGAAAGTAAAACATTATGTAACAGATTTCCCGAATACAACTACGGCAGGAGTCAAAGGGGCGATCGTAACACCGCATCTGGGTGCTTCCACCGAAGAATCCGAAGACAACTGTGCAGCTATGGCTGTTTCGGAAATCAGAGATTTTCTGGAAAATGGAAATATTAAAAATTCCGTGAATTACCCGAATTGTGATATGGGTGTTGCGGGAGAGTTTGCGCGCGTTTCCATCTGTCATAAAAATATCAAAAATATGCTGAATCAGTTTACGGGAATCATCACCGAAAACGGATTGAACATTGAGCATATGACCAATGCAAGCAGGGGAGATTATGCCTATTCCATGTTTGATCTTTCAGAGGCTCCAAGCGCGGAAGCGATTGAAAAAATGAAAAATATTGAAGGAGTTTTGAAAATCAGAGTGATTTAAGCGTCCGATGTGATTTTGCATAGTCTCGCGGTGCCATTCCTTTTGCTTTGTGAAAGGCTTTGGAAAAATAGAGGCTGTTGTCAAATCCTACAGAATTTGCGATTGCTGTAATGGACAGATCGGATTTTTTTAGTAAAATACATGCCTGGCGGATCCGATATTCCGTCAGGTATTCTTTTGGAGATTTTCCGATTGTTTTTTCAAAAGACCGAAACAGGTGACTTCGGCTGATGCCGATATAATCGGCAATGTCTTCGATGGTAATCGGGTAGGAATAACGGGCGGAGATGTATTCCACGGCTTTTCCGGCATAGGTGGCATAAGAATTCTTCTGTTCCTGGCGGCTGGCGCTTTTCATAAAAAGTGCCAGAGTTGTATAGAGTCTTCCGGTCATTTCCACGGCGTGTTCGAATTCGTTTCCGCGCGCTTCGAAAATATGATGGATCTGGCGTTCGATCGCATCGCTCATCGGATTATTAATGATGACCGGTGAGTTTTTCCGGAAGTCGGTGGCTTTTAAGATTGATGGAGCATCACTTCCGGAAAAGCCGACCCAGACATATTCCCACGGGTCGTTCCTGTCCGCACAGTAGGTGATCTCTGTATTCGGGTAGACGAGAAAGGAATCACCGGCATGCAGCTCGTAGGTCTTATCGGCACAGGTATAAAAGCCTTTTCCGGCGGTGATGTGGTGGATGAGATAATGGTCACGTACACCCGGTCCCCACTGATAGAGAGGCTCACATTTCTGATTGCCTACATTGCAGACACTTAAGGACATCAGGTTCTTCTCCAGCGCTTTATATGAGTTTTTTAAATTTCCTTCCATGGTGATACTCCTTTGCAGTTTTTTTCTGTATCCTATTATATAAGAAACGGATAATATGTGCAACAAATTTACATGTTGTAACGACATTTGCACTCTTTATCTTTTGCGGAAATTCCAGTATAATAAAAATGACTGGTTATGAATATAACAGAAAGTTAAAGGAGAGGGGAACGATTACTATGAACATGAATTTGGAAATTGCAAAGCTGGTACGGTATGGTATGGATACAGGGCTTGTACCGACAGAGGAAAAGATCTTTACGACGAATCTTCTGCTGGACCTGCTCGGAATGGACGAATATGACGAACCGGCAGAACTTGGGGAGATTGTGCTGGAAGACATCCTGAATAATATGCTGGATTACGCATATGAACAGGGTATCCTGGAAGACAACGGCGTGACCTCCAGAGACCTGTTTGATACAAAGATCATGTCCTGTCTTGTACCGAGACCGAAACAGGTGATTGATCAGTTCTGGGAATTATATGCGCAGGATCCTGTAAAAGCGACAGATTATTATTATGCATTCAGCCAGGCAACAGATTATATTCGTACATATCGCGTGAAAAAAGACTTAAAATGGAAAGTGGATTCACCTTACGGTGAGATCGACATTACGATCAACTTAAGCAAACCGGAAAAGGATCCGAAGGCCATTGCGGCAGCTAAAAACGCAAAACAGTCTTCTTATCCGAAATGTCTGCTCTGTATGGAAAATGAAGGATATGCGGGAAGAATGAACCATCCGGCAAGACAGAACCACAGAATCATTCCGATTACGATCAATGAGAGCAGATGGGGTATGCAGTATTCACCGTATGTTTATTACAATGAACACTGTATCGTGTTTAACGGTGAACATACACCGATGAAGATCGAAAGAGCAGCTTTCCGTAAACTGTTTGACTTCGTGAAACTGTTTCCTCATTATTTCCTTGGCTCTAATGCAGACCTTCCGATCGTAGGAGGATCCATTTTAAGCCACGACCATTTCCAGGGCGGCCATTATACGTTTGCGATGGCAAAAGCTCCGATGGAAAAGAAATATGTGATTCACGGATTTGAAGATGTAGAGGTAGGAATCGTAAACTGGCCGCTGTCTGTCATTCGTATCCGCAGTAAAGAAGATGAGAGACTGGTAGAACTTGCGGATCATATTTTGAAGAGCTGGAGAGGATATACAGATGAAGCTGCATTTATCTTTGCAGAGACAGATGGTGAACCTCATAACACGATTACACCGATTGCCAGAAAAGTCGGTGATGTCTATGAAATGGATTTAACCCTTCGAAACAACATTACCACAGAGGAATGTCCGTTGGGTGTATATCATCCGCATGCAGAATATCACCATATTAAGAAAGAAAATATCGGTCTGATCGAGGTTATGGGTCTTGCAGTACTTCCTGCCAGATTAAAAGCGGAAATGGAAGAAATGAAAGATGCGATTCTGACCGGAAAAGATTTAAGAGCATCTGAAAACCTGGAAAAACATGCAGACTGGTATGATACATTCAAAGACAACTATGAATTTACGGAAGAAAATACCATGGGAATCCTTCAGGAAGAAATCGGAAAGGTGTTTGTTCATGTGCTGGAGGACGCCGGTGTTTATAAGTGTACGGAAGAAGGAAGAGCAGCCTTCGAAAGATTTATGGCTCAGTTGTAATTAAAAAATTATAAAAAATCAATAGCGTGTCAAAAAAGGATTATGTATAATATGCATAATCCTTTTTGGATGTTTTTGATAAAAATGTAAAAATCCAGTACCTAAGGAATGGAGTTTATGATAGTATATTACTATATGTTCATGTTTTATGCCCAAAAAATGATGGACATATTTTGTGAAAAAAGACAAAGGGGGAAAGAAAAATGAAAAAAAGACTTTTCAGTATTCTGCTTGCCATGGCAATGGTGTTTCAGGCAGTTCCTGCCACCGCTGCAGCTGCAGGTTCAGAATACGAAGTTTCTGCAGCTGCTGAGTCAGGCGAGAACCTTGCGCTTGGGAAGACAGCAACTGCAAATGCATCTGAAGTAAGCTACCTCGGTGCGGACAAAGCAGTAGACGGTGATACAACCTCAAGGGAATCGCGCTGGTCCAGCTCCGGAAATGCTCCTCACTGGGTTTCAGTGGATCTGGGTTCAGTGGAAACCGTACAGTCGGTACGTCTTTTCTGGGAAACGAGAAAAGTTACAGGCTACAGAATTCAGGTCAGCGAAGACGGACAGGAATGGACAGATGCAAAGGTCATCAATGCCAGACCGGCAGCACTGGAAGATATCATTGTTCTGGATGAACCGGTGCAGGCACGGCATGTGCGTCTGTACATCGATTCGTTTACGGCAGAGGATCCGGACGGCGGTGTTACATGGAATACGGTTTCAATTTATGAAATGGAAATTTACAGCGGCATTTTTACACCGCCTGTAAAGGAAGAAATTACTGTAGACACACCTCAAAAAGGTGATGAGAAATTAACTGTAAACATTCCTGAAATGGATGGCTACACGACTACATACAATGGTACAGATTACGAGCAGGTTATCGGTGACAATCTGGAGATCTACGAACCGATCGTAGATACTACTGTAAAAGTATCCTTTAAAACTGTAAATGATAAGAATGCAAATGATTATGAATTTACAGAGGTAGAAGTGACAGTTCCGGGTACTTATCAGCAGGAAGAAGGCGATAATGCGGCTCCGGTGATTATTCCTGAATTAAGAGAATGGAAAGGTTACACAGGTGATTTCACAGTAACTGATTCTGCCAGAATCGTATATGCAGACGATGAACTGAAAGCAACAGCAGAAGCATTTGCTGCAGATTACGAAGATATGACAGGAAACTCTATCGAAGTGGTTAAGGGCGAAGCGGCTGACGGAGATTTCAGTCTTACATTGACAGAAGATGAATCCAAAGGACTTCAGGACGAAGGCTATATTCTTGAAATTGATGAAAAAGTAACTGTTGAAGCTTATACAGCAACAGGTGCTTACTGGGCTACAAGAACGATCCTTCAGACTTTAAAACAGGGTGAAAACACAACCATGCCAAAGGGTATCACAAGAGACTACCCTCTGTACAGTGTTCGTGGTTTGATCATGGACGTTGGACGTAAGACATTCACATTGGATTTCCTGGAACAGATGGTAAAACAGCTGTCCTGGTATAAAATGAATGACTTCCAGATTCACTTAAACGACAACTACATCTTCCTTGAAAACTATTCAAGCAAGGGTCTTGATCCTATGGATGCATATTCAGGCTTCCGTCTGGAATCCGATATTAAGGAAGGCGGAAATGACGGCAAGAATAAAGCAGATCTGACAAGCAAAGATGTATTCTATACAAAAGATGAATTCAGAGACTTCATCAATGAGTCGAAAGTATATGGTGTCAATATCGTTCCGGAAATCGATGTTCCGGCACATTCCCTGGCACTGACAAAGGTTCGTCCGGACTTACGTACAGGTACAAACGGACGTCAGAACGACCATCTGGATCTGGCAAATCAGTATGATGACTCCTTGGAATTTGTACAGAGTATTTTCGGCGAATACATGGACGGAGAGGATCCTGTATTTACACAGGATACAGTCGTACATATCGGATGTGACGAGTACACAGCTGCTCCGAATGCATTCCGTACATTCTGTAATGACATGCTTTCCTATGTAAAAGAATCCGGCAGAAAGCCGCGTATCTGGGGAAGCTTAACATCGATCAAAGGTGACGGCAGTGTATACGTAGACGGTACAGGTGCACAGATGAACATCTGGAACTATGGATGGGCAAATATGCATGAAATGTATAAGCTCGGTTTCGAACTGATCAACTGTAATGACGGACATTACTATATCGTACCAAACGCAGGGTATTACTATGACTATCTGAATGCATCCACACTTTACAATGCGGCGATCAATGCTGCAGACGGTGTGACGATCCCGGCCGGTGATAAACAGATGGTTGGTGGTGCAATCGCATTATGGAACGACATGATGGATATGAAGGAAAACGGTATCAGCGAATATGACTGCTACGTTCGTATGTGCGAAAAAATGGGTCTGATGGCAGCCAAACTCTGGGGAAAAGGTTCTATGACTTTAGCAGAAGCTCAGGCAGTCAATAACTTCATGGGCGATGCTCCAAGCACAGATTTCGGTTACAAAGCAGAAGCTGACGAAAACGGCAGAATCGCGCAGTTCACAGCCACTGACATGAAAGAATTGGCAGCGAAAAACGCTGAGGTGACAACCGTTGATTACAAAGAAGCTCTGAAATTACAGGGCGGTGAAAGCTATATTACAACAGGACTTGAAACTGTCGGATTAGGAAACGATTTACGTGTGAAGGTGAAACGCACATCTGACAGCACAGAAGATCAGATCCTCCTTGAATCTGCATATGGCAGCATCAAAGCAGTTCAGGGCTCCACAGGTAAGGTTGGTATCACAAGAGAAAATCATGACTACTCTTTCAGCTATGAACTTCCGGTGAATGAATGGGTTGAACTGGAATTTAAAAATGAATATGAAGTAATTTCTCTCTATGTAAACGGCGTGCTCACAGATGTGATCGGTGACGGCGAAATGGCAGAAGGAAGACCATTAAAAGCAACCTGTATGTTCCCGACTGCAAGAATCGGAAGCGAAACAAAGGCATTTGTTGGTTACGTTACAGATCTTCGTATCGGTGTTGATGCCGAGTATGCTTCTGCAGCCGGTATGGAAATGGCAGTATTAATTGCTCAGTCCTACCTTGCGCAAGGCAATACCAATGCTGAATTATCATCATTGATCGAAGAAGCAGCAGTGCTTTCTGCTCAGTTTGCACCTTCAGTTGAAGAAATGGCGGCAGTCAAAGAGGGAATTGAAGCAATTCTGGCAGATGCTGAGTATGAAAAAGCTGACTACTCCAGAGTTGAAGCATATCTGGCAATCGTTCCGGAAGATCTTTCCGTATTTACACCGGAATCCGCAGCAGCATTAACTGCAGCAGTGGACAAAGTTCAGTATGCATTACCGGCAGCTATGCAGGATATGGTCGATAGCTATGAAGCTATGTTAAGAAAAGCATTAAGTGAATTGGTACTGATTGATAATTCTGATTCGGATTATTATAACAATGCACTGGCAAAGGTTACAGCATCCAGCCAGGAAACATTAGGTGAAAATACACCTGCCAAAAATGCGATTGACGGTCAGGAAGGTACCTTCTGGCACTCAAAATGGGATGCAGCCGGGCCTCACTGGATTCAGCTTGAAATGGATGGAGTCAATGAAATTGAAGGCTTCTACTACTTACCGAGACAGTCAGGAACAAACGGTAACGTTACTTCCTATACGATTGAAGTAAGTAAAGACGGAAGCGATTATACGAAGGTCGCAGAAGGAACATGGAAGGGAGATGCTTCTGCCAAAACCGTATCCTTTGACCCTGTAGAAGCCAAATTTGTTCGTCTGAATGTAGTCGCAGGTATGGGTGGATTCGCAAATGCAGCAGAGATCAAGGTTTGCCTTGTTCCATCTGAAAAAGATACCGCAGATCTGGAAGCTTTAATTGCAGAAGCAGAAGAACTGGCAGAAATGAAGGAACTGTTTACAGAAGAATCATGGAATGTATTTGCAGAGGCAGTGGAAACTGCGATAGCTGTTGTTAATAGTGCAGACTCTACAGCAAAAGATGTAGAAACAGCAACAGCAAATCTGCTGCTTGCAAGAGTTTCCCTGGAATTAACTGTAAGACCTGCAGAACCTGAAAATACGTTTACAGATGTTTCTGAAGGAGATTATTTCTACCATGCAGTACTCTGGGCAGTGGGAAACAACATTACAGAAGGCTGGACAGAAGATACATTTGCTCCGGAATTGGGATGTACCAGAGGTCAGGTGGTAACCTTCCTGTGGAGAGCAAACGGATGCCTGAAAGCAGAAAATGAATCCGGATTCTCAGATGTACCTGAAGATGCAGAATGTGCAGATGCAGTAGCCTGGGCAGTGGAAAACGGAATTACAGAAGGCTGGACAGAAGATACATTTGCACCGGATAGGACTGTTACCAGAGGTCAGGTAGTAACCTTCCTGTGGAGAGCAGCCAATCGACCGCAGCCGGATCAGGCATCAGATTTTGCAGATGTTGCACCAGATGCATATTATGCAGATGCAGTAGCCTGGGCAGTGGAAAACAACATTACAGAGGGCTGGACAGAAGATACATTTGCACCGGAAACAGAATGTACCAGAGGCCAGATTGTGACCTTCCTCTACAGAGCAAAATAACAAATATCCTGTAGCAAATTGTTGGATAGTTAGTAATTGAGAAGAGGCTTGGCAAAAGCAGAACTGCTTTCTGCTGTAGCCGGGCCTCTTTGAGGAATTGGGGTAAAATGAATAAAATTATTAAAAAAATAAGTCTTGCGGCGGTGCTGGTGGCCCTGACGGTTTCATCCGTACCTGTATATGCGGCTGAGAGTAATGAGGGTTTTGACGATGTAAAAGCCGATGATTATTTCAGTGATGCAGTGTCCTGGGCAGTGGAAAACGGAATTACAGAAGGCTGGACAGAAAAACTGTTCGCCCCGGACAGGACCTGTACCAGAGGTCAGGTAGTAACATTTTTGTGGAGAGCAAATGAGTGTCCGGAAGCGGAAAATACAGCAGTATTTGACGATGTGGCATCAGATGCATACTATGCGAAGGCCGTAGCCTGGGCAGTGGAAAACAAAATTACAGAAGGCTGGACAGAAAAACTGTTCGCCCCGGCCAGAACTGTTACCAGAGGTCAGGCAGTAACAATTTTATGGAGAGCAGATGAATGTCCGAAACCGACGGAACCTGCAGCATTTACAGATGTGGATTCGGAGGCGTATTATGCAGATGCCGTAGCCTGGGCAGTGGAAAACAAAATTACGGAAGGCTGGACAGAAGATACATTTGCACCGGAAATGGGATGTACCCGGGCACAGGTGGTGACATTCCTTTTCAGGGCTGACGACATTACAGAAATACCGGATGAACCGGTAGCCGATGATTCGGTATATTCTATTTATCCGATACCGCAGAGCATTTCCTATGAAGGCTATGCTTTTGAATTAACTGATGAAGTGGTCATCGTAGCAGAGGAAGGTATTGATGAATATACGATGAACTTCGTTAAAGAAATTCTGACAGATTATGAAGTGAACTTTGTGACTGCCGAAAGACCGTCAGAAGGAAAAACCAATATTCTGCTTGGAATCGAAGGCTCCGGAGAGTACGTCGATGTATATGCGGATGAGATTGTCGCTTCCGATGATCTGTATACCAGAAATGATGCATACATGCTGGATGCAAAAGACGGATGTATTGTGATCGAGGGAAAAGATACGGACAGTGTCTATTATGGTGTGGCTACACTTCAGATGCTGTTTGCCTCTTTTGACGGCGAAAAATTCGTAGAAGCACATGTGGAGGATTATGCATCTGTTGCAACACGAGGTTATATTGAAGGTTTTTATGGCGCATGGAACTTTGATGAACGTGAAGACCTGATGAGATTCGGAAGAACTGTAAAAATGAACAGTTATGTATATGCTGCAAAAGGTGATGCTTATCATACCAATAAATGGGCAGAACTCTATCCGGCAGATACACTGGCACAGTTAGAGCACCTGGTACAGGTGGGAGAAGAAACAAAGGTGAAATTTGCATGGTCCATTCATCTCGGAAGTTTCTTCGGAAGTTTTTCAGGTACGAATGATGCCAATTTCGCGTCACAGTACGCAAAGCTGACAGCGAAGCTTGATCAGCTGATCGGTATCGGTGTTCGAAAAATTGATGTTTTGAACGATGACTTTGGAAGCGGTTCCCATGAGACAGTGGTAGAAGTATTGAACATGCTGAACGGCTATCTGAAAGAAAAAGGATGTGAGCCACTGACTTACTGTCCGCAGGGATATAACAGAGCATGGTCCGGAAACGGTGCGGAACTGGCGGCATTGCAGAAGCTGGACAAAGATATCAATATCTACTGGACCGGCGATGATGTAAATTCACCGATCACACAGAGTACCGTAGATTTCCTGACGGAAAAATCAGGTCATGCACCGGACTTCTGGCTGAATTATCCGGTAAATGAACATGCAAAGACCGGTATTTTCCTTGGAGATATTACCTACTATGCAAGAGATAACGTGACGGGACTTGCGGGATTCCATTCAAATCCGTGCAGATATGCCTATGCAAACGAAGTTGGATTATATCAGCTGGGATGTCTGGTATGGAATAACAACGATTATTCGGAATACGCACAGGAAGTATGGGAAAGTGCCTTTGATTTCCTTCAGCCGGAAGTGAAGGATTCCTACTTCAAGATCGCAAGCAATATTTCCAATGCACCGAACTCCAGCCGTGTTCCGGGCTTCAACGAGTCCGAATATCTGGCAGATACCATTGAAGCTGTGAAAACAGCAATAGAATCAGGAGATTCTCTGGCTGAAAATGCGGATGTACAGATGCTGCTTCGGGAATTTCAGGACATTGTATCTGCGATCACGGATTTCAGAGAAAACTGCACGAATCGTAATCTGGTGGAAGAACTGGATCCGTGGATGAACTGCCTGAATGACATTGCTGATGCAGGTGCTGCAGCGCTGGAAAGCCTGATTGCACTCGATCAGGGAGATGCTTCAACAGGCTGGGAAAAACTGAGCGCAGCAAGCCGAAGCTATGATACAGCATATACTTATCAGGTGCCGGCTGCTGACCTGGCAGGATCCTTTGCGAATGCCGGAAGCAAGAGGCTGGCGCCGTTTGTTTCCATGGCAATCAATACGGCAAAAAATGAACTTTCACCGATTCTGAATCCATCAGATGATACGGTGGATCCGGTATTATATGCTGTGATCGGAGGAAGAGAACTCGCGGCAGACAGCAACGGTCGTAAAATGTACGATGGCGATGTAAATACCTATGCAGGATGGACGATTGTTCAGCAGCAGGGAGATTTCTTCGGACTGGATCTCGGAAGAGTCATTACGGTCAGAGATATTGAGATTCTTCAGGGAACAACAGATACTCATCATGATATCTTCCATAAAGCAGTGCTTCAGTATTCGGAAGATGGAGAACACTGGACGGATCTGACAGAGGCTGTTGTGGAATTAGATGGACATAAGATTTCTATTGACGGGCTGAATGTCAAAGCCAGATATGTAAGATATTATCTGACGGAAACGGGAACGGCTAACAAACCGGATTACTGGACTTATGTCAGAGAGTTTACAGTCAATAAAAAGATCGAAACACATGACAGAGTTTATACAAATATTGAAGCATTGAAAAAGACTCCGTTAACGTTTGAAGGTGCAGAGGTAAGTGTAAGGAATCTGGAAAATGTGACACTGGCATCCGGAGAATATATCGGTATCAAACTGGATACACCGGCAGCGGCGTCCGCATTCGTAAAAGATATTACTGCAGACGGATTGAATCTGGAATGTTCTTATAATGAGATCGTATGGAAGGAAGCGGATGAAATATCAGATTCTGCAGGAGTGAGATATTTGCGTCTGATCAACAAAACCGGGGCGGCAGTCACAACAGATATCACAAAAATCGGCATGACGCTTAAATACCTGACAGCAGATCCGTCTTATCTGACAGGTACAACAGCAGGTCTTGCAGAAGGAAAATATGAAAATCTGTTTGACGGTGACCTGTCAACCTATGTTCTGACTTCCGGAAGCCAGACGAAAGATACCTATGTGACATTTGATCTGGGCAAAATGATTGAAGTCCATGATGTGACTGCAGTGACATCTGACGGTGCACAGCGTTTTTATGATGCGAAGATTCAGATTTCCGAAGATAATGCAGTCTGGACAGATGTGGCAGAAGTAGTCAATGACAACTCTGTATTCGAAGTTCCGTACCGCTATGTACGCGGCGACGGAGAAGGCGCAAATGCAAGATATATGAGAATCCTGTTTACAGGCACAAACAGCAATCCGTTAAAGCTGTATGAAATCCGGATCAATGCAAACGCAGAAGCAGGTGCTGCGGCAGCGCAGATCGTCAGCAGCATGACAGGAAATCTGAATGCGGCAGTGGATAAAAACATTGCGACCTTATTTGCGGCAAATGCAAAGACAGGTGATTATATTGAATACCGCCTTATCGACAATGCGGCGGTTACACAGGTCTCAGTATTACAGGGAACAGCCGGAAATGCGAAGATCTATGCGGTAACAGCTTCCGGTAAGGAATTGCTCGGCACACTGAATAAGAGTGTAGCTGTATTTGATACATCTGAAATTGAGGCGTTGATTGCCTTGCGCATTGAATGGGAAGCAGAAGAAAATGCTGCGATTCATGAACTGAGTATCAGTCTGGGAGATTCCGCTACAGATGATATCGGCGAATATGTTGAACTGGTAATCCTGGATGGCGGACAGGAAACACCGATCACCAATATCGCTTTGGGAAAAACAGTTACCGT
The DNA here is from genome assembly GCA_051879615.1 of Lachnospiraceae bacterium. Classification (GTDB taxonomy): domain Bacteria; phylum Bacillota; class Clostridia; order Lachnospirales; family Lachnospiraceae; genus HGM12587. The sequence continues at coordinate 23,824 of JBJEMI010000072.1, forward strand.
ATCCGGAACCAGTGATGGAAATAAAGATTATGTAGTGGATGGAAATACTGCTACAAAATGGGACAGTAACTTCATCAAAAGCGGTCAGCAAGACATAGGTGATGCATGGGTGGCAGTTGACCTTGGAAAGAGCAGCGAAATTCATCAGATCATCGTCCGCTATTTTAACAAGATCTATCCGACTTCCTGGAAAGTTCAGGTTTCTGACGATGGAGCAGAATGGACAGATGTGACGGATGAGTTGACCAAGGAAAACAACGGACCTACCCATCCGGTAGAAACTGTTGACTTCGAAACAGCTGTTACATGCAGATATGTAAGGTTGTATTTCAATACTCTGAATACGGCAGCGGCCGGAAATGGTGTCGGCGTTACCGAATTTGAAGTTTATGGAAGAGCAGCCAGATAACTGTTTCTCAGAATGTATAGCAAAAAAGCTCTCCCGGGCTCCGGGAGGGCTTTTCTTGCTATAGCTGCTTAATATTTGTGATGTCGGAATCAATGACCATGGAGTAGTTGGTATAATATACAACAAACCCCGGCTTTCCGCCGTTTGGCTTTCTGATCTGTTTTTTTTGAATGTAGTCAATTTCTACTTTATCATTGCCGCGGGCCTGGGAGTAATAGGCAGCCAGACGCCCTGCCTCTTCGAAGGTCCTGTCAGGAATTTCTGCTCCTTCAGCTTTTACTATGACGTGGGAACCCGGGACGCCTTTTGCGTGGAACCACCAGTCATTGCCTGTGGCAAACTTAAAGGTCAGTTCTTCGTTCTGGAGATTGTTTTTTCCTACATATATATGGAATCCGTCAGAAGAAATAAAGTGAAAAGGTTTTGAAGTGATCTTTGGCTTTTTGCCTTTGGTATATTTTCTGCGGATATATCCGTAGTCTGTCAGTTCCTCTTTGATCGGTGTCAGATCCTCTTCGGAAAGTGCAATGTCCAGGGAATTGCTGATGCTTTCCAGATGACGTATCTCATCCGAGGTTTCCTGCAGCAGTCCGGTTACGGCTTCGTGTGTACGTTTTGCCTTGTTATATTTTTCAAAATATTTCTTTGCGTTTTCCGTGGCGCTCAGCTGAGGGTCTAACGGGATGATGATCGTTTCGTTCGTATAATAGTTTAAAGCCTCCAGAGAACGTGCGCCGGGAGCAGCACCGTATCCGTAGGTGTTCAGCAGTTCGCCGTATACACGGTAGGTATCCCTTTTCTCCGTATCCTTTAACTGCTTTAACTGCAGATCGTATTTTTTTCGGTTGCGGTCTAAGGAGGTCTGTACCACCCTTCGCAGATCGGAAGAACGCTGTCGGATTCTTGTGACTGTATTTCTTGAAGCGTAATAATTTTCCAACAAAAGTGAAATGCTGTCAAAGGATTCCTTTCTGTAATCCTGATACATGGTCAGCGGCAGCGAAGCGTATTCAATCGGGCCATCTTCGGAATAAATGATCTGCGGCATAAAGCTGCCGGATGTCACATCTTCCATCAGATAGGAAAATGTTTTGTACAGATGGAGCAGTTCTGTTTCGGAAAGTGAATTTCCTGACATCTCTTCAAACAGACCGCTGCGGTGTACGATTTCGTTTGCGATCACCGGACTGATTCCGGTGTAGGATGTGTAGATGGTCTTGGGCAGTTTCGTGGATTTCGAGTGGATCAGTTCTCTGAAACTTTCAAAAGAAAGGTCGAAAGGGTCTGCTTTATTCTGAGTCACAGGTATGAAATACTGACGTCCCGGCAGTACCTCCCGGACGGAACTCATCTGCAGAGATACATGCTTGATGCTGTCAATAATCCGATTGTCTTCGTCGCAGAAAATAATATTACTGTGTTTTCCCATGATTTCTGCGATCAGTGTTTTACGGCACAGGTCCCCCATTTCATCCAGATGTTCGATATGAAACCGGATGATCCTTTCCAGCCCCGGCTGTTCGATTCCGATGATACGGCCGCCACCGATGTGCTTGCGCAGCAGCATACAGAAGCCCGGTGCCGTCATAGGTCCCGGCTTGTTTGTTTCGGTCAGGTAGATCAGCGGAAGAGAAGCACTTGCGCTGATCAGCAGCCGATAGCTGCCGGAAGCACTTTTGATCGTCAGCAGAAGCTCATCCTTTTCCGGCTGTGCAATTTTTCCGATACGTCCTCCGAGAAGGACGGTATTTAATTCTTTTACAATATTTGCAATGGTAATACCATCAAAAGCCATAGATATACCTCCTGTGTAAGTTTACACTGTTATCTATTATACTTGACGATGAATTTCAAATCAACTATAATGATTCTGCGTATAAATTTGAAATGATATAAAGCGAGATAATAATATGGTGAAAAGTATGACGGGCTTTGGGAGATGTGAAGTTTCCGAAGGCACCAGAAAAATGACTGTCGAGATGAAATCCGTAAATCACAGATATCTCGATCTGAATGTAAAAATGCCGAAGAAATTAAACTTCTTCGAATCGGCGATCCGTAATCTTCTGAAGGAATATATTCAGAGAGGAAAAGTTGATCTCTTCGTGACCTATGAGGATTCTGCTGAAAACAATTTTTCTTTAATATATAATAAAGGGCTGGCCGGAGAATATCTGAAATATCTTCGTGAAATGGCGGATGAATTTGATATAGAAGATGATATCCGTGTATCTGTACTTTCCAGATATCCGGAGGTGCTTTCCATGGAAGAACATCAGGCAGATGAAGAGGAACTTTGGAGTCTTCTGGAAAAGGCTCTGAGAGGTGCGTGCAGTCAGTTGACCGCAGCCAGAGAAAAAGAAGGAGAAAACCTGAAAAAGGATCTGATCGCAAAGCTGGATGAGATGCTTGTCTGTGTGGATTATATTTCCGTACGTTCGCCGGAGATTATAGGAGAATATCGTCAGAAACTGGAAGATAGGGTAAAGGAACTCCTGGCAGATGTTCATATTGAGGAGAGCCGAATTGCTGCGGAGGTAACGATCTTTGCCGACAGAATCTGTGTGGATGAAGAAATTGTCCGACTGAGAAGCCATATTGAACATACACGCTCTACCCTGGAGGCCGGCGGTGCAATCGGAAGAAAACTCGACTTTATTGCACAGGAAATGAACCGTGAGGCAAACACGATCCTTTCCAAGGCGAATGATCTGCAGGTATCCAATAGAGCGATCGATTTGAAAACAGAAGTCGAAAAGGTACGTGAGCAGATTCAGAATATTGAATAATGGGAGAGGGCAATGATGAATGATAAAGGAATCCTCGTTGTGATTTCCGGTTTTTCCGGAGTCGGAAAAGGAACTGTTGTAAAAAGACTGGTCAGCGACTATGATGTATATGCGCTGTCTGTTTCGGCAACTACAAGAGCTCCCCGCGAAGGAGAAGCGGACGGAAGAGAGTATTTCTTCAAAACCAAAGAAGAATTTGAAAAAATGATGGAAGAAGATGCTTTCATAGAACATGCAAGTTATGTTGGAAACTATTACGGAACTCCCAGGAAATATGTGGAAGATCAGCTGCAGGCAGGGAAGAACGTGATCCTGGAGATTGAAATACAGGGAGCATTAAAGATCAAAGAAAAATTTCCGGACACACTTCTGCTGTTTATTGCTCCGCCAAGTGCTGCGGTTTTAAAAGAACGTCTTGTCGGCAGAGGAACCGAAACAGAAGAAGTGATTCAAAACCGGCTTGCAAGAGCAGCAGAGGAATCTCAGGGAATCGAAAACTATGATTATCTGATCGTAAATGATGATCTGGATGAATGTGTGAATGAAGTTCATCGCGTGATCTGCTCTGAGCACAATAAAATATCCAGAAGACTGGATGATATTGAACAATTAAGAGAACAATTAAAAGAATTTTCGAAAGGGGAATAAATATGTTACATCCATCTTATTCTGATTTAATGAAAGTAGTAAACAGCGGGATTGAAGAGGGGGATACACCTGTAGTAAACAGCAGATATTCTATTGTGATGGCAACGAGCAAGCGTGCGAGACAGATTATCGCAGGTGACGAACCGAAGGTCAGCCCATATGGAAAAAAAGCATTATCCATGGCTGTGGAGGAACTGGCTAAAGAAAAAATTCATATTCTCGGAGAAGATGAAGCGGAAGCCGAAGCGGCAGAAACCGCTGCAGCAGAAGAAACCGTTGAAGAATAAGAAAAGCAAAGATAGTCCGAAGTGTTGATTTCGGACTTTTTCTTTGTCGGAAGTATTTGATTCCGATTTATGGCAAATACATATTTTCAGCTTAAAAAAGTTGACTATATTGTGCAAAACTGCTATATTTGATCTATGAATGAATAATGAGACGTATCTTTTTGTGAAAATTGTTAAGAAAATTAAAAGAGACATCTTAAAAGAAATTAAAAGGAGAATTTGGTTATGATTACATGTCAGGGAAAAAGTGTATTTTCCGGTGTTGCCATTGGTAAGATCTTCGTTTATAAGAAAGCGGATAATACAGTGGAAAAATACCAGATCGAAGATGCAGAAGCTGAATTTAACAGATTTTTAGCTGCAAAAGAAAAAGCGATTACACAGCTCCAGGCTTTGTATGAAAAAACATGTAAAGACATTGGTGAAGAAGAAGCGATGATTTTTGAGATGCATCAGCAGCTTCTCGATGACCTTGATTATGTGGAAGGTATTCAGGGAATCATAGAACAGGACAAAGTGAACGCAGAATATGCGGTATTCGTTACAGCAGAACAGTTTGCCGCAATGTTTATCGCAATGAACGATGAATACATGAGCGGACGTGCAGTGGACGTAAAAGATGTTTCTGACAGGGTGATCTCTATCCTGAACGGAACTCAGGTGAGCCCGGAAGCGATGCCGGAACCGGTGATTATCCTGGCTGAAGACCTTGCTCCAAGTGAAACCGTTCAGTTTGAAAAGGATAAAATGCTTGCGATCGTTACACAGAAGGGCAGTGCAAACTCTCATACAGCCATCCTTGCACGTATGATGAACATTCCTTCTCTGGTAACTACAGATATTGAACTTTCCACAGAATATAACGGAAAGATGGCAGTTGTTGACGGATTTACAGGTCTGATCCATATCGAACCGGATGAAGTGACACTTGCCGAAATGAAAGAAAAGAAAAAACGTGCTGAAGAACACAGACAGATGTTACAGGCATTAAAGGGACTTCCGACAGTTACAAAGAGCGGAAAGCATGTTCACTTATATGCAAACATCGGCGGTGTGGAAGATGTTGACGCGGTTCTGGAAAATGATTCCGAAGGTATCGGCTTATTCCGCAGCGAATTCTTATATCTGGGAAGAGATACTTATCCGACAGAGGATGAGCAGTTTGAAGCATACAAAACAGTTGTTTCCAGAATGGGAGGAAAGAAAGTTATCATCCGTACACTGGATATCGGTGCAGACAAGCAGGCGGACTACTTCAACATTCCGAAGGAAGAAAATCCGGCAATGGGATTCAGAGCGATCCGTATCTGTCTTGACAGAGTGGATATGTTCAAAACGCAGCTTCGTGCGATCTATCGTGCATCCGCATACGGAAAGGTTTCCATTATGTTCCCGATGATCATTTCAGTAAGCGAGATCGTCCGCATTAAGGAAATCGTAGCGGAAGTCAAAGAGGAACTTACAAGAGAGGATATCCCGTTCGGTGATGTAGAGCTCGGTATCATGATTGAGACACCGGCTGCTGTTATGATCAGTGATCTGCTTGCGGCAGAAGTTGAATTTTTCAGTATCGGTACAAACGATCTGACTCAGTATACACTGGCAATCGACCGTCAGAATCAGTCTCTGGACAATATTTATGATCCGCATCATGAAGCGGTTCTTCGCATGATTCAGAAAACGATCGAAAATGCTCATGCACATGGTGCGTGGTGCGGTATCTGCGGTGAATTGGGTGCTGATATGGAACTCACAAGAAGATTTATTCAGATGGGTATTGATGAGCTTTCAGTTTCACCTGTATTTACATTGGAATTACGTAAAAAAATCCGTGAAACGGATTAATATAATATTATATCATTCATTAAAGGAGAGTTTTATCATGAAAGAAATGAAATACACTGTACAGGACGCATTGGGAATTCACGCAAGACCGGCAGGAATGCTCGTTAAAGTGGCTGCAGGATTCAAATGTGCGGTTACGATTGACAACGGTGCAAAAAAAGCAGATGCGAAAAGAATCATGGCTGTTATGAGCATGGGCGTTAAACAGGGACAGGAAGTTACTGTAACATGTGACGGTGAAGATGAAGATGCAGCAATCGTTGCATTAGAAACATTCTTCAAAGAAAACTTATAAAAATCGGAAGATGCAGGGAGACCGTTTTGCGGTCTCCTTTTTTCGTGGGTGGAAAGGTTTGGGATTTTGTGTTATAATAGCGAAACCGTGGTTATAATAGTCACAGATTAGAGAAACTTGGAGTGATATAATAAATGAAAATTGAAAATTTATCAGCTTATGAGCTGGTGGAAAAACATCAGATCAAAGAACTGGACAGTACCGGATATCTGTTAAAACACAGAAAAAGCGGAGCGAGAATTGTTCTGTTGTCCAATCAGGATGAGAATAAAGTGTTTCATATCGGTTTCAGAACACCTCCGGCAGACAGTACCGGACTGCCTCATATTCTGGAACATTCCGTTTTGTGCGGTTCCGGAAAATTTCCGGTGAAGGACCCTTTTGTGGAACTGGCGAAAGGCTCTTTGAATACATTTCTGAATGCAATGACCTTCCCGGATAAGACCGTATACCCGGTTGCGAGCTGCAACGATACAGATTTTCAGAATCTGATGGATGTATATCTGGATGCAGTGTTCTATCCGAATATTTATAAAAAGGAAGAAATCTTCCGTCAGGAAGGATGGCATTATGAGCTGGAGAATGAAGAAGCTCCTTTGATGATCAACGGGGTTGTTTATAATGAGATGAAGGGTGCGTTTTCTTCACCGGAGGATGTGCTGGAACGGGAAATCATGGCAGCCCTGTTTCCGGATACTCCGTATGGAAATGAATCCGGCGGGGATCCACGGGTGATTCCGGAACTGACATGGGAGCAGTTTCTGGATTTTCATCAGAAATATTACCATCCGTCTAACAGTTATATTTATCTGTACGGAGACATGGATATGGTTGAGAAGCTGCAGTGGCTGGATAAAGAATATTTGAGCCATTTCTCAGCGATAACGATTGATTCTGCGATTCCGATGCAGAAGGCATTTGATGAAATCAGGGAAATGGTACTGGAATATCCGATTTCCGAAGCGGAAGAAGAAAAAGATCATACTTATCTTTCCTATAACGTTGTCGTGGGGACCAGTCTGGATAAGGAACTTTATCTGGCGTTCCAGATTCTGGAATATGCACTGCTTGCGGCACCGGGAGCTCCTCTGAAGCAGGCTCTGCTGGACGCAAAGATCGGGAAGGATATCATCAGCTCCTACGATAACGGGATTCTGCAGCCGATCTTTTCGGTGATCGCGAAGAATACCGATGCTGATCAGAAAGACGCATTTGTGACATTGATCCGGCAGACGCTGGAGAATCTGGTGAATAAGGGGCTCGATAAAAAAGCACTGGAATCCGGACTGAATTACTATGAATTCAGATACAGAGAGGCTGACTTCGGAAACTATCCAAAGGGGTTGATGTATGGGCTGCAGGCTTTTGACAGTTGGCTGTATGATGATGAAAGACCTTTTGTGCATCTGGAAGCATTGGAAACTTTTGCGGGACTGCGCGCAAAAATCCAGACAAATTATTTTGAAAAACTGATCCAAACCTATCTGCTTGGAAATACACATGGTGCCATTGTGGTGGTCAAGCCGAAGAGAGGTCTTGCTGAGCAGAGAGAAAAAGAACTGGAAGAAAAGCTGTCAGCGCTGAAAGCCGCACTTTCCAAAGAAGAATGTGAGGCGCTGGTAAAACAGACACTTCATTTAAAAGAATATCAGGAAGAAGAAAGCGCACAGGAAGATCTGGAAAAGATCCCGCTTCTCAAACTGGAAGATATCGGGAAAAAGGCACGTCCATTCCAAAATGAGGAACTTGCCATAGGGGATACAAAAGTACTGTTCCATGAATTAAATACCAATGGAATCGTGTATCTGAACCTGGTCTTTCGTATGGATGAGCTGCCGGAAGAGCTGCTGCCTTATGCGGCGATTCTGAAAAGTGTGCTTGGATATGTGGATACAAAGAACTATCAGTTTGGTGATCTGTTTAATGAAATCAACCGTAAGAGCGGCGGAATTTCATCTGCAATGGGTGTATATACCAATCCGGATGATGAAGCGAAAAATATTACAACTTATGAGCTGAGAGCGAAGGCTTTGAATGATCAAATGCCGTTTATTTTTGAAATGATAGAGGAAATTATAAATACATCAAAGCTTGATGATGTAAAACGTCTCTATGAAATCATAGCTCAGTTAAAATCCAGACTGCAGATGAGTCTGCAGGCAAATGGGCATTCGACTGCGGTAACAAGAGCACTTTCCTGTTTTTCTTCGTCCTCAGCATTTGCGGATGCGACAAGCGGGGTTGGATTTTATCGGGTGATTGAACAGCTGGAGAGCGGCTTTGAAGAAGAAAAGGAAAATCTGATCAAACGTCTGAAAGCATGTATGGATTCCATTTTCTGTCGGGAGAACCTGCTGATCAGCATCACCTGTGAGAGAGAGGGACTGGAAAGTCTGGAATCAGGTGTTTCTGTGCTGGAACAGTGTCTGCGTCACAAAACAGAACAGAATGCGCCAAGAACCTATCGGTATGAAAAGAAGAATGAAGGTTTTTTAAGTGCTTCTCAGGTACAGTATGTTGCAGTAGCCGGAGATTTTAAAAAGAAGGGTCTGCCGTATACGGGAGCGCTGCGTGTGCTGAAGTCTATTTTGAGCTATGACTATCTCTGGCTCCGGATTCGTGTCAAAGGCGGCGCCTATGGATGTATGAGCGGGTTTGCGAGAAACGGTTCCGGCTATTTTGTAAGCTACAGAGACCCGAATCTTGTAAAGACACTGGAAGTGTTTAAAAATACCGTGGATTATCTGAAAAATTTTGTGGTCTCTGACAGAGATATGGTAAAATATATTATCGGGACGATCAGTGAGATGGATACGCCTTTGTCTCCGGCGATGAAGGGACAGCGTTCACTGGCTGCATGGCTCTCCGGTGTTACCGTGGAAATGCTGCAGAAAGAAAGAGATGAGGTGTTATCCTGTGATGCGGAAACGATCCGCGGGCTGGCTGATTATGTGGAAGCTATCATAGAAGATGATATACTCTGTGTCCTTGGTAATGAAGCACTTCTGAAAAAGGAAGAGAAACTGTTTGGAAAGCTGGAATCTTTGTTCCGGGCTTAAAAGAAAGGCGGACTATGAATACAAATGTAAATTTTAAATCGGGATTTGTAACGCTGATCGGCAGGCCGAATGTGGGAAAATCCACATTGATGAATCGGCTGATCGGACAGAAAATTGCGATTACTTCAAATAAACCCCAGACAACAAGAAATCGTATTCAGACGGTTTATACAGATGAAAGAGGGCAGATCATTTTTCTGGATACCCCGGGTATTCACAAGGCAAAAAACAAGCTGGGTGAATACATGGTCAATGTGGCAGAACGTACATTTTCGGAAGTCGACGTCATCCTCTGGCTTGTAGAACCGACAACCTATATCGGGGCAGGGGAACAGCATATCGCAAAGCAGTTAAAAACAGTCAAAACACCGGTTGTTCTTGTGATCAATAAGGTAGACACTGTGAAGAAAGAAGAAATTCTGAAGTTTATTGATGCATATAAAGACGTATGTAATTTTGCGGAAATTGTACCGGTTTCGGCGCTTCGCGGGCAGAATACAGATACGGTACTGGATGTGATCTTCAAGTATCTGCCTTACGGACCGCAGTTTTATGATGAAGATACCATCACAGATCAGCCGCAGAGACAGATCGTTGCAGAAATGGTCAGAGAAAAGGCACTTCGCTGCCTGGATGAAGAGATTCCGCATGGAATCGCAGTGACGATCGAACGTATGAAGGAACGTCCGGATGGAAGAGTTGTGGATATCGAAGCTACGATCATCTGCGAAAGAGACAGCCATAAGGGAATTATTATCGGAAAAGGCGGTGCGATGCTGAAAAAGATCGGCAGTGCAGCCCGATTTGAAATCGAACGAATGATGGATATGAAGGTGAATCTTCAGATCTGGGTAAAGGTTCGTAAGGACTGGAGAGACAGTGATCTGATGATGAAAAACTTCGGATATGATAAAAAAGATATATAAGGAGTTTTAAATGAAAGATGCAGTGAGCCTGACAGGAATTGTGCTGACATCGGCTCCTGCAGGTGAATATGATAAAAGGGTAGTCATCCTGACAAAAGAACGAGGCAGGATTACAGCGTTTGCGAGAGGGGCCAAAAGGCCGAATTCGGCACTTCGCGCGTCTACGAATTCATTTGCTTTCGGAACTTTTCTGGTTCTTGAAAACAGAGATGCCTATACGCTGATTCAGACCAATATCTCCAATTATTTTCCGGAACTGATGAGTGATTTCGGCGCTGCCTATTACGGCATGTATTTTTGTGAGCTGGCTGATTATTATACGAGAGAGAACAATGACGAAACGGATGTTCTGAAGCTTTTGTACCAGTCGCTGAGGGCCCTGACAAAGCAGAGTTTAAAGCGTGAACTTGTTCGCTATATCTATGAACTGAAGCTGTTTGTCTGTGCAGGAGAATATCCGGAGTGTTTTGCATGCAGAAAGTGCGGGAATGAGCAGCAGCTGCAGTATTTCTCTGTTTTTGCGGGGGGCTGCGTCTGTGAGGAATGCGGGAAGCTTGCGAAGGACCGGATCCGCATTCAGCCGTCTACACTGTATACACTGCAGTATGTAATCAGTACGGAAGTAGAAAAACTGTATACCTTCACTGTTTCAGAGGAGGTTCTTGCCGAAATACGAATGATCATGGACCGATGGCGGGGGATGTTTTTGGATAGACCGATGAAGTCTCTGGAAATACTGGAAAGTGTCAAAGATATTTGTTGAAATTCCGGGTTGTAAAAGGTATAATACATAATGTATGTGACAATAGGAGGGTAAACATGAAGAAGCATTTAAGTCTTATCCTGATTCTGACAGTGTTTTTTTCAGTGACAGGATGCAGTGCACAATTTAAGCCCGAAGAAAGTGCAATTTACATAACTGATCAGGGGGAAGTTCGAACCGCAGTCATGGAGTCCTTTGATGAATACTATTATGATTTTGAAGAGCTGAAATCAAATGTGGAGGATCAGGTAAGGGATTATTGTCTGGAAAAGGGAGAATCCTGTATCAGCATTGAGAATCTGACAGAAGATACAGAGACCGGAGAAATTCAGCTCTGGATGAACTATGAGACAGTGGAAGATTATACCGCATTTAATAATGTCTGTTTGTTTCAGGGAACAGTTGCGCAGGCAATGGAGCAGGGCTATCTGAAAAATGTGACTCTGCTGAATGCGGACGGTGAATACGCTGTACTTCAGGAAGCTGACAGTACGTATCATGTTGTAATTACAGAAGAAAATGTCTGTATTCAGACAACGGGGAAAATTCTCTATGTAAGTGATAATGTCAGTATTCTGAGCAGAAAACAGGCAAAATCATTTGAAGCGGGAACAGAGCATCTTGCATATGTGATTTATAAATAAGGAGAGAATATTATTATGGAAAAGACAATGGACAAAATCGTAGCATTGGCAAAGAGCAGGGGATTTGTATATCCTGGTTCCGAAATCTACGGTGGACTTGCAAACACATGGGATTACGGTAATCTCGGTGTTGAACTCAAAAATAACGTAAAGAAAGCATGGTGGCAGAAATTCGTTCAGGAAAACCCATATAATGTGGGTGTGGACTGTGCGATCCTGATGAATCCACAGACATGGGTCGCATCCGGTCATCTCGGCGGATTTTCAGATCCGTTAATGGACTGTAAGGCATGTAAGGAAAGATTCCGTGCCGATAAGTTGATTGAAGACTATATGGCTGAAAATAATATCACGATAGAAGGCAGCGTGGATGCATGGTCTCCGGAGGAGATGAAAACATATATCGATGAACATGATATCGTATGTCCGACATGCGGAAAGAAAGATTTTACAGACATCCGTCAGTTCAATCTGATGTTCAAGACATTCCAGGGGGTAACGGAAGATGCGAAAAACACGGTATATTTAAGACCTGAAACCGCGCAGGGTATTTTCGTGAATTTTAAAAATGTTCAGAGAACATCCAGAAAGAAAGTGCCGTTTGGTATCGGACAGATCGGTAAATCTTTCAGAAACGAAATTACACCGGGTAACTTTACATTCCGTACAAGAGAATTCGAACAGATGGAACTGGAATTCTTCTGTAAACCGGGTACGGATCTGGAGTGGTTTGCATACTGGAAACAGTACTGTATCGACTGGTTAAAAGCACTCGGAATGAAAGAAGATGAATTAAGAGCAAGAGATCACTCTCCGGAAGAACTCTGTTTCTACAGCAAAGCAACGACAGACCTGGAATTTAAATTCCCGTTCGGATGGGGTGAGCTTTGGGGTATTGCTGACAGAACAGATTATGACCTGACACAGCATCAGAATGTATCCGGTGAGGATATGTCTTACTTTGATGATGAAATGAAAGAAAAATATGTTCCGTATGTAATCGAGCCGTCACTCGGCGCCGATCGTGTTGTTCTTGCATTCCTCTGTGCAGCATATGACGAAGAAGAATTAGAAGGCGGAGATACAAGAACCGTTCTTCATTTCCATCCGGCGCTTGCACCGGTGAAGGTGGGTGTGCTTCCGCTTTCCAAAAAACTAAATGAAGGTGCAGAAAAGGTTTACGCAGAGCTTTCTAAAAAGTATAACTGTGAATTTGATGACAGAGGAAATATCGGTAAGAGATATCGTCGTCAGGATGAAATCGGTACCCCGTTCTGTATCACATACGATTTCGAATCCGAAACAGACGGAGCTGTTACGGTTCGTGACCGTGATACAATGGAACAGGTTCGTATTAAAATCGATGAGCTGGATGCATATCTGGCGGATAAGTTCACATTTTAATGATACAGTCAGCAGAATTCTGTTTTTGTAAACAAAAACAACAAAACAGCGGTGCAAAAACCGCTGTTTTTTTATTGCAATTCCACAAAAAAATATACGGACAATGGAAAAATGTTGACGAATTGCATAAATATGGTATGATAAATGTGTGCGCACAATTGTGCGTTTTTGTTCTATATATAGAGAACATTGATTTAATATTTACTAAATTAGGAGGAGCTAAACAATGGCAAAATGGGTTTACATGTTTACAGAAGGTAACGCGACCATGAGAAACCTTCTCGGTGGAAAGGGTGCAAATCTTGCAGAAATGACTGCTTTGGGACTTCCGGTACCTCAGGGGTTTACGATTACCACAGAAGCCTGTACGCAGTACTATGAAGACGGCAGAATGATCAATGATGAGATCATGGCACAGATCATGGATGCAATTGAAAAGATGGAAGGTGTTACCGGTAAAAAATTCGGAGATAAAGAGAATCCATTACTCGTTTCTGTTCGTTCAGGTGCCAGAGCTTCTATGCCGGGCATGATGGATACAATCTTAAATCTTGGTTTAAATGAAGAAGTAGTTGAAGTATTATCCGAAAAATCAGGAAACCCACGTTGGGCCTGGGACTGCTACAGAAGATTCATCCAGATGTATTCTGATGTAGTTATGGAAGTCGGTAAAAAATATTTTGAAGAACTCATTGATGAAATGAAAGAGAAAAAAGGCATCACACAGGACGTTGACCTGACTGCTGATGACTTAAAAGAACTGGCAAATCAGTTCAAAGCTGAATATAAAGAAAAAATCGGAACTGATTTCCCGACAGATCCAAAGGAACAGTTAATGGGAGCTGTCAAAGCTGTATTCCGTTCATGGGACAACCCGCGTGCCAACGTATATCGCCGTGACAATGATATCCCATATTCCTGGGGAACCGCTGTTAACGTACAGATGATGGCATTTGGTAACATGGGTGATACATCCGGTACAGGTGTTGCATTTACGCGTGATCCGGCTACAGGTGAAAAACAGCTGATGGGTGAATTCTTAATGAATGCTCAGGGTGAAGACGTAGTTGCAGGTGTTCGTACACCGAAGAAGATCGATCAGTTAAAAGAAGTAATGCCGGAAGTTTACGATCAGTTCGTAGATATCTGCAATACACTGGAAGATCACTACAGAGATATGCAGGATATGGAATTTACCATCGAAGATAAAAAACTCTATATGTTGCAGACACGTAACGGCAAGAGGACAGCTCAGGCTGCATTGAAGATTGCCTGTGATCTGGTAGATGAAGGCATGATCACGGAAGAAAAAGCAGTTGCGATGATCGATCCGAGAAATCTGGATACACTGCTTCATCCACAGTTCGATGCTGCAGCATTGAAAGCAGCGGTTCCGATGGCAAAAGCACTGGGAGCTTCTCCGGGAGCTGCATGCGGTAAGATCGTATTCTCAGCAGAAGATGCAAAGGAATGGGCTGCAAGAGGAGAAAAAGTTGTTCTTGTACGTCTGGAAACTTCTCCGGAAGATATCGAAGGTATGAAAGCAGCTCAGGGTATCTTAACAGTTCGTGGCGGTATGACATCTCATGCAGCAGTAGTTGCCCGCGGTATGGGTACATGCTGTGTATCAGGATGCGGCGATATCACAATGGATGAAGAAAATAAGAAATTCACATTAGCAGGAAAAGAATATCATGAAGGAGATCCGATTTCTCTGGATGGTTCTACAGGTAATATCTATGATGGTATCATCCCGACAGTGGATGCTACGATTGCCGGTGAATTCGGAAGAATCATGGGATGGGCTGATAAATACAGAAGATTAAAAGTCCGTACAAATGCTGATACACCTGCTGATGCTAAGAAAGCACGTGAACTGGGAGCAGAAGGTATCGGTCTTTGCCGTACAGAGCATATGTTCTTCGAAGGAAACAGAATCGATGCATTCCGTGAAATGATCTGTTCTGAAACAGTGGAAGAAAGAGAAGCAGCTCTTGATAAGATCCTTCCGGAACAGCAGGGAGACTTCGAAAAATTATATGAAGCACTGGAAGGCAATCCTGTTACGATCCGTTTCCTGGATCCGCCTCTGCATGAATTTGTACCTACGACAGAAGAGGATATCAAGAAACTGGCTGATGCTCAGGGCAAATCTGTCGAAACAATTAAAGCGATCATTGATTCCTTACACGAATTCAACCCGATGATGGGACACCGCGGATGCCGTCTTGCAGTGACTTATCCGGAAATTGCCAGAATGCAGACAAAAGCAGTCATTCGTGCCGCAATCAATGTACAGAAAGCCCATGCAGACTGGAAGGTAAAACCGGAAATCATGATTCCGTTGATCGGAGACAGCAAGGAGCTTAAAGTTGTTAAGAAGATCGTTGTTGATACTGCAGATGCTGAAATTGCAGCGGCAGGTGTTGAACTGAAATACGAAGTAGGTACAATGATCGAAATTCCGAGAGCAGCATTGACCGCTGACGATATTGCAAAAGAAGCTGACTTCTTCTGCTTCGGTACAAACGACTTAACACAGATGACTTTCGGATTCTCCCGTGATGACTCAGGTAAGTTCTTAAATGCTTATTATGATTCCAAGATTCTGGAAAACGATCCATTTGCAAAACTCGACCAGACAGGTGTCGGTAAATTAATGGAAATGGCTATTAAATTAGGTAAGCCGGTAAATCCGAATCTTCACATCGGTATCTGCGGAGAGCACGGCGGAGATCCGGCATCTGTAGAATTCTGTCATAAGATCGGACTTGATTATGTATCATGTTCACCGTTCCGTGTGCCAATTGCAAGACTTGCAGCAGCACAGGCAGCTATTGCTGACAAATAAAAGTTTAAATAAGAGATAATAAAAAAATCCCTCCTGCACATCGTGCAGGAGGGATTTTTTATTAAATATTATTTTGACTGTTCAAGAGCAAGAGTTACAGTTGTGATATCACAAACTTCTGCCGGTCCGTAGTACTGAATTGCACCCGGATATTCGAAGCATGTCTCAACTGCCCATTCTTCACGGTGAGCTTCGAAGAATTTGAATGGTGCACCGTCAAGTTCAACAAGAGCTTTTTTGATTACCGGTTTATCTTCGCCATGTCTTCTTTCGATGTTCATCATCTTTGTGATAGGCATACCGCCTGCAACCCATTCGTTTGCCGGAGCAGAAAGATTGGAAACTTTTGATAAGTAACCGTTGTAACCGTACTGAATCAGCATGAATGCATTGTAGCCTAAGGAGTAGCAGTAGTCTGCGTCAAAGTTGGATGGGAAAGCGCATCTTCCTTCGTATCCTAAGAAGTGGTGAAGTGCATTGAATTTTCCTTTGTAAGTACCTGCTGCTTTTCTTGCATCCAGTTTATCTTTTACAAGTGCAGAGAATAATTTTTCTGATTCAATGAGAGAAACCTGTACGTTTCCGTGTGGATCTCTTTCAAGGAATAACTGCTGCTGGATTGCCTGAGGAAGGATTGCGAATACTTCCATGGATTCTTTTGTTAATCCTTTTTCGATGAATGCATATTTTTCAGCCCATGTAGGAAGTGCATTGAATGCATCAGCTTTGCTTCCTGCAAGGAGTTCGTTGATTTCCTGAATTAATACGGAGAATTCCGGAACGAATTCAACAACACCTTCAGGGATGATCGCAACACCGAAGTTCATTCCCTTAGCTGCTCTCTTTTCTACGGAATCTGCAATGTAATCAGCGATTTCAGAAAGAGACATTTTCTTGGCAGCAACTTCTTCTGAAACCAGACAGATGTTTGGCTGAGTTTTCAGAGCACATTCTAATGCAACGTGAGAAGCGCTTCGTCCCATTACTTTAACGAAATGCCAGTATTTCTTTGCAGAGTTTGCATCTCTTTCGATGTTTCCGATGATTTCGCTGTATGTTTTGGTAGCTGTATCGAAGCCGAAGGAGCATTCGATATCTTCATTTTTTAAGTCACCGTCGATTGTTTTCGGGCATCCGATGACCTGAACACCTGTATTGTGAGCTGCAAAGTATTCAGCAAGAACAGCAGCATTTGTGTTGGAATCATCACCACCGATGATAACGATCGCTGTAATGCCGTGTTTTTTACATACTTCAGCAACGATGGCAAACTGTTCATTTGTTTCGAGTTTTGTTCTGCCGGAACCGATAATATCGAAACCGCCTGTATTTCTGTATTCATTGATGTATTCGTCATCAAAAATTAAGTAGTCATCTTCGATCAGACCGCTAGGACCGCCTTTGAAACCATACAGAACGTTTTCTTTATTTGTTGCTTTCAAAGCATCATATAATCCACAAATGACATTGTGTCCGCCCGGAGCCTGTCCGCCGGAAAGGATAACACCTACTACCTGTTTTTTAGCTTCGGAAGTGTTCTGTCCTTTCTGGAAAGTGATTTCCTTTTTACCGTAAGTATTTGGAAAAAGAGCTTTGATCTTATCCTGATCAGCTACACTCTGAGTTTCTGCACCTTCGTTCACACAGATATCTGCAATACCGTTTCTCAGCATTCCAGGAAGTTTTGGAGAATACTCATATCTAGCTTTTTGTAATGGTGAAATTTTCATAACTAAATCTCCTTTTTATAATTTACATATGTTTAAATTCTAATACATTTCAGCAAAAAAGTAAACCGCTACGATAGAAAAAATTGTAATAGCGTAAATAATCAGGGATTCAAAGAGATTCGCCCGAATAACATTTTTTTGTTATGACCTGTTCAAGATAAAACCCGCGGAATCTTCCGCGGGTTTTGAAAAACTACTGCTGGTTTTTTTTATGTTCCTCCAGTAAGATATGAAGTTTTTCTGTAGGATCCTGCACATGGGATATAGAGATGTCATGGTTCAGCGAATCAATGATCATAGCCAGGAATTTACTCATATCAGCCTCTACATAATACGGCTTGGAAAGAAGCTCCGGTGTCCGATAAGTGAGGTTGGTGGTTACAACACTTGTAATATATCCTTTTTCGTAGTATTCATCGAATTTCTCGAATCCATCTGTGAAAAGTCCGAAAGTCGTACAGACAAATACCCGTTTTGCTCCCCGTTCTTTGACCTGTTTGGCCACGTCTAACATACTGCCTCCGGAAGAAATCATGTCATCGATCACGATCACATCTTTACCGCGCACATCATCTCCTAAGAATTCATGAGCCACGATCGGGTTCTTTCCGTTAACGATCGTAGAATAGTCACGGCGTTTGTAGAACATGCCCATATCCACACCAAGAACATTGGAGAAGTACACGGCTCTTGCCATAGCTCCCTCGTCCGGAGAGATGATCATCAGATGATCGTTATCTACGATGATATCAGGATTGGCTTTTAATAAACCTTTCATAAACTGGTATGGCGGCTGGAAGCTGTCAAAGCCTGAAAGCGGGATCGCATTCTGGACACGAGGATCGTGTGCATCAAATGTGATGATGTTGGATACACCCATATCAATGAGTTCCTGGAGTGCCAAAGCACAGTCAAGAGATTCTCTTGCAGTACGTTTGTGCTGACGGCTTTCATATAGAAACGGCATAATCACAGTAATACGTTTTGCTTTTCCTGTTGCGGCGGAAATAATACGTTTTAAATCCTGATAGTGATCATCTGGGGACATATGATTTTCATAGCCGCAGAGCTTATAGGTCAGGCTGTAGTTACAGACATCTACAAGAATAAAAAGATCGGCCCCGCGAATGGATTCATTAATATGACCTTTTGCTTCTCCGGAACCGAAACGAGGGCAGGAACAGTCAACAAGATAGCTGTTTTTTTCATATCCTGAAAAATGAATATTTGCTTTGTGTTCATGATCTCTTTCAAGACGGAAATCACGAATGTGTTCATTGACTTTATCCCCTAATTCTTTTGCACTGTCTAAAACAGCCAGTTTAAGTGGTCCAACCGGGATTGTATTAAAAAAATGATCGTTTGCAGACATAAAGTCCTCCCTCTTTTGTATTTAGAAAAATTAATAAAACAATAATCAGGCAAAGTAATACCTAATAAATATATATCATTATATGGAAAGCCAGTCAAGCTTGAGTTTTACGCAGTTTCGCCGTTTTATAGAAAGATACTGTCAGAAAAACACCTGCTGTATGATTTACAGAACTTGAGTTTCCGCAAACTGTAATCTCAAAATAAATATAGTCTCTCAAAGTGCCA
>JBJEMI010000073.1:0-1623 GCA_051879615.1 Lachnospiraceae bacterium
GGAGAGAAAAAACGGTCATTATTCAGAATGGTTTCTGAATTGACATAAATCATCAGATGTAGGGCGTACTTTAATAAGCCCATAAATGAACTATGACAATTTAATACTTTTTCAGGCAATTAAAGGTTTCAAACTTCGGATGTATTGTGGACAATTCATGCTGTGGGCGACAATGACGGTAAGCTGGCTTGCAATCCCAGCAAGAAAAACATCCGCTTTTGTGGTGGTGTGGTTTCTGGATTTCCTTCCGGCAACACACATGTTGATTTTTAGATGGTCGATGGCACGTTCCACAATGGTTCTGATTTTGTAAAGGGAATCCCATTCTTCGGAATCTCTTTGAATTCCGGGAAACATGCGAAAATCCAGATTTTCGTATGTATAAGTGGTGCGTCCTTTAGTGGCGGTAGAACAAGGATCTTTACAGTCGCAGACATATTTCCCCTTTACCATGTGAACTTTGGGACAAATCCATTTGATACGGTCAGCACGTCCATTTTCATGGGTGACACCACAATACTTCATGGCAAGAGAAGGGTCACCCGGGCAGGTTGGATAGCCGTATTCGTTATATCCGACTTTTTTGAGATTGCTTTCATTTCTAGGGTTGTAAGGAATCAGAGCCTTGGAAAAATGAAAGTCATTCAACAGCATCCCATAGGTTTCGATGGTATCAAAAGAAGAATCACCCAGAAAAGTATCCGGATGGAAGTCCGGGTGCAGGAAAAAGAAATCGGAAAGCACAGGTTTCAGGGAAGTTGCATCTCCGATGGACTTATCTTCATCGGGAGAATCAGATTTCTTTTCTACCGTCATTTCCGGATGAGCTGCTTTAAAGTCATCATCCAGAAAAGAGATATGCCGGATGATACCCAGACCATTGGTAAGGATGGCAAATTTATCGGCATAACAGAAATGTCCGTTGATGTATTGTTGCTTTGCGTCGGGACAGGATGCCGCCTGTGAAGGCATAAGACCGTAAGCCATCTTATAAGGGTCAACATCAGGGTTATCTTTGTAATAAGCTTTCAGTTTTCGGATCAGTGCATTGAGGGTTTTGGGATTGTTTTCCGAAACATAGAGCTCGATGCCGGAAGTATCAAAGGTAAGAATCTGAGCCAGTGAAGAATCAATCTGCTGACAGATGGGTTCGGTATAATCAACCATCTGCTGAAACATGAGTTCAATGTGGTCAGCAAAGCCCAGTTTAAAGCGTGTAAACAAAGGTGGATCAGGGACTTTGGAAAAACCGCAGAAATCCCGAAGTTCTTTGCAAAGATTCAATAATAGTATCAGCAGGGAATCCGTGGGGATAGGAAAGATTTTTTGCAGGATAAGGGCAGAAAGGAAACCGGTAAGCGGATAATCTCTTTTGCGACCAAGATGCTGATAAAAAGCGTTATAAAAAGTTTGTGGAATAAAAAGAGAAATATCAAAATGCTGCTCCAGAAGTTGAAAAAAGGAAGGAACATCATCCACAAACATGTCCTTGCAGTCTGAAAAAGTATCTTTAAGTGAAAGCTGATGATAATTATTAGCCATAAATTTTTTCTCCTCTCGTGTGTGGGATGTTTGTGTGGTTACTTATATTTTACCATGAGTGGAGAGAAAATTTATATATAA
>JBJEMI010000074.1:0-8015 GCA_051879615.1 Lachnospiraceae bacterium
CTATACGAGCGTGAAGAAGATCCTGGAAGATCGGGATGCTGCGGAATGTGAGAAGTACGCGGCATATGTACCGATATTTGATCAGATGGCAGAGGCGGCAGCGATGCTGCGTAATAAGCGAAAACGCCGCGGAAGCATTGATTTTGACTTTCCGGAAACAAAAGTGAAGCTGGATGCACTTGGAAGGGCGATTGATTTGCAGCCATACGAAAGAAATACAGCGACAAAATTGATCGAAGATTTTATGCTTCTGGCCAATGAAACGGTAGCAGAGCATTTCTTCTGGCAGGAAATACCGTTTCTTTATCGTACGCACGAAAAACCGGATAAGGAAAAGATGACACAGCTTGCAATCTTTATCAGAAACTTCGGTTATTTCTTTAAGTCATCATCGGGGGAGGTGCATCCAAAGGAACTTCAGAAACTGCTGGCGGGTATTGAAGGAACGAAGGAAGAAGCACTTCTTAGCAGGCTGACGCTCAGATCCATGAAAAGGGCTCAGTATACAACGGAATGTACCGGACATTTTGGTCTGGCAGCCTCTTATTATTGCCATTTTACATCGCCGATCCGCCGCTATCCGGATCTTCAGATTCACAGAATCATCAAAGATTCTCTGCGCGGCAGATTAAATGAGCGGAAAATCAGTCATTACGGTAAAATATTACCGGAGGTAGCAAAGCATTGTTCCGATATGGAACGTCGGGCGGATGAAACCGAAAGAGAAACGATTCGTCTGAAAAAGGCAGAATACATGAAGGAACATCTGGGAGAAGTATATGAAGGTGTTATATCAGGTGTGACAAACTATGGAATCTACGTAGAACTGGATAATACTGTAGAAGGCATGGTACATGTAAACAATATGCCGAATGATTACTATTATTTTGATGAAGTGCATTATGAGCTGGTAGGACAGGATTACGGCAGCAGATACAGACTGGGTGAACGTGTGAAGATTCAGGTAAAACGCGTAGATATGACAACGAGGTCGATAGATTTTCGACTTGCAGAGGAGGATGAAGATTATGGCGAAGGCTCCGACGGAGAACATGAAACTGATCGCTAATAATAAAAAGGCGTATCATGATTACTTTATTGAAGACAAATTTGAAGCAGGTATTTCGCTGGCGGGGACAGAAGTGAAGTCTCTGCGCCAGGGAAAATGCAGTATTAAAGAATCTTTTATCCGTATTGAGAACGGAGAGGTTTTTATTTACGGAATGCATATCAGTCCGTATGAAAAGGGAAATATATTTAACAAAGATCCGATGCGTATCAGAAAGCTGCTGCTGCATCGTTATGAAATCAATAAACTGACAGGAAAAATCGCAGAAAAAGGTTATACTCTTGTTCCGCTGCAGGTATATTTTAAGGGAAGTCTTGTGAAAGTGGAGATCGGCATGGCAAGGGGTAAAAAGCTGTATGATAAACGTCAGGATATTGCCAAAAAAGATCAGAAGCGGGAAGCTGAAAAAGAATTCAAAATAAGGAATCTTTAGACATTGACTTCTTGCAGAGAGTTGATTATAATAATCTTCACGGTAAAACGTGAGAACTTCAGCATTGGATGAAAATCCGGACAGTACAGGGGCTTGTACTGGTTTCGACGGGGGTTTTGCAGCTGGTGAAGCTATCCGCAGGCGATGCGTCAAATCGCAAATCTAAATATAAACGCTGAAGACAATTTAGCATACGCTGCCTAATGGCAGCTGTCTGACCTGAAGCACCTGCACTTTAGGACTCAGGCATCGACGATGCAGGAAACGACATGTGTTAAGCTTTGCATACATGGGCGTATCATGAAGCTACTGAAATCAGAAGGGTGTTAGTTCCCGTCTGACGGAGGGAATGCAAAATAACTGACTATGATAGTAGAAGAACAGGGAATAGGCTTTCGGACAGGGGTTCGATTCCCCTCAGGTCCATCGAAAAAGGAGATATCGTTACCGGTATCTCTTTTTTTACGGAACAATACAAAAAGAATATGGCACAATTGCTTCGAGTTCACATAAATATCACAGCTGAATGTTAAAATATAGCTATGCATAAGACGGCGGAGGTTTTCTATGGAAAAAATAAAGATTTTAGTGGTTGATGATGAAAGCAGGATGAGGAAGCTGGTAAAAGATTTCCTGGTAAGAGAAGGCTATGAAGTTCTGGAAGCCGCTGACGGAGAAGAGGCGGTGGATATTTTTTATGCACAGAAAAAGATAGACCTGATCATTCTGGACGTTATGATGCCAAGGATGGATGGCTGGGAGGTCTGCAGGGAGGTGCGGAAAAATTCTGAGGTGCCGATCATCATGCTGACTGCAAAGGCAAATGAATCGGATGAATTAAGAGGATTTGATCTTGGCGTGGATGAGTATATTTCCAAACCCTTCAGTCCGAAAATCCTGGTGGCACGTGTAGAAGCAGTACTTCGAAGAAGCAATGCCGCAGCGGCAGAGGACGTACTGGAAGCGGGCCGGATTGTCATTGATAAGGCAGCTCATCAGGTTACGATTGCGGGCAGGGAAATAGATCTTAGTTATAAAGAATTTGAGCTCCTTACATATTTTGTGGAAAATCAGGGAATTGCATTATCCAGAGAAAAAATATTAAATCATGTGTGGAACTATGATTATTTCGGAGATGCCAGAACGATAGATACCCATGTGAAAAAACTGCGAAATAAAATGGGAGACTATGGGGATTGCATTAAGACAATCTGGGGCATGGGATATAAGTTGGAGGCAGAATGATGAAACATTCATTCAGAAGACAGGTGACAATCCTGTTTTCGACAGTTATGATCGGAACATTGGTGCTTTGCTTTATCGGCAGTGCACTGTTTCTGGAAAGATATTATATTACGGATAAGAAAACCGTAATTAAAGAAGCATATGAAATGATCAATACGGCAGTGTCGGAAAATTCTATGAGTGATGAGACGTTTCAGGAGAATTTTGAAAATTACAGTGTGACAAATAATATATCGGTATTGGTGATGTCTCTGGATCAGCGTGTGATGATGTATTCTACGAGAGAGATAGAACGTCTGCAGTTTCAGCTGTGGAATTATCTTTTTGACAGGGAGAGAAAGGAAAATACAACCGTTCTGGAAGAAACGGACCATTACGTTCTTCGACAGAACAAAGAACTGATGGGAAAAATGGAATACCTGGAAATCATCGGAACACTGGACAGCGGAGATTACTTTATCATCAGAACTCCGTTGGAAAGTATCCGTGACAGTGTGGCGGTTGCCAACCGGTTTTATCTTTATATCGTATGTGTTGTCATTATGTTCAGTGCGCTTCTGATTTATTTTTTCAGCAGGAAGATTACAAAACCGATTCTGGAGCTTGCCGATATATCGAGACGGATGACAGCACTTGATTTTGATGCAAAGTTTGAATGCAGGGTGGTTAATGAAATCGGAGTGCTTGGACACCATATGAATCAGCTTTCTGAAACATTGGAACATACAATTTCGGAACTGAAAACGGCAAACAATGAGCTTAGAAGAGATATTGAACAGAAAGAAAAAAACGAGGAAATGAGAAAGGAATTTCTTTCCAATGTATCTCACGAGTTAAAGACCCCGCTGGCACTGATTGGGGGATATGCCGAAGGACTGAAAGAAGCTGTGAATGATGATGAGGAAAGCCGGAACTTTTATTGTGAAGTGATTATGGATGAAGCAGACAAGATGAATTCCATGGTGAAGAAACTGCTGACACTAAACGAACTGGAATTCGGAAAAGACACAGTTCAAATGGAGCGTTTTAATATTACAGAGCTTGTAAGAGGCGTTATTGAATCGACTTCTCTGCTGTTGAAACAGAAAGAAGGCAGAATCTGTCTGCAGGCAGAAGAGAATGTGGATGCATGGGGTGACGAGCTGAAGGTTGAAGAAGTCATTACAAATTATCTGAGTAATGCCTATCATCATCTGGAAGGCGAACGTTTGATTGAAGTGAAAATTGAAAAAAAAGAAGAAAGGGTTCGTGTGAGTGTCTTCAATACAGGAAAACAGATTCCGGAGGAAGATATTGATCGTATCTGGGAAAAGTTCTACAAGGTTGATAAGGCACATACGAGAGAATATGGCGGAAACGGAATCGGACTTTCGATCGTGAAAGCTATTATGGAATCTATGAACGGAAGCTACGGCGTGAACAATTATAACAATGGTGTGGAATTCTGGTTTGAGCTGTAATTGATAGATTTTGTTTCATGACGCCGTTCAATTATGAGGGAGGTTTTTATGTTAACTGCAAAATCAAATATGCTGCTGACGGAGGGTCCGATCTGGAAACGGATGACGGCCTTTGCGTTTCCGCTCTTTTTGGGTGCCCTGTTTCAGCAGCTTTACAATACGGCTGATGCGCTGATCGTAGGTAATTTTCTCGGAAGCAACGCACTGGCTGCTGTCAGCTCTTCGGGAAGTCTGATATTTTTGCTTGTGGGATTTTTTAACGGAATTGCCGTCGGAGCAGGTGTTGTGATTGCCAAATATTATGGCGCAGGCAAGATTGGTGAACTGCAGCGGGCGATTCATACCACGGTGGCTTTTGGAATCTTTTCAGGACTGCTTTTAACAATTCTGGGACTGGTGGCGGCACCCCGGATACTGATTCTGATGAATACTCCCCGGAATGTGCTGCCGGAGTCGATTCTTTATCTTAGAATTTATTTTTTTGGATCTCTTGGATTCGTTCTGTATAATAATCTGGTAGGAATCCTCCAATCTGTCGGTGACAGCCGGCATCCGCTGTATTACCTGATTTTTTCATCGGGGGTCAATATCGTACTTGACCTTTTGTTTATCAGAGTATTTCACCTGGGCGTAGGCTCTGCGGCAGCGGCGACGATCATTTCTCAGTTTGCGAGTGCGGGACTCTGTCTGTATCGTCTGGTAAAAAAAAGCCCTGCGGAGTATCGAATCTCTCTGCGAAATATTCGTTTCGATCGATATATGCTGAAACAGATTATTTCCAACGGACTCCCGGCAGGACTTCAAAATTCAATCATTTCAATTGCAAATGTATTTGTGCAGTCCAATATTAACAGCTTCGGGGAGTTGGCCGTAGCCGGCTGTGGATCTTACTCCAGGATTGAAGGTTTTGGCTTCCTGCCCATCACCTGTTTTTCAATGGCCCTGACTACCTTTATCAGTCAGAACCTTGGGGCGGGAAAATATGAACGCGCGAGAAAAGGCGCACGATTTGGCGTTGTCTGCAGCCTTGTTTTGGCTGAGCTGGTAGGAATCACCATATATCTGACGATTCCGGTACTCATTTCCGCTTTTAACAATGATCCGCAGGTCATTGCTTACGGAACCCTCCAGGCACGTACTGTAACATTATTTTATTTCCTGCTGGCTTATTCTCACTGTCTTGCGGGAATTATGCGCGGGGCGGGGAAGTCAGCGGTCCCCATGTTTGTCATGCTTGTTTGCTGGTGCCTGATCCGGGTTACCTATATCTCTGTGATTGTACGGCTCATTCCGCACATTGATATGATCTTCTGGGCCTATCCTCTGACGTGGTCACTCAGTTCGGCGGCATTTACTGTATGCTATTTCAAATTGGACTGGAAAAGCTGTACTTTGCGGGGGGTGTCATAGGAAACAGGATCACCTCAGATCCGGTCTCGTTTTATCCAGTACCTTTTCTGCGTCAAGCAGATCTGCAATAGACTCCGGTCTCGTGATCATCGTAAATCCGTCCAGATTACAGCGCGTCTGACGCACATAGGTACTCTTTACGGATACGAAGGCTTTGGACCATACACCGCAGAAATAGCGGAAGCCTTCATTTTGAAGATAGGTTAGTTTATCACTTGGATAATCAATTTCTTCACCGTAAGGATAAATGTAGATATCTGTATCGCCTACAAGAGAGCCTACTTCATCTTTCCAGTGCCTGGTATCCGCTGCGAGAGCACTGGAAGAAATTCGGGCCGTATGGCGGTGTCCGTAACCGTGAACTGCGAACTGCCACCCGGTTTCCTTCATGCGTTCGGCCACAGCCTTTGCGGAACTTTGATCCTTTGCCAGCGTGGGGCTATCGAGGTCATTTGTACGATATCCCATAGTTCCCTCATAACCGGTCAGCGCGATGATGCCTTTCACTCCCCGGAGAGAAAAGTCCGGGTGCTCTTTTACAAAAGCATCCAGAATGGGAACGACATCATAGTCTCCGATATGCTCGGTTCCGTTCCGGTCGACATAAAGGTTTTTGACCTCACCGTTTTCATCAAGCAGAAGCTTTCTGGCAAATCCGTCGTTCTTCATATATTCATAGTAATTGACATCATCCACAGAAAGTACCAGCGGTATTTTACCTGCAGGTACCAGGGGAGCGTTTGCTGTGAGCGTCACATTGCCCGTTTCGTCCGTCTCCTCTCTGCATAGATCATGGATATCAATGAGTACATAATTGTTTTTATAAAGCTCTTCTAATATCCCGCGGAATTCTTCAGCGGTAGTCATCCAGTAGTTATAACCGTTTTCCATATGATCTCCGTCAAAAGCAAGATCCGTATCCACGATCAGAGAATGAAAGAAAATGTGGCGTACCGGTTCCTCATAAGGTACAAAGGCATTTAATGCGTCTGTATATTCTGAGACAGAGGATACCACTTCTCTGTCTTCGGAGAATTCTTCAGGTACTTCAGCCAGGCAGTCCAGTGCTTCTTCATAATAATATCCGAGGGCAAGTGTTCTGGCCTCTTCCAAAAGAGGCACCAGCGTTTCTTCACGACGGGGAGCTGCCTGTTCTTTTTCTGTGAGTTTCGGCTTATGAGATTCAGAAGAAAGGACAGAATTGTCAGCAAGTTGACATCCGGTCATACATAAGGTCATGGCAGTTAATAAACAACATAAAAATACAAATGGTTTTTTCATAGCAATCCTTTCTGAATATTATATATAGATCGAGCGTAACTGTTCGGAAGCCACTATTCCGCGGGGGAATTAAAGCTGCTGCCCTGCAGTGGCAGTCCTGAGAGACTGCTGAGTCTTTCCAGGAAAACCGAGGCAATGGTGACAATACTTTCTACATGAATGTACTGAGAGGCGCTTCTGTCAAAGAGCAGATTTGCCTGCGCGGGAAATTCTTCGTCTTTATCCCAGAATATGATTCTCATAGGGATTTCATGAAAGGCAGAAATTTCATAACCCACATCTCCTACGGAAAGTTTATGGCCGCCCATTGCTTCCAATGCGGCAGACAGTTCGGAAGTATGTCCCGCAAAGGTCCGTGCCAACACCTCGTGGATGCCGGTTTGAAAGGCGGGACCGAAAACGCCGGCACTTTTCAGGGAAGCAAAGGAAACCCAGTCATCCATGAAAAACGCAACCGGAGAAGAATACCAGAAAAAGGTATAAATATTTAATTTGATATTCTGAGTGACCGGTTCCGTATCTTCCAGTGAGACGATTTCTCCGGTAGTTTTATGTACTCCGAATTTTCGATCGAAATGATACAGGGTAAGAAATTCTCCTTCCGTTTTCAGAGAAGGGATTTTTTTCAATAAATTCTGCTGGTCCAGGGAGAGGAAACGTTTCTTCCATTCGATGATCCATTGTTCGTAGTTAGAAGTCTTTTTCATAAGTGTTACCAATTCCAATCAGTTTTAGAATAATTCAACAAGATATTATGAAATCATCATAACATACGGACAAAAGCCGAACAATGAAGTTTTTCTTAAAAAACTATTGACTTTTTGGATAGAACGGGTGTATAGTAACAAGGCTGTCGCTGATGACAATGACTTGACAGAAAAAAGTTGTTGACAGAAGAAGGACAACATGGTAATATATCCAAGTTATTGCGGATGGAAATAACTGAAAAGATTGAAATGCCTTCTTTGAAAGAGCAAAAAAAGATTAAAAAAGTTGTTGACAAAAAACGACAAACATGATAATATATTCAAGTCGACCGGAAAACGGTTGATAAGAAAAAATAATGAACATTGATAACTGAACAGTAAACATGTACGTTTCATACAAAGTATGAAAT
>JBJEMI010000075.1:0-41729 GCA_051879615.1 Lachnospiraceae bacterium
ATAAAATTTTTCTCTTCTGCATATCTGATAATCATAGAAATCTATCCCTCCAACTCCCGATTTGTATCACTGTTCTCTCTCTATTTTATCAGATATCACCTACAGTTTCCATAGCTTCATTGCTCAAAACCACTCCATTCACAAACCATTTAGCTATGTAAAAGGGACGGCTTCTCAGCCGCCCCTCAGGTCAACACAGTCTTAATTAGACAGGTTCATCATCCGATTCCGCTTCGTAATCCTCGTTTACATCCACTTCTTCGTCCTCGTTACCGTCATCCTCCGGCAGCTGGAGCGCGTCTTCATCCTCATCGTGATAATCCGCATCAGGGTCCGGTTGATTTTTCTTAGATGCAGGCTTTACGCCCTTCATCTTGATATAGAGATAACCGCCGACACCGGCTGCACCAATCACAAACAGAAGCAGCATAATCATCGGAAGCGGAGACGCTTTCTTCTGCTCGCTCTCTGTTTTCTGCTCTTCCGGTGCAGGCTCCGTCTCCTGCGGCTTTTCGGTTTCCGCAGGTTCCGTGACTTCCGGCTCCTTCTCCTGATACTTGGCGGCTTCCTCTTCATCCATCAGTGCAAGCAGATCGGCCTCATCCACCATATTCAGGAAATGCACATTCTGGTTACCGTCTTTATCGCGGTCGATAATCAGATAAAACGTGTTACCCGCCTTTGTCACCAGCGTAATGAACTGCTGGCTGGATTTATCTTCTTCCTCACCGATATCGTCCACCAGCGTCATATTTCCTTCCGGAGTCAAAGCTGTACTGGATTCCGTCTCATCCTCGGATGACATTCCGCTCTGCATCAGATCCAGAAACAGCTTCAGCGCATCTTCACTGAACATGCTGCTGTCTTTTGCGGAATCCGTGACATTCAGGTACTTTCCATGTGCATACCCAGTTTTGCCGTTGAAGTTCACCTTATACCAGTCACCGCATTTTTCGACAATCTCCACCGTATCGCCTGAATGCAGATATCCGATAATCTCCTGATCCATGCCGGGACCGGAACGAAAATGCAGGCTGGTGATACCCGGCACCACTGTACCCATCTGCTTTCGAGACTTTTCGCTGCCGATGTTGTATTCCTTGCCGCCCACCGTAACGATCAGGTTCCCATCCGCATCCGTAGAAACCTCATAGCCATCCGGCAGCACCTGCATATCCGGGTCGATTTCGATGCTGTCGGTATTGTCCGTTTTCCCTGCATTTGCGCTTCCTGCTGCATCCGCTTCCTGCGCAGCGGTACTGACAGATGTGTTCTTCTGCACATCATCGCCCGTATAGGCAAACGCAGTAGTCGCAAAGGTTCCTGCCACCATCACGCTGGCAAGCAGCATTGCCATCATCTTTTTCATTCCATATCCTCCGTTTCTTTCTCGTCCAGTTTCATGTTTTCCGGGTTGGGAACCGCAGCCTGCGCCATCTGAATGATGACTGCCAGCTGTTCCGGGGTCAGGCTCTGGGCATGTACCATTTCACAGATTTCGCTGTTTTCCTGTTCGTGGTACTTTCTGTCCCATTCCTTTCTGCGCTCCTCCCACTCATCGCGTTTTCTGCGGGCTTTCTCCCGCTCCGCAGCAATCTTTTCCAGTTTCAAGCTCATATCGTTTCCTTTCCGGACGAATAAACGCCCTGTTTTTATCGAATTCTTCCCATACAGTAGTAATGCTGCCGCCAGTAGTTCGTCTCAATGGAAGCATAGGAAATTGGGTTGCCGCAGTGAATCATCATCCCATTGCCGACATAAATGCCCACATGGGATGCGCCACTGGTGTTGTAGGTTTTCTGGAAGAAGATCAGGTCTCCGGGCTTTGCCTCACTCTTCGGGATAATGTCGCATTTTCCCATCAGACCGTTGGCCGTCTGCCTGCCTACATTCCAGCCATTTCCGCAGTGGTTGATGACCCAGCTTACAAAGCCGGAACAGTCAAAGCTGGTACTCGGTGAGCTGCCGCCCCAGACATAGGGATACCCAAGATATTTCTCTGCTTCTGTAATCATCTTCCGGAATTTTTCATCCGTCAGAGCTTCGCCCGGAATGTCGTAATCCTGGTATTCTCCGCTGGAACCCGCGCCATCCGGCGTTGCAAAGGCGATGCCTGCAAATAGATCATCCCGATTGCCCCTGCACTCCAATGTAACTTCGTAGCGTTGCAGCTGGTCATCTGTAAGACCGGAATTTCTGGCAACATAGTCAACGCCCCGATTGAGCAGCGTTACATTGAGGATTTTATACTCATACTGTACCGTCACTTGGTAGGTGTAGGTGTGTCCGGTTCCAGTGATCGGATTGTAGCGATAGCCCACACGGGTTTCTTTCCTCGTCCGGATTTCCACCTTTTCCTCCAGCTTCAGCTCATACTGCGCTTCAAAAATACTCTGAAGCCGCGCCTGCACCTGGCTTCTCGTATAGTTTTCAAATTCTACGGTCAACAGAGAAGCAAGCTCATAGGGATTGTGACCAATCTCTGCCAGATTGTAGCGATACTCGTCATAGCCCGGATGGTCGGTTTCAATGCGGTCGATTTGTTTGCGAAGTTTATCTTCCAGCTTGGTATAATCCGTCTCCACGCCTTTCAAATCTTCATCTTCCGCTGTGTAGGAAGTCCCCAGCACAACATTTCCGCCGCCATTGATCAAGACGGAGCAAGACGAAACCGACCCGGCAATCACCAAAACAAGCAGTCCCACAGCTGCGATACCGATGATGATATGCGAATGGCTCTGTACAAACTGAAATGCCTTTTCTGTCATGCTGGCAGTACCCTGCGCAGCTTTGGCTGTGCCAGCTGCTGTGCTCTCCGCAGCAGCCGCACCTGCCTTCGCAGCGGCATACTCTTTTTTAATGGCCTGCTTCTGCCGCCATCGGGAAAAGAGATTGGAACCAGCCTGCGGATCAGACTTCATGCGTTCCGCAAAGATGGAATCTACGGCATCTTTATTTGCCTTTTTCTCCAACCGCTCCAGCTTTTTGTACTGCCGCAGCTTTCGACCATATTGGAACCGGGAACCAGCACGGGCTGCACCTTCCGCTGAGCCTTCGGTAAAATGCGCTGCCTCCACACCAGAATTATTATCCTTGTTGGCATTGCGCACACTCTGATGTGCCTTGGCTGAAAGTGCATCTGCCGCAAGATTTCCCGGCTTCTTTGGCTTTCCGCCCTTTTTCCCGGAAGCTGCTGCATTCTTTTTCGCTTTTACTTCCTGCTCTGATTTCAGCTTCTTACTGCGCATCTTAGCAAGATCGGCCTCGTGACGAATCTGCCTTCGGTGTTCCGCTTTTTTCTTGCTGCTGTCTCCCGTACTGCTATCGGCGGTTTTGTTTCTGGAATCGCGAAGGGTGTTCTTCGCACCCTCGCGCTCCTGCCGCAGCTTGTCTCCGAGATTCGGATTTTTCTTGCCCGCCATCACTTATGCCTCCTTTGCTTCCTGCACTTCGGTTAATTTGGTCGTCATGATCCGGTACAGTTCCAAATCGGTCGGGAAACGATCAACGAACGGCAAAATCACATTTCCGTAGAACAGCAATCCTTCGCCTTCACCGGAGTGAGTCACATAGGACAGCTGGTGCGGGCTGATATTCAGCTGATCCGCCAGAATCTGACGGTCACCGGCTGCCTGATTCAGCATATAAATGAAGTCGCTGTTCTCAAAAATGTTCGTCACTTCGCGGGAAGAAAGCAGATCTTTTACGTTCTGGGTGATGCCGGTGGGAATACCACCCCATTTACGGAATCGCTTCCAGATTTCCACGCTGTAAGCCGCTGTCTGCTCTTCTTTCAAAAGCAGATGGAACTCGTCCATATAGTAGCGGGTGGCTTTACCGGCATTGCGGTTGGCGGTTACACGCCCCCAGACCTGATCCTGCACCACCAGCATACCGATCTTTTTCAGCTGCTTGCCCAGCTCCTTGATGTCATAGCAGACCAGCCGGTTATTGATATCTACGTTGGTGCGGTGGTTAAACAGGTTCAGCGAACCGGTCACATAGATTTCCAGTGCCGTTGCCACATGGTGTGCTTCCTTTTCATCCTGCCGGAGCAGTGCCTCGTACAAGTCCTGTAACACCGGCATATTCTCCGGCACCGGGTTCTCAAAATAGGTCTGGTAAATCTGATGCACACAGCGGTCGATGACCGTCTTTTCTACCGGCTGCAAGCCTTCCTTGCCGCCCACGATCAGCTCACACAGGGACAGGATAAAATCTGCTTTCAGAGCAATGGGATTATCCTCTTCTGAATAATTCGCGTTGATGTCCATCGGATTGATATACTGCGTGCTGGAAGGGCTGATTTTAATAACCTGCCCCTCAAATTTCTGCACCAGAGCCGTGTACTCGGCTTCCGGATCGCACACGATTACATCGTCATCCGTCACCAGAAACGCATTGGCGATTTCTCTCTTGGCAGAAAAGGATTTACCGGAACCGGGAGTACCAAGAATCAGCCCGTTGGGGTTCTTGAGCTTTTTCCGGTCAACCATGATCAGGTTGTTGGACAGGGCATTCAACCCATAGTACAGAGCCTCTTTCCCGGTCTGAAACAGTTCCTGAGTGGTAAACGGCACGAAAATTGCCGTGCTGCTGGTAGTCATGCTGCGCTGAATCTCAATCAGGTTCTGTGCCAGCGGCAGGCAGCTCATCAGCCCCTGCTCCTGCTGAAAGTCTAGACGGCGCAGGTTGCAGTTGTACTTCTGTGCGATGCTGGAAGCCTGAAACACGTTGGTTTCCAGTTCCTGCTCCGTCTCACCGGTGTTCATCACCAGAAAGGTCAGCAGGAACATACGCTCATTCTGGCTCTGCAATTCCTTCAGCAGTGCCTTTGCGTCCTTGCCGTAAGTTGCCAAATCCGACGGAATAATGTCCATATCGTATCCGGAACGGACAGCCTTCTTCTGTTCCTCAATCTTGGAACGATCCAGCTCCGTAATGGTGTGCTTGATGGATTTGATTGCTTTATTCTGGTCTACCGACTGAATGTGCATGGTCACAATCTGGCTGGATTCCATATCCAGAAAATCCTTCAGCAGCTGATCTGACAGGTCGGAAGCCGTGATCTGGAGATAGGACATGGAGCCATACATCCCGCCCATCTGAAAAATACGGTTCTTCGGAAAGGCAAAACCGGTCGGTGCAATAAAGTCCTTTACCGACAGCCCGCTCTCCGGCAACCACTTCCAATCGAAATTGAATCGGTCATGGTCACCCATGTGGAACATATCGTGCATCAGATGAAGCCGTTCCTTGCCGTTCAGCAATTTTGCCCGGACACCCAAGCGTTTGAAGTTGTTCATCAGGTCGATCTCGATGTGAATGAGCCTCGGCTTTGCCTGTTTCATGGATTCCGCCTCAATGCCAAACGTCAGGTACTTCGTCTTGGTCAGGCCGTTGTTGCCCTGGGCAAGCTGGCGGCGCAGCATGGTGCTGTACTCCGTGCGCACCGGATTGAAATGATCCTTCTGGTACGGGATACGCACCATCTTCTCAAAATTCGACGCATCCGTAGCCATATTCATAAAAGAAAGCTCAAAGCGGATGCTGGAATCAAAGAAGTTCAGAAAGCTGCACCATTCCTCAAAGATAGCCGTCTGATCCTCCTGTTGTGCCAGCTGATAATTGATATCCTGAAACTGGATGGTTTTGGTGTAGTAGTTGTCCGTCACACGGCAGATACCGTCCGGGAACATCCGCTGAAAAGGAATGCTCTCCTGTGCCGAATGCGGAATCGTGCGGTCACCCCTTGCGCGGTCAATCACCGTCTGCACCTGTTTCTGCTCTGCGGCTGACAGATGAGACGGCATTCGGATGTCATCCTGCTTTTTATTCTTCGCTGTCAGCTTTTCGAGAATTTTGAACAATGCGATTTACCTCCATTTCCACGTCTGCCTGCTGAACCAGCAGTGCATAGTAATTTTTTGTTTTGTAAGGCCGCGTTTTCGGCCTCTTGAACTTTGCCTCATAGAAGTGCTTTGCCACCACTTCCAGCGGCTGACCGTCTTTCTCGTACATGGCAAGAAAGAAAAGCGGCAGCATCACTGCCATCATGCCAAGTGCAGCAAGGCTCAGATTCCCGCTGGACTTGAGCAAAAAGAAAACCGGAACGCCAATCAGCGCACCGGCTCCGAAGCAGAGAATCTGCCGTTTGGTCAGGTTCATAAAGACCTTGGTTTTGACCTTTGAAAGGTCACGCGGTACAGAAATATAAGATGCCACGAATCATGCCTCCTTCCTTAATGCGCTGCAAACACGGATTTTGCGAGGCTTCCCGTCTTAAACAGCGTAAATGCCAGCAAAACCGTATAGCCCATAACGCCCCAAATGCTACTGATGATGTTATCCGAAAAGGACAGGTTCTGAATCAGAACTGCGTAGATGCCTACACAGATCATGATAAGAAATCCCTGGAATCCCAGTGCAAACAGGGAGCGCAGATAGTTTTGACCGGTATGGCTCTGCTCATGGTTTCCAAAGGTTGCGAACGGAATCGGCGCAAGGCTCACCATGAGGTAGATTTCCACCATTCGGCCATACACGATGACAAAGATGATAGCCGACAACGCCAGCATCGTGACCTGAACCACAAAGGTCTGCAAATACAGTCCCAGCAGCGGTCCCAAGTCCATGCCTTCCAGTGTAGCCTGCATTGCTGTCAGGGTCGCATCGCTGACGGACGTACTGCCGGAAATCAGACCGCCACTT
This sequence comes from Lachnospiraceae bacterium, assembly GCA_051879615.1. Lineage (GTDB taxonomy): Bacteria > Bacillota > Clostridia > Lachnospirales > Lachnospiraceae > HGM12587. The sequence goes on from JBJEMI010000075.1 coordinate 6,712, forward strand.
CGGGAGATCACTTTCTGCGCCACATCAAAGACAGCCATCGTGATATTGAATGTGTTCGAGATCAGAGTCACTGCCAGAAAGGTCTTAAAGACCCATTTGAAAAATGTCCACGTCTCGAAATTTGCCAGATTGTTATGCTCGATGAGCATCTGGATCAGCTCATAACAGGCGATGAATGTCAGCACCATTCCGGCAATGGGCAGGATCACGGATTCCGAGATGTTGCGGATCATAGAAAAGACCGCAGGTGAAAAGTTCGCCGGTGTGGTTCCCACATCGCCTGCGATCTGTCCAACCTGCTGGTTGACCGAATCGAACATCCCTGAAAGATTTCCCATGATACCGCTGATGATCATGCTCTTGAGCCAATCTGTGATCTGTTCAAGGATACTCTGCATGAGCCGCCTCCTTCCTTACGCAAACACGCCGAACAACTTCGCCATACGGGACAGAAGCATGAACAGCTGTGAGAAAAGAGACAGTGCCGATGCAGTTGTAGTAAGAAACGCCATAGATTTGTCCTCCTGTAACTTGTCCGGCCTATCAGCCGGTGCGATTCTAAACTGCGGTTCTGCGTCATACTTCCAACATGTGCACCTGCCGGAGAGCGCAGAAAATAGCCAGCTGCGGAGATTGCCTGCACCTGACTATGTAACAGGCAGCTTTCGCCGCCCGGTCGGAATCTTCGCTCCGACAGCTTTCGCTTAACCGAACAGACCAGAAAGCAGCGGCACCAGAGTCGTGCCGATCAGTGCCACGCCGCCGCCAGCCATCAGCTGTTTCATACCCTGAGACTTGGCACCAGGGTTGTCGTTGCCGTAGCCTTCCAGCAGGTTGATTGCTCCCCAGATGCCGAGACCGGCACCCAGTGCGATAACGAGGGTCTGAAGAACGGTTACTGCGCTGTTGAAAAATGCCATAAATGTGTACCTCCTTGTACAATGCGCCCTTACGGGCTGATGAATAGTGAATATCCCCCTGCATGTGCACCTGCAAAAGGGCAAAAAAATAGCCAGGTCTCCAATTCCAATCAGAAACCTGGCTATGTAAAGAGGCGGCAGCCCGCCGCCCTCATCAGAATTCCAACCTCGTATGCTTTCTGTTTAACCAAAAAGTCCAGAAAGCAGCGGCACCAGAGTCGTGCCGATCAGTGCCACGCCGCCGCCAGCCATCAGCTGTTTCATACCCTGAGACTTGGCACCAGGGTTGTCGTTGCCGTAGCCTTCCAGCAGGTTGATTGCTCCCCAGATGCCGAGACCGGCACCCAGTGCGATAACGAGGGTCTGAAGAACGGTTACTGCGCTGTTGAAAAATGCCATAAATGTGTACCTCCTTGTACGTTGCGCCCTTATGGGCTGATGAATAGTGATTTTCCATCTGCATGTGCACCTGCAAATAGGCAAACATATAGCCAGATTTCCAATCCCAATCAGAAACCTGGCTATGTAAAGAGGCGGCAGCTCGCCGCCCCTTCTTATTCTGTTGCCAACAGCACACCTATGACATCTTCGTCACCGGAACGAACTTACTTGGCATGATCTGCATCAACCACTTCGTACTTATCACCGGGCTTGAGTTTCAGCCGATGGTCAAGAAACGCCTCGATGCTGAACGTGTTTTTCTTATCAGCACCGGCAGTGAGCTTGTAGTTCGGATGCTGGGTCAGATCATATTTATCTGACTTGAACGGTCTCACACCGCGCAGTTGCAAAATGCACTTTCCGCCGTCCAGCACGGCCAGTTCATCCACCGAAGCCAGGTCATGCCCAACCTTCTGATAATTGGTGCCGTAGGATGGGCTGTTGCCTCTGGTATCGGAAGTGTTGTACAGATCAATCGTTTCTTTCCCCAGTGCCTGATTCAATTCTTTTAGCGTAGTCGGCTCTGAACCACCAAGAAAAATACGGGAATCCATATTGCCGATGATGGTATCGGCATTGTCCTTGTAGATTGCCTTCAACTGGCTCTGTGCCTGAAGTACCAGACATGCCGAGATTTCTCTTGATCGGATGGTGGCTACCAGCTTTTCCAGATTCGGAATCTGACCAATGTTCGCACACTCATCAATCAGGCAGCGCACATGCACCGGCAATCTGCCGCCGTAAACATCATCCGCTTTCTCGCACAGCAGGTTAAACAGCTGTGTATAGATCATCGAAATCAGGAAATTAAAAGTCGGGTCTGTATCGCTCATAATGAGGAACAGAGCCGTTTTCTTATCTCCCACCGTATCCAGCGACAGCTCATCGTACATAGTGATATCACGGACTTCCTCAATATCGAAGGGAGCAAGACGTGCGCCGCAGCTCACCAGAATCGACTTTAAGGTCTTGCCCGCCGCCAGCTTGAACTTGGCATATTGGCGGACAGCAAAGTTGTTCGGTTTTTTCTTTTTCAGAGCTTCAAACATCTGATCCACTGGATTCTGAAAGGTTTCATCATCCTCGCGTACTTCCATCGCATTCAGGAATTCAATCAGCGTTGCAAAGTTCTGCTCTTCCAGCGGTGCCTCATAGTGGATATAACCAATCAAAGCACAATACAGCAAGGTCTCTGCCTTCGTCCAGAATTCGTCACCGGCCTTGCCGTCTCCCTTGGTGTTGGCAATGAGCGTTGTGGTCAGCTTCAAAATATCCTTTTCGCTGTGAATATACGCGAAGGGATTATAATGCATTGACTTTCTGAAATTGATGGTGTTAAAGATCCGGATGCTGTATCCATTCTTCAAAAGGGCTTGTCCGCAGTCGATTACGATATCGCCTTTCGGGTCAGTGACCACATAGGAACTGTGGCATTGTAAAAGATTGGGTTTAAGCCAAAACCGGGTCTTGCCGCTGCCGGAGCCGCCCACCACCAGCACGTTTTTGTTTCGGGCATTTGCCGGATTCTTCGGGCGGTTGCCCATCATCAGCCGCTCCGTCCGGGTCAGAATCACATTGTTTGCAAACACTGGATCTTCAAACGGTTCGATGTCTTTCTGCGTACCCCAACGAGCAGAGCCATACTCCATGCCATGGCGATATTTCTTGGCATTTTTGCCTTTCAGGTACACAGCAAGCCGCAAACCCGCTCCGCAGCACACACCAATCAGCAAATCCATCGGATGCAGACTTGGCATCGGATTGGAAAAGGCTGCACCCAGGGCAGAAAGAAAGCCGAGGAGCTTTTCAGACATGTCTGCGCCCTCGGCAATTCTCCACGCTTCTCCCAGATTGGTACATACAAGACCGGCAATGAAGTACGGCAGGTTCAGGAGCAGCTGCTTCTTTGTCTTATTACTCATAGATCACGCTCCTGACTTTTGTGGCGAACCTTATCCGGAAGAATTGCAGCAACCAGCTCTTTGAGCTTGTTAAGCTGCTCCAGAACACTCGGTTTTTCCTTTGTTTTCAGCTTTCGGTTGGTGAATTCCTCAAAAGCGGAAGTCAGTGCATCCGCATCCTTCGCCTTAAAGAACACCGTGTACTTGGGTGGCATTACATTTTGGTCTTTCGTAATGGCATAATCCACACCATATTTCCGTGCCACCTGTTCAAAGCCTTTCAAATCCGTTTTCTCAATGGGGATACTGCTGACTCCCTGATTCTGACCGATCAGTTCTTTGATGCTCTGCTTTCCAACCGGCAGCTGCGCTGTTTTCTGAGCCACCTTTGCCTGATGGTGCCGTTTCCACGCATTATAGCCATTCACGATGGTGCGAAAGGTCAATTTCGTGGTGCTGATTGCCAGATTGACGGTACGATTTTCAACTTCTTCCTGCATGAATCTCCGCCTCCTTCCTTACAAACTATCCCGGTCCGGTGCAGGTTTGCTCTTTTCTTGGGGCTTTGCAGCCTTTTCCTCCATCTTCTTCACCATGTCATCCGGAACCGGAATCGCCATGATGCTGCGACCCATACGAACGAACATCTGGGGCTGATGGAACTGTTCCTCAAATTTCTGCATCTGCTCCGAAGTCAGAGAACCAAAGTCATCCTCTGTCAGCCCTACCACCAGAAAATCACCGGCATAAATGTCCTGCATATCCCCGTCTTCGGTGTAAATCGCACGGTTCAGCGGCAGACCATTGATTTTGCCGGATTCATTCAGAATAATGGCCACTTCATCCTCAAATGGATAGGTGACTTCAATATCGCCGCCGACCATGGCCTGCAAATCTTCCAGCTCCGTGCCAACACTGATTTTCTTCGGATAGGCATTGGGCTGTACCAGCAGCACATCCATTGTCCTGGTCTCTGCCAATTCATGTTCTCCAACGGTCTTGAAATCCACACCAGTGAAATCGCCGGAATCCAGAACATAGTCCTGATTGTTCCACGCCTGCGTCACCATGCGTTCCGCATCTTCCTGTGAGGCAGCTTCCACGGAAACCTTTCTCTGGAGAGTCTCTGTAATCTCCACATCAAATTTCTTCATAGGCACCTCCTTAGATCAGGCGCAGTGCCGGAACCAACTCGCCGCCAATGGAAACCACCGTCAGGTTCTCGTTCACATAGTCGATGGTGCGTTCCAGCGTAAACAGATTGATGCTGCATTCGTTGCCGTTCTGGTCGATTTCCGAAACCTCCGCAGCTCCCAACAGATAGCGGGTTCTGTCAGTCTCGATCACATCGCTCTTATCATAATGGAGAAGCAGTTCCCCATCTGCCACCAGATCAGCCTCCATCTCATCGTAAACATCCTCAAAGATGTCTCGACTGCCAGCCTCGGTCAGAAGTTCGCCGCCAGCCCCCGGCAGGATCACCATCACAATGCGTTCCTTCGGGTGATCTTCACGGATTGCCTCCAGCATCACCCAGTTATGAAGCATCGCAATGGACTTCTCAAACATGGAATCATCCATCGGATTCGGCTGCGATGCACCATTCGGGCAGTTCTTGCAATCCATGCTGCACACTGCGTTGTTCTGATTCTTCTTAAAGTTCATCATCATAAAAATCTCCTTCTCATCGTTCCATATCTCGTTGTTTACTTCGCTGCCACTTTTCCAGCAGCCGGATAATCGTGTCCTGCATCTGCTTCGGCGTATAGGATTTCGGGAAATACTTCCGAAGAACCTCGTTTTTAATCGTCACATGGTCAAGCTCATCCTTTTTGATTTCATTCATCACTTCACACATGGCATCCAAGGTACATCCGCCCTCCTGCGAGAGCTTTTTCAGCCGCTGTGCCTGCGACAGGGATGGAGATGCCTGTGCATAGTCCATTGCCTCCAGAAATTCCTTCTGTTCAGATGGTTTCAGATAAGACAGCTCTACCGCCGGATTGAAGGCGATTTTCTTCACATCCACCATGTCCAGAATTTCAGGAATCAGATTGGTAAGGCGGATAAACCGCTGAATCTGTCGTCCGCTTTCACCTGTTTGCTCTCCGATGGTATCCGCAGCTTCTAACTTCCCGACAACTTGTCGGGAAGTTGTTTCAAGGTCGTTTCTTGTTCCCTGATGTTTCATCGCCTCCAACTTCATCTTGTAGGAAAACGCTCTCTCGCTGGGAAGAATATTCTCCCGCTGCAAGTTGCTGTCCACCATAAAGATGATTGCTGCATCATCGTCCATTTCCTTGACGATGACCGGCACAGTCTCCAAACCTGCCAGCTGCGCCGCATGAAGTCTGCGGTGTCCTGAAAGAATTTCAAATCCGCCTTCCGGGTCAGGTCGGACAATCAGTGGTGATACCACACCGATCTGCTTGATGCTCTCCACAGTCTGTTCCATCAGCTCATCGTCCAGCACCTTAAAGGGATGTCCTTCAAAGGGATGCAGGTCAGAAAGCGGCATCTCCGTCCGCTGCTCCTTAGCCGCAGCGTCGGCAGCTGAGCCACTGCGGTTTTCTGTTGTAATACTGGTTTTTGATTTTGCCATTCAGATTCTTAACCTCCTTCCAGCGGTGATAGATGTCATTCTTACCTGCGAAAAACGCCTTTTTTGCCTTGCACTTCATAGATCAAGTACCTCCTTAACGACCTGCTGTTTTTCTTTTCCAATGCTCTTTCTGCGGTCCTCTCCGCTGATTCGCACCGGCGTACACATTTCCAGAATCCTGCTGTAAATCCGGGCGTATGCCACATCCTGCGGATTGCGGATTTCTGCAATTTTCAGATTGGTTGTGATAATGACCGGAAGCCCGGACTTATACCGCTCGTCAATGACAGCGTAGACCTGCTCCAGCGCATATTCGGTGCTGCGCTCAATTCCCAGATCATCCAGAATCAGCAAAGAATAGTTGGAAAACGAAGCGATATACCGGTATCGTTCTTCCGAATACATGGCACCCATCTGGTTCAGGATTTTGGAGAAGTTCGTCATCAAAACCGGAATGCCCTGATCCAGCAGCGCATTTGCTATACATGCCGCCACAAAGGACTTTCCGGTTCCGACATCTCCCCATAACAAAAGGCCAAGGTTTTCAGCCTTGACCTTTTTCCACTGCTCCACATAACGTTTTGCCATCTGGATATCCTTATTATCTTCTGCAACGGCAAAATTCCATTCTAGAAGATGCTTTTCCTGAATTCCCGTTGCCTTCAGCTGCCTGATTTTGCGCTGCCGCTCCACCAGTTCATCCTGGCGTTTCTTTTCCGCCATCGCTTCCTGCTGGCATCTGCAAAGGCAGGGAACAATCTTGTCTCGGCCCCAGAGCTTTACCCTGCACTGCACCGGAGTATGACAGTTCCGACAATACAGCAGTCCATCCTCGCCCTGGTATTCCCGCTCTCCGGGTTCTTTCGGCGTAAAGAGCGAATCCAACGCCGCATTCAAAACTTCAGGCACCGTGTCGCTCATAGGCTGTCTCCTTCCTCAAATGTGTAGTCTGCCGGGTTATACTTCGGCTTTTCTCTCTTCGCCCAACTCCGGATTGTGGCAAGGTGATTTTTGTAGCTCCTGCCGGTGGAGGCCATATACTCAGAGAGCCGCTCCACCCGCATCTGATAATCTCTTGGGAACTCCTGCCGGAGCTTGCCGTATTCCGTGTCAGAGAGAAGGACATTTTCGTATGAGCCATACCGGTGCTGGATTTCCTTCTTCTCTCTTTTATTGATTGTTTCTGTACTTGTTTTATTAGTACTTAATTGCGCGGGATTTTCCGTAACCGGTGTGTCCGTATCCGGATTTACCGTATACGGCTTTTCCGTACACGGTGATTCCGAACACGGCTTTTTCCTCGGCATCTCATAAATCACATACTCCGCTCTGCCCATCCGACCGTTACTCTCACGCTGCTGGTTCCTTTCCAGATACCCAAGACACTCCAGCTCTTTCAGAGCCGTAAGCACTCCATCTACACCATCCGGCGTAATCGAAGATAATCCCCGTACCGAATAGTTCCATGTGTCCGGCAAACTGAGCAGCATAGAGAGAAGTCCTTTCCCTTTCAGGCTGAGACCCTGATCCCGCAGGTGGTAATTGCACATCGTTGTGTAATTGCTGTTCTTCTCAACCCTGAATACCGGCATGGTGCTCACCATCCTTTTTCACAGGCTCCGCTTTTTTCTTCGGACATTTGCGCGGACGATCTTCGCTGTCCTCCCGGCGATGGTATTTGCCGGTATCCTGCATCATGCGTTCAAACGCCTGAAGGCGTCCCTCTGTAAAAAGCGTCATTCGATCACCCCCCATTTCTTAAACAACTTGAAGAGATGATTCTTTCCCTTGCAGGTCACTCTCGTCTGCTGCACCAGTTTTCCGCTTCTTCCATAGCAATCCCGGACAATAAAATAGCCCCTTGCAGATTTGTCTGCAAAAGGCATCAGCCAGCCGCTTGGACTGCGGTACAGATAGCGGTGATCCAGTAAGAGAGCCACTGCCGTCTTCTCCGGGATTCCGATTTCCTTACAGAAATTCCGGATGCAGGTACAATCCTCCGAATTCACAAAGGTGTCGAAGTAGTCTGCCTTGGGCTGTGCCGCATCCAGCTGTTTGCGGATACCCTCAAGCTGCTCTCTCTCGGCTACAAGCTCCTGTGCCAGTGTGTAGATGACCTCCGGATGCTGAATCACCTGATCCAAAATGGAATCGCTCATATACACACCATGCTTGCGAATAGAAGGAAGAACTTCATCAAACACCCAGTGTTCAAATCGTTCTGCCGATGGCAGCTTGCTGTGAACGATCAGCCGGTAAACATCGCCTTCTGTGATAAAGGAGATTTCAACGACCTGCTCTCCAGCATCTCCATACTGATTCACCTTCTGAACGACCCCCTCGCGTTTCGTTAGGGGGCCTCTGCAATGGCGTTTCACTGCGGCGTAGGGATTCACATACCCCAACGCTTTCGCCACATCGCTTGCACAGAAGAAGGTCTTGCCCGCCTCTTGCAACACGCGGATCGAACCAAACTCCTGGTTCTCAAACACCTCCATCATCTGCCTTGACTGTCCGCCATGACTGCCCACATCGGTGTCATGGGTCTTCTGATTGAAATCCGTCATACCTGTTACCTCCTGCTCAAATTTGTCTCGCCGGATTTCGGGCGAAAAAAATAGAGCCTCGACCCATTCTCGTTTTCAAAGAATGAGCCAAGGCTCTATGTAACAGGATACCTAATATTAAATTTTTGCAGAATTCGTCAGAACTCGCCAAACGAACCTGACACTGTTTTTCATTCCGTTTCAGCCGGATTTTTGCCGAAAATCTGTCAAGGATATGGGGCTAATTTCCCCTCCAAAATGGCCTTCTGTAAACCCATTTTCCCACCCATTAGGCTCAAAAATAGGCCGTAAACCCATGGCAAACCCATCAAAATGGGTTAATTTGAAGTCAAATTTCCTCAAATTTCACCATCGGAATCAGGCGATTTCAGGCATAGAAAAAGCCCGGAAAATGGCGTATTTCCGGGCTTTTTTAGCATTATTAAGCTGTAGATTATCGCTTGCTGAACTGCGGAGCGCGACGAGCGGCTTTGAGGCCGTATTTCTTTCTTTCTTTCATTCTCGGATCACGTGTTAAGTATCCGGCTTTCTTAAGAACTGGTCTGTAATCGTTGTCTGCTTTCAGGAGCGCTCTTGCGATACCGTGTCTTACAGCACCGGCCTGTCCTGTGTATCCGCCGCCGTGTACGTTTACAATGACATCGAATTTGTCAACTGTTTCTGTAGCAACTAATGGCTGACGAACGATCACTTTTAATGTTTCAAGTCCGAAATATTCGTCGATGCTTCTTTTATTGATTGTGATATTACCTGTACCCGGTACAAGGTATACTCTAGCGATTGATTTTTTTCTTCTTCCTGTTCCGTAGAATTTTGTTGTAGCCACTGTAATTACCTCCTAATTAAAATGTTAATACTTCTGGTTTCTGAGCAGCGTGTGCATGTTCAGCGCCAGCGTATACATGAAGTTTTGTGTACATCTGTCTTCCCAAAGGTCCTTTTGGAAGCATACCTTTTACAGCGAGCTCAATAACTCTTTCCGGTTTTTTAGCCATCATTTCACGTAATGTGGTTTCTTTCATTCCACCTACGTAATCTGAGTGATGGTAGTAAATTTTCTGATCTAATTTTTTTCCTGACACAGCGATTTTTTCAGCGTTGATCACGATTACATAATCACCGGTGTCAACATGCGGTGTAAATTCAGGTTTATTTTTTCCTCTTAATACTTTAGCAACTTCAGATGCTAAACGACCTAATGTATAACCTGTAGCGTCTACTACATACCATTTTCTTTCAATGTTTGCTGGATTAGCCATAAAAGTTTTCATTGGTTTTCCTCCTGGTTTGATGATTAACTTTTTATAAAATAAAAATGTATTTACCGGGGCTTTGGTTTAACATTTTTCTCGCATTTCACATGCTGTACCATTATATTACAGTTTTTCCTCGAAGTCAACGACTTTTTTCAAATTCCGGGTATTTAATTTTTACCAGTGTCAGCCCTCTTGCCGGTGCTGTCGGACCCGCCAGCTGCCGGTTTTTCGACTCGATGATCTCTGTGATCTTCTCCGGCTCGATATCGCTGCTTCCCACCTTCATCAAGGTTCCGGCAATGATTCTTACCATATTGTAGAGAAAGCCGTTTCCCGTAACGGAGATGGTGATCAGTTCTCCTTCTTTTTTTACATGGAGCTCATAAATCGTACGTACCGTACTCTCCACCTGGGATCCTGCCGCACAGAATGCCGCAAAGTCATGCTCTCCCAGAAAATACGGACAGGCTTTCTGCATCCTCGCCACATCCAGCGGTACATAAGTAAAATGCGAATACAGCCGGTACTCCGGAAGGGGCAGTTTTCTGTTTAATATCTTATATTCATAGGTTTTTACCGTGTCCTGGTGTCTCGGATGAAAACTCCACGGAACTTCTTCGGATTCCTGGACTCTGATATCCTCCGGAAGCTTTGTATTTAAGGCATAGGTAAACTTTTCCGGCGGAATTCTGCTCTCAGTGTCAAACACAAACACATTTCCGCGAGCATGGACTCCCGCATCCGTTCTGCTTGCTCCGATCAGCACAGTCTCTTCTTTTAAAAGAGAGGAGAGTTCTCCTGCAAGAACTCCCTCGATTGTTTTTCCGTTATTCTGAATCTGCGAGCCATGGTAATCTGTACCGTCATAGGCTACAACGATTTTGATACGTCTCATGCAATGCTCCTAAAAAAATCTGATCATTCTTCCAAATACAACCATACATATCAGGTATACCACGATTACGATATATCCCATACGGTCCCTGCTTTCATAGTGCAGCGGTTTCATCTTTGTTCTGCCCTCTCCTCCGCGATAGCATCTTGCTTCCATTGCCATCGCAAGATCATTTGCACGGCGGAATGCGGATACGAACAGCGGTACGAGAAGCGGTACCATGCTCTTTGCCTTCCTGATCAGATTCCCTGTTTCGAAATCTGCACCTCGCGCCATCTGCGCTTTCATAATACGGTCCGTTTCTTCCAGCAAAATCGGAATAAAACGAAGCGCGATGGACATCATCATGGCAATCTCGTGAACCGGTACATGAACCTTCTTCAGCGGACCCATCAGACTTTCCAGACCATCTGTCAGATCGTTTGGAGTCGTTGTCAGCGTCATCAGAGAAGCGCCGATAATCAGATAGATCAGCCGCAAGGCCATAAAGAAAGCTATCGAAATACCTTCCTTCGTAATTTTCAAAAACCCAAGCCGGAAAATTTCTTCCCCGTCTGTCAGGAACAGGTTAAAGCCTACCGTGATCAGCAGGATCACAAAAATTGCCTTTAACCCTCTGATCATAAATTTAAACGGAACCTTGCTGGCTCTGATCGACACTGCCAGAAAAACCGTTGCGATCACATAAGCAGCGAGTCCCTTCCCGATAAAGAGAGAAATCAGAAAGGCAAATGTACCTGTCAGCTTCACTCTCGGATCCATTTTATGAATGACGGAGTCAGCCGGATAAAATTGTCCGATTGTAATATCTCTAATCATTTTCTTCCCTGTCTTTTCCGGTAAGCCTCCAGTATTTCTTCCGAGGCCTCCTCTATCGTCGTCGCATCGGTGCGCACCTCATAGCCGCGCTCTGCCAATGCATGCATAATATAAGTTACCTGTGGTGCTGCAAGACCGATTGCTTCCAGCTGCTTATAGCAGGAAAACACTTCCTTCGGAGTTCCGTCAAAACGAACCTCCCCCTGATTCATTACGATGATACGTCCCACATATTTTGCCACATCTTCCATGCTGTGCGAAACCAGAATGATCGTAATATGATGTTCTTCATGAAGCGTCCGGATCTGTTCCAGAATCTCATCGCGTCCCTTCGGATCCAGTCCTGCAGTCGGCTCATCCAGAATCAGAACTTCCGGATCCATTGCCAGCACGCCCGCGATCGCCACACGGCGTTTCTGTCCTCCGGAAAGCTCAAATGGAGAACGGCTGTAATACTTTTCACCCATTCCTACCATCGCCAGTGCCTTTTTTGCCTTCTCTGCCGCTTCCGCTTCGGAATAACCCTGATTCTTCGGTCCAAAGCACACATCCGTCAGCACATCGATTTCAAACAGCTGATGCTCCGGATACTGGAAAACCAGTCCCACCTTGCTCCGAAGATTCTTCATGGAATATCCTTCTGCATAAATATTCTCTCCATTATAACAGATCGTTCCCGAGGTTGCCTTCACAAGACCGTTTAAATGCTGTACCAGTGTGGATTTTCCCGAACCGGTATGCCCGATGAGTCCGATAAATTCCCCGTCACGGATTTCCAGATTGACATCCTTCAATGCATGGATTTCATAAGCAGTTCCGGAACTATACGTATAATTCACATGTTCTAATTTAATTGACATAATTCGTCCACCAATTCTTTCGTTGTCAGGATTCCGTCCGGCAATGGGATGCCTTTCTTTTTCAGTTCATACGCCAGCAGCGTTACCTGCGGAACGTCCAGTCTGTATCTTTGCAGTTCTTCGACTTTTGAGAAAATCTCCTTCGGAGTTCCCTGCATCACGATCTTCCCGTCATCCATGACAATGACTTTATCTGCATAAATAACTTCTTCCATATAATGAGTGATCAGAAGTACGGTAATCTCTTCTACCTGATTGAGCGCACGCACTGCACGGATCACTTCTTTTCTTCCGTTGGGATCCAGCATGGCTGTCGGTTCATCCAGAACGATACATTCCGGGTGCATGGCAACTACCCCCGCAATGGCAACACGCTGCTTCTGTCCTCCGGAAAGCTTGTTCGGAGAGTGCTTGCGGTATTTCAGCATTCCGACTGCCCTGAGCGCTTCTTCTACACGCTCCCATATTTCACTCGTCGGCACACCCATATTTTCAGGACCGAATCCCACATCCTCTTCCACAACTGTTCCGATGATCTGATTATCAGGATTCTGGAAAACCATACCGGCTTTCTGGCGGATATCCCAGATTCTTTCTTCATCCTTCGTATCCATACCTGCTACCAGTACTGTTCCGTCCTTTGGAAGCAGAATCGCATTGATATGCTTCGCCAGGGTGGACTTTCCGGAGCCGTTATGTCCCAGAATCGCAACGAAGTCCCCTTTCTTCACATCCAGGTTTACGCCGTCAACGGCTCGTTTCGTATCACAGACATTTCCTTCTTCATCATATTTCTGATATTCAAATACAATATCTCTTCCTTTTATCATAATGGTCTCCTAAACCTGAAATTCATATCAGCTTATTTTACTCTAAATTGCTTTACTTTCCTAGACCCAAATTCAGATTTTTTCGGAATATCTGCAGGTTGGGATCCGTAAAATCCTCCATTTTGATCTTTTCAAATCCGATTTTTTCAGCAAATGCCGCAGATTTCTCATTTTCATTCCGGATCACCGCATATATTTCAGGAAGTTTCAGATAGTCCGCAGCATACTGAAGCGTCAATGCTGCACTCTCCTGTGCAAATCCTTTTCTTCTGAATTCCGGACAGATATAATATCCCAGATCTGTAAACACAGCTTCTGCGCTGCAATAAGTGCCCAATCCGCAGATACCGATCACTGTTCCTGTGTCCTTCAGCACCACACTCCACATTCCGTAATCATACAGCGGATACATGGTATCAATATAGCTTCGCAGATATTCTTTTGTCTCCTCCGGAGTGTTTTTTATAAAAGGACACAGTACCTCTTCGGTCCATGCATCCGAAAACGCCAGGAAGAAATCCGCATCTGATATTTTCATTTCCCGAAGCAGGATTCTGTCACTTTCCGCAATCAGAACTTCCTCCCCGAAAAAACGGCATCTCAGATGTTCTTCAAAGATCGGATCCAGTTCTGCACAGCCCTCTTCGGCTGCATAGTTTTTAATGTTATCCAGATAATTTTTATAGTCTTTTAATGTTTTCATAAGCAGAGTATAACACTTCTGCCTTTACGAATCCATGAAAATGCGTTAAACTAAGGGAAGTCTGAAAAAGAAAAATAACAATAGAAAGGAACCAAATGATGGCACAGAATCCAATCGTTACAATTACAATGGAAAACGGCGACACAATAAAAGCAGAGCTTTACCCGGGTGTTGCTCCAAACACGGTAAACAACTTTATCAGCCTTGTAAACAAAGGCTTTTATGACGGACTGATCTTTCACCGCGTTATCGCAGGCTTTATGATTCAGGGCGGATGTCCGAACGGAAACGGCATGGGCGGCCCGGGCTACTCTATCAAAGGAGAATTCTCTCAGAACGGCTTTACCAACCAGTTAAAGCACGATCCGGGCGTACTTTCCATGGCACGTGCAATGAATCCTAACAGTGCAGGCAGCCAGTTCTTCATCATGCACCAGAAATCTCCGCACCTGGACGGCCAGTATGCGGCATTCGGTCAGGTGATCGAAGGAATGGACGTTGTAAATAAGATCGCCATGGTTGGCACCGATTACAGCGACAGACCGATGGTACCGCAGGTCATCAAATCCATGACTGTCGAAACCTTCGGAGAAGTTTATCCTGAACCGGAAAAAATGTAAAAAACAGCGGATGTCTGCAAACCCTGGCATCCGCTGTTTTTTTCTGTCTTCCCGGTCTTCGCTGCCGCATGACTTAAATTTACTGAAAATACTGACTGATCAGTTCCAGCACTTCCTGTATTTCTGTTTCTGTATGGGCGTCCGAAAGGAACATGGCTTCAAACTGAGACGGAGCGATGTGCACTCCATGATTCAGCATGTATTTAAAATATTCGGAAAATGCCGCGGTATCCGATTCTTTAGCAGACGCGTAATCTGTCACAGGATTTTGCGAGAAAAAAATACATCCCAAAGAAGCCACGGAATTTACCTGGAATTTCACACCTTTTTCCGTGAAAATCTTCCTGATACCATCGAAAAGCATTTCGCCCTTTCGGTAGAGTCTTTCGTAAATATCCGGATCCTCCCAGAGAATTTTCAGCTGGGTAAGCCCTGCTGTCATGGCAATCGGATTCCCGCTTAAGGTTCCTGCCTGATAAACCGGCCCTGACGGTGCCACCATCTCCATAATCTCTCTTTTTCCTCCGTAAGCACCTACCGGCATACCTGCTCCGATGATTTTTCCGTATGTTACCAGATCCGGACAGATACCGTAAAATCCTGCCGCACCGGAAAAGCTCAGACGAAATCCCGTAATGACTTCATCAAAAATCAGAAGTGCATGATGCTTATCACACAGCTTCCGAAGCCCCCGCAAAAATCCTTCTGACGGAGGAACCACACCCATATTGGCCGCTACCGGCTCTACGATCACTGCAGCCACCTGATCATTGCTTTCTGCCAAAAGCTGTTCAACACTGTTCAGATCATTGTATACAGCGATCATCGTATCCTGTGTACATCCTTTCGGAACGCCGGCACTGTCAGGAATCCCGCTCGTCATGACACCGCTGCCTGCGCTCACCAGCATGGCATCTGTATGTCCGTGATAACATCCTGCAAATTTGATGATCTTATCCTTTCCTGTGTATCCCCTCGCTGCCCGGATCGCACTCATAACTGCCTCTGTACCGGAGTTAACCATACGGATCATCTCCACATGAGGAATTCTCCCGCAGATAAATTCTGCCATTTCCACTTCTTTTTCCGTCGCACAGCCAAAACTCAGACCGTTTTCACTGGCATGTATCACAGCCTCCCGGATCTGTTCATGGTTATGTCCCAGGATCATCGGTCCCCAGGAACCGATATAGTCTGTATATTCTTTTCCGTCTGCATCAAAAATCCTGCATCCCTTCGCCCGTGCGATAAAACGGGGTACTTCACCGACAGAACCATATGCCCTTACCGGACTGTTGACACCTCCCGGAATTTTTCTGACTGCTCTTTGAAATAACTCTTCTGATTTTGTCATTATCCGATTCTCCCTTCATCTATGAAACGGGCAATTTCTTTTGCAAAGTAGGTAAGGTATATATCGGTTCCTGCACGAAATGCACTCGCTGCCATTTCACAGATAATCCGCTCCTCCTCTATATAGCCTAACTTCGCTCCTGCCTTTACCATCGCATATTCTCCGCTTACCGAATAGGCAGCGACCGGCAGATTGATCCGGTCCTTTACCTCCCGGATAACATCAAGATAGGACATCGCAGGTTTTACCATAATAATATCCGCACCTTCTTCAACATCCAGGAGTGCTTCTTTTATTCCTTCTCTTCTGTTGTGATAATCCATCTGATAACTTTTTCTGTCTCCGAAAGAAGGTGCGGAACCTGCCGCATCCCGGAACGGACCGTAAAATGAAGATGCATATTTTACTGCATAGGACATGATCGGGGTCTCTTTATATCCGTTTTTGTCCAGTATTTCCCTGATCGCACGTACCCTTCCGTCCATCATATCCGAAGGGGCTACCATATCTGCTCCTGCCTGCACATGAGAAAGAGCTGTTTTGGCCAGAAGCTCCAAAGTTTCGTCATTTTCCACATCGTGGCCGCAGAGAACGCCGCAATGCCCGTGGGAGGTATATTCACACATGCACACATCGGTAATCAGATACATCTCGTTCTGCATCTCCGCCCTGGCCTTTTCCAGTGCCCTCTGAACAATTCCGTCCCAGGCATATGCCTGACTTCCCACCTCATCTTTATGTTCAGGAATACCGAAAAACATGACTTTATCCACACCCGCATCCTTTAATTCTTCCAAAGCCTTCGGAAGCATATCGATACTGTAACGGTACTGCCCCGGCATGGTGGAAATCTCTTCTTTTATATTATTTCCTTCTTTTACAAACAGAGGATAGATCAGAGAGCTTTTATCCATTCTTGTCTCTCTGACCATTTTGCGCATAGTCTCGCTTCCTCTTAATCGTCTCGGTCTGATGTTCATATCCATTGATCAACACTCCTATCTTCCGGATTTGTTTTTTCTTAATTCTATAACCAGCTCCAGAACACTGTCAATGGAAGCTTTTTTTGCCATATGAGTTTCCATTCCGTATGCGTCTGCCGCTGCTTTCGTCTGCTTTCCGATACAGGCTGCCCGGACTTTCCCGTAGTCCAGTCCCGGAGTCGCTTCCACAAAACCTTTGACAGTTGAAGCACTGGTAAATACCGCACAATCGATGGTTCCGGCTTCAAATTCTCTCTTCTGGTCGATCATTTCCTGTTTCTCATAAAATGTATCATAGGTTGCAATGTCGGAAATCATCAGTTCCGGTTTTTTCTGAAGTTCGCGCATAATTTCCTGATTGCCGATCTTTGCCCGTGGAATCAGAATCCGTTCCTGGCCTTCACATACTTCACACAAAGCTTTTCCAAGAGAACCCCCGTCAAAGACTTCGGGCATCAGATCGACAAAAAAACCTCTCTCCTCAAGAGCTTTTGACGTTCCGCTGCCGATAGCGGCTATTTTTACGTTTCCAAGTCTGCGCACATCCGTTTTCGATTTTTTGAGTTCTTCAAAAAACACCTTTACCCCCGTAGGACTTGTAAATGCAATCCACTGGTAAGTATCCAGCTGTTTCAGCGCACGGTACAGTTCTTCCTGATTGTCAAGCGGTTCTGTTCGAATCGCAGGAAGCTCCAGCACTTCCGCTCCCAAAAGCCGCAGCTTGGATGCCATGGAAGAAATCAGGCCTCTCGGGCGTGTCACAAGCACTTTGTATCCGGCCAGCGGGAGCTTTTCGTACCATGCAAATTCCTCCGCCAGAGCACACACTTTTCCGACCACAATAATCGCAGGGGTTTCAACACCCCGGCGCTCCGCTTCCGCCTTCAGCGTGGACACAGTCGCCACGATCCGCTTCTGTCCGGCAGTTGTGCCTTTCTGTAAAACTGCTGCGGGCATATCCGCTTCCATTCCGGCCCGCAAAAGAGAACTGCAGATATCCCCCAGAGCGCTGACACCCATTAAAAATACCAGCGTGCCTTTTGTTCGGACCAGTGCCTCGAAATCAATATCATATGCTTCGCCCTGCTTCTTATGTCCGGTAATGATATGCAGAGAGGACGTGAAATCTCTGTGTGTTACGGGAATTCCGTTATATGCGGGCACGGAAATCGGCGAGGTGACTCCCGGTATAATTTCATAGGGAATCTTCTCCTTTGCCAGCAGCTCCAGTTCTTCGCCTCCCCGCCCGAACAGAAACGGATCCCCGCCTTTCAGCCGTACAACACGGTATCCTTTTTTTGCCTCTTCTACGAGAACCTGATTGATCTGTTCCTGCGGCATGGTATGATGAGAGGCTCTTTTTCCCACATTAATACATCTGGCGGTTTCCGGAATCTGTGAAAGAATGCCCTGGCCCACCAGACTGTCATAAACGACTACCTCTGCATTTTTCAGAGTTTCCATTCCTTTTAATGTAAACAGACCGATATCCCCCGGACCTGCTCCTATCAGCCAGACTTTTCCTGTACTCATTCCTTCTGTTCTCTCCCTTCTCTTCCGCATTCGCACCTCAGCTGTTCTGCAAGAGAAACGCCCAGTCTCTCTGCTTCTGCTGCTATTCCGGTAATTTTTCCTTTTCTGTAGTTTCCCGTGGTCTCATCATAATAAAGTCCGAGAAGCGTGATCTTCTCCCCGTCTGCAGTGGCATATGCTGCTACAGGAGAAGAACATCCTCCGTCCAGATACCGCACAAAAGCTCTCTCTGCCGCTGCCGCGCAGGAAGACTGCATATCGCCGAATCCATCCAGAAAAGAAAAATCTTCTCCTGCTCTGCCCTGTACTGCCAGAATCCCCTGACCTGCTGCCGGAATCATTTCTTCCGGTTCAAAATAGCGGAAAATTCGGTTTTCAAGCCCCAGTCTTTTCAGACCGGCTGCTGCCAGAATCAGAGCACTGTACTCTCCGCTGTCCAGTTTCTGAAGCCGCGTCTGCACATTTCCGCGTACACTCTCACATTTCAGCTCCGGGTAGATCTCTTTCAGCTGCAAAATTCTTCTTAAACTGGAACATCCCACCGGTTTACGAGGATCCACCCGGGTCTCTCCCTTTGGCAGAACGAGAACATCCCTGGGATCTTCTCTTTTTGAAAACGCCACAAGCGGCAGTTCCTCCGGAACTTCCATCGGCATATCTTTTAAGCTGTGTACAGAAATATCACTTTTTCTGTCTGAAAGTGCTTTATCCAGTTCCTTTACAAAAAGTCCCTTTCCTCCGATCTGATCCAGCGTACGGTCCAGAATCTTATCTCCGGTCGTCTTCATCGTAAGAATCTCCGGAGAAACCTCCGGATGATGGGTTTCTATAAAGCTTTTTACGATCTCACTCTGTATCACCGCCAGTTTGCTCTCCCGGCTTCCGATCACTATTTTTTTCATCGAATCCTCCCTGATTTTCTCCAAAGCCCGCTCTGTTTTCTGACGGACTTCTTTTACCTTTCTGTGATTTCTTCCTGCACCGTTAAATCCCAGAACCACTCCTTCATATTCTATGATTCCCGGAAAATGAAAATCACATTTCTGCTGATTGCTGGCCACATTTACCGGAATTCCCAGACTCCTGCAAACATGACAGACATCCTCATTGATCCTCTCATCATCCGTGGCGGCAATCACCAGATCCGCATCGTACAGATCTTCTCTTTCATATTCTTTTTCTATATATTCCAGTTCTCCGTTCTGTGCCAGACTGACAATTTCTTCTTCAGCCTCCGGTGCCACCACCGTAAGCCAGCCCACAAATGAAAGCAGCGTTTTCACCCGTCTGGTTCCGATTTTTCCGGCACCGATCACCACTGCCTTTTTTTCGGTCAGATCCACATAAAGCGGGAAAAATTTTTTTTCTTTATTCTTCATACAGCCTTTCCAATCCTTCTACGCAGTTCTTAAACTCCTCTGTCTCCAGAGAAGACCGCAGACCGAAAATCATTTTATTGACGACCTTCGCCGCCGCTGTATCGATGGCATCCAGCAGATTTTCCCTGTCGCCGTCTGCCATAGGTGTTTTCTGCAGCGTCTTTATAACCCTGCGCTTTAAATCTTCAGCAGCCTCTTCTTTGATTTTCTGAATTCTCGGAATCAGATCATGGCCCTGATACCAACTGTAAAACTCCTCCTGCTGACCGGCCAGAATGGTACCCGCCTGTTCCATGGCAGCCTGCATCTGTGGGGAAAGCGTATTGATCTTAAAGCTGTCGATATCATAAAGCGATATATTCGGAAGTGATCCGGCCAGCGGTTCGATATCCCGCGGAACAGCCAGATCAATCAGTACGACATGTTTTGAGATGTGCGCCTCTTCAAGCAGCTGCTTTGTCAGGGTATAGTTCGGACTTGCTGTGGCGCTGACCACCAGATCACACTTTGGCAGAAGCGCCATTCTGTCTCCGTAGTTGATCCTTTCACAGCCCTTCGGTATGCTTACAATTCCGCTTCGGTACTGACGCACGGTTACCGTAACATCCGCCCCCGCTTCTTTTAATGCCAATGCGGTCACTTTTCCCATTTCTCCGTTTCCGATCACCATACAGCTCTTCCCCTGCAGATGGAAGCCCTGATCTTCCAGCCGCTCGATCGCCTGATGGATCACGGAACTGTTTCCTCTGGAAAAGCTCACTTCTGTTTTCACTTTTTTAGCAGCCGTCACTGCCATCCTGAAAAGCACCTCCAGAACATTATCTGTGCAGTAGGCATCTCTGGATAGTGCCAGGGCATCCTTTACCTGCGTAATGATCTGATCCTCAGCCAGAATCTGGGACTTCAGTCCGCTGGTCAGATAGAAAAGATGTTCCACAGCCTCTTCTTCTGTTCTTTCCGTAAAATACCCGCGATATTCAGACCGGTTCTTGCCTTTCTCACTGCAGAGAAATTCATACAGGGAACCATTCCACTGTTCCTTTGTACTTACCCAGATTTCCATTCTGTTGCAGGTAGACAAAAGAATACATCCCAGAACTCCGGGCTCTTTTTTCAAACGCTCCATAGCGGCCACCGCATTTTTTTTCGTAAAAGAAAAACTGGCGCGAATATCCACCGAAGCTTTGTTATAGTCAATTCCAATCATGGAAATACCCATTGTTATCTATCTCCCATATCCTTTGTTTCCTTGTCCGGCAGCAGATTTTATCTGTTCCGGGCCTGTCTTTTTGCATCTTAGCATAGAATCCTCCAAGGTTCAACTGCCGAAAAATACACAGATTGAATTGACAAAACAGGATTATATGTTACTATAAATGCAGAATTGAATGTCTGAAGGTGCCTGTGCTTTACTGTTTGAAGTACGGGAGAATAGGGAAGTTGAGTGAAAAGCTCACACGGTCACGCCGCTGTGTGGGAGGAGCTGTATTTCATGGTGTCACTGGAGTCATCCGGGAAGGCGAAATACAGTGCTGATCCCCGAGTCAGAAGACCTGCCTTCGACATGCGATTTACACAGGTTACGAACGATGGCCTTGTGTAAGAACAGGTTGGCTCATAGCAGATCAATTCACTATCTTATTCGGATAAAGCTGGGACCTCTTGTTCTTCTGATAGCCTGTCGGGATCAATCCTGCAGGTTTTTTTTTGCCGTTTATCGGCGGCAGAGTATAAAACCAACATCAGAAGGGAGAAAAAATGAGTAAAAAACAAAAACAGATCATCATTCTGGCAGGTGTTGTTTCACTTGCCTTCGGCATTGCTCCGAATGTCAATGCCATGCACATTATGGAAGGTTACCTTCCGGCCGGATTCTGCATCGCATGGGGTGTGTTATGCATTCCATTCCTTCTCGCAGGATTTTGGTCCATTAAAAGAACACTGAACGAACACAGAAATCTGATGACACTGCTGGCAATGTCCGGCGCTTTTATCTTCGTGATTTCCTCGCTGAAGATTCCGTCTGTGACAGGAAGCTGCTCACACATGACAGGAACCGGTCTCGGAGCAATCCTTTTCGGTCCCTCTGCGGTTTCCATTCTTGGACTGATCGTCTTACTGTTCCAGGCAATCCTTCTGGCCCACGGCGGACTGACGACGCTGGGAGCCAATACTTTTTCCATGGCTATTGCCGGACCTTTCGTCTCCTATGGTATTTTTGCAGTCTGCAGAAAGACCAATGTAAATAAAAAAGTGAGTATTTTCCTTGCAGCAGCATTGGGTGATTTATTTACCTATTGCGTAACTGCGTGTCAGATGGCTCTTGCACATAATGCAGACACCACCTTCGGCGCGGCACTCGGAAAATTTCTTCTTGTTTTTGCACCTACACAGGTTCCTCTGGCAATCATTGAAGGAATTATTACCGTAGTCATCGTGATGGGACTGGAAACCTACGCAAAACCGGAGCTTCGGGCAATCGGGTATTTAAAGGAGACGAAATAATATGAAAAAAACTGTTATTGCTGCTGTGATCGCAATTTTATTAATCGCGCTTATCCCTTTATTTGTTTTAAAGGATGCCGAATTCGGCGGCTCTGACGACGCAGGAAGTGAGGTCGTGGAGGAAGTAGATTCTTCCTATAAACCGTGGGCAGCTCCCGTATTGGAGACGCTGATCGGCGGAGAGCTTCCGGGAGAGGTGGAAAGCCTGTTCTTTTGCATCCAGACCGGAATCGGCGTAGGTATCATCGCCTTTTGTATGGGGCGTTTCGTGGAACGAAAAAAATGGATGAAGGAAGAAGAAAACCGTTGAGTCACTTTGTTAAAGGAGTTTTATCATGATATCCATTGATAAGCTTTGTTATCATTCCAGGCTTAGATATGAAAATGCCGGTGAGAAGTTTGCCTTTGCAATGATTACACTCTCTATCTGTGTAATGAGTCGTTCGATTGCAGTGGCCTGTATCGTATTACCGGTTACAGGGATTCTTACCGTATGGAAAGGGGGAATCCCTTTTTCCCGTTATTTACACTTTATGACGGTTCCTCTGGCATTTTTACTGCTGAGTACTGCTGCCGTGATGTTCCATATCCGGCGTACCCCCATGGATCTGTTTGCAATTTCCTTCGGGCAATATTATCTGACCTCGAGCAGGCATTCCATGTTCTACGGGCTGCAGCTGATCCTTACTGCACTTTCCTCTGTATCCTGCCTGTATTTTCTGTCTTTTACGACACCCATGCCGGATATTCTGGAGGTACTTCGAAAGCTTCACTGTCCCAGACTGCTGATCGAACTGATGCTTTTAATTTACCGGTTCATTTTTGTACTGCTGGAAACTGCTTCAGCCATTACCACCTCCCAGAACTGCCGTCTGGGAAATAAGAATTATAAAACCTCCCTGAAATCTTTCGGGATGCTGGGTTCTGCGCTGATGATCCACGCTGTGAGCCGTTCCAATAAACTGTTTGATGCCATGGAAGCCAGATGCTATGATGGCACCATCCGCATTTTATCGGAAAATCATCCGCCCAGGAAACGAGTGGTGGCTGCAATTATCATATTTGATACCGCTCTATTCCTATTCGCTCTATGGAGGAAACTTTACATATGAATAAAAATGACGATATTATTTTAAAAGCAGAGAATCTGTATTTTTCCTATGATGATGACAGTTCTCACTCCCTGAACGGTCTTTCTTTAGAGATCCGCCGTAATAAGAAAATCGCCTTCATGGGGGCTAACGGCAGCGGAAAATCCACATTTTTTCTTTGCTGCACCGGCATCTGCAGGCCACAGTCCGGAAAGCTCTATTTTCAGGGTAAGGAGTTTTCTTATACAAAAAAAGGGCTGCTTGATTTAAGAAGCAAGATCGGCATCGTATTTCAGGATCCGGACAACCAGCTCTTCTCTGCCAGTGTATATCAGGAAATCTCTTTTGGAATTCTGAATCTTGGCGTACCGGAAGAACAGGCCCGACAAGAAGTCGAAACTGTCATAGACTATCTGGAAATCACCCCTTTCCGTCAAAAGCCCACCCATGCATTAAGCGGCGGTCAGAAAAAGCAGGTTTCCATTGCTGATATTCTGGTCATGCATCCGGACATAATCATTCTGGATGAACCTGCTGCTGCTCTGGATCCCAGACATACAACAATGGTCAATCACATCGTGAATCAGCTGACTGAACAGGGAATCACCGTAATGATGGCAACCCATGATGTAAACTATGCATATGAATGGGCGGACGAAATCATACTGTTTCATGAAGGAAAGGTTCTGATACATGGAACACCTGCCGAAGTATTCGGAAACCGGGCCGCTTTAAAGCAGACCAATCTGGAACCTCCGGCGGTTCTGGAGCTTTTTGAAAGTCTCTGTAAAAAACAGATCCTGAAATCTTCCCTGCCTCTTCCAAAGGACTTGAAAACTCTGGAAAAGTATATTGCAGATATCAATTTAAACCCACACTATGGAGGAAAGAAAACATTGTCTACGGAATCAAAGAAAGCAATTCTGGCTGTCAGCTTCGGTACCAGCCATAACGATACAAAAGCAGTAACCATTGATGCGATAGAAAACGATATGCAGAAAGCATTTCCGGACTATGCGCTTTATCGGGCATGGACCAGCAAAATGATCATTCGCAAGGTCAAAAACAGAGACAACATCCATATCAATACCGTAAAGGAAGCCATGGAACAGATGCGAGCAGATGGTATCACAGATGTTCTGATACAGCCTACACATGTGATCAACGGTATTGAGAACGATCTGATGAAGGAAGACGCCCTCCTGTATCGGGAAGATTTTCATTCCATTTCCTTTGGAGATCCCCTTCTGACCAGTGAGCAGGACAGTCAGGATGTCATCCGCGCCATAGCAGATGAATTTCCCGACCTGAGAGAGGAAGATGCACTTGTTCTGATGGGACACGGAACCACGCATTATGCCAATGCCATTTATGCAGCCCTGGACTATACGTTTAAAGATCTGGGGTATAAAAATATTTTTCTTGGCACGGTAGAAGCTTATCCTTCCATGGAAACGCTGATGAAAATGGTAAAAGAATACCAGCCCGAAAAAGTGATTCTGGCACCTTTCATGATTGTTGCCGGAGATCATGCAAAAAAAGATATGGCAGGTGATGATCCGGAATCCTGGCACAGTCAGTTCAGGGCAGCCGGCTTTCAGACTGAAACTGTGATAAAGGGCCTTGGACAGTATCCCGGTATCCGAAAAATTCTGGTAGATCATTTAAGAGCAATCGAAGCGCAGTAAAAATCCACACCATAAGAAAAGGCAGAACAGCATATCCGCAGCTGTATTCTGCCTTTTTTAACGTCCGGTTAAAACTCTTTTTTCAATACTTCATAGTCCCCGGTGCACAGGAATGGCTTTTCTATTCCCTCAGTAATCCAGATTTTTTCATCCTCTGTAATCAATATCATATCGAAAGCATCACTGTGTTTTTTCCAGTATTCCGTCGCCTGTTCTTTTCCCATCAGATACATTGAAGTGGAAAGCGCATCCGCCAGCATGCCATCCTCTGAGACGATCGTCACAGAGATCAGTCCCTCGTCCGCAGGATATCCTGTTTTGGGATTGAGAATATGGATATAGGTATTTCCATCTTCTTCAAAATACCGTTCATAGCCTCCGGAAGTGACTACCGCCTGATTTTCTACGAGAACACTTCCTACAATATCGGTTCCTTTTCCTTTCGGATCCCGGATACCGATATTCCAGCTCGTTCCATCCGGTCTGGTATTTCGTACCTGTGTATTTCCTCCCAGAGACACCATCCCTGAAGAAATCCCATAGCTTTCAAAAATTTGCATGATCTTCGCTGCAGCATATCCCTTTGCGATCCCGCCGAGGTCGATCTTCTGTCCATTTGCCAGCTGTACATGAGTGTTCTCCAGCTTCACCCCGGAAGCATCTACATAACGCAGGACTTCTGCAATCTCCGCTTCTGTCGGCACATGATATTCCTTCGATGTAAATCCCCACAGATCCATCAGCGGATAGATGGTAATATCGAAAAGCCCGCCTGTTGTCTCATGCAATTCCAGCGCAGTCTTCAGAATTTCGGCTGTTTCTTCTGAAATCTCACCTCTGCCGCAGGCATTTACATTTGCAATTTCACTGAATCCGGAGCTGGCCGAAAGCATTCCATCCAGTCGTTTTATTTCTTCGATCGCTGCATCAACTGCCTGCTCTGCCTGTGTCCCATAGGCTGTAAAACTCATATAGGTTCCCATCGCAAACAGCTGCTTCGTACACGTTCGGCCTTTCTGATGATTTTGCCAGAATAATGCAGCAATGGTGGCAAGTACAAGACCTGCCACCAGTAGAATCTGCTTCAGATTTCCTTTAATTTTCATTATGAATCTTTCTGATAATCTTTGACGGGCATTTTTCCGCACATTTTTCACAGCCGATACATTTTTCATAATCAATGTGTGCCAGAAAGCCGTCTACGGTAATTGCATCCTGTTCGCACTGCTTTGTACAGAGCTTACATCCGATGCATCCTGCCGTACAAACCTTCTTAACTTCCGGTCCTTTATCATGATTTGAGCATTCGACTGCCACCTTTTTATCAGACGGAATAAGCTCGATCAGCTTCTTCGGACAGGCCGCTGCACATGCACCGCATCCGCGGCATTTATCCGGATCTACAACTGCAACCCCTTTATGAATTCGAATCGCATCATACTGACATACTGCTGCACAGGAGCCAAATCCGACACAGCCATAGTCACACTGCCAGATAGATATTCCGGACATCACAGCGGAACGACAGTCATGAATTCCCACATAATTACATTTACTGGAAGTACTTTCACAGTCTCCCGCACATCTGACGAAGGCAATCTTTCTGACTGTTTCTGCGGCTTCTACGCCCATGATCTCGCTGATTTTTTTGACTGCCTCATTATTATTGACCGGACAGGCGTTGACCGGAGCCTCTCCTTTTACGATCGCCGCTGCTACAGCATCACAGCCGGCGTACCCGCAGGCACCGCAGTTATTTCCAGGCAGATATTCCCGTACCTGCTCTTCTCTTTCATCCGTTTCTACATAAAACTTCTTTCCTGTAGTTACCAGGGCAATCCCGATCAGTAAACCGATTACGGCAACCACAAGAGTCGCAATGATAATTTCCATCGTATAACCTCCTTATGCCAGACCTGCAAAGCCCATAAAAGCAATCGCCATCAGTGCTGCACAGAGCAGTACGATCGGAGCACCGCGGAAAGGTGCCGGAACGACACTTTCATCAATTCTTTCACGAATACTCGCCAGAAGTACAATCGCAATCGTATAGCCGATACCTGTACCGAAACCTGCCACGATACTCTCCCATAAGGTATACTGATTCTGGACATTGGTCAATGCAACCCCAAGCACTGCACAGTTCGTTGTAATTAAAGGAAGAAAAATTCCCAGTGCCTGATAGATAGCAGGAGATGTTTTTTTCAAAAACATTTCTACCATCTGTACCAGTGCCGCAATTACAAGGATGAATACGATTGTTCTCAGATAATCCAGATCTAACGGAAGCAGTACGTAATCATACAAAAGGCTGGCTGCCGCAGATGCAAGTGTGATAACAAATGTTACAGCCGCACCCAGGCTGGCAGAAGTTTTAATCTGTTTCGAAACTCCAAGGAATGAACAGATTCCAAGGAACTGACTTAAGACAACATTGTTTACAAGCGCAGTTGTCACAATAATCATGATCATAGATGTCATTTCCTATCCCTCCTTCTCTCCCGTTTTGCATTTATTACAATGTGCACAGCATCCGTCACAATCCTTCACCATTTCATTTGCCCGTGTCTTCAGATGCAGGGCATTCATCACGGAAACAACGATCGCCATAACGAGGAATGCACCGGGTGCCTTGATGAAAATTGCGATCGGTGTATAAGAATCCGGAAGAACCTGAATTCCAAATACAGTACCTGCACCGAGAAGTTCCCGGACGATACCGATCACTACAAGACCGAATGTAAATCCAAGCCCCATACCGATACCGTCAAATACAGATAACATTGGTCCGTGCTTCGATGCATAGGCTTCTGCACGGCCGAGAATGATACAGTTTACTACGATCAGCGGAATATAAATTCCAAGTGAACTGTACAGTGACGGCAGATATGCCTCTGTAATCATTTCCACAACTGTTACCAGAGATGCCACGACAACAATATATGCCGGAAGACGTACAGCATCCGGAATCACTTTTCTCAACAGAGAAATCAACAGATTCGACACAATGAGTACTGCCATTGTCGAAACACCCATACCGAAGCCATTTGTGGCTGATGTAGTCACCGCAAGCGTCGGACACATTCCCAGCATCAATACAAAGGCCGGGTTCTCTTTAATCACACCATTATAAATTCGTTCTAACCATGGTTTCATAAACTTTCCCCCTCCTTATCTCAGATACGCTTCGTAGAAGTCAATTGCTGCATTTACGGCATTAACGACAGCGCCGGAAGAAACTGAAGCACCGGAAACACTGTCAATTTCATTTTCCACAACAGAACCTCCTGCTTTGTTTAAGATAAACCGATCTGTCTGAACACCTGCAAACTGATCCTTAAACTCATCTTCCGTACAAAGCATACCCATTCCTGCGGTTTCCGAAATCTCGGTAAATGCAATGCCCAAAACAGTGCCTTCCTTATCAAATCCGACAGACATTGTAATATTTCCGTCAAAACCGTCACCGGAAGTCGCACCGATTACATAACCTACGATTTCACCGGAAGCATCCATTCCGATTACTACCTGATCAATATAAGCTTTTCCGAATTCCGTACCATAAACTTCGCCGTCCATATCATCAATGATATCATCCAGGATCGGATCATGGGAAAAGCTTTCTGCCATAGCGCATACCTCTTTGTAAGAAGCTGCATTTGCTGCTTCCTTCTGTGCTTTAATATCATCTTTTGTCATTGCGTAGACACCGCTTAATGCAGCACCTGCAACTAATGTGATCACAAACAGCGAAAGCGCAGGTTTCGGAAGCACCGCTTTTTTCTTCTCACGATATCCATACGGTTTCTGCATGGAGAAATTGTCGATAAATGGTACCAGCATATTTGATATGATGATCGCATAGCTGACAGAATCTGCCGTACTTCCATAGACTCGGAACAATCCGCTCAGCAGACCGACGATGATACCGAACATGACCTGCCCTCTGCTCGTTACCGGACTTGTTACCGGATCCGTTGCCATAAAGAAAGCACCCATCAGCATACCGCCGCCGCAGAGATGAAGCAGAAAATATGTTACATCAAATCCATGATCACCAAAGACTGCCAGAAAAGCTGTAAATGAAAGGATCGATGCGGTCGGGATTTCCCATGTGATTCCCCCTGTTAAAAGAAGGAATACACCGCCTATGATCAGACCCAGGGCAGAACTTCCGATGACACCGCTGGTGTGGCCCAGGAGTACCGGCAGAAGCTCTACCGTTTTTCCTGCCGCCAGGTTGGCAAGCGGTGTTGCGGTTGCGATCCCGTCAATCCGATAATTCGTAATCAGACCACTGAAGGAAATTAAGAGAAAACATCTTCCTGCCAGTGCCGGATTCATAAAATTATAACCCAGACCGCCGAAAAAACATTTTACAAAAAGAATTGCAAATGCACTTCCGAGGACCGGTATGTAAAGCGGAATTTCCGATGGAAGACAGAGCGCAAGCAATAATCCTGTGACAACTGCACTTCCGTCTGCTGCTGTATTCGGCTTTCCTGCAATCAGATTGTACAGTGTTTCTGTCAGGACTGCGGAAATCACAGCGGCAGCGACAACGGCCAGCGCACCCAATCCATAATTTACAATTCCGAGAATCGTTACCGGCATCAGTGCCAGTACTACCTGGTACATTACCTTACTTGTCGTCAGTTTACTTCTCACATGCGGGCTTGAAGAAACATTTAATAATTTACTCATTTCCCTTACCCCCTATCTTTTTTTAGCTGCCATAATTTCAGCTTTTGTCTGTTTAAACAGCTGCATCAGCGGTCTCTTCGCCGGACAGGTATAAGTACAGCAACCGCATCCGATACACTCCAGACCGTACAGCTTCTTTTCATACCGTTCGTAATCTTTTCGTTCTGCTGCAACAGACATCATCTGCGGAGTCAGCCCGAGAGGACAGGCACGGTTACAGCGTCCGCATTTCAGACAATGGGTCTGTTTTTCCGTAGATTCCTCCACCTCATCATGCGTCAGCACTACCAGTGCATTATTGCTTTTCTGCAGCGGAACATTTAAAGAGGACATCGCAAATCCCATCATCGGTCCGCCGCAAAGAGCCTTCTTCTCTTCTGCATTTTCCCTGATACCGCCTGCAGCTTCCAGAAGTTCTTCAAAGGAAGTTCCGATACGCACGATAAAATTTCCCGGAGAGTTTACTGCATCACCGGATACAGTAAAGCCTTTCTGCATCAAAGGTATGGATTTGCAGACTGCCTGATAAATCGCATAGACCGTCGTCACGTTATCCACAACACATCCCAGGTCGGCAGGAAGCATCCCCAGTTTCAAGTGTTTTCCGGTGATCACACTGATGATCGAACGCTCTCCACCCTGCGGATATCTGGTCGGTACCGGCATGACGGATACACGTTCTTTTCCCTGACATGCTTTCTGCATCCCGGCTATTGCTTCCGGTTTGTTTTCTTCAATTAAAACGATCCCTTTTGCATTCGGGAACAGACGAAGCATGATCTGAAGTCCTGTTACGATTTCTTCTGAATGTGTCCTCATCAGCTGATCGTCACAGGTAATATATGGCTCACATTCTGCACCGTTTGCAATGACATATTGAATTTCATCCGCATTTTTCGGCGCCAGCTTTACATGGGTCGGGAATCCGGCACCGCCAAGTCCGACAATCCCCGCATCTTTGATCCTGGCCAGAATCTCCTGGTTTGAAAGTGTATGATAATCCACTTCTGTGCCGACACCTTCCACGGTACGAAACAGTCCGTCATTTTCAATCACGATGGACTGCACCGACGCACCTAATGCGTTTTTACGTTTTTCAATAGATTTTACTGTTCCGGAACAGGAACAGATAATGTTGGCGGATACAAATCCATCCGCTTCCGCGAGCACCTGACCAGCCAGCACCTCATCGCCTTTTTTTACCACTGGCGCTGCAGGCTTTCCGATGTGCTGATTCAACGGAAACACCAGATCACCCTTTGGTTCATACACAACAAACGGATGATTTCTGGAAAATTCCTTCTGATCATTTGGATGCACACCACCTCTAAATGATTTTCTTCTCATATGTTTTGATTCCCCCTCTTAAAGAACATCCCATACTTTCTTTTTACGTTACCGGTCGATTCCCTCTAACAGTTCTTCGGCCCATTTGCCGAGATCATAAGCATCTCCGCCAAATAGCTTCAGCACTACCCCATATGGGTTTTCATTGCCTGCGAATGCATTCGCCTCATCCGTATCCACATGCATGGAAAGGCGGTAATCCCTGTGAATACGAACCACTACATTCGCATAGATCAATGCTCTTTCAAAACTCTGCGTAATAATAAACACCTCATCATTATCCTTAAGATGCATTTTGATGGCGTCGTGGGGTGTCATGTGAATATGACGTTTCGCCACCATAACCCCTTCTTCGATCTCAAGCTCCCTGTCTCCAGCCACAAGTCTGCACCCCGGTGTTCCTTCAATGTCTCCTGACTGCCTGATGACACCGGGTACTCCGATTTTTCTCGTATCTGTGAGAGACAATTCCACCTGGGTCTTTTTTCTGAATGGACCTAGGATTGCCACATTTTCAAATGAGCCCTTCGGACCTGCAATCGTAATTCGTTCCTTTGCCACGTACTGTCCCGGCTGGGATAATTCTTTCACAAATGTAAGTTCTCTTCCTTCACCGAATAATGTTTCAAAATCCTCTTTACTGATATGAATGTGTCTCGCTGACGTTTCTATAGGTATTTTAATACTGCTCATGATACCACCTTATGTTATTAATCCCGTTAATTTACTCTAACATATTTGAAAGAAGAAATCTACTTTCGTTAATATGTTCACAAACCTGTTGCTCTTTTTATGTTTTTTTGTGCTTTTTTTATATACAGACAAAAAAACAGAGAAGAATGCGCGCATTCTTCTCTGTATCTATGATCACTTTTGTATGACTCTGCTTATACCAGTTCAAGAAGAACTTCCATAGCTGCATCACCTTTACGTAAACCGATTTTTACCATTCTTGTGTAACCACCGTTGCGGTTTTCGTATTTTGGTGCGATCTCATCGAATAATTTTGCAACCATGTCTACTTCTTTTCTGTCTTTTTTCATTCCTGTTGTGTTATCAACTACAGGCATGAGAACTTTCAGCATCTGACGTCTTGCATGAAGTCTGGAAGGCATATCTTTTTTGATTGTCTTTTCTACTTCATCATAAACAGTAACTTTTTTGCCATCTACAACTTCTTTCACTCTTTTGCCGTTTGCATCTTTACGAGGTACTTTCGCTGTTACTGTAACGGTTTCAAAGTTATCTTTTTCTTTAACTGCCAATGCAATTAAACCTTCAGCAATCTTGCGAACTTCTTTCGCTTTTGCTTCTGTTGTTACGATTTTACCGTTGTTTAATAAAGCTGTAACCTGGTTTCTGAGTAAAGCCTTTCTCTGGCTTGCTGTTCTGCTGAGTTTTCTGTATTTTGCCATTTTCATATCCTCCTTGTTGCGCCCGGCATACGTGCTTCTTCGGTCTTACCGTATGTGGGTCTGGCTCCAACTATTCTTCGCTTGGATTTAATTCCAGTCCAAGCTCTTTCAATTTTGCAAGTACCTCTTCTAAAGATTTACGTCCGAGGTTACGAACTTTCATCATATCTTCAGAGGTTCTGTTGCATAACTCTTCAACAGTGTTGATACCTGCACGTTTCAGACAGTTATAGGAACGAACAGAGAGTTCAAGCTCGTCAATGTTCATTTCTAATACTTTTTCTTTTTCATTATCTTCATGTTCAATCATGACTTCTGCTGTTTTCGCATTTTCAGAGAGGTCAATGAACAGGCTGAGGTGTTCACTTAAAACTTTAGCAGCAAGGCTTACTGCTTCATCCGGATCAAGTGTTCCGTTTGTATATACATCCAGTGTCAGTTTATCATAGTCTGTAATCTGACCCACACGTGTATTCTGAACGGTCAGATTTACACGTTCCACCGGTGTATAGATAGAATCGATTGCAATCACACCGATCGGGAGTTCTGCATTCTTATTCTTATCCGCACTTACATATCCTCTGCCTTTTGTGATAGTAAGTTCCATGTATAATTTACTGTCTGCACCACCGTTTAAGTGAGCAATAACCAGATCCGGATTCATAATTTCGATATCCGGATCAGCCTGAATATCAGCCGCTGTAACAACGCCTTCACCCTCAAATTCAATATAAGCAACCTTTGCTTCGTTTGATTCGCTTGTGTTTTTAATTGCCAAGCTCTTGATATTCATGATAATCTCAGTGACATCTTCTTTTACACCTGGGATGGAGCTGAATTCATGCAGAACACCGTCGATTTTAACCAGGCTAACTGCAGCTCCCGGTAAAGAAGAAAGCATAATTCTTCTAAGAGAGTTACCAAGCGTTGTGCCATAGCCTCTTTCTAATGGTTCTACAACGAATTTTCCATATCTTTTATCTTCTGAGAGTTCAGCAATCTCAATATTAGGTTTGTTAAAATCGAACACTACAAAGCTCCTCCTTTTCAATTAGGGTTATCACTATACTGCTATCCTATTATTTAGAATATAATTCGACGATGAGCATTTCATCTACAGGTACATCGATCATATCTCTTGTAGGAAGTTCTTTCACAGTAGCTGCTAAAGCTTCAACGCTGGAGTCAAGCCATTCAGGTACTAATCTTCCCCCTGTTACTTCAACGATATCTTTATATCTCTGTGTGCCCTTCACTTTTTCTTTGATTTCGATCTTGTCACCGGCTTTTACAAGATAAGAAGGAATGTTTACACATTTGCCGTTTACTAAAACATGTTTGTGGTCAACGATCTGTCTTGCTTCTTTTCTTGTTCTTGCAAATCCTGCACGGAATACTACATTATCCAGACGGGATTCCAGCATTGTCATCAGGTTTTCACCTGTCATGCCTTTCATTCTGTCAGCTTTTTCATAGTAGTTTCTGAAAGGTTTTTCCAGAACGCCGTAAATAAATTTCGCTTTCTGTTTTTCTCTCAGCTGAAGTCCGTATTCAGACATCTTTCTGTTTGATCTTTTTAATTCTCTGTTAGATTTTTTATCAATTCCTAAATAGACAGGATCTAAACCAAGAGATCTACATCTTTTAAGAACAGGTACTCTATTTACTGCCATATTAATAAACCTCCTAATTAGACTCTACGACGTTTTGGTGGACGACAACCATTGTGTGGTACCGGTGTTACATCTGTAATACTTGTTACATCTAATCCGCAAGCCTGAAGAGCACGGATTGCTGCTTCACGTCCTGAACCTGGTCCCTTAACGAAAACGTCTACTGTTTTAAGTCCATGTACCAATGCTGCTTTTGTAGCTGTTTCAGCTGCCATCTGAGCTGCGTACGGAGTAGATTTCCTTGAACCTCTAAAACCAAGACCACCGGCACTTGCCCATGATAATGCATTACCTTCAGCATCTGTTAATGTAACGATTGTATTGTTAAAAGATGATTGAATGTGTGCCTGTCCGCGTTCAACGTTTTTCTTAACGCGCTTTTTTGTCACTTTTTTTGTAACTTTAGCCATTTTCTAAACTAACCTACTTTCTTCATTAATAAACAACATTCGATGTTGTTAAACCTTATTTCTTCTTGTTTGCTACTGTTCTCTTAGGACCTTTTCTTGTTCTTGCATTTGTCTTGGTCTTCTGACCGCGAACCGGAAGTCCTTTACGATGACGGATACCTCTGTAGCATCCGATTTCCTGAAGTCTCTTGATGTTTAATGCTGTTTCACGTCTTAAATCACCTTCTACAAGCATTGTTTCATCAATCACACTGCTGATTGCTTTTACTTCCTCGTCTGTTAAATCTCTGACACGAGTGTCAGGGTTTACTCCTGCCTGTGCAAGAATCTTATTAGAACTTGTTCTACCAATACCGTAGATATAAGTTAATCCGATTTCTACACGTTTTTCTCTTGGTAAGTCTACACCAGAAATACGAGCCATTGATTATTCCTCCATTTTCTTCTTCGTATTTTCCTAAATGAGGCGGTATTTGCGAGTTCCGCCCAAGTGGGTACCAGCCCACTCTTTCCCGTACTGAC
>JBJEMI010000076.1:0-1569 GCA_051879615.1 Lachnospiraceae bacterium
CCATGGATTTCGGTTTTGCCAGCGCCGCTTCCCTCAAAAATGAATCCGCGGTCTGGTTATACCTTTCCTGTTTGCCCTTCGCTTCCGGATTATAGGGCTTTGCGTAAAGAAGCCGGATCCCCAGTTTCCCGCAGGCACGTTTCATCCAATGGGTACGGAACTGGGCTCCATTGTCAAAAAATACAGAGTCGGGAGCTCCGAACTTCAGGAGTGCTTTGCGGAAACAGTCCTGGACGATCTTCTGATCGAGAGTCGGATAAAACTCGGAATGCATGATGTTCCTTGTACAATCATCCAAAAAGCAGACCATATATGTTGGCTGCCCATTCACGTAGAGGCCATATTTGATATCAGACTGCCATAAATAATTCCGCCATGGTTTCTGGAAACGTCTGGCACTGGTAACCGCTGATGCATAAGTGCGCATCTGTCTGCTGGAATACCCACGGTAGGACAGCTGGTCCTGCAGTGTGCTGCGTTTCAGTGTCCCTGGTTCCACCCGTCCTTCCCATTCCAGGATACGGATGATCTCATTGATACTGCGTTTTGGCACTTCACGACGCAGGTTAATGGCTTCTTCCAGAATATCGGCCGGAATGACAGTGTTCCCGCTCCGTCCACTGTTCTTTGGCTTGAGGCCCTCAAATCCTTTTTCCTGATAGAGATTCAGGTAACGTCGGATGGTGCGCTCTGAAAGACCGGTCTGGATGCAGAGCTGTTCTTTCATCATCTGCTTTTTATCACGGTCAAGGGCAGTATCCAGAAGCGGGCTGATCAGTTTCAACCGGTTGGCCGCGATCTCTTCAATCCTTTGTTTTTCCATGATGATTTTCCTCCTTATGTAAGCCGGATCGGCTTTGATAAGGGGAGTTTAACATCCGGAAGCCAGACCTTCTACGCAGAACAGGTCTGTAGCCAGCGTCCTGAATTTACAAGATTCCGGACAAGGATCTTCAGCCAGCCGTCAGCCTGACATTCAAGAGGATATAAAGGCAGCCTGACAAAAGCAGCGCAGTGCCAGAGTTCCATCAGGGCACGTACGGTGCTTTCCAGATAATCACGGAGCAGGAAGAACCAGAGCTTCCATCTGCGGATCGTGCTGTTTTCACAATAACTGTCCTGACGGGAAGACTCTTGTTCTTCCAGTGCCTGTGAAATAGTGGCGGATTCATGGCGTTTATAAGGCACAATAATGTCAGGAAGCTCATGACTGATCCGCCCACAGTCTGTACATTTCAGTCTCCGGATAATCAGATGGACGATAGAGGCATCCTGTCTTCGCAATATCCTTTTACGGCTGCCGATCACCTGAAATCTGCCTTCACACCATGGACAATGGGATTTTTCCCTGCTCCTTACATAAAAAAATCAGAGTTATCCTTGCGTTCTAATCGGTAATGTTTTATAATAACCATGTTTAGTGAGTGGAGCATTCCTGATGACGTGCTGGTAACACGACATCATAAAGGGAATGCTCTTTTTCTTTCTATAGATTTATGGTCATTATAACCGTCTGTTCATGGACTGGCAAGCCCGGTAGCTTTCGGATAAAAAACGGTGGCTATAACA
>JBJEMI010000077.1:0-40917 GCA_051879615.1 Lachnospiraceae bacterium
ATTATACTATATTTGAGGTTAATGTGTTAAGTTTTCAAAGTGCTATTGGTTGTCCATTTGTCGGGCAACTCATATTATTTGGTTCATATCTTTCAATTTTGAAACCATCATTTTTCAGACAAATCATCTTTCCTCTACAAATATATTTGAAAATCTCGTATCTATAGCTTTCTACAGTATAGCGCATTTGTGAAGACAATACTCATTTGTCAAATCTAACAGGATTAATTTTTATTCACAAAGCATTGTTCTCATCACTCGTGGAAAACACATATCAATTTGCAATAGCTGACTTCAAATATGCCAAAGCTTCTTCCCGTCCCCTCTTTCTAATGGCATTCGCTCTTTTATAATCTATATCAGCAGTAATAACTCGCTTCAATTCACTTAGCTGATTCACTTGTCGGTCAGCTAATCCAAATTGAGAGAGAAGACTTCCGAGCTTCTGGGCATTGCTTTCTCGTACCAAGGTCGCAAACTTTTTTTCCAGTATAATAGAAAACACTGTTCCATGGAAAGTGTCAGTAATTATATATTCTGCATTTTTCAGATATCCCAGCAGTTCAAAAGGAGCGGCAGGAATATGTAAGTCTGTCCATGTCTGATAATTACCGATGGAAACAGTTTTTAACCCACGCTCATGTGCAAAAGACTGAATTGCATCCCGCTCATCGATACGGTTTGACATGCGTTCCTCATAAGAATAAACCACAACATAATCTGTCAAATCGTTCTTTTCATCGATTTGCGTGGAAAAATCTGAAATTAAAACTGGATCAAGATGTATTTCCGGTTTTATTCCAGTCAGACTCTCAACCAACTCGAATGTATTTTGATCTCTCACTGAGAGGTGTGTAAAGTTTCTCCTCAGCATAGTTGAAACCTCATCCAAAATCCCGTATCTATCCAACCCCTCCACAGTAGTGAAGCCTGCGCAGGCTGCATAAGTGATGACTTTCCCAGCGTTGACACTTTCCCCAAAAAGTTGTTTGGAATAGCCAACGGCAGGATTTGTCTGCAAGCAATTAAATACCTCATCACTGCCAATTACCAGAACATCAACGGGGATATTTTCCGTCCGTTCTGCCGTCACACCTAGTTGCTGAACATAATCTGCATAGCAATTCCTCAATCGACTTGCTTCCAGTCTCTGTTCCGCCTTTTTTTCGCCGTCAAAAGTACGGATTGCGTCCAGCAGGAGATAGTATATTCTTCGCACCGCGCGATACCAAACCGAGCGTTTCGGCGGCACTGGGGATTTCGGTACCTTAACAATACAAGGCTCAATCACATAATCAATAAAGTCAACCTCATGACCAAGTTCTTCAAGCATCTGCCGAAGGGAATATGCCTGTAAAAAGGAACCATAGTTTTCAATGCGCTGCATAGACATAATACCGACTTTCAAATCATAATCACCTCCTACATAACCATTACCCAGTTTATTTTCTTAATAAAGACTTAACGGTCTTAATTCCTTTTTCTCCCAAAACGCTTTTTAATGCATTTTTAGCTCTACTATGAGAATCCGTATTTACATCCATCTCTGCGGAACGCATCATTGCTAATGCTTCAACATCATCTTGGCTGTCTGTAAATATTTCAAATATGATCGGTTTATCTAAAACATTTGGAGACGTAAAGTGATTCACAGCTCCGCTAAATTCCTCCTTAGTAGAAGCACTCATGTATTCAAATCCCAAATCTTCAGCATAATGCTTTACTAAATGTTTTGATTTTTTCCCATAATGTCCTCCCGCTGCGATATATGTATCTGCATCATTTCCGAACATTGCTCCTGGATTTGTAGTCAACTTAAATTCTGCACCTTTTCCATTATTAACAAGAATAATTCGGATATTCTGCCCAACATGGCGATTCCCCAAGGAATTCATATCGTAAAAGAAAGCTAAATCACCCAAAACACAAAAGTAAATTTTATCTTGATTTGCTAGTGCTGCACCAATTGTAGCGGAAAGTGTCCCATCAATACCAAACCCCCCAGTATTAGAATATCCTAATATTGAGTTTGGTACATCAAAAAAGTTCCACGAACGAAGTGAGTTCTGTATTCCCAAATGCAATACCGCATTTGGGGGCAATACGGATGATACTTGCGAGGCCACCCAAAGATTAGAAAATGGAAGGTTGTTTGCAGTGTTTTCTAAAGTAATAGATAGATTTTCTTGTTCGCGCTGGCACGCTTTCCAGAATGTCATTTCACTTTTTTCATGGTAGCTTGTATATGTCTTAAAAAACTCTACTTCCTCCATTTCAAACACATAATGTAGTTTGCGATATGTGTCACGTAGTTCTCCATCAGGATTAACTCTCCATACCTCTTTTGCAGCAATTCCATATTTTGATGCCGTAACACATCCGATATCAATCACTAAGTCTGCTGTTTTTATTTCTGACTGAAAATTTGTTTGCTGCGTCGCAAAGTTTGCAAAAACACGGTATTTTCCTTTGTAATTACTGATCTGATCACAAACAACAATTCCATTGTATTTCTCGCAAAATGACTCAACCAATTCTGTCAGTTCTTTTGTCCATTTAATATGTGCACCAACAAGAATGGCAATTTTTTTTGCCTTTATCTTAGGAAGTGAATCTGAGTAAGTAAAGCGGTAAATCTCTTGAACCGGTGGTAATTCTTTTACGCTGTAATCACGGCTATAATCTGTTTCAAGATTAATATGAACGGGGCCATAGCCATGATGGTTAAGTTCTAGCAATGCTTTATTGGCTGCAATCGTACAAGCCCATTCGCTTTCGTTATCGTTTACCAAGGGCATCTGAACACTTGTTTTTGCAACATCACGAGGAAGCAAAGTTCTATCTGTAACCTGATCAATATTATGTCCAATATATGAAGAACGTCGGGATGATGTGACCGCAAGAATCGGTAATTTTCTGTAATATGCTTCTGTCAATGCGGGCATATAATTTCGAGAAGCTGTAGCACCTGTGCAGCTTAACACAACAGGTTCATTTAACTCAGCTGCAAAACCACAAGCCATATAGCCAGCAGATCGTTCATCTGCAGCCGAATATACTTTAAAATGTGGATCATTTTGAAGGCTTGCAACAAAGCAAATATTAGTTGTTCCTGGGCTTGCAATAACCGTTCTTATTTTGTGTGCTTTAAGTAATGCAATTAATATTTGTGCATTTCTCTCACTTGTATAGAAAAATTTGTTTTGAGACATTTTCTAATCGCCTTCCTTGTTCATTATAATTTTTTTTAAAGCATTCCTAACCGGTTCTGGAACATCGTGATGCAGATGATACAAAACCCATTCCTTTCTATTCGCTCTGTGCCTCTGCTTCCAATACCACCGCTCCACTGCCCGGTATCCTTTTTTTTGGTACAGCCTGAGCAGTTCTTCCCGATGGCTCCCAGGAGAGCTGGGGTGGTTCAACTGTTCATTGTGTTTTGATACACATTCGAACGTAGATGGATAGTACCAGAACGCATCCTTGTAGGTCTCAAATGCTTCTGCCCCTTTTGCGGTGTTCACCATCACCATTGAAATGCCAGCCTTCTGGTCAAGAGTTCCATCCGGTGTCAAATATGACGGATGCTCCTGTTCAATTCCCCAGTAGTCCCCAATCGTCAAATCTGCCGGGTGATGGGCATTCGCATAAGGGCAGTGATAGCAATTCTCCCGGAAGATTTCTCCATGCAAAAATAATTCATAATATGAAGATTTATTACTTGGAACACGAACAGAACACTGCTTCCCCTGATCACTATAAATCATTCTTGCATTATATCCCTCGTTTCCTTTATCTCGAAACCGAAAATCTTCAATAATGTATCCTGTCCTTTGTGATTCAACTGCTAGATAATCCTGAAACATTGCCGCACTAGGTACGCCATGGCATACAAGATCAACCGTCAGCAATCCCACATAATCCTTTTTGAGCCAGCTTTTCAATCCGGCAACTTGACAAGGCATTCCAGAAAAAAGCACTTTTCTTCCACTGTCTAACAGATTTTTTGTGTGGGAATAAGCAGTTCCCAAATCGCTCTGCACATATTTAGACCCAAGGAGCGGAAGTAACTCTTCCGTGGTTTCCGCCATTGTATGACATGGGGTCAGCGTTCCGTTGCGCCGAAGCAATGCCACACCATACACAACGCCACCCTGTTCAATCCACTGCTCCGCAATTCCGGCAAAGACGCCGCCTGATGCAGAATCAATTAGTCTCTGCGTATCTTTTCTGGATAGAGCGTATACCGCCTCTGGCATATTATTATTGGGTTGCTTCTGAAAGGCGCAAGCTCTTTCACATAGGCCGCAGGAAATACAGCTCTCTTTCTTGATGTGCGGATATATAAAACCGTATGAATCCGGTTCCATCACGATCGCCTGTTTTGGACAAACCAACGCACATACGCCACAGCCACAGCACAATTTTTTGTCATCATAAATTATTGCTTTTTTCTTCATTCATTTTCTCCGATATTGATAGAAGTGATATCATGCGACACACGCAACCTCTAATCGTAATTTTATGTAGTGTAACTATTGATCCCCTCTTGTAACAAAAACAATGACCTAACACGCATATCTTCGATTTTCCGATCAACTGTCTGATATTTGATAGATTGTTCCAATTTATTTTCCAACAAAGTATTGCTAATTTCAGGCTCCATCAGACGATCTGATAATCCCAGTTCAGACAACAAATCACTTGTTTTTCTGCTCTGCGGCAAGCTGACAAACTGCTTATGATTCAAGATGGAAAAAATCGTTCCATGGTAGGTCGAAGTAAATACATAGGAAGCTTTATCCATCACTGCACAAAAGTCCAGCGCAGTACAGTCAAAAACTCCATCACACCACGCAAAAGGGAAACACGCTGAATAAATTTTTAGATTTTTCTTCTTAGCGAATGTTTGCAATGCTTTCACAACACCCAACTCCAGACCGTAGGAATACACGAGCAGGAAGGGCTGTCCGTTCAACAAAGGGCTTTGATAAGGCCTTTGAAACACACATTTATCCACGAGAAGTGTTGGATCGCAGACAACCGGAGCCTCTATTTGCAAGGTACTTAAAAATTCTGCTGTATGGGCATCTCTTGCCAAAATCGGTGAAATATACTGAAATTGTGTTCTTGGAATACAGCGCATATCCTCTAAAGAAGCGGCTCCAATGCTGACAGCATACGCCATAACAGACGACATTCCAGCACCGTAAAAGATAGGCCTGCGAAATACAGCCGTCTGTACATTCCAGATTTCATCACTGCCTAAAATAACGAGATCCAGCGGCTCATCCTGATAGTGGTCAATGACGCGAAAACACTTCTGCTCCTTTTGAAATCTCCGGTATTTTTTCCATCCCTGCCAATTTGCGTTGACAAATCCAAGAAAATGTAATACCTCTCTTTTCTCCGGTCGAACACGATAAAAGAGACGCCTGATATATTCTTTCGATCGGCTACGAATGAATACGACCTCATGCCCCATTTCCTGAAGCACAGTCTGTAAGGCATACGCCTGAAGAAACGAGCCAAAATTATTTGAATCCTGTACAGTTACAACTCCTATTTTCATAATATATCCTTATTTCCTGAGCTTATTTTTTATCACGTTAAACACTTTTTTTCTCTCAGCTCTACTAAACACAATACCAAATGCAATAATATATCCCAGAATCCCCACTAAAATGCAAGTCAGAAAGAAAGTGGACCAGCTATTGATTTCAGCTATACTGCGAATTCCAATAAAAGCAATTGTCATCACCAAACTACTTGCAAGCCCTCGTAACAAAGGCTTGTAAAATGTACTATACGGCACATTGATACTGTGTGCTGCATATATCGGCACAAACAGCAAGATTCTTCCAATTCCCAGAACAGTACTTACACCTGCTACAGCATAAACGCCAAGATTGGTTACCTGAACCAAGATAAAAACCAAGACAACATTTGCTATCCCCAATACCAAACTGACAAGTACCGGAACTCGTAACTTTGTCGTAATGGTGTTTACAGAATACAGAGGATAAATGTATACACTAAAGAATTGTGGCAAAATTGTCAAAATCGACAGGATTGCAACCGTGTGAACCTCCTCTGCGGTAAGTGCTTTTAACCATAACCCAAAAAAGTCCTCTCCAAAAACTACAAGACCGACAACCGGTACACAGCACAAAAAGCCGCACAATTTGATTGAGAAATTTGTTTCCCGGACAAACTCTTTCATATCATTGCTCGCATATGCCATTGTCATCAGCGGAGCAAACAATCCTGCGATTGTCGAAATCAGACTGAGAAGCTGTGTAGGAATCATCTTTGCATAAGATAAAAGGCTCATACTCATTACGCCGATAAACAAATTCGCAATAATCAAATCCAACCCCGTCATCAGTAGCTGAGTAAGTTGATTAACAGAATTCCAGATACCAACCCCCAGCAGCTCTTTGACTAGTCCCCACTCAAAGTGATGAATGGATATTTCTACTTGCGGCATAAGCTGTTTTTTATAACGCATATTCATGAAAATTATAAACAGCGTTGAAATCAATGCCCCTAATCCAACATACCAAACATGAGGAGTCATGGTCAGTAAAAGCACTATAATGATGGCAATACGTATGACGCTACCAATCATATTGCAGAGATTACTCTTATCCAAGCGATTTGTCGCATAAGTTGCCGTATTATAACAGCAGCCGGGCAGGTTGATCAGAAAAGATACAAAGGTTAGTAGGAACAGAACCTTAATATCCAGCTCAACCCCCTGCGACAAATTAATAAATATTTCCAGATTTACAACAAAGATGATAGAAATCGGCATCAGAAGAAGCATAACAGCACAGTTTGCAAACAAAACTGTTGATAAATATTTACAGGCCGATTGATAATCTTTCTTGCTGAACGCAATAGTAACATAGCGACTTAAAATGCCATTAAGTGCAACGGTAAATACAGACACATAACTTGTAAAATTATTTGCAAGACTCACAAAACCATATACATCTTTTCCAATATATTCAATTACAAACGGAGTCAAAAAGAAACTGATTCCTAGATTCAGCGCAAATGATATTAACTGCGCAATCAAATTAATTGAAAGTTGTTTTCCCTTACCCATATATTCTTATCCTTGTAATTCCCGAACTTTTTGGACAATATAATACTCTAATTTCGGACTTATTTGAAACAGAAGCCAATTGATCTGTTCTGTTTTAGTTTTCCCACTCATAAGTGCATACTGTTTCTTTGCCATTTTACGCTGTTCTGGTGTAGACTGTTTGGATAACTCCGGTTTGAGAAACAGATTATTTAATTCTCTAAAATATACCGCTCTAGTTTCAGCAGTAAACTCTGCAAGGGAGATTTCTTTTTTACAAAATACAAATCGTCGATAGAGTGCTTCCAGCCAATCACAATGACTTTGTACCTGTCGGCTGTCCATAATGCTACCCTTGCGCTGATATATGTAAACATATTCTTCACTGTCAATACACGCAATGTTATGAGCATTCAACATAATCTGTGCTATTACATATTCATCTTCATGTATCCTCC
Organism: Lachnospiraceae bacterium; assembly: GCA_051879615.1. GTDB lineage: Bacteria > Bacillota > Clostridia > Lachnospirales > Lachnospiraceae > HGM12587. The sequence continues at coordinate 7,552 of JBJEMI010000077.1, forward strand.
CAATGGGGAAACGAATCTGCTCAAATAAGCTGCGATGATATAGTTTATTCCAAGCTACAATATAGTACCAACCCAATTCTTGATACAGCTTGGGCAGTAATTCTTGCGCAGAAAAAAGACCATCTTGAATAGGACTTTGTTCCACCGGAAAAATCCGATTTTCTTTTTCGTCTACAGCTTTCAGGTTGGCAATTGCCAACTTTGCGCCGGTATTTTCCACGGCCAAAGCCAGATGTTCCACCATAGTCGGCTGAATATAGTCATCACTATCCACAAAGCAAATGTGCGCTCCATTTGCAGCATTGATTCCTGCATTTCGAGCGTCAGAAAGTCCTCCGTTCTTTTTGTGGATCACTTGAATACGTTTATCTTTCTTCGCATAATCGTCACAGATTTTAGGACATTCATCCGGTGAACCATCGTCAACGAGAATGATCTCAATATTTCTATACGTTTGATTTAGAATGCTTTCCACACACCTCGGAAGAAAAGCTTCTACCTTGAAAACTGGTACAATCACAGAAATCAATGAATTCATTTATAACTCCCTATTTACATAATATCGTATGTCCAATTATTTTTAATCTTTCAAAAAAGCCATACTGGGGATTTTTTAGACAAATTTTGCTGTTTTCATTCAGAAAAACTTTTAATACTTTTTGCTTTTGGATATCCTCTTTAGAAACTCGATTCAATAAATCGAGTGCGCTTTCAAAAGCCTTTCGGCTGCAGATAAAATACAGTTCTTCTGAATAACTCCGGCAAATTTTTTGCATTTCCCGGAAAGATCTCAATACCGTCATCTCACTGTCTGTAACAGTAACATTTCTTCTCGTTGCTGTAACCACACCATTGCTACGCTGACGATAATAATAAACAATATGATGATCTAATAGTACCGTTTGCACCTGAAGCATATATTGCAGCAGAAACAAGCGGTCTTCGTTAAGAGCAATTGCCGGATGAAAAGACAGGTCGTTTTTCTCAATCACTTCACGTAGAAAGAGCTTATCCCATAAAAAGCCAAGATAGGAGAGTTTTTTTTCTTCAAATAATTCTTTGATGAATGCCTCTCTTCCGATTGTCTCAGTATCAAATTCTGTACTTTCATCAAGAAATTCTCCATATTCGCTGATTCGTTGCATTCGTCCCATAATCAATCCCGACTGTATTGTCATCTTGTTCAACAGAATTTCATACGCATCTTCTGGCAAAACGTCGTCCGAATCAGCAAATGCAATGTACCTTCCTATTGCTTCCCGCAGCCCAGCATTTCTTGCGGCGCTGACCCCTGCGTTTACCTGATGAATGACCATAATCCGATCATCACGCTCGGCAAATTTATCACAAATCGCTCCACTTTCATCTGTTGAGCCATCATCTATTAGAATAATCTGCAAATCGTAAATTGTTTGATTGATGATGCTAGTAATACATTTCTCCAAAAAACGAGCTGTGTTAAAGACCGGTACAATAACTGATATATATGGTTCTGTCTTTTTATTCATTTTCTGCCATTACCTCATTCGCTCAGAAACAAATTTTTATATACACTCTCTTCAGGTGTGGTTGCCCTATCCTGAATCCGATTTTCGCCCTTATAGGATAGCTTTTGCATCCAATTCTCCTGTTTTATTCTTTCTATGTTTTCTTTATCAAACGAATCCGGAAGAATTTTCAATAGTTCCCATACATCTTTTCCGCACCCATTGACTGGAACCATATCCAATTCTTTTTTGATCATGGAAATATTTCTATAGCCCAAATCAATGGCATAGTCAATAAGAAAATACTCCTTCAAGCAGTCCATTTTTTTCCAATACTCCCTCCAGAAATCAGACAGGTATCGAAACAAAATATTGTTGGGATGGCGCGATACCATAAAAAAAGAAGTCCATCGATTCCTAGAAACATTATAATCCTTTTGGTCATAATGATAATGGCCTGTATAAACAGGAAGTTCATAAAAACGATCCGGAATTCCCGACCATGTCATCAGAGTAATGTCCATCCATACTCCACCATATTGACAAAGTAACTCTGCACGGAGAAAATCCGATAAATTCGTTTTGGAAATAATTCCTCTTTTATATTTTTCGGAAATATGGGAAGGGAATGTTATATAGTCGCTCACATTTTCTTCGGTGATAAGCACCACTTGTTTATCTGCATTGAATTTTCTGATATGTTCATAGCACTTGCGAACAAGTGGGGACATATCCTTCTCACCCTGCCACCAACATACCCAAATATAGTTGGAAACTTTTTCATTCGCAAAAGTCTTTTCTATCGGTTCCATCTGATATTTATCAATCACGCCGCGAAGCAACTCTTTCAGTTCTTGTCTGCGCCGTACTTGATGAAGACGCCCTATAACAAGGTTAAACAAGTGCGTTTTAACAATCTTTTGCTTAAATATTTTTATATGCTTACGAATCATTTATTTCCTCTTTATTCTAATAAAAATCCATCCCAAATTCAATTTATAAAACACCAGTCGAAGTTTATACTGCTTGGTTGGCATATCCGATATTTTCAAGTTACGAATTGCTTGGTGAACCATAGGATATCGCAACATTTTTTGATACTCGTATTCCAATGCACCTGAAAAATCAGGATGCAGGAAAAGAGATCTCTCACATTCCACAATTCCAGGCAAAACTCTAAACCATAAGGCATTTAAATATCTCGCTTCATCGGGATGATGCATCATTACCCATTGTTGGTTTACACAGAGCACTCTTTCCAAGATCTCTGGTGCACCAGGAGAAAAACTACGGCAAATGGATCCCTCTCTCTCTGTATGGATATATCCCAATTGATTCAAAATACCAATACCGTTCGCTACTTCGTAGAACTGCAAACAGAAAAAAGCATCCTCCGAACGGGTAAGCTCCTCCGGGAAATAAATATGATGTTCACTGATTATACGAAAGCGAAACATCTTTCCCCATGGAGCGTCAATATTAAACGGATAAGTAGTCTCATTATAAGAAAGACACGCCTGCATCAATTTTTCTTTTTCCTGCAGAAGGTAACAATATCGCTGATCGTCTGATGATGGACGAGCAATTACCACATCCGCATCCAAACGATCAACTGCCTCCAGCATAGAAGCACAGTAGCCTGGCATGATCGTATCATCGGCATCAACAAAAAGAACCCATTCTGATTGAACAGACTGTAGCCCTGCATTCCTCGCAGCAGATACGCCTGCATTATCTTGATGAATGACTTCAATTCTTTCATCCTCGTTTTCAAACGCTTTCAAAATCTGTAATGTATTATCTTTTGATCCATCATCCACAACAATAATTTGCAGTTCTTTAATGGTTTGATTTATAACACTTGTAATGCAGTTTTTAATAAATGCCTCCCCATTAAATACGGGAATAATAACTGAAACAATCGGTTTCATCACTGCCCCCTTTACGGTTTTACCGTTGCTCCCAACTTTCCTTTCCAGCCGTCAGAAACACCTTTGAATAGCATTTTAAGCGTACTAACTTTTTTGCACTTCATGGATAAAACAGCAAGCACTTTCACCAAAATCAGCTCAAATACAATTGCCTTGTACCATCCTTTTGCCTTATACATATAGGTGAAATTTCGGGCTGTGTAGTATTCTTTCCATGGAGCCTCTACAAAAAAAGGAACTTTTTTCCCCAACACGGTGCGCTCATGCGTTTCCGGCCTTGGATGTACATACCTTGCATCCGCAACGGTTACTACATATCCTCCGGCATCCAACGTACGCTGCTTATAATCAACTTCATCGCCTTTTATAAAAAATTCCTTATTCGGATAGCCGATTTCTGCAACCAGTTCTCGAGAAACTAATGTTCCATTAAACGGGTTAGCCTCTCCTTCTAAAAGACCATCTTTGGATGCGTCTAAAGCTTGTTGTACTGTATATTTTGATCCCATTTTGAAAGAGAGCATCTCTCCTTGCTGTACCAACGCATTGATAAACAATTTCTTATTTGCACAGTTCTGTTGGTAAAGCCTCTCTGCCACCGTTAAAAGACGTTCCAACGTAAATTCATCTAGCATTCGCCCGTCGTCATCCATCAGCACAATCCAGTCTGCTCCTGACTCGAAAGCAGCCTTTGTACCGATATAAAATCCACCAGCTCCGCCAATATTGGATTCTGTTTTAATGTATATAAACCGGCTGCTATTTTTCCAACCATTTTCCTGTAGATACTCTGCAGTCCCATCTGTTGAACAATTATCTACGATAAAAATCCGGTCAAACGGCCTTGTCTGCTTCAGCAGCATCTGAATATTTTCACCTAACAATTCTTTTCTATTATACGTCACAATTACTGCTGCAACCATTCCTTTTCTCCTTTATACTTCCTGACGGACTTGGTTCTTAAGCGCAACATATAACTTTGGCACGCAATAAGCTAAAACCGCCTGAACCTTTCTGCCGCAACTGTAACGGCTGCTGGTGCAGTATTGTTTCAAATAACGTTTCAAATAATGCCGCAGCTGCTTCCATGCTTCATCATCCCGCAAGTGGCTATTCTGATAACTCCAGACTAGATTAACGGCTGTGTTGCAGATTTCCTCCTCCGCTGCACGAATTAGCTCCTCGTCCGTGCTGGCAGCAATCATCTTTTCATAGGTTCTAATTGACTCCAGCTTACTACGCGAAAAGTTACTGTGGGTTGCCGCCCCGCTGCGCTGGTAATAATGATAGAGCCTATCCTCCGGCGAAAAAATGACCCTCTTGCAGTGCTGTAAATAGCGGAAAGCAAAGTCCATATCTTCCGTTGTCCCCACATCGTCTAAAAACCTTAAACCATTGGACCGTATAATATCCAAATGGTACAGCTTATTCCACGCAAATCCACTAATAGTCGGTGGCAACAACAACGCCCTCTGCGCATGTACTCCATCCATTTGTCGAAGAAATTGCCCCTTGTTTGCGGGTACCGAGCGCGTATCAAAATCAACATTATAGCCAATACACAGCAATTCAGGGTGATACTGTTCCTGTAACTCTATCAGCCGAGCCACAAATTGGGGTTCTACCCAGTCATCAGGGTCTGGAAATATAACATATTCCCCCTGTGCTACATCCATTCCAGCGTTTCGGGCAGAAGACAGCCCTCCGTTCTCCTTGTGAACCACATGCACCAACTTCGAATGTTCCATAGCATATTGGTCACAAAGCGCAGCGCTACCGTCTTGGGATCCGTCATCCACCAGAATGATTTCATAGTTCCCAGTTTGACATAGCAAACACTCCATGCTACGGGGTAAATATTGCTCCATATTAAAAACAGGTACAACCAATGAAATCATTACGTTTACTCCTTACACTTTTCCTTCATATCACAGGCAATATGGCCTGCAATCATAATCTCTCTCATTTGCCTCATTAAACCATTTTACAAAGTCAAAATAAGATTCATACTCTTTTTTATCGTTCAAATACGAACGCGCCAGAATATTTCCAACCACACCTTGATTCTGGTATTTTGGAATAAAACAGGTGAATGGAATGTCCGGATAATCATGTGCTGTAAAAACAACCAATCCACGCACCTTCAACGTTCCAAGCTTAAGAATGTCCTCTTTCGTCATCCCATCCTTTTCCATTGCAAATACGAAAAGATTGTCGTAACGGATACGAGGAACACGCTTTTTCCAGCATGCTTCTGCCTCTTCTCGATTGGCATAATGGGTAAAATGAATAGTAATCGCTCTATAGCCTTCTCCAAGTTTTGCACAAGGGCACATATAATATGGATCATCATAAAAACATAGTTTCTGTGATAAATAATAATCAATATCAAGAACGAATTTAACGAACTCACGTTGGTGCATCATGAGATTAACTGTAGGAGACAAAAACGGTAGGCCCAAATCATGAAGCAGCATTCCTCCCAAACAGTTAGGACAAATGAAAGAAAAATCCCGATTCATCAATTCCTTCTGCATTCGATTTCTGTGACTGATTGCAAAAGGGTTATAGTTTGACAGTGCGTTCTTTATCTTGATTTTTATATCCATACTAATTACTCCCTATACACTCAACAGCATTTTCTCAACAGCCTTTACTGTTTCTTTTGTACTAAAATATCTTCCTCGAATTTGCGCCTGTTTCTTATAATGAGAAAGCATCTCCGGAGCATCCAGCAGACTCTTAATCCCCCGATATAATGCTTCCTCTGAGTTATCTGTAATTAAACCATACTCACTTTCTCCCAGCATTTCTCTCATGCCAGACACTTCCACAGTACAAACCGGAACCCCTAAAATTAGAGCCTCAGTTGCAGCAGTGGAAAAGCCCTCAGAGATAGAACTGCAAACAAAAAGGTTGCTATGCACGAGATACTTGTATGGATTCGTGTCATATCCCAAAAAAGAAACCGTATTACTTACGTTGCATTCAGCAACAAGAGTTTTCAACTTATTTAAATCCGGACCCCTACCCAATAAATAGGTGTGGACAGGATAATTCTCGCTTCTTAGCTTTGCATGAATGCGAATCAATCTGTCAAATGCCTTTACTTGCTTCATACTACCGATGCCAATCAAAGAAATTTCTTCAGCACGAAACGTATGAAGCGCTACTGGCTGTTTAGATTGTGAGATAATAGACTCACTGTTGGTTACATTATACAGAACGGAAACAGACCTACATGCAGGAAACACTTTAATAAAGGCCTGACGAACGCCTTGGGCAACGCAAACCACTTTATCAAACGCTCCATAGCATTGTTCTGCTTCTTTTGTGCTTCGGAAAGAAACAGCACTTGATTCCAAAGAAGAAAAAGTGCTATGAATCCAGCAAACAGTTTTTGTATCTGGATCCGCACATCCGCTGATAACGCGGGCGGAAGGACCCTCCAAATAGGAAACTTCAATATCATAGTGTTCCTTCACACACAGCTGGTGAAGCTGTTTTGGCGTCAATAACTTCATTAGCTTGCTGTTTCCAGGGAATTCCTTAGAAAACACAGTATTAAAGTGAATATCTGGAGCAAGAAACTGTTCATTCACGCCGCCGCCAAACAACACCGTGACAGAAATATTAAATTTTGAACGATCCAGATGGTTGACTAAATTCACAAGAACCTTTTCGGCACCACCCTGACCAAGATCGTGAATTAAAAATAGTATTTTTGTCATATCAAATTGCCCTTTGCTTTTTCTTGTGCATAATTGTATAGAGCTGCTCAGGCATCAAAATGATAGTTAAATCCTTCAAAAACTCCACTAATAGATAAGGATAATACTTCAGTGGCATTTTGATCATACGGAATCCAACCCACTGCACATACACCCCACGCATTCGTGCAGAGGGGGTCCGGCGATAATATGCATTTCGGTCATCACGCATTTTATACAACGGTTTCTGCAGATTATATCCACGATAACCAGCCGCATAGAGCTTGTACCACAAATTGCAATCCTCAAACCGAAGTAATCGTTTATCAACCGTGTACCCACCGACCGCTAGATAAGCTTCCTTTCGTATCATACAGGGAGCATGGCAATGAAACGGAGCATGATTCGCAAAATCCTTAATTTGTGGCACCTCGATTGCCTTACTACATCCCCAATCACCCTTGTCATCGAAGAATATCATTGGAGTGCTGACAATTGCGTATTCTGGGTGGTTATCCAAAAAATCTACCTCTTTTTCAAGACGCTCCGGAAGTGACAAATCGTCACCATCCATACGGGCAACATATTCTCCCCGAACATATGTTAAACAGTGGTTCAAGGTATAATTTAGACCTTTATTCTCTTCATTTTTGATTACAACAAACTGATTCGGATACTTCTTTTCATATTGTTGTGCCACTTCCAGGGTTCGATCCGTGGAGCCATCATCACACATAATAAGTTCCCAGTCCGTAAAGGATTGCGCTAAAATAGAATTAACAGCATCTTCCAGTGTATCCGCACAATTATAAATTCCCATAATGATTGAAACTTTAGGAGTAAATTTTATTTTTGTATCTTCCATATCATCAACCTCGCATCCGATTCATCATCAGCAGCAATACAGAAAGAGGGAATGACCATCCCTGCTTCGCACAGGCAAAGAACAACTTCCAATGAATCGGAAAATAATTTAACGGTAAAGAAGCCAATGCGACCTGATAATGGGACATTTGAAGGATTTTTTTTAGTTCCTGTCTTTTCTGCGTGAAGTTCAATCTATCATCTTCTGCCAGATTCAAACCAAGCCCGATTAGTCCAAGTGCAATCCGGTTACTCAACGCCTGATAATATTCCGACGATGCGTTTTCGGAATCCAGCTGAATCTTAACTCTTCGATACAACTCTTGCCATTGATATACCAGCTGACCTTTATATTTTCTAGTTAAGGAATCCGAATTTGTTTTCCGATAGTGTGAAAAAGGATTTGGAGTATAAGCAGCCCGTTTTACTTTTGAAAACACCTGGATATTAAACAGCGCATCTTCTGTTCCAATTATTTTTGTGTCAACAAACCGAATGTCTCCTATAATGGATCTTCGATATAGCTTCCCCCACGCAGTTATCAGAGAATCCGTTTTCTGTGGTTCCCGGAGTTGTTCATTTTGCAGCCCTATCATCTGCTTGTACAGTGTTTTGATTTTTGATTCATTCCATGCGCAAGTTTTATCCCCAAGCAGATATACCGGTTTAGAAGATGTCGGATATTCTTTCATATATGACCACAAAATAACGTCTGATTTTGTATCAGCCATTATTTGAATGGCTGATACACAGGTGTTTTCATCAATCCAGTCATCGCTGTCCAGGAACATCAAATACTCTCCTGATGAAGATTCCAAACCTCTATTTCTCGCAGCCGATAATCCCTGATTTTTCTGTGTAATCACACGAATCCTATCATCTTTTTGGGAATACTCCTGCAAGAGAACTCCTGGATCATCTGTACTTCCATCGTCAACCACAATAATTTCCAATTTGGGATAAGTTTGTGCGCATACAGAATCAAGGCACTCCACCAGGTACTTTTTTGTATTATATACAGGGATAATTACGCTCACAAGCGGCATATTCGCAATATCTTCCATCATCACAATAACCCCCACGCATGCATCTGATACCAGAAAAATGCAGAAAACAAAACAACCGTACCAATCTTAACCAACCTGGCAGAATCTTTAGTAAACATATGATCAATCTCCCATGGAAGCAAAATATACATAGAATACATACTGACATATATCGGAAGTCGTCCCATAAAAATTCCAGAGGTTCCCATCGAAACAATATAAAGTGCTGTCGAAACAAGGCTTGCATTAGTTGCCAGATTGATAACAGGATTATCCTCTGCTTTGATATACTTCAATCCGATCAAAGACAAAATAGTGGGGATGGAGTAAATCAAAACACGCAGCGGATTCGTACCGTCGTCATTCCACTCCTGCCAATCGCTTACCATATTGGTATAGGCCGTGTCTGCAAGCAAATTATCCAAAACATTCGTAAACTGATCCGCAAAGTAAAGTGCCGCAATACTTGCAGTCACCAAAAGGATCGTCTTTGTATTCCATGGTTTTCCCTGTATGATAAAGACAATCGGCAGCATTAACAGGGCAGAACCATGTATCGTTGCTGCTAGCAAAATCAATAAAACTATGACACCATATTTCTTTTTCAGCATCAAACCGGTTGCCGCAAAAATGATTGTAACAGCCACAAATTGTCTCAGCCCATTATTGACCCAAGAAATATAATCCGTTGTTGCAATAAACATGAAAATACTCATCCAATAATCACAGGAGTATTTTCTGCAAACCATCGCTACAACAAAAATTTGGAACAATGCTATCGCTAAAAAAAATAATACATCCGCATTTCCAAAAATCAGCCTTAGCAAGAGCAACAGTACAGAAAATCCTTTATCTTTCGTTACTTCTGAAAGAACTCCTGGCCATTCTGAGATCGTTGTTGGCATAGATAGAAACCATCTGCGATAAGATGCCGTGTCACCCACCATGGCATCTGTTCTGAATGCTGCAGCCACGATATATGGGATAACAATTAAAATTGCCGGAAATACATTCCAACGTTCTTCTTTTTTTCCCAGCACAGTTTCTTGTCTTTTTGAAACGAAAAATGCAAAAAATGCACCGCCCGTAAACAGCCATATCAACAGCCACCAATAATTTGTCAATGTCATATCGTCTATTCTCCCATATGTTTCAGGATCACCGAAACCGTTTCCGCTACCACTTTTTTCTTATCAAACTTCTCTTCCATGAACTTGCGTCCCACACGGCCCATCTGTGCGCGCTCCTCTTTCGTCAGTTCACAGAATCGTTTCATCTGTGCTGTCAGTTCCTGTGCATTTTTGACTTCACACAGGTATCCGCTTTTGTCGTTTAAGACACTCTCCCGGCATCCCGGAATATCACTGGTGATCACAGGCCTTCCCATGGCTGCAGCTTCCAGCAGCACATTGCTCATGCCCTCATGGTAGCTTGGAAGCACCACGCAGTCTGCCGCCCTGTAATAAGGCTTCGGATCTTTCTGAAATCCGTGGAATACTGCGATTCCATCCGCTGCCAGCCGTTCCACCTGTTCTTTGTATTCATCTTCAAAGAATCCGACCAGGTCCAGGACTGCTTTCTCACCGTATTCCTGATGCAGCTCTTTCATCGCATGGAAAAGCTCGTCGATTCCCTTTTCTTTCATGATACGTCCCAGATACAGGAAGTGTATTTTATCGTTTTCCGGATACGGTTCACAGCTGTATTCTTCCAGATTGATCCCGGCTCCGTTCAAGACCTTCTGCTGCACTGCCGGGGTGATCTTTTTGTCCCGGAAGATCTTTGCATTCACTTCATTTTCAAAGAATACGACCTTTGCCCGCTTCAATGCGGTTTTGTACATCAGGGTAACGATTTGGGCAAGTCCTTTTTTCTGAAAGGCTGTTCCCAGACCCTGCACATTGACACAGTACGGAATTTTTCGCATTCTGCACGCAAATCCCGCATACACATTTGGCTTGATTGAATAGGTGATGACCATATCCGGGCGCTGCGTCTGCAGGATCTTTTGATAGGTTTTATACAGTTTCAGGTCTGTGAAAGGATTGATTCCGCGGCGCTCCAGCTGCGTTTCTATCATTTCACATCCCATGTTTTCAAAATCTTTCTCATGTCCCACAAACGGCGTACTGATGACGACCTGATGCTCTTCCAGAAGCTTTTGGATCAGCTCTTTTCGGAAACGCCAGAGCATGTAGGAATGATTGGTAACAATCAGAATTTTTTTCATAATATCTGCACCCGGTTATTTCTGGCCTTCGACAGAATTCAGCACTCCTGTTCCGCCTTCTACTACACCGTCGCTCTTCAGTACGGACATGATCGTTCCGAAGAAGCACCTGATATCCATGAGAAGTCCCAGATGCTCCACATAGTAGCCATCCAGCTTCGCCTTCACATCGATTTCCAGTTCGTCACGTCCGTTGATCTGGGCCCAGCCGGTCAGTCCCGGACGCACATCATTGGCACCGTATTTGTCCCGTTCCGCGATCAGGTCATACTGATTCCACAGGGCAGGACGCGGCCCGATGACTGCCATGTCTCCGATCAGGATGTTAAACAGCTGCGGCAGCTCATCCAGAGAAGTTTTTCTCAGGAAACGTCCCACCTTCGTGATGAACTGTTCCGGATCCGCCAGTAAATGAGTCGGCATATCATGCGGTGTATCGATACGCATGGTACGGAACTTATAAATAGAAAAGTGTTTCTTATGTATCCCCACCCGTTTCTGTTTAAAGAATACAGGTCCCGGTGAGTCCAGCCTGATCGCGATGATAATGATCATAAACAGCCATGACAGGCAGATGATTCCGCATAAGGACAGAACCACTGCCAGAATTCTTTTCAAACAGTTTTGATACATCACATTTCCCCTCGATAATTACTTACTGCTTTGATAATGATATGTCGGCACGATCTGGGCTACGATTTCCTTGATTCGTTCCGACTCCTGCTTGCTTGCTTCTTCCAGTTCTTTTAATTTTTTTCTGAAGAATTCGTCATCCATTTCGATCGGATGGCCGATATGGATGAGCTCATTTGCTGTATTGGTCAGTCCTTCTTCATCCATCAGGAGCTCTTCGTACAGCTTTTCACCCGGACGCAGTCCGGTGTATTCGATCTTAATGTCCACATCCGGCGTATAGCCTGAAAGGCGGATCATATTTCTCGCCATGTCATCGATCTTCACCGGATCTCCCATATCCAGGATGAAGATTTCTCCGCCCTCCGCATAATAGGCTGCCTGCAGCACCAGAGAGACTGCTTCCGGGATCGTCATGAAGTAACGGATGATCCGCTTATCGGTCACCGTGACCGGTCCTCCCTCTGCGATCTGTTTTTTAAACAGCGGGATGACGCTTCCGTTGCTTCCCAGAACATTTCCGAACCGGACTGCCACAAATTCCGTATTGCTCTGACGGTTCATCATCTGGACCACCATTTCGCAGAGACGCTTGCTCGCTCCCATGATGTTCGTCGGGTTGACCGCTTTATCGGTAGAGATCAGTACAAAACGCTTCACGCCCGCATTGGCAGCGGCTGTCGCTGTTTTATAGGTACCGATCACATTGTTTTTGATCGCTTCATTCGGACTGTATTCCATCAGCGGCACATGCTTATGCGCAGCCGCATGGAAGACGATATCCGGTCTGTAGTGATTCATGACTGAAGTGATACGGTTTGTATTTCGTACGGAACCGATCAGTACCTTCAGATTCATCTTCGGGTATTTCCGAAGCAGCTCCTGCTGAATTTCATAGGCATTGTTTTCATAGATCTCGAAGATAACAAGCTGCTTCGGCTCCGCCTTCGCGATCTGCCGGCAGAGCTCACTTCCGATGGAACCGCCGCCGCCGGTTACCAGCACGACCTTATCCTTGATCGACTGCAGGATTTCCGCATTGTTTACATGGATCTGCTCTCTGCCCAGCAGATCCTGGATCTCTACATTCCGAAGCTTGCTGACACTGACTTCTCCGTTTACCAGCTGATAGATTCCCGGCAGGGCCTGCAGCCGGCAGTTTGTCTCCTTACAGATATTCAGGATTTCCTTACGGTTCTGAGCCGTTGTGTTCGGAATCGCATAGATGATGCGGTTGATATGAAATTTTTCCGCCATACGGACGATATCATGCCGTCCTCCCACGATCGGAATTCCCTCCAGCAAGCGGTCATGCTTGGCCGGATTGTCATCGATGATACAGCAGACCTGTGTTTCCAGTTTATTGCTCAGAAGCAGTTCCTTGATCAGCATCTGTCCGGCGGCGCCGGCACCGATGATCATGATGCGCTCCTGCACTTCCTGTTTCTCTTTTCCGAATTTCATCTTTCCCATGACATAATAAAAGATCCGATAGGAAAAACGCATTCCCGTCATCAGACAGAAGGTTATGATGTAGCCGATCAGGTAAAAGGACCTTGGCATATGCAGGTCCATAAACAGGATTCCCAGGGCATACAGCGGAAGCAGCATCATATAGGCCACTACCATCCGGGTCACCTCAGCCACACTGGCCAGATGCCAGATGCTGTGATAAAGTCTGTTGAAATACAGAACCACTATGGTTACGGAGATTGCATACGGCATGCTCCACAGATAGCCTTCCAGGAATTCCTTCGGTATCTGTGTAAACTGAAGGTCAAATCTCAGCCAGAGTGCCCCCAGATAGGTCACCAGGATAATGATCGCATCCAGAAACACCAGCACGATCGCCTTCATCATCCACTCTTTATTCAGTTCTTCTTTCTTATGTGCCCTGTTTCGCTTCAGGAACAGACAGAGCCCACAGATCAGTACGATGGCTGTAGCAATCATTGCCCGCATTACATTAATATTCGTAATCGATGCTATGTAATCCATCTTTCGTTTACTCCCCTTTGTTTTTGCCAACCTCGTAAATCGTTTCTTTCAGATATTCATTATTTGTTGTCAGATCCGGAACCAGCACGCTCATTCCTCTGATCCTTGCACTTCTGTATGCGCCGTCGATCGGGACTCTCTGGCTTCTTAAATCGGTCATGTTGTTCATCACCACCTGATAGACATATCCGATGATCTCCGTATTTTTCAGATCTGTCGTGACACACGGAAGAATCTCATCTACCAGTTCCAGAATTTCCGGCAGGCTGCAGTACTGTACCTTCCGGAATGCCGCAGTGATGACCTTTCTCTGCCTCTCCGTACGTTCCCAGTCCGAATGGCCCACATAACGGGTTCTTGCATAACTGAGTACTCTTTCCGGATTCAGAGAATTGACACCTACAGAAACTCCCCATCCCTGTTTGTTAAAATAGTTTACTTCCGCAGCATTTAATTCAATATCCAGATTTCCCACCGCGGACAGCGCTTCGATAAATCCGTCAAAATCCACTTCGAGATTTCCGTCGATATGAATACCGAAATTCAGCTCGATCGTTTCATCCAGAAGCTCCATACCGCCGAAGGCGTAGGCCGCATTGATACGGTTATCACTGTACCCCGGAATCTGCACATAGCAGTCTCGCATGACGGATGTCAGGATCAGCTCATTGGTTTCCTCCTGAATGCTGCAGATGATCATGGAGTCCGATCTCTGGCGTCCCTGTCCCGGTCTTCGGTCCTGTCCGATAAACAGGATATTCTTTACTTTATCACTCTGCAGGATCTCCACACCGTTCCACTGAATCACCGGTGCTTCTTCGACGACTTCTGCAGTCACTTCTTCTCCTTCATCTGTTTCGAAGGTTTCTTCTTCTCTCGGAATTCGTTCCTGTTCCTCTGCACGCTGAATTCGGTTTAATTTACTGGTTACAAAACCCGCGGCACCAAGGATCAAAAGCAGCAGGATCCCGACGATCACTCCGATCACTGTTTTCTTCTTATTCATTTTTTTACCCGATTTCTGCATTTTTCTCTAAATTATTCATTCTAAGTGATTGTAACACTTTTGTAATATTCTAACAATAGGCAAACCCATCGGCAAAATGACAAAAAATGCAGGAAAACAGGCGTTTTATTGGCATTTTTTTCCAGTTTTCGCAATTCGCCTCTCGATCTGCCATGCTCTGATACGCACCGGCAGCCAGATGACTTCTCCCAGAACCCTCCATCCTGTTTTCTTTTTGGCCCAGCAGTATTCTGCCCACTTGACTAAATGCATCATTTTCGTTTCCTCATTTCGTGTTTTTGATTCTTTTTATTCCATCATACCACGTTATGTTTGGAACTCAACAAAATGTTGTGTATTTATTTGATATTTTCATATTGTTGTGCTTTTCGTATTCCGTGAAACATTTCGTTTATAATAGTGCAAACGTATGAAAGGAGTACTTTTTATGGCAGAACAACGTAATTTTGGTAAAGTTTTTAAGTATCTTCGCGACTATCACGGCTATTCTCAAAAGGATGTCGCCGCCTGTCTGAACGTTTCACCGCAGGCTTATTCGAACTATGAAAATAATAAGCGTACTCCTGACCTGAATACGATGATCACGCTTGCGGATTTCTATCGGATCGATCTCGACCGGCTCGTACACAGCCGGACAGGGGAAGACCTCATCGCGACAGTAACGGACTCTGACCGTTTTCTGATGGTTCCGAACGAAAAAAATCTTCCTGAAATTCCGGTAACTGCCAGAGAAGCCAAAGCTCTCATGGAATTGAAAAAGTTATCTCCGAAACAACAGGAAGATGTTCTTCGCTATATTCGTTTTGTCATGCAGGAGCATCCGCAGGACTAAATGCGGCTGTATGCTTTCTTTCCGCCGCAGATCGTATATTGTACCCTGCCGTACAGGGTCTCTCCGATAAACGGTGTATTGACTGCCTTCGAGCAGAATGTCCTGGGCACTGTATAGGCCTCTTCATCAAAAATGACCAGATCGGCGTCTTTGCCGACTTCCAACGTCCCTTTATCCAGTCCGTAGATTTTGGCCGGGTTCAGGGACATTTTTTCTATCAGTTCCTCGATTTTCAGATATCCCGTCTTCACAAGACCTGTGATCCCAAGTGCCAGCGAGGTTTCCAGACCGATGATTCCGCTCGGTGCAGCGGTGATGCTCTGTGCCTTTTCCTGAGCACTGTGCGGTGCATGGTCGGTTGCGATCATATCGATCGTCCCGTCCTGAAGTCCCCGGATGATGGCCATGCGGTCGGCTTCCGTACGAAGCGGCGGGTTCATCTTCGCCAGGGTCCCGTGTTTGATACATGCTTCCTCTGTCAGCGTGAAGTGGTGCGGTGCCGCTTCTGCATATACACAGGCACCGGCTGCCTTTGCCTGACGAACCAGTTCCACGGACTCGGCACAGCTGATATGCTGAATATTGATCTTCGCTCCGGTTTCTTTTGCCAGTTCGCAGTCCCTCTTTACCAGCGAGATTTCCGCCTCCCTTGGCGAACCCCCGATTCCGTAAAATTCACTTGCTCTTCCTCTGTTGACTCCGTTATTTGTAATCAGTGCCGGATCCTCTTCATGGAAGCTTAAGACCGCATCCAGCTCCTTCGCCTTTTCCATGGCATGTCTAACAAAGTCCGCATCCTTCAAAGGGATGCCGTCATCCGTAAAGCCGCAGGCCCCTTCCGCCTGCAGAGCCTCCATATCCGTCAGTTCCTGACCCCTGAAGCCGACAGATACCGCACCCGCCTGCAGTACATGGATCTTCTCTTCCCCGGCCTTTTCCAGCACATACCGCAGAGTTTCCACACTGTCTGCCACCGGCTTCGTATTCGCCATGCAGATCACGGTCGTAAAGCCCCCTGCCGCAGCAGCCAGCGCACCCGTGTGGATGTCCTCCTTGTAAGTCAGGCCCGGATCACGGAAATGCACATGTCCGTCGATCAGCCCCGGTGCCACATAGCATCCGGCTGCATCGATGACTTCTTCGCCTTCCTCTGCTTCGATCACCCCGGCGATCCCGGCAATCTTCCCGTCTGCGATCTTCAGATCCGCCCGGCAGGTTCTTTTGTGAAGCGGGTCTGTTAAAATTCCGTTTTTAATAATCATAGGCACCTTCTTAAATGACATCTTCCCCAAAACGCACTCTCAGATACGCCTTGATCTCTTCGACTGTCTTCTCAAATCCAAGTACACCGCTGTTTAAGCACAGGTCGTAGTTTCTCGCATCGTCCCAGTCTTTTCCCGTGTAGTATTTATAATAATCTCCGCGGAATTTGTCTGTTTTTTCGATGAATTTCTGAACTTCCTTATCGTCATCCATCATTCCGAGGAATTCTTTGGAACGTTCCAGACAGAATTTTTCGTCGGCATAGACATAGATACGTGTGACATCCGGATGATCCTTCAGGACATAGTCCGCACATCGTCCGACGATGATACAGGATTCGGATTCTGCCAGCTCTTTGATGACCTTCGCCTGATAGTTGAACAGATTTTCATCAGAGACGAAGTCTCCGCTCTTCGGTGAGATCAGCTGTCCTTTGTACACGTTCTTGCTGATGCGAAACAGGTTGTTCTTCAGTCTTTCATCTGCCTTTTCGAACAGCTGCTCGCTGATACCGCTTTCATCTGAAGCCATTCTCAGGATCTCTCTGTCATAGCAGTGGATCCCCAGTTCTTTCGCGAGCATCAGACCTACGGTTCTTCCGCCGCTTCCGTAGTGTCTGGCAATTGTAATGACTAAATGTTTCATCACAGTGCGCCTCCTTGTTTTATTCTCCTAAATATGCTTTTTTAATGGAATCGTCATTCATCAGAACCTTCGCATCCCCTTCCAGGGCAATCGTGCCTGTTTCCAGTACATAGGCTCTGTCTGCAATGGAAAGTGCTTTTTTGGCGTTCTGTTCTACCAGAAGAACGGTCGTTCCGCCGGCACTTACTTCCTGTATGATATCAAAAATTTCATTTACAAAAATCGGAGAAAGACCCATGGACGGCTCATCCATTAAGATGATCTTCGGCCTGCTCATCAGCGCACGGCCCATCGCAAGCATCTGCTGTTCACCGCCGGAGAGCGTTCCTGCCATCTGGTTTCTGCGTTCTTCCAGACGCGGAAAACGTTTGAATACATTTTCCAGTGATTCTTCGATTTCTGCTTTATCCTTTCTTGTATAAGCACCCATTTTCAGGTTTTCGAATACGGAAAGCTGTGCAAACACACGGCGTCCTTCCGGTACATGTGCCATACCCATGGAAACGATCTTATGCGCAGGAACTTTTGTGATGTCCTGTCCTTCAAAGATAATACTTCCGGCCTTTGGTGCCAGCAGTCCTGAAACTGTGTGCAGGATCGTAGTCTTCCCTGCCCCGTTGGCACCGATCAGAGCAATGACCTCTCCCTGATTTACTTCGAAGGAAATTCCTTTGATGGCCTGGATCATTCCATAATATACCTGTAAATCTTTTACTTCTAACATTGCCATTGAAATTCACCTCCTGATCTACTCACCCAGATATGCAGTAATAACCTGAGGATCGTTTAATACATCACTTGTCTTTCCCTGTGCCAGTACCTGTCCGAAGTTTAATACGGTCAGCTCTTCGCAGATTCCGGATACAAGCTTCATATCATGTTCAATTAAAAGGATCGTCATATCAAAATGTTCTCTTACAAAACGGATGGTATCCATCAGTTCCTGTGTTTCATTCGGATTCATGCCGGCTGCCGGCTCATCCAGAAGCAGCAGCTTCGGTTCTGTCGCCAGCGCTCTGGCGATCTCCAGCTTACGCTGCTTTCCGTATGGCAGATTGGAAGCGAGGATCTCTGCATAGCTGTCAAGTTCGAATACCTTTAACAGCTCCATTGCCTTTTCATTCATTTCCCTTTCTACCTTTCGGTATTTCGGCAGACGTAAGATCCCCTCGATCGTAGAATACGGATGATGATTATGCAGTCCGGCCTTTACATTGTCCAGTACGCTCATTTTCTGGAACAGACGAATGTTCTGGAAGGTTCTTGCGATACCTGCCCTGTTGATCTCGATCGTACTCTTCCCCGTGATATTCTGTCCCTCCAGTGTGACCACGCCGGTGTTTGGTTTGTAAACGCCGGTCAGCAGGTTGAATACGGTTGTTTTTCCGGCACCGTTCGGACCGATGAGCCCGTACAGTTGGCCTTTTTCGATTTTGATATTGAAATTGTCTACGGCACGTAAACCTCCGAAGGAGATGCCCAAGCTCTGTACTTCTAACATTGCCATAACTATTTTGCCTCCTTCTGTGCTTTTTTCTGTGCAAACAGCCTCTTCGGCGAATATTTTTCACGAAGCTCGCGTGCTTTCGGACTCCATGTGAAGAGCATCATGACGATCAGCACGATCGCATAGACGAGCATACGATAGTCGCCGAGAGAACGGATCAGTTCCGGAAGCAGTGTCAGCACGACCGCGCCGATTACGGAGCCGCGGATATTTCCGATACCGCCGAGCACTACAAAGATCAGGATCATGATCGACTGGTTATAACCGAAGTTCTTCGGAAGCGCTGTCAGGGTCGTCAGGTTATGTGCATAAAGAACACCTGCGAGACCTGCAAGAGCAGCGGAGATGCTAAACGCCATCAGTTTGTATTTTGTAATGTTGATACCCACAGATTCGGCTGCGATACGGTTATCACGGATAGACATTACCGCACGTCCGGATCTGGAATTGATAAAGTTCAAAACGATAAACAGGGTAATGAGAAGCAGGATCACACCGATCGTAAAGGTAGAATCCTGAGGTGTTCTGGTGATTCCCTGTGCACCTTTGATGATCACCTCTCCGTCCGGTTCCAGTCCCAGATCAATGGAGCTTTCCATCGAGAAATGGAATCCGCGGCTGTCACGTCCTACATAAAACGCATTTACCAGGTTTTTGATAATCTCACCGAATGCCAGTGTAACGATCGCCAGATAGTCACCCTTTAATCGGAGTACCGGAATTCCGATGATCAGTCCAAACAGACCGGCCATCACTGCTCCGAGAAGAATCGCACAGAAGAAACGGATTCCGTCCGGCATCACACCAACCATACATTTTGAGAAGAATGCGCCCGAAAATGCACCGATACACATAAATCCCGCATGACCCAGGCTCAATTCACCCAGGATACCGACTGTCAGGTTCAGGGAAACTGCCAGGATCGAGTAGATACAGAGCGGAACAAGCAGTCCCTGTATCAGACTGGTGATATTTCCCGTCATCACCAGTGTCTGCATGATAATATAGGCAGCAATGACCATTCCGTATGTAATCAGGTTATTTTTTGTCGTTTTGTCAAATCTTTTCTTCATACCGGCCACCTACACTTTCTCCTGGATATTTTTACCGAGAATACCGGTAGGTTTTACCAGTAATACGATGATCAGTACACTGAATACGATCGCATCGGATAACTGGGAAGAAATATATGCCTTGGAAAGGTTTTCGATCACACCGAGTAAGATACCGCCGATCATCGCTCCCGGGATCGAACCGATACCGCCGAATACGGCAGCAACGAATGCCTTGATACCGGGCATGGATCCTACATACGGGCTCAGTGCCGGATATGCGGAACAGAGCAATGCTCCGGCAATGGCGGCCAGACCGGAACCGATCGCAAATGTCAGCGCGATCGTACCGTTGACATTGACACCCATCAGCTGTGCGGCACCTCTGTCCTCGGACACTGCTACCATCGCACGGCCTGCCTTTGTGTATTTTACAAATGATGTCAGAGCCACCATGATCGCGACACAGGCAACGATCGTCACGATCGTTTCACCGGAGATCGTCATCTGGCCATCTGCCAGAGAAAGCGGCTTCAGCGAAACAACAGATGAGAATGATTTGGTATCTGCACCGAAGATGATCAGTGCCAGGTTCTGAAGAAGATAGCTGACACCGATCGCAGTGATCAGTACCGCCAGCGGTGAACCTGCGTTACGCAGCGGGCGATAGGCGATCCTCTCAATCGTAACACCCAGAATCGTACAGATGATCACAGCCAGTATGATCCCGGGAATCGGAGACATTCCCAGAGAAGCCATTGCTGTGTAGATGACAAATGCGCCGACCATAATGACATCGCCGTGAGCAAAGTTCAGCATTTTTGCAATTCCGTATACCATTGTATATCCAAGAGCAATCATCGCATATACGCTGCCGAGGCTGATACCATTAATCAAGTAACTCAAAAAACTCATAATAGCACCTCTTTTTTCTTTCTAAAATTCACACTATCAATAATCCTAACTGCCCGGACAGCTCTCCTCCTGCTGTTTTTTGCCTTTTATGGCATTTTATGGGCATAAGTATGCGTATTATATCAAAAATAAAGGGGATTGTCAAAGTGACAATCCCCTTTTGGATCAACAAATTACATTGCTGTATAAGAGCCGTTCTCGATAACCATTGCTTTTGGTGCTTTAGATGGTTCACCATCTGCTGTCCATGTGATACCTTCACCTGTTAAACCGTCCATTGTGATTTCTGTCATGGCAGTTTTTAATGCTTCACAGATTTCATCAATGCTCATATCCGGTGTGATGTTCGCTGCTTCTGCTGCTGCTTTGATCGCATACATGCCATCGTAAGCATCTGCTGCGAACTGGTTCGGTACTCCGCCGTAGGTTGCGTCGTATTTTGCTACGAAGTTCTTTGTAAGCTCTTTATCTTCGTCAGCTACGAAAGGTGTTAATAACATAACGCCTTCTGCTAAGGATGTATCAAATCCTTCTAATGATAATAAACCGTCTACACCGTCACATCCGAAGAATTTCGGTGCATATCCGATTTTGTTTGCCTGGTCTAAGATCAGGGATACTTCCTGATAGTAGATTGGTAAGAATACAAGGTCAGCGCCTGCATCCTTTGCTTTCTGGATCTGTACTGTGAAGTCTGTCTTGCTGTCTGCTGTGAAAGCTTCTGCCGCTACGATTTCAAATGGCTGATTCGCTGCTTCTGCTGCGAATGTTTCGTAGATACCTGCAGAGTAAGATGTGGAGCTGTCATAGATGACTGCTACTTTTGTTGCCAGTCCGCTTTCACCGATGTACTGTGCGGATGCAGCACCCTGGTTCGGGTCTGAGAAGCATACACGGAATGCATTTTCATTGGTAACACATTCTACTGCGGAACCTGAAGGTGTTAACTGGAACATATTGTCAGCTGCTGTTTTGTCAGCGACTGCGATACATGGATCAGAGGTAACTGTTCCGAGTAAGATCTGCATACCCCAGTCTTTTAATTCATTGTAAGCATTTACTGATTTTTCTGCATCATGTTCATCATCAGCGAAGTTGAATTCTACCTGATATCCGTTGATACCGCCTGCTGCATTGATTTCATTTATGGCAAGTTCTGTCGCATTTTTTACTGCCTGACCGTAGATTGCGGCACCTCCTGTGACAGGTCCGATACCTCCGATTTTAAATGTCGCATCGTCTGAAGATGCTTCCGTTTCCGGTGTTGTGCTGCTGTTGCTGCTGTTATTGCTTCCTGCTTCTTTGGAATCTCCGCAGCCAACGACTGCAGTTGCCATAAGAGCCATAGCAAGTACGAAACTCAGTGCTTTTTTCATAATAAAATCCTCCTTAAAAAATGTCTCGTAATTCACTTGAACCTACTATAATCGCATTTTTTCAATTTGTCAACACTTTAATTTATTAAAGCGCTGTCCTGCTGATGTGAGTGTCTGAAAATCATTCGTATTGACGATTTATTGCCAGAAAGTACGGTAACTGACGATCTCATCCAGCAATGGATCATAGATGACAGCATGCAGGCCGCGTCCGATTTTGGTATACGCGACACCGTCAAAGCCGATTTCGGAACAGTTCCCGGCTTCTTCCCCCTGGCTGACCAGAGTGATCACATGTCCGAACAGTTTATTTTTATACGATCTGCCTTCTCTGGAGCATTCCTCCACATAGATGTTCTCGGAATCAAAAGCTGCGATATAGCTGTCTCCGTCCGATACTCCCGCATTTAAACCGAGAGAACGAAGCAGCTCCTGACATTCCGGCGTCAGACTCTCCGTACCGCTTCCGTCCACTGCCAGAAAGACCGCATAGCCTCCTTCTGCCGCATGAGCCAGATACTCCGGAAAGGTTTCTTTCTCCTGAAAGCGTTCCGCATGGGCCCTGTGATAATAATACTGTGCATCCTCATCCCACTGTGCATAGGCTTCCTGCCCTCTCTTATCCTCCACTTCATACAGCCCGGTGAGCCATTCACCGATCCGTACGGTAATATCATCCGCATAGCAGACATTGTTATGCTTTTCTCCGCCCATCTCGCTGTTTAGATTCAGGAACGGAATATTCTGCTCTGCGGCAAGATCTTCCACGGTATTGTAATACGGCTGATTCTCCGCATTTCCGTTCGGTGTCTTCAGCAGGAGCAGATCCACGCCCTGTTCCTTCGTATAGTCGATCATCTTCTGCAGATATTCCATCGGAATTTCCGGAAGCGGCTTTCGCTCGCTGATCGCTGCGATTTCTTCCTTCAAAGGTACACCGTCAGGCTCGCTCTCATCGGAAGGGGTATAGCCCTTATAGGGATTGTGCTTATCCGACAGCAGGTATTCCATGGATGTCTGATCCAGGTCCGCCCAGGTGTCATGATATTTCGACAGTTCAAACAGATAAGAAAATCTTTCTCCCGGTCCCACCGTCTCCAGAATGGCCTGTAATTTCGGCAGTCCCCAGCGAAGGGGATCCAGATTGATCCGTTTCACTCCCTCTCTTGCATAATTTGGCTCCAGACAATAGGAGATCTCCAGTATGACTGCCTTCGGCCGCTGATATTTCAATGCCTCCTGTATATAGGTATAGGAGAGTTCAAACGTCTGCTCATTTGCCGCAAAGTCATAGGAGGTGATGCCAAACTCTGACCACAGAACTGCAGGTGTCACACTTGTAAAGAGCTGACTCGATCCGATAAAGATGAAGTCCAGACTGTTTTTCTCCTCCGCATAAAATCCTTCCACCTTTCTGGTCGGATCATAGGGAAAGGTCACCCGCTTGTCTTTCAGCACGGCTGTCAGACCGCCGATCATTAAACACAGACAGATCAGGAATACCCCGACCCGCAATGCAATATTCCATCGTTTCATATATTAATTTCCACCTTGAGTTTCATTTACTGATTTCCGCTAAAATTGTCCGTACAGGAACTGTGCAGAGCTGTATCCCGGTCCGTAAACGCCAAGTACCAGTACCAGTGCGACTGCTCCCAGATATACCGCCCAGCGTACAAAAATATGCTGCTGCTCCAGCCGTTCCCTGATACTGCCCTTCTCCTGCATCCATTCCACGATTAGTACCAGAAGGATGGCAAGAATCAGTGCGGTCATTCTGCGCGCTTCGATGCCGCAGTTATAGATTTCTCCGTTCCAGAATACCCACGGCGTAATATCTGTCAGAATCCGCCGCATCATATCCAGACCGGCCCGCACCCCGTTGGCGCGAAACATGATCCAGCCTGCTGTCACCAGCAGGAATGTGATAACTCTCTGAATTTCCCGATGCAGCCGGGAGTCCTCTGCGATCTTCAGCAGCTTCAGCACCTTTTTTCTCACCGGCATCAGAAGCTCCCCTGCGATCTGATAACCGCCCTGCATGAGCCCCCAGGCAAGGTACTTCAGTCCGACACCATGCCAGATCCCGCTCACCAGAAATGTAATGATCAGATTCACGTATTTCCTGACTGTACCTCTGCGGCTGCCTCCGAGAGGAATATATACATAATCTCTCAGCCAGCTGCTCAGAGAAATATGCCATCTTCTCCAGAAATCTTTGATCGATACCGCAAAATACGGTCTGCAGAAGTTGGTCTCCAGATGAATGCCGTATACCTGCGCCGCCCCCATGGCAATGCAGACACAGCCCAGGAAATCCGTATAGAGCTGTATGCTGTAGAGCACTGCCGCGACTGCAATGATCGTCCCGCTGTAGAACTGATACTCCGGAAAGACCGTATTGACGAAGATCGCCGCTCTGTCCGCGATGACCATCTTCAGGAAAAATCCCCACAGCATCAGCTGCAGCCCGAATTTCACGCCCCTGTAATCAAATGCATGCCCTTCATAGAGCTGACGTCCCAGCTTTTCATAACGCGGGATCGGCCCCTGCAGAATCTGCGGAAAGAAGGATACGAACAGCAGATATCTGAAAAAGTTTTCCTGTGCCTGCACCCTGCCCCGGTACACGTCCACACAGTAGGCAATGATCTGCAGCGTATAAAAGGAAATCCCCATCGGCACCAGAATATTCAGTGCCGGAAGATGAAGCTTCGCGCCTGCCCACGGATAGAACTTCACAAATAATAACACGCCCGTATTCAGTGCGATGACAAGCCAGAGCAGGCCTTTCCCCTGTCCCGGCCGCTTCCCGGCATACCGCCCGAACAGCCATGAAGTCAGCGCACTGAACAGCAGATAGAGGATCATCTGCGGTACAGCCCACGTATAGAAGACCAGACCGGAGCACAGCAGCCACACCCATCTGGCTTTTTTCGGTATGATATAATATCCGACAGCCGATATCAGAAAAAAGATACCGAATGTGATCGTTAAAAAGTCCATAGTTTACCTCATTTTTCTATCTGATGTCTCCAAGTATAACAAAACCCCGCAGACTTTCGCAAGGTCTGCGGGGGGTGTTTTTTACAGCTGTTTTTTATAAAACAAATCCTGCGGGTAACAGGACTTGAACCTGCACGGTCTCCCACCAGAACCTAAATCTGGCGCGTCTGCCAATTCCGCCATACCCGCATTTAACACTTTGCCATATTATCACGGAAAAGCACTGTTGTCAATCTTCCGGAGGAATCATTGAGAATTTATTGATATATTCTTAATTCTTTTTAAAGCTTCCATGCATTCTATTGAGCTCCCTGTGATGGGGAATTATACTGCATACCATATGGTGAAATATTTTTGCAGGTATCATCATAAAATAATGATAGAGGGAGATTTTTATGAACACACAAACCTATTCTCAGACAGAAAAAATCAAACACGGTCTTTACCTGTTTTCCATCATCTGTCTGCTGCTTTTATCTGCTGTTGTCTTTGATCTTGCAGTCTTTGATACTACCCAGATGGATTTTTTAAAATCAGTAACCGGGGAATCGGCACTTGCCCTGATCGTAATTTCCGGTGCTCTGATTCTGGTTCCGTGTATTCTGCTGATTTATAAACTGTTGGACAGACTGAGCAAAAAACAGCAATTTCTTCTGACGGGCGGGCTCTCCGTCCTTTGTATTGCTCTTCAGTTTTTCCTTTTGTTTCACCTGCGGCCGATTCTGCGTTATGACCATTTAAATGTCTTCGACGAAGCACTGGCTGTTTTTCGGACCGGTGAAATTTCACTGATCAATAAAGAAGGCTATTTCGGAGAGTATCCGTTCAATATTCCGATCACCCTGTTTCATTACTTTGTCCTGCGAGTTTTTAAACTGCTGGGCATTTCAGAAGCAAACTACATGCTGGCATTGCAGTGTGTCTATCTGATCGGAATTGATCTATCTGTATTTTTTTCTTACAGAATCCTGCAGATCCTGCATTCTCAGAAGGCAGCTTCTCTGTTTGCATTGATCTGCTTTATCAATCCGGTCCTTTATTTCTGTGCTGCCGGATGCTATACGACGACGCTGTTCCTGCCGCTCATCATGGGTAATCTGTTGCTCCTTGTGTGTTTTTTCAAAGAACAGCGGCTCCGACGAAAATTACTCTGCGGTTTTCTTCTGGGAATCACACTTGTTTTCGGCATCCGGATCCGCGTAACGCTTCTGATCACAGTGATCGCGACTGTCGGCTATCTGGTCATACATACCGGAAACCCTTACACTGTCATAGGATCCGCAAAGCGGGGACTCCTGATGTCTGGCACTGTATTTCTCGGTGCAGCACTGTGTCTGTCCGGATGCTTCGGATTGGAAAAGAAATATGTCAGGGGAGACTATACAGATACCCAGCTTCCGCCGGTTTACTATCTGATGTTCGCTGCGAATCCGGAAACCCGCGGTTCCTATAACATTGACGACCATTCGATGATCCTGAACTATGAAACACTGGAAGAAAAAAAGGAGGCTGCACGGGAAATTTTAGGACAGCGCCTAAGCGCTTATGGCGTTGACGGCATCCTCGACCTTGCAGAATACAAGCTGGGACATACCTGGAGTGACGGAACCGATGACTACGCAGACTTCATTCATACCTGCAGAAATTACGGGAAGCTTCACACCTATACCGGCGGAAGCCGCGGTGATCTGTTTGCGCTGTACTGTCATATTTACTGGGTCAGTATGCTGGTGCTGCTTCTCATATCCGTCATTGCATTACTGAAAAAGCGCTGTGATACTCCGTTTTATATCATTGCCCTGAATCTGCTGGGCGCCATGCTGTTTCATATTTTATGGGAATCCTACTATATCTACAGTTTGGGATTTTCCATGCTGATGCTGCTGCTGGCAGCGGACGGCGCCGATGTCCTTGCGGACATTCCGAAGGGAAAATACAAAATCACTTTCCCTGCCTGTGCAGTTTCCGGTATTGCTCTGCTTTTGATCGGAACAGCTCCATATCTGGACAGATTCCTGAATAGCGAATTTTCTTCTTACGAATATGCCGTCGTACAGGACATGAATGCCGGCAGACATAAAGTTTTGCAGGTCGGTGAAAGCATCACACAGACCTTCCGAACGGACAGACCTTTTACCCAGATCGGCTGCAAGGTCCATAATCCGGCAGGAGAAGCCAATACCTCTTCCTATACACTGGAGCTTCTGGATGAACAGGAAAACGTTCTTGTCCGACAGCAGCTGCCGGGGTCCGCAGCCTACAGCAATGACTACTGCTACCTGCAGACCGGTCCGGTCATCCCGCAGAAAATGACAGAATACCGCTTCCGAATTACCTGCGATTCTGCAGATCCGGAAAACTATGTGATCTTCCTTACTTACAACACACAGAATCTGGATATCTATCCTGACGGAGTTTTGGAAGGAACTGATATTGACCGGTCAGCCGATTTAAACTTTATCGTATTTGAAAATAAAAAAGGTACCTTCTTTCATTAAAAAAAGCCTCTGAACCGATAATGGTTCAGAGGCTTTTCATAAATCAGATGCGTGCCGCGCCTGTATCTTTTGCAGCCTGTGCGACTGCTTTTGCGACTGCTTTTGCGACACGTTTGTCAAACGGATTCGGAATGATGTATTCCGGTGTTAACTCTTCTTCTGAAATCAGACCTGCGATTGCATAAGCGGCTGCAAGCTTCATTTCGTCATTAATATCCTTTGCGCGTACATCCAATGCACCGCGGAAGATTCCCGGAAATGCCAGCACGTTGTTGATCTGGTTCGGAAAATCGCTGCGCCCCGTACCGATGACTGCTGCACCCGCCTCCTTTGCTTCGTCCGGCATGATTTCCGGAGTCGGATTTGCCATCGGGAAGAGGATCGGGTCTTTTGCCATGGATGCAACCATTTCTTTTGTCAGTGTTCCCGGACCGGATACACCTACAAATACATCGGCACCTTTGATCACGTCTGCCAGACTGCCCTGTACCCTGTCCGGATTTGTGATCTTCGCCATTTCGGTTTTTTCTGCGTTCAGACCTTCTCTGCCTTCGTAGATCGCACCGGTTCTGTCACACATGATGACGTTCTTCAGTCCGAGGCTGATGAGTAATTTGATGATCGCAATACCCGCTGCACCAGCTCCGGAGGTGACAACCTTTACTTCTTCCATCTTCCTGCCTGTTAATTTCAGCGCATTGATCAGGCCTGCTGCTACAACGATCGCTGTACCGTGCTGGTCATCGTGGAAGATCGGAATATCGCAGCATTCTTTTAATTTTCTTTCGATTTCAAAGCACCGCGGTGCGGAGATATCTTCCAGGTTCACGCCGCCGAAGCTTCCTGCCAGTAGGCTCACTGTTTTAACGATTTCATCTACATCTTTACTTCTGATACACAGCGGGAATGCATCTACATCTCCGAATGTTTTGAAAAGAACACATTTTCCTTCCATTACCGGCATCCCTGCTTCCGGTCCGATATCTCCGAGACCCAATACTGCTGTACCGTCTGTCACAACTGCTACCATGTTATGACGACGTGTATACGTATAGGACAGATCCACATTTTCGGAAATCTTCAGGCACGGTTCTGCGACCCCCGGTGTATAGGCAACAGCCAGATCTTCCGGTGTTTCTACCTTCGCGCGACTGATCACTTCCAGTTTTCCTGCCCATTCTTCATGCTGTTTCAGTGCAAATTCTTTTTTATCCATTTTTTCATTCTCCTCAATTCTTTATACGTCCAGATCCGCAATCAGAGCATCGATATCCTCGTCCCTTGTCGCCCAGCTCGTACAGAAACGAACTGCGGAATGCCCGGAATCGGTTTTACACCAGAGTGCAAATGTGTATTTTTTCTCCAGCCTCTCCAGCAGCTGATCCGGCATAATCGGATATTGCTGGTTCGTATAGGAATCATACAGCAAAGGAAATCCCCGATCCAGAAATGCCTGTTTCAGGCGCATTGCCTGCTCATCTGCCTTTTTCGCGATTTCCTGATATAATCCGTCCTCCAGCAGGGTTAAAAACTGAATCCCGAGCAGACGTCCTTTGGCGAGCATGCCGCCGCGCTGCTTGATCATATAGCGGAAATCTTTCTGCAGATTTTTATTCGTAATTACAACTGCTTCCCCAAAGAGGGCTCCTACTTTCGTGCCGCCGATGTAAAATACATCTGTGTAAGCCGCGATGTCTTCTAATGTGACATCTGTATTGGAAGACATGAGCCCATAGCCCAGTCTTGCCCCGTCCAGAAATAATGGAAGTCCGCATTCCACACAGACTGCCGACAGTTCCGTCAGCTCTTCCTTCGTATAGAGCGTGCCGTTTTCTGTCGGGTGGGAAATATATACCATTCCCGGCTGTACGATATGTTCGTGATCCGCATCGTTCCAATGTGCGTCATAGGCTGCTCTTACCTGTGCAGCCGTAATTTTTCCATCTTCACTCGGCATTGCCAGAACCTTATGTCCTGTCGCTTCGATGGCTCCTGTTTCATGTATATTGATATGACCTGTGGCAGCACATAAAACCCCCTGATATGGCTTCAGAATGGAAGCAATCACTGTCAGGTTTGCCTGTGTTCCTCCTACGAGAAACTGTACATACGCATCCGAAGCATTGCATTGTCTGCGGATCAGCTCCCTTGCCTCTTCACAATACCTGTCCTCTCCGTAGCCCGGTGTCTGTTCCAGGTTTGTCTCCGTCAGTTTCTGAAGAATCTTCGGATGAGCACCTTCAAGATAGTCACTGTTAAATCTGATCATTGTTCTTTTCCTGTCCTATTTATTTTCCTTTGTCATTGCCAGAATGTCGGCGATCTCAGTCTCGGCTATTCTGGTATAATCTGCAAGTTCTTTTGTTTCCGGTGTTCGGCCCAGCTCTTCTGCCAGGGCCTTCTGTGCTTCATGAAGCAATGTGACCTTGGCAACCACAGTATTTTCGCTGTTGTCCTCTCCGGTCGTTTCCTCTACATAAGCAGTCATGGCTGCTTCTATGGCTTCCTCCAGCTCCGTATTTACATCAATCCCGGCACCTGCGCCCGCAAGCTCTGACAGCTTCAGGAACAGGCCCATATTTCCTTCCTGGATCACATCTGCCAGACTCGCACCGAATGCCGCATGCGGTTTTGCCATTTCAACAATACGGCGAAGCCAGCTTTCAGATATTTTTTCGATCACTGCCGCATCTCCGTCCAGAAGCCTTTGATAAGCTTCACGCAGCTGTTCTCCGGACAGCTCCGAAACACCCCTGAGATCTTCCAGATACATCCGGAAATACACATTGTCTTCTTCATCCTCTTCCGGCAGTACCTCTGTTTCTTCTTCCTGACTGACCGCTTCTTCCGTCTGTTCTTCCGGTGACAGCTGCATGTATTCATAAATCATATCCTGCTGCTCTTCTGTCAGTTCCATACCTTCAAAAAATCCAAGGATCTCTTCTCTGGAAAGCGGTTCTGCTGACGTTCTGCGGATTTCCGCTACGGAACGCAGAGTTTCCGTAAAATGATTTCTGTCTAACATTCTATACTCCTTTTGTATCTGTCATTCAATTTTCGATTATAAATTTTAACCACCATCCTGTCAATGGATATGTCCTTTTGATTTAAAGTTAAGCAAAGAGTCCGGCGGTTTCTGACCGGCGGACTCTTTCACAGATCTCGTTTTTATAAAATTCCCATCAGGAAAATCACCAGTACGATGACCGGTAATACAAATGTCATATAAGGGCGCATCCAGTTTGCCACTTTCAGACCTGTTCCTTCATTTGCTTCTTTCATGAAGTGATCCCAGCCCCATCCGTAACGTGTGACACAGAAGAGCACATAGATCAATGAACCTAATGGAAGCAGAACGTTGCTTACCGCAAAGTCTTCCAGATCCATGATGCCTTTTCCGGCGATCATAAAATCACTCCATACATTGAAACCAAGCACACATGGAATCGAGAATGCAAAAATAAGGATTCCATTTACGATGCAGGCTTTCTTTCTGTCCCATCCGAACAGATCCAGACAGCATGCGATGATATTCTCAAACACTGCGATCACAGTCGAGAATGCTGCAAATGTCATGAAAATAAAGAATAAGCTTCCCCACAATCTGCCCATCGGAATATTGTTAAAAATATTCGGCAGCGTAATAAAGATCAGGCTTGGTCCGCTGTCCGGCTGAACACCATATGCGAAACATGCCGGAAAAATAATCATACCGGAGGCAAGCGCCACAAAAGTATCTAATACAGCTACGTTTACAGCCTCTCCCATCAGCGCTCTTTCTTTTCCGATATAGCTTCCGAAGATCGCCATCGCACCGATACCGAGGCTCAGTGTAAAGAATGCCTGATTCATCGCCCCTACGATCACATTTCCGATACCGATTTCCTTCATACGATTCAGATCCGGTAACAGATAAAATTTAATTCCTTCTGATGCTCCGTCCAGAAATGCGCTGTTGACTGCCAGCACGATCATGATGACCAGCAGGGCTACCATCATGACTTTCGTAACCTTTTCCACACCTTTCTGTACACCCACGGAACATACAAGAAATCCTGCCACTACAACCAATGCCATATAAACAGTCATGGATACCGGTTCAGACAGCATAGTGCCGAAAAGGCTTCCTGCTTCTTCCGCTGATGCGCCTGAAAATTTTCCTGCTGCCGTATCTACAAAGTAACGAAGCATCCATCCCGCTACCACGGTGTAGAAAAACATCAGAATATAGTTTCCTGCCATCGCAAAGTAACCGTGAATATGCCACTTGCTTTTCTTCGGCTCAAGCTTTTCATAAAGCTTTACCGGGCTCTTCTGACTTGCCCGGCCCATGGCAAATTCCATAGTCATAACCGGTACACCCAGAAGGATCAGGAATAACAAGTAAATAACTACAAAAGCGCCGCCGCCATACTGTCCTGCCATCCATGGGAATTTCCAGACATTTCCTACGCCGATCGCACATCCTGCACTCAGCAGTATAAAGCCGAGCCGGCTTCTTAATCGTTCTCTCTCCATTAATCTTCCTCCATAGAAGGGCATAGTCCTCTATGCCGCATCTTATATAGATTAACATTTCCTGTATACTTATTCAAGTAATTCCTGAATCCATTCCACATTTTTGGAAGTTTTTACTATTTTCAGCTATTTTAACAGTTCTTCCAGCTCATTTTTAGGCACATATCCTACAATTTTTCCGGTCACATTCCCGTTTTTGAATAATAATACAGTCGGAATGCTTACGACACCATAGCGGACAGCCAGTTCTGTTTCTTCATCTACGTTTACTTTACCTACAACTGCTCTTCCTTCATATTCCTTCGCCAGTTCCTCTACGATCGGCGCGATCATACGACAAGGTCCGCACCAGGTCGCCCAGAAATCTACCAGTACCGGTTTGTCCGATTTTAAAACAACCTCTTCAAAATTTTCTTTTGTCAACTTCACTTCTGCCATAGCCAGGCTCCTTTCTTTATCGCAATATTGTTATCATAGCAGTTCTTACTTTATATTTCAATGTTGAGTTTCCATAAAACTTTTAAACACAAAAAAGAAGTGCTGATTTTCCAACACTTCCAGGCTTTTACTTAATGAGACATCGGGGATTCGAACCCCGGACAACTTGATTAAAAGTCAAGTGCTCTACCGACTGAGCTAATATCCCACATTCTTTATTCATTTATATCAACAGTTCGTATCAACTGCCCTAACTGGGCTAGTTGGATTCGAACCAACGTCTGCAGCAGTCAAAGTGCTGTGCCTTACCGCTTGGCGATAGCCCATTAAATTTTCAGGGTGGATACAGGGATTCGAACCCTGGGCCTCCAGAGCCACAATCTGGCGCGC
>JBJEMI010000078.1:0-40630 GCA_051879615.1 Lachnospiraceae bacterium
AAAAAGAAGTTGTCGGTATATTGTTGTTTGATTTTTGGAAAATCTGTGGTAATATATAAGAGCAACAATTTATCGTGGTGTTTCCTCGATAAAATAAAAAAGGGAAAGGAGAAGGTTATGAGAAAGAAAGTAACCAAGAGACTTTTAGCGTCTGTTTTATCATTTGTGATGGTACTGAGTACTGTTCTTGGCGCCGCTCCGGCGTTGACAGCACAGGCTGCACCGATCGTTAAGACAATGGCGCACCTTGTAGCAGGCCCTGACAATGGCAACGGCCATTTCGGCGGTGCTACACCAGAAGCATTTGTTTTATCAGAAAAAGCCGATATTACAAATGAAGATTTCAGTTTCATGATGAAACTGACAGAAACAGCCGGATCAAGAGTCCGCTTTGTAAACAAGTATGCGGATGATACTCACTGGAGTTATATCGGATACGACGGTGCAAGAACATCGGCTCCGTACTGGTTCGCGGAATACAAAAACGGCGGATCAATCGGTTGGCCAAATATCACAGAACTTCCGGCATTGGAAGCAGGAGATATTATCACAGTCGACGGTAAATATACGGAGGACGGACTTGTGATCACCGTCGAAAACCTGACACAGGGAACAAGAGGAACGGGAACAGTTTCCGATCAGGAATTCCTGGATCTTCAGAATACAGAAGGTCAGATCGGTTTCGGTGCAGGACGCTATACTGTTTCTGAAGAACAGATCACAGACATTTATTTCTGCGACGTAAAGACCGGTGATGAAGTTCTCGGATTCTCTGATTTTGCTGCATATGAAAAATCAGCAGGAGGATTTACATGGGAACAGGCACAGGTGGAAATCGGTGACGACGGTATCGAAGAACCGGAAGCAGAAGCAAGAAAATGGTTTGTTCTCCAGGGCGGAGCAAATAACAGCGGCGGACATAACTATGGAAACGGCACTGCCAAGGGACCTCTGTTCTATACAGACTCTTCCAGAAAGATGGTAAGCGGCGGAACCATTTCCATGGCGCTCAAACCAAGTCTCAACTGGGGTGTATTCTACAGCTACATTGATGATAATAACTGGTTATACGTAGGTCACGACACCAGCAGCAAATGGTATTACCAGTACAAATGGAACGGAGAGGAAAGCTATCCTAAGATTTCAGGTCTCCCTGAACCGGTAGAAGGCGAAGAAATGAGCCTGACCATCTCTCTGAGTAATGAAACCTTAGCGGTAACCGTAAACGGCACAACAGCTTATGCAACCAATCAGAAGCTGAAGGACTTCGCTGCAGGCATTACCGAAGCCAACGGCGACATGGGTAAATTCGGTGTCATGACAAAGGGTGCTACCCAGATCAGTTTCGCAGATTTCAAATACGACGGTGAAGACTGCATGGATGATGCATGGGTATTTAATGCAGAACGTGACGGACAGGTTGTGAGAAAAGAAATCACAGCACTTGAAACAGTGACCGGTACAGTTAAAAATCCGGAGGGCAAAGCAGTCAGCGGTGCTACGGTACGTATCGGTACCAAATCCGCAACAACAGCAATCGACGGTACATACAGAATTCCGAACGTTCAGATCGGCGATTATGTTCTCTCTGTATCCAAAGCCGGATATAAGGCTTATACAGCAGATATTACGGTAGCAGTGGATGCGGAAAACGTATTTGACGCAGTTCTGGAACCGAAGGAAGGCATCAACTTAGCTGACTATGATTCTATCGAATCTGACGGCATGAAGGTTTACATCGGAAAAGACTTCCCGGTAGTGGCAAGATATGAAATGAAATCAGATGCTGCAGGAAAGACCTTCTTCCGCGGAAATGAAACAGAGTTAAATACGGTTGTGATTAACGGACATGAAATCGAACCGACAGTGACCGTAAAAGCAACAGAAACTGATTACAGAGTTTACGGACTCGAAGTGGAAGATGCAGCTAACAGCATCAGCTTAAGCATGGATGTTAAGATCAGTGTGGAAGCAAATACACTGACATGGGAAGTTACAGAACTGACCAAGAACGACGGATGTAAGAAGATTGCTACCATCGACATCCCTCATCTGAATCTTTTAAGCGTAGACTCGACAGAAGAAGAATCCGTATTTGCGGGTGCTAAGGCCTCTACGACAACAACATCCAAGGCAGATACCTATATTACCTTTGATAACGGATTCATTCCTTCAAATGAAGACGGATATTTATATGCATTCTTAACAAACGGCAAATTAAGTGCAGGTCTTCACAGCAACTCCGAAATCGAAGGAGACAAACGTGTAGAACGTATCAACGGTGCTGATTCTATCAGTTTAACAAGTGCTGTATGGTACTATGAGTGCGGTGACAAGGCAGCTCAGAATTATGCGACCAAGTATGATGTTGACTATGATTATCCGGTAAGTGAACTGCCGCAGGCAAAGGTTGCCATCGCTGACGGTGATCTGAATAATGACGGACAGGTTGACTGGAATGACGGTGCGATCGCATTCCGTGACGTTATGCATACTGCACAGGGTTCAGAAGCTGTTAAGGATCTCGTGAACTATCGTATCGTAATGAACTTCGCGAGTATGGCACCGAACCCATTCCTGACAACAGCGGACAGCATTAAGAAAGTATACCTTGCAACAGACGGACTGCCGCAGGCTGTGATGTTAAAGGGTTACGGAAATGAAGGTCACGACTCTGCAAACTCTGAATACGCAGATATCGCAGAACGTGAGGGCGGCGTGGAAGATTTCCAGGATCTGATCAAGATCGCTCATGACTATAATGCTGAAATCGGTATCCACGTAAATGCACAGGAGGTTTACTCCGAAGCAAAATCCTTAAATGATGCAATGGTAAGCTATCCGAACGGAGCAATCTTCGGAAATGGCTGGGGATGGTTAGACCAGTCCACAGTTATCAACAAACTCTGGGATTTATCTTCACAGGCCCGTCTGAAACGTTTCGTACAGTTATATGACAGAATCAACGGTACAGACTTCTACAGCGGTGACTGGGAGAAAGGTGAATATGTAAAGGATTCACAGGGAACCTTAAATGCTACATTGGCAGAAATCAAAGCTGATGCGGAAACACGGAAAGACAATATGGATTTCATTTACCTGGATGTATGGTATCAGGATTCCTGGGAAACAAGAAGAATTGCTGAAGAAATCAATTCTCTCGGATGGAGATTCTCCACAGAGTTCAGCGGTGAAGGTGAATACGACTCCACATGGCAGCACTGGTCTACAGACACTACCTACGGTGGAGCCGGTGCCAAAGGTCTCAACAGTGATATCATCCGTTTCTTAAGAAACGACCAGAGAGATTCTCAGGTTCTGAACTGGCCGAACTTCGGCGGTACAGCTGATAACCCGCTCCTTGGCGGATTCAGATTATACGGCTTCGAAGGATGGCAGGGTAACCAGAACTTCGACGAATATATCTACGGAACATTTGATGAAAACTTACCGACCAAGTTCTTCCAGCATTATGAAATCATTGACTGGGAAAACTATGGAGATGACGGTTCCGATGATACATCTCCGGTAGGCAACACAGAAAAAGAAATCACCTTGGCAAATGACAAAGGTGATGTAGTAGTAGTCAGCCGTGTAGAAGAACAGCGCGATGATATTGCAATCGAACGTGTTGCTACATTAAACGGCAAAGTGGTTCTGAACACCACAAATTACCTCCTGCCATGGACGATCGAAGGTGAAGGAGAAAAACTCTATCACTGGAATGCCGACGGCGGTGAAACAACATGGGAACTCCAGGATAACTGGGCAAACCTTGAAAATGTCTTTGTATACGAACTGTCTGATCAGGGACGTATCAATGAAACAAAAGTTCCGGTTGTTGACGGAACATTAACACTGGACGCAAAAGCAGGCACAGCTTACGTTGTAGTAAAAGGTGCTGAGATCAAAAAACTCAAAGCAGACTTTGGTGAATGTGATTATGTAGTTGACCCTGGATTCAACGGTTATGCAGACGGCGCACAGCTTGACGCTGCAGACTGGTCCGGAGATATTACAGATAAATCTGTAGTGATCGAAAGATCTTCCAAGGGAGATCAGAAACTCGTGATGAACAGTCCTGCAAAAGATGTAGCTGTTTCAACTACGATTTCCGGATTGACAGCAGGCGAAGATTATGTTGCAGAAATCTATGTAGAAAACCAGAGTGAAGCGAAAGCTGCAATCACAGTAGATGCAGGTGAAAAGACAGTTTCCAACTACACAGAAGAGTCTATCCTGAACAACTATGTACAGTGTGATATGGAACACGGTACAATGATGCAGCGCATTCAGGTATCTTTCGTAGCAGAAAGTGATACAGCAACATTTACATTATCCAGAGAAGCAGGTAAAGGAGCTACCTACTGGGATGACATCCGTATCGTTAACCAGAAGGTGGACAATTTCAAAGAAGACGGAAGCTTTGAACAGGATTTCGAATCTGTAGTACAGGGCTTATATCCGTTCGTACTCAGCCGTGCACAGGGTGTATCCGATCCGTGTACACATCTGTCACAGTTAAATGCACCTTATACACAGGCAGGCTGGAACGGTAAAGTGATCGATGATGTCATCGAAGGTGAATGGTCACTGAAACATCACGCACGCAACACAGGTATTATTTATCAGACAATTCCTCAGAACTTCCGCTTTGAACCGGGCAAGGTCTACACAGTAGAATTTGATTATCAGACAGGTTCCGCAGGCTACAATATGGTAGTCGGTGACGGAAGCAGATATGCTGCACCGACCTCTTATCTGCCGATCGCAGCAGGAGAAACCAAGCATGCGGAAATGCAGGTAATCGCCAGCGGAAGCGGACAGACATGGATCGGTCTGTATCAGGCAGGCGGACTCTGCGGTGAAACAGCAAGAGGAACCGGAGATTTTGTTCTGGATAACCTGAAGATTACAGTAGATGAAAACGCAGTTGCAGTTGCAGTCAGCGATACAGATCTGTTATTAGGCGAAACCGCAACGATCGTAGGAAGCGGACTTGACAAGATTACATGGTCTCTGGATACAGAAGGTGTCATCCAGCTGGATACAGAAAAACTGGAAATCAAGGCAATCGGCGCAGGTACAGCAGTTTTAACAGCTGACCTCGGAAACGGTGAAGTACAGACATTTACCTTCAAAGTAACCGATACGATCGTACACGATATTCCGAGAGAAGAATTCTCAGGAATTTCCGTTACAGCAAACACTGAAGAAGCAGGTGGAGAAGGTCCTGTCAACGGTTATGCGACAGCTGCAATCGACGGTGACAGCTCCACATTCTGGCATTCAGAGTGGAGCGGCAAGGTATTTTCAGTCAGTGTAAGCAACCCGGCAATCCTGACAGTAGATCTTGGAACAACACTTGACATCGGCGGATTTAAGTTCCAGCAGAGAAACGGATCCAACGGTATCGTTTCCCAGTACAGCTATAACATCAAGGATGCAGAAGGAAATGTGGTAGCATCCGGAGAACACATTCCGGTAGACTCAGCATTGAGAGCAGGCGGCGCATGGGTAAATGTAATCCTGGATGAAACAGTGAATGCTCAGGTAATCGAATTTAAGGTTGAATCAGGAAGCGGCGGATTTGCATGTCTTGCAGAAATCGCACCGATCCGTGTTGAAAAAATCACAATCGATGATGAGTTCGAATTCGAAGATGTAAGTGCTGATGACTACTTCCATGATGCAGTATACTGGGCAGTAGAAAACAATATTACAGACGGCTGGACAGATACAACATTTGCTCCGGAACTGACATGTACAAGAGGACAGGTCGTAGCATTCCTCTGGAGAGCAAACGGATGTCCGAAAGCAGAAAATGAAGCCGGATTCGCAGACGTACCTGCAGATCATAATTTTGCAGAAGCTATTGCATGGGCAGTAGAAAAAAAGATTACAGACGGCTGGACAGAGGATACATTTGCACCGGAAGAAACTGTAACAAGAGGACAGGTAGTAACATTCCTCTGGAGAGCAGCAGGCAGACCGGAAGCAGATGCAACTGTAGAATTCGAAGATGTTGATGCAGATGCATATTATGCAGAAGCAGTAGCATGGGCAGTAGACAACGAAGTTACAAACGGCTGGACAGAAACCACATTCGCACCTGGACAGGAATGTACAAGAGGCGAGATCGTAACATTCATCTACAGAGCCAGATAAATATCAGGATCCAACAGGATTCAGAGATATCATTGGGCGGGATTCTTCGGAATCCCGCCTTTTTTGAAAAGGAATCCCGCAATTTTTAGAATAAAAACGAAAAAAATATTGACTTTGAAGAAATGATATGATATATTTCTATATGTCGCTGAGATACATCGGCGATATACATTGTTTGCGATAGTGGCTCAGTTGGTGGAGTACAACCTTGCCAAGGTTGGGGTCGCGGGTTCGAGTCCCGTCTATCGCTCTCAGCCCTGAATATTCAGGGCTTTTTTTTGTTGAATCAGATATAAAAAAAGGTTATACTGAGTTCAGAGGTGATTGCATGTCTCAGATTGAACAGCTGCAGAAGCTAATTGATGAAAGCAAAAGAATTGTATTTTTTGGAGGAGCAGGAGTTTCCACGGAAAGCGGAATTCCTGATTTTCGAAGTACGGATGGATTATATCATCAGGAATATGACTATCCTCCGGAAACGATTTTAAGTCACACATTTTTCAGAAGAAATCCCGGGGAGTTTTTCAGATTTTACAGAGCGAAGATGCTGTGCCTGGATGCAAAGCCAAATGCTGCGCATCTGAAGCTGGCAGAGCTGGAAGCTGCGGGAAAACTGACTGCGGTCGTGACACAGAATATTGACGGACTCCATCAGGCAGCAGGAAGCAAAAAGGTACTGGAGCTGCATGGATCGGTTCTTCGTAATTACTGTATGAGATGCGGAAAGTTTTATACAGCAGAAGATGTTCTGCACAGCGAGGGAGTTCCGAAATGTGAGTGCGGCGGTACGATCAAGCCGGATGTGGTACTCTATGAAGAGGGGCTGGATGATCAGGTTATTTCGGAAGCGATTCATCATATCCGCATGGCAGATCTTCTGATCGTCGGAGGTACCTCCCTGGTTGTTTATCCGGCAGCGGGGATGATTCATTATTTCAGCGGTGGTCAATTCGTACTGATCAACAAGGGTGCGACTTCCGCTGATGAAGAGGCGACGCTCTGCATCAGGGACAGTATCGGAGAGGTATTGGGACAGATACAGGTAAAATAGAATTTTTCAGGAGGAGGCTCCTGATGAATGAAATTAGAAAAGGAGAAAGACCAATGGGTGTAGTAAAAAAAGAGTTCGGTAAAAATTCCGGGGGAGAGTCCGTATTTTTGTATGAAATTACAAACAAGGCAGGAATGAAGGCTGTTGTCACCGATTTTGGTGCAACCCTGCATTCTTTATTTGTTCCGGACAAAGACGGAAATCTTCGAGATGTTGTCTGGGGATATGATGCGGTTTCCGGTTATGAAATTGACAACGGACCATATTTCGGAGCGACTGTCGGACGTATTGCAAACCGTGTCGGCGGTGCCGTCGTCACAGTTGATGGTGTGGACTATCCGATGGATGTGAACGAAAGAACCAATTGTCTGCACAGCGGACCGAACGGTTATCATCTGCGTATCTGGGATGCAAAGATTCTGGATCAGGCAGTTCAGTTCTCGCTCTTAAGTCCGGATGGTGATCAGGGGCTTCCGGGAAACTTTCAGATCAGCGT
Source organism: Lachnospiraceae bacterium (assembly GCA_051879615.1). Lineage (GTDB taxonomy): Bacteria > Bacillota > Clostridia > Lachnospirales > Lachnospiraceae > HGM12587. The sequence goes on from JBJEMI010000078.1 coordinate 7,716, forward strand.
TACATACTGTCTGACAGAGGAACAGGGACTGAAGATTATCTATGATGGTGTTTCGGATAAAGATACCTATGTTTCCATGACCAATCACAGCTACTTTAATTTAAATGGGGAAATGGATGACAGCATTCTGGAGCATCAGGTATGGTTAAATGCGGATGCTTTTACAAGAGTGAATGAAGAAATGATCTCTACCGGAGAAATTCTGGATGTAACAGGCACGGCCATGGATTTCAGAACCATGAAACCGCTTGGACGTGATATTAACAAGGATGAAGAACCGCTTCGCATCGGCGGCGGCTATGATCATAATTTTGTTTTAAATGCACATGCAGCTGAAGAAGCAGTGGCAAAAGTATTCTCCGAAAAATCAGGCATTGAGATGCAGATCTTTACAGACTGCCCGGGAATGCAGATCTATACGGGAAATTTCCTCTGTGATAAAGCAGGCGGCAAATACGGAAGAGTTTATCCGGACCGCAGTGCGGTTGCGTTTGAAACACAGCAGTTCCCTGATGCAATGCATCATAAGAATTTCCCGAGTGCCCTTTTAAAGGCGGGGGAAAACTTCCATACAGAAACAGAATATCGTTTTTCTGTAAAATAACAGAATCCAGGAGCTGCGGCTGTCCGAAAGGGCAGCCGTTTTTCCTGCAATTTACTTCGATTTTACAAAACCCGGATAGTTCACTTTACATTGCAGGCGTATCTTAACAGATGTCAGGAAACCTGACGGATCAGAAAATGCTTACATAAGTGAATAAGGAGAATTGATTTATGAAAAAGAAAATGGTTGCGTTATTGATGGTAACAGCTCTTACGGCAGCGGCACTTGCCGGATGCGGAGCAAAGGAAGACGATGCAGATACAGCGGCTGCAAGCTTTGATAGGGACACAGAGATTTCTGTGCTTTCCAGAGAAGAAGGCTCGGGTACCAGAGGTGCATTTATCGAACTTTTCGGTGTGGAACAGAAAAATGAAGCCGGTGAAAAAGTAGATTACACAACGGTAGAAGCGACAGTTACAAATAACACTTCTGTCATGATGACTACCGTTGCAAATGACTTATACGCAATCGGATACATTTCCCTCGGTTCATTAGATGATACAGTCAAAGCTGTCAGGATCGATGGTGTGGAAGCGAGCGTGGAAAATATTGAAAACGGTACCTATACTGTGAACAGACCGTTCAATGTAGCTGTAAAGGATGAATTAAGTGAAGCAGCAGAAGATTTCCTGAACTTTATCTTAAGTGCAGACGGTCAGGCGGTAATCGCTGACAACGGATATATCGCAATTGCAGAGAATGAAGCGTTTGAAAGCAACGGAGCATCCGGAAAAGTTGTAGTTGCGGGTTCTTCTTCCGTATCACCGGTGATGGAAAAACTGAAAGAAGCTTATGCGGCAGCAAATGTAAATGTAGAGATCGAGATTCAGACAAGTGATTCTTCTACAGGGGTTGCATCAGCGATCGAAGGAACCTGTGATATCGGCATGGCTTCCAGAGCATTAAAGGATACTGAAACAGCAGAAGGTGTCAAAGAAGTTACGATCGCGAAGGATGGTATTGCAGTCATCGTGAACAATGACAACCCGGTGAAAGATTTATCAACCGAAACTGTCAGGAGCATTTATGTGGGTGATATTTTAACATGGACAGAAATCTGAAAGAAAAAATGATGGAAATTGTCTTCCTGCTGACAGCATGTATGTCGATTCTGGCAGTAGCAATGATCTGCGTTTTCCTCTTTCAGAGCGGCGTTCCTGCAATGAAGGAAATCGGGATTACCGATTTCCTTTTTGGAACGCAGTGGAGACCGGGCAATCATCTGTACGGAATCTTTCCGATGATCGTGGGAAGCCTTTATGTGACAGCGGGAGCGATACTGATCGGCGTACCGATCGGACTTCTGATGGCAGTATTTATGGCAATGTACTGTCCGAACAACCTGTATAAGATTTTAAAACCTGCCGTAGATTTGCTGGCAGGTATTCCGTCGATCGTGTACGGTTTTTTTGGAATGGTCGTGATCGTTCCGATGACCAGATATCTTTTTACGGAATGTTTAGGAATGAAAGGAAACGGAAACAGTATACTGACTGCTTCCATCGTTCTTGGGATTATGATCCTGCCGACGATTATCGGGGCGGCAGAACCGGCGATCCGTGCCGTTCCGCAGATGTACTATGAGGGTGCACTGGCACTTGGAGCGGACCATGAGAGAAGCATCTTTCGTGTTGTGATGCCGGCAGCCAGATCAGGGATTCTGGCAAGCGTCATTTTGGGGATCGGGCGTGCGGTCGGTGAGACGATGGCGGTCGTCATGATCGCGGGAAACCAGCCGAGAATGCCGCAGAGTATATTAAAAGGTGTCCGAACCATGACGGCAAACATAGTTCTGGAAATGGGCTATGCGACGGATTTACATAGAGAAGCACTGATTGCAACAGGTGTGGTGCTGTTTGTATTTATTCTGATCATTAATCTGTCGTTTTCTGCATTGAAAAGAAGGGGGAAATAGAGGATGCAGCCAATCAATACACAGACCCTTTCACAAAAACTGAAAAGCTATACGAAAAGACCGGCATCATTGCTCATGATGCTTTTGATCCTGCTGTCGGCAGTCCTGACAGCAGGATGTCTGACAGTCCTGATCGGATATATTCTGATCAGGGGTGTGCCTCATTTGTCATCGGATTTATTTGCATGGAATTATACATCGGATAACTGCTCCATGATGCCGGCAATTCTTAATACAATTGAGATGATTTTTCTGGCACTGCTCTTTGCGGTTCCGTTTGGCATTGGTTCTGCCATTTATCTGGTGGAATATGCGAAAAGGGGAAATAAGCTGGTAGAAATTATCAGAATCACAACGGAGACATTAACCGGAATTCCTTCTATCGTTTACGGGTTATTCGGAATGCTGTTTTTTGTGAACAGACTGAACTGGAGACTTTCCATTATGGCAGGGGCATGTACACTGGCAATTATGGTCCTTCCGGTGATTATGAGAACCACCGAGGAAGCACTGATGGCAGTACCGGATTCCTACAGAGAGGGAAGTTTCGGACTGGGAGCAGGAAGGCTTCGCACAGTTTTCAGAATTGTACTCCCGTCCGCAGTCCCGGGAATTTTATCCGGAGTGATCTTATCGATCGGACGGATTGTCGGAGAAACAGCGGCATTGATCTATACGGCGGGAACTGTATCGGAGGCGGCAGCGGATCTGTTTTCTTCGGGAAGAACACTGGCGGTTCACATGTACTGTCTCTCGGGAGAAGGACTGCATATCGATCAGGCCTATGCAACGGCAGTCGTATTACTGATGATTGTTGTATTGATGAACCTGCTTTCTTCAAAAATCGCAGGCCGCATGTCAAAGGGATAGTGCGTCGCCGGTATCCGGCGGCAGAATGGAGTTTAATATAGAATATGAATAAATTTACGATAGAAAATCTGGATTTGTATTACGGAGATTTCAAAGCACTGAAAAATGTGAATTTAAATATCCCGGCAAATGAGATTACTGCATTTATCGGACCTTCCGGATGCGGAAAGTCTACATTTTTAAAATCGCTGAACCGTATGAATGATCTGGTAGAGGGGTGTAAGATTACCGGAAAGATCCTTCTGGATGAAGAAGATATCTATGGGGACATGGATGTGAATCTGCTTCGCAAGCGTGTGGGAATGGTATTCCAGAAGCCGAATCCCTTCCCGATGAGTGTCTACGATAACATTGCATTCGGACCGCGAACCCATGGTATTCATTCCAGGGCAAAGCTGGATGAGATCGTGGAAAAGTCCCTGAGAGATGCGGCGATCTGGGATGAGGTGAAGGATCGTCTGAAAAAGAGTGCTCTGGGACTTTCCGGCGGACAGCAGCAGAGACTCTGCATTGCGAGGGCACTGGCCGTACAGCCGGAGGTGATCCTGATGGATGAGCCGACCAGTGCACTGGATCCGATCTCTACATCGAAAATAGAGGATCTGACACTGGAACTGAAAAAAGACTATACGATCATTATGGTTACCCATAATATGCAGCAGGCAACACGTGTTTCAGACAATACAGCATTTTTCCTGCTGGGAGAAGTGATTGAATATGACAGGACAGAAAGACTGTTCTCTATGCCGGCGGACAAGAGAACTGAGGATTATATTACAGGAAGGTTTGGATAATTTATGAGAAATCGTTTTGACAGACAGTTAAAGCAGTTAAATGAAGCACTCATTCAGATGGGCAGCATGATCGAGCAGTCCATCGAGAAGGCAATCGTGGCACTGGTCATGCAGGATCGAGACAAGGCAAATGAGGTCATTTCCTTTGATGTGGAAATTGACAGACAGGAACGTGAGATCGAAGCTCTGTGCATGAAGCTTCTGCTGCAGCAGCAGCCGGTGGCAAAGGATCTGCGTCTGGTCTCTTCAGCCCTGAAAATGATCACGGATATGGAGCGGATCGGCGATCAGTCTGCAGACATTGCGGAACTTGCCGTCAGCATGTCAGGGAAAAAATATATGAAGGATCTGGAGCATATCCGTCAGATGGGGAAAGAAACGATGATCATGGTTGTGAACAGTGTGGATGCCTTTGTTGAGAAAGATATGGAAAAGGCAAAAGAAGTACTGACACACGACGATATCGTAGACGGGCTGTTTGTGACAGTCAAGGAAGAACTGATCAAGCTCATCCATGAGGATATGGATAACGGCGAACAGGCGGCAGATCTTCTGATGACAGCGAAGTACTTTGAGCGGATCGGCGATCATGCCACAAATATTGCAGAGTGGGTGATCTACTCGATGACCGGTGAACATCATATGTAAAATAAAATTTACATAGAATTTACAAAAGTACCCCTTGAAATTTACATGCCTATAATAGTCTGTTTTCGGAAACACTATTATTTGAGAAGAAATTTAAGGAGTATTTTTATGGATGTTTTTAACTTGATCTCAATGATCGGAGGCCTTGCCCTGTTTCTCTACGGGATGGACTTAATGGGGGATGGACTTTCCAGGGCTTCCGGCGGAAAAATGGAAAAAATTCTGGAAGGACTGACTTCCAATCCACTGAAAGCGGTACTGCTGGGCGCCGGCGTGACGGCAGTCATTCAGAGCTCTTCTGCGACAACCGTAATTGTTGTCGGTTTTGTAAACTCCGGGATCATGAAGTTGCAGCAGGCAGTCGGCATCATTATGGGGGCCAATATCGGTACGACAGTTACTTCCTGGATCCTGAGTCTGTCGGGAATTCAAAGCGACAGTTTGTTTATCCGGATGCTGAAACCCTCTTCTTTTGCACCGATTCTGGCGATGATCGGTGTCGTTTTGCTGGTCTTTTTGAAAAGTGAAAAGAAAAAGCATATCGGAATGATCATGGTGGGCTTCTCCATCCTGATGACAGGAATGGATGCTATGAGCGCAGCCGTTAAGCCACTGGCGAATGTTCCGGAGTTTACAGGAATCTTAACCATGTTTTCCAATCCGGTCCTGGGGATGCTCGCGGGTGCGGTGCTGACGGCAATCATTCAGAGCTCTTCGGCATCGGTGGGAATTCTGCAGGCGCTTTGTATGACCGGAGCGGTTTCCTTCAAAACGGCGCTTCCGATCATCATGGGTCAGAATATCGGTACCTGTATTACGGCGATGATCTCCGGTATCGGAGGCAGTAAAAATGCCAGAAGAACTGCGCTCATCCATCTGTATTTTAACCTGATCGGAACGACAGTCTTCATGATCGTGTTCTATACTGTGAATGCCTTCCGTTCTTTTGAGTTTTTAAATACACCCGCGACGGCAGCAGGAATAGCGGTTATTCACAGTATATTTAATATCTCTGCAACGGCTGTACTGCTTCCGTTTTCGAAGGTGCTGGTAAAACTTGCATGCCTGACGATCCGTGATGATGAAAAGACAGAGAAAGCGAGTGCTTTGCAGAAAAAAGCACTGCGTGTTCTGGACCCCCGTTTTCTGGATATGCCGGCCTATGCAGCCGAAATCTGTCATGAATCCACACTTCGTATGGCGCATCTGAGTAAAAAGTCCATTGTAAAAGCACTGGAATTATTTGATGCATTTGATGAAAGAAAGGCCCGGGAGATCATTGACCTGGAAGAGGAAGTCGATTTGTATGAAGATGAGCTGGGCACCTATATGGTAGCAGTGTGTGCCAGAGATCTGTCGGGAAAAGACAGTCAGACGCTGTCTGTTCTTCTGCACAGCATCGGTGATTTTGAACGTATTTCCGATCATGCGGTTACCATCCGCAATGCGGCAGAGGAAATGAATAGAAAAGGTCTTGCATTCTCGGAAGATGCACAGAACGAATTAAGAAAATATGTGGAAAAGGTACTTCATATGGTGGATATGACGATGCGTGCATTTAAAGAGATGGATATGTCAGCAGCTGAGAATGTACTTGAGTTGGAGAAAGAGACAGATTCTCTGAATGTCGGGGTCAAGAAGCAGCATATCAAGCGTCTGCGTGACGGAAAATGTACAATCGAGCTTGGATTTATTCTTTCTGATGTTACAACAGCACTGGAAAGTATTGCAGATCATTGTTCCAATGTTGCGCAAACTGTGCTAACATATCATTAAGGGGGAAAAACCATGGCACTGATCTATATTGTAGAGGATGATCAAAATATAAGGGAAATTGAAACGTTTACACTGAAAAACAGCGGTTATCAGGTTTGCGATTTTTCATGTGCCGGAGATTTTCGTCATGCCCTGAAAGAAAAAAAGCCGGACTGCGTACTTCTTGACATTATGCTGCCGGATGAAGACGGGATGGAGATTCTGCAGAAGCTTCGGAAAAATCCGGAGACGAAACGTTTGCCGATCATCATGATCACGGCGAAGACGACAGAGCTGGACCGGGTGAAGGGACTGGATATGGGGGCGGATGATTATATTGTAAAGCCTTTTGGCGTTATGGAACTGATTTCCCGTGTCAAAGCCCTGCTTCGAAGAAGTATGGGAGAAGAAAGAGAAAAGCTTCTTCAGGTCGGAGACATTGTAATGGATGACGAAAAGCATAAAGTATTTGTGGGTGACAAGACCTGTGATCTGACATATAAGGAATATGAACTGCTCCATATGCTCATGCAGAATCGCGGAATCGTGCTTTCCAGAGATGTGATTCTGGACCGTGTCTGGGATATGAACTGTGATGTGGAATCCAGAACGCTGGATGTACATATGAAGACCCTTCGGGCGAAACTCGGAAACAGTGCCTCTCATATTAAAACAATCCGAAATGTCGGATATCGTATGGAGTAATCTATGAGAAAGAAAATAAACGCGGAATTAGTATTGATCGCAGCGCTGGCCATTTTAATGACCGGCGTTTTGGCTACCATTACCTATTACGGAACCTTTAAAACAGAGGTTTTCAACAGCCTGAAAACCTGTACGCATGTGCTCGCAGACAGTGAGATCTATGAAGGGCAGAAGTGGGATCCTGTACAACTGACAAATGAGTCTCTGCGCGTGACTGTGGTTTCGCCGGACGGAACAGTCATCATGGATTCCAATGCTGATATCGGTGACATGTCAAACCATGGAAAGCGGCCGGAAATTGCGGAGGCTTTTGAAAAAGGGGAAGGTAAGGATATTCGCAGGTCGGAGACTGTGGATAAAAGTACCTTTTATTACGCGCTGAAGATGGAAGATGGGAATGTTCTGCGCCTGGCAAAGGAAGCGGGAAGTATTGTCTGTATGTTCTGGGATGCGATTCCGCCGCTGCTTGCAGTTACTGTCGTCCTGTTTGCATTCTGTGCGGTGCTGGCAGGATTTCTTACAAAGAGCTTTATTGAACCGGTAGAAAAAATGGCAGAAAACCTGGATGATTTCGAGGTTAATCCGGGCTACAGTGAACTGGTTCCTTTTCTGACGACGATTCAGAAGCAGCATAAGGATATTATCAAGAACGCAAGACTCCGCCAGGAGTTCACCGCCAATGTATCCCATGAACTGAAGACTCCGCTGACTTCCATTTCCGGATATGCGGAGCTGATCGAAACAGGCATGGCATCTGAAAATGACACAAGACATTTTGCGAAGGAGATCCATCGGAATGCCAATCGCCTGCTCAGGCTGATCAATGATATCCTGCAGCTTTCCGAGATGGACAACAGTGAAGGGATTACGGAAAGAGAACCGCTCAATATCCTGACACTGGCACAAAACTGTGTGGAAATGCTGCAGATCAATGCACAGGAACACGGTATCAGGATGCAGGTAGAGGGAGAGGAAGCGTGGGTTCTCGGAAACCGCAGTATGATCGAAGAAGTCCTCTATAACCTCTGTGACAATGCCATCAGATATAATACGGAAAACGGAAGTGCTTCGGTTCTGGTACGGAACGAAGGGGAGGTTGTTCTTCTTCAGATATCAGATACGGGAATCGGAATCCCGCAGGAACATCAGGAACGCATCTTCGAAAGATTTTACCGGGTGGACAAGAGCCGTTCCAAGGAACGGGGCGGCACCGGGCTCGGTCTTGCAATTGTCAAGCATATTCTGTCGGAACACGGTGCACAGATCGATCTGGAAAGCACACCGGGAAAAGGGACGACTGTCAGAGTGCGGTTTCCGAAGAGAAATCTGGAATAAAAGGCAAATACTGTTAATCTGTCCGAAATCCTTGGAATCTCGTGAAAGGTATGCTATACTACCCTCCGCGTACCAATAAAAGTATGAAAAAGGGAGGAAAATAATGGATCAGTCATCCAAAAAGATTCTTTGGTATCATTTGGCGTTTATGGCGTTCTCGACAGTCTGGGGATTTGGTAACGTATTAAACGGCTTTGTATACTTTAATGGGATCCAGGTGATCTTCAGCTGGATCTTGATGTTTGCACTTTATTTTGTTCCATATGCTCTCATGGTCGGAGAGCTTGGGTCTGCATTTAAAAACTCCGGCGGCGGGGTCAGTTCCTGGATTCACCGGACAATGGGTTCCAGGATCGCGTATTATGCAGGATGGACCTACTGGGCATGTCATATCACTTATATTGCAAGTAAAAGCAGCGGCGGCCTGAAGGCACTCAGCTGGGCAGTTTTCCGGAATGCGGAAACCTACGATTCCCTGCCGACTTCCTGGGTACAGCTGGCAACACTTGCTGTATTCCTGTTTTTTGCATGGGTTGCAAGCCGCGGTCTGAACCCGCTGAAGAAGCTTTCTACACTTGCAGGTACAAGTATGTTTATTATGTCGATGCTTTATATTCTCATGATGTTTGCAGCACCGATCATTAATCCGGGTGCAGAATATGTATCCATGGAATTTACAAAAGGGACATTGCTTCCGAAATTCAATGCGGAATATTTTACATCCTTATCCATTCTCGTATTTGCGGTGGGCGGATGCGAAAAAATTTCACCATATGTAAATAAGGTGAAGGACCCTGAGAAGGGATTTCCGAAGGGGATGATCCTTCTGGCGGTCATGGTCGTGATCTGTGCCATGTTAGGTACTTTGGCAATGGGCATGATGTTTGATCCGGCAGTGATCAATGCAAGTGAAGCATCCTTTGACTCCTATGTGTCCAACGGTGCTTACTGGGCATTCCAGAAGCTGGGATATTATTATGGAGTCGGAGACTTTTTGATGATCGTATATGCACTCTGCAACGTGATCGGGCAGCTGGCGGTACTGGTGATCAGTATTGATGCTCCGCTTCGTATGCTGCTTGACAATGAAAATTCCAAAGAATACGTTCCAAGCGCTTTGTTAAAGAAAAACAGACACGGTGCCTATATCAACGGAATCAGGATGGTCGTCGTCCTGTCCGGAGCGATCATTCTGATTCAGTCTGTTGTACCGGGTGCGGCAGCCGTATTAAAACAGCTGACAAAATTAAACTCCGTATGTATGCCGCTTCGTTATCTCTGGGTATTTGCCGCATACATTGCACTGCGCCGTGATCCGGAAAAATATCCGGCACAATATCGCTTTGTAAAGAGCCCGATCCTGGCAAAATTCTTTGGATGGTGGTGCTTTGGCATCACAGCAGTCTGCTGCATCATGGGGATGTATTCCGATGACCCGTTCACAATGGCGTTGAATATTATTACGCCAATCGTTCTTTTATTACTTGGTTTCATCATGCCATATCTTGCGAAACGAGAAAGAGAAAGGGCAGAATAAGGAGTGGTTATATGTATAAAGAGATTACAAATGAGTTACTGGCATTTCTGAAGAAAAGTCCGTCTCCGTTTCATGCGGTACGGAATATGAAAGAAGAACTGTCTGCAAACGGCTATGAAGAACTGACGGAAGGAAGAGCCTGGCATGTAAGAGCCGGCGGAAAATATTATGTGACAAGAAATGATTCCAGCATCATCGCTGTTCATGTGGGGACTGATCTGGATCATTACAGCTTCAACGTGGCAGCATCCCATACGGATTCTCCGACATTTAAGATTAAGGAAAATGCAGAAATCCGTATAAAAGACAAATATACACAGCTAAATACGGAAGGGTACGGCGGAATGCTCTGCGCGACCTGGTTTGACAGGCCGTTATCTGTAGCAGGGCGTGTTCTTGTAAAAGAAAATGACCGGTTCATAACAAGGCTTCTGAACTTTGACAGGGATCTGCTGCTCATTCCGAATCTGGCGATCCATATGAACAGATCAGTGAATGAGGGCTACGCCTATAATAAGCAGGCAGACATGCTGCCGTTGTTCGGCGGTGCGGACACAAAAGCCGGGGATTTCAAACAAATGGTTGCGTCTGAACTGGGAGTAGATGTTTCCGATATTTACGGAAGTGACCTGTATCTTTATAACCGGATGGAACCGTCCGTCTGGGGAGCAAATGAAGAATTCGTGTCTGCTCCGCAGTTGGATGACCTGCAGTGTGCATTTGCATCCCTGAAAGGTTTCCTGAAAGGATATAACGAAAAATCCGTTCAGGTATTTGCATGTTTCGACAATGAAGAGGTGGGTTCCTCTACAAAACAGGGCGCAGCTTCCACATTCCTTTATGATGTACTGCACCGCATCAATGCCTGTCTCGGAAAATCGGAGGAAGATTATTACCGTGCAGTTGCGGGAAGCTTTATGCTGAGTGCGGACAATGCGCATGCGGTTCATCCGAACCATCCCGGAAAAACGGATGTTGCAAACTGCACCTATATGAATGAAGGAATTGTTGTGAAGTCTCATGCAGGTCAGAAATATACAAGTGATGCGGTCAGTATTGCGGTCTTTCGAAGTATCTGTGAAAAGGCGGGAGTTCCGGTGCAGTTCTTTGCTAACCGGTCCGACGAACCGGGAGGAAGTACGCTGGGAAATATTTCCTCCACAAAAGTTGCAATGAATTCGGTGGATATCGGACTTGCACAGCTTGCCATGCATTCTTCTTACGAAACAGCAGGCATCAAAGATACCTGTTATATGATTCTTGCCATGGAAGAGTTCTATAACTCCCATATGGAAGAGACGGGCGCAGGCGTTTACACAGTGACCCGTATGGCACAGTAGTCGCTTTTATGCAGAATTTGGAAGAAAAAAGTATTGAAATCTATAGCATCTTATTATAAAATAAGACAAAATGCGGGGAAGTGTTTTCCCAAGAGTATCTAAATTAGGAGGAAATTTTGCATGATTTCAGCAGGCGATTTTAGAAATGGTGTTACATTAGAAATCGAAGGTGGCATTTATCAGATTTTAGAGTTCCAGCATGTAAAACCGGGAAAAGGTGCAGCATTCGTTAGAACAAAATTAAAAAATATTATCAGCGGCGGTGTGGTGGAAAAAACTTTCAGACCGACTGAAAAATTCCCGGCAGCCCGTATCGACCGTGTCGAAATGCAGTATTTGTATTCTGATGGGGATTTATTCCATTTCATGAACACAGAAAGCTATGATCAGATTGCATTAAACGCAGATGATATCGGCGATTCTCTGAAATTCGTGAAAGAAAACGAAATGGTTAAGGTATGTTCTCACAACGGTAAGGTTTTCGCAGTAGAACCGCCTCTGTTTGTAGAACTTGCCATTACTGACACAGAACCGGGATTCAAGGGTGATACAGCTACAGGTGCTACAAAACCGGCTGTTGTTGAAACAGGAGCTACTGTTTATGTACCGTTATTCATTGAACAGGGTGAAGTGATCAAAATCGATACCAGAACAGGCGAATATTTATCACGTGCATAAGTGATTTCTGAAAATCCGGTGATACGGCTGTCCGAAAGCAGACGGCCGTATCCATCTTTTTCATTCTATCATTACATTCGTAAAATTTATCCATGTATGAAAACTGAATAGGAAGAGACCAGAAGGTGCATGGGAGGGGTATGCACCTTTGGAAATATATTTTTATAGGAGAGGTGCTATATGAATTATGAACAATTTGCAGAAGCCCTGCAGCAATGTGTAACTGAAAAAATGCGTCCCGGCATTCGTGTGGAAATGCAGAAGATTACGAAAAACAACGGTGTGGTCCTGACGGGCCTTGCCTTTTGTATGGAAAACGGGATCGCTCCGCTGATCTATCTGGAGGAGTTCTATGAAGAGTATCGGAGGGGGGCTTCTCTGGGAAGTATTGCAGAAGAAGTGATTTATTATTTTGAAAACTGCCGTATTCCGGATAACTGGAGCAGCCAATGGTTTATGGATTTTGAAAAAGTCAAAGAGCGGGTGGTGATGAAGCTGGTCAATACAGAGAAGAACACAGAACTGTTAAAAAAGATACCGAATCTTCCGTTCTTCGATCTTTCCGTCATATTCTATGTCTTACTGCCTGACGGAGAAGATTCGGCCTGTATTGTTCTGATACAGAATGCCTATCTGGATCACTGGAAGATCCCGCTGACCGTTTTATATGAATATGCGAAGAAAAATACACCGAAGCTCTGTCCGGTCAGATTCTGTTCCATGCATGATCTCCTTCGTAATTTATCGGAAGAAGAGGAGGAAATGCCTCTGTATGTCCTGACGAACAAGAGCGGGGTGAACGGAGCGGCGGCTATCCTGTATGAAGGGGTACTTTCGCAGATTCATCAGCAGTTTTCGGAAAATTTTTATCTGCTTCCGTCTTCTGTACATGAATTCCTTCTGCTTCCGGAACAGTTTGCGGGGGAGAAGATCAGGTTAAAAGAGATGGTAAAAGCGGTCAATGAGACCCAGCTGGAGGAAGAAGAAATTCTTTCAAATGAGGTCTACTACTATAACGGAGCGTGTTTGAGTCTGTGTGATTCGTGAAAAAATCCGAAAAAAATGTCGTAATCTGCCAATTATTACGGAAATATGACGAAAGTGTAACAAAATTTTCAAGCAGGACTTGCAAGTCCTGCTTTTTTGTAGTATGATAGCTTTGGTAATCAGTTTTACCGGTTGTGCACTTGTAGCTCAGTGGATAGAGCACTGGCCTCCGACGCCAGGTGCCGCTGGTTCGAATCCAGTCAGGTGCATTTGTAAAATCGATGAAGGGAGAACTGTATGTTAAAAAAATTAAAAGATTTTTTTATCGGTGATGTGGAAAATATTCGCTGGAAAGATCTGGATCATAAGAAAGTATATATGGCAGCAGCTGTTTTACTGGCAGTGATCATTCTGATCGTTGTATTGATCTCATCTGCATTATCAGATAGAGATCATACAAAAGATGACAGACAGGAACAGGTACAGACACAGCAGGGCGACGCAGCGGAAGATGATTCTGCAGCACCTGAGGAAGACTCGCTGGAGGAAAACGAAGGAATCGTATCTCTGGTAAGCATGTATCTTGGCGGAATCGCACAGGGAAACGTTGAAGTTATTGAAAGCCTGGTTGACGTGCTGGATGAGCAGGAAAAATATGATATCGTAGCCAAAAGTGATTATATTGAAGCTTACAGAAATGTAAAATGTTATACAAAGAAGGGGCTGGAGGAAAACAGCTTCGTCGCATTTGTATATTATGAAATGAAGATTTTAAATATCGATACCATGGCGCCGGGAATGATGGCGATGTATATTTACATGGGAGAGGACGGTAACTATCGTATTCATAACGGAGAAGCATCACCGGAGCTGGAAGCTTATGTATTGGAGCTTGCGGAAGATGAAAAAATCGCGGCGATGATCGAGGCTGTTGAAAAGAAATATCAGGATGCCATGGAAAGCGATGAAGCACTGGCGAATTTCAATGCCAGGATCCAGGAATCCAAAGAAGGAGAGGGAGAGACGGACACAGAAGCCGATCCTCCGGCAGAACCTGAAGAAGCAGCAGAACTGAATGAACCTGTGAAGACGGTTGTGACAGATACGATCCGTATGCGTGCAGAGCGTTCCACGGAGAGCAATATGGTGACAACTTTGGCGGCAGGCACAGAGATCGGTGTTTACGCAAGCTACGATGATGGCTGGAGTAAGATTTCCTTTGATGGAATGAGCGGTTACTGTAAGACTGAATTTTTACAGAGTACGGAAGGCGTTCCTGTATTGTCCTCAGGAGATCAGCCGTCAGCGGAAGAGCCGGCTGCCGAAGAACCGACTGCCCAAGAGCCGCAGGAAAATACAGCAGAAGAAGCTGTGGCCATGAACAAAACGATGCGCCTGAAAGATACTGTACGAATCAGAGCCGGACGTTCCGCTGATTCTGAGCGTGTTGCAACAGCGTATAAGAGTGAATATGTCCATGCGATCGAATCCTACAGCGATGGCTGGTGTAAGGTGGAGTATAACGGAACGACAGGATACTGTATGCTTTCCTATCTGGAAGAAGTTTAAAGCTCATGGTCAAAAGACCTTTGCACCGGTATCAAATATCATTATTGTATAAGAAATATTACGAATAGAAAGAAAAAATCTCCGTATCCTATTGTTAAGACAGGAAAGGAGATTTTTTTATGCTGACAGAAAGTGACAGAGCGGTTTTAAATGAAGCCTATCGTTCCTGCAGTATGGGAACAGAGGCGATCAATACGATCCTGAACAAGGTGCAGAATTCCCGGATGGCATTGGACTTAAACAGGCAGTCCTGTAAACTGTCTTCCTTTTATGAAAAAATTGTCCAGAAGATGGCAATGGAGCAGGAAAAGCCCAAAGGAGACGGGGCGGGAAAGGCTATGCTCTGGGCAGGGCTGCAGATGAACACACTGGCAAATGACAGTACAGAGCATATAGCGGAACTGATGATCCGGGGAAATACGGCGGCGATCACAGAAACGATGAAGGTTTTAAAAGAGCATAAGGATGCCAGAAAGGAATACTGTGAACTGGCAGAGGAACTGATGGATTTCGAGGAGAAATGCATTGAAACATTTAAGGGTTACTTGAAGTAAATCCGGGGGTCTGATATACTGCTCCTGAGGAAACGGAAAGGCAGAAAGGAAACATGAGATTAAATAAATACCTGAGTGATGCCGGATATTGTTCACGCAGAGAAGCAGACCGGCTGATTGAGGCAGGAAAAGTGTTTGTGGATGCCGTGCCGGCAGCCCTTGGAGCACAGGTTGAAGAGGGCCAGGAGGTACGAGTGGGGAAAAAGGTGATTTCAAAAACCGACCGCCCGGTACTTCTGGCATTACATAAGCCGCGGGGAATTGAATGTACCTCCAGTCGGGAAGTAAAAGAGAATATCATAGACTTTATAAACTATCCGATTCGTATTTATCCTGTAGGAAGACTGGATAAGGATTCGGAAGGCCTGATCCTGATGACCAATCAGGGGGATCTGGTCAATAAAATGATGCGTTCCGGCAACCGGCACGAGAAGGAATATCTCGTTACGGTTGACAAACCGGTAACGAAACAGTTTCTTCAGAAGATGTCCGGGGGTGTTTATCTGAAAGAGCTGGACGTAAAAACGAGAGCCTGTGAAGTGGAGCAGACCGGGAAATTCAGTTTTCGGATTGTTCTTACCCAGGGACTGAACCGGCAGATCCGAAGGATGTGTCAGGAATTTCATTATGAAGTCAAAACATTGAAACGTATTCGTATTATGAATATTCAGCTGGGAGATTTAAAGAAGGGTACTTACAGAGAAGTGGCTCCTGCTGAAATGAGTCAGCTGCGGGAATTGATCAAAAATTCTTCCAATGAGACAGTGAGGGAATGACATGAATCAGAAAAAAGAACGTATGAAAGAACTGGCAGTCCTTTTGAATGCTGCTGCAAAGGCCTATTATCAGGAAGCCCGCGAAATGATGAGCAACTATGAATATGATGCGCTCTATGATGAACTGGCAGCTCTGGAAAAAGAGACCGGGATGGTGCTGGCAGGCAGTCCGACGGTTAAAGTGGGATATGAAGTGCTCTCCGAGCTTCCGAAGGAACGTCATGAAAGCCCCATGCTGTCACTGGATAAGACCAAAGATGTGGATGTGTTAAAATCGTGGGTCGGAAACCGAAAGACCATTCTTTCCTGGAAGCTGGACGGACTGACGGTTGTTCTGACCTATCGGGACGGCATTCTTGTAAAAGCGGTTACCCGCGGAAACGGAGAGGTGGGAGAAGTCATCACAAACAATGCGAGGGTATTTCAGAACCTTCCGTTAAATATACCATGGAAGGGAGAGGTGATTCTCCGTGGAGAAGCGGTGATCCGCTATTCTGACTTTGAAAAGATCAATCAGGAAATAGAAGATGTTGATGCGAAATATAAGAATCCGAGAAATCTGTGCAGCGGTTCGGTAAGACAGCTGAACAATGAGATCACTGCATCCAGAAATGTTAATTTCTTTGCATTTTCCCTCGTGAGAGCGGAAGGAGCAGATTTTGAAAATTCTCATGAAAGGGAACTGCTGTGGCTGAAGGATCAGGGGTTTGATGTGGTAGATTATGAAATCGTTACTGGGGAAACACTGGAAGAAAGCATACAGCGGTTTGCAGAGGCAGTCAAAACGAACGACTTTCCGTCAGACGGTCTGGTGCTGCTCTACGATGATACGGCCTATGGAGAATCCCTGGGAAGGACTGCAAGGTTTCCGAGAAATTCCATAGCGTTTAAATGGGCAGACGAGGTTCGTGAGACCATACTGAAGGAAATTGAATGGAGTCCGTCACGTACAGGACTGATCAATCCGGTGGCAATCTTTGAGCCTGTGGAACTGGAGGGAACGACAGTCAGCCGTGCTTCCGTACACAACATCAGTATCCTGCAGGGATTGAAGCTTGGAATCGGAGACAGGATCGAGGTTTATAAAGCCAACATGATCATTCCGCAGATTGCGAAAAACAGAACGGAAAGCGCAAACGTGGTCATTCCGGAAACCTGCCCGGTCTGCGGCGGAAAGACGGAAATCAGACAGCTGGCGGATGCCAGGGCACTATACTGTACCAATCCGGAATGCCAGGCGAAAAAGATCAAATCCTTTACCCTATTTGTCAGCCGTGATGCATTGAATATCGAAGGACTTTCCGAAGCAACGATGGAAAAACTGATCGGCAGGGGTTTTATCCATGAATTTGCGGATATCTTCCGACTGGAACGATATCGGGAGGAGATCGTGCAGATGGAAGGGTTTGGAGAAAAGTCTTATCAGAATCTGGCAGACAGTATCCAGAAAGCGAAAACGACCACCTTACCGAGACTGATCTACAGTCTGGGCATACCAAATATCGGTGTGGCAAACGCAAAGATGCTTTCCGGACAATATCATCAGGAGCTGGAAGCACTGATGGCGGCATCGGAGGAAGAACTTTCGGCTATTGACGGCATTGGAGGTGTGATTGCCCGTGCCGTCGCAGAATTTTTTGCTGATGAGAAAAACAGAGAGACCATTGCACATCTGATGGATGAAATTACGCTGGAAAAAGCTCCGGAAAATTCCGGTGCGCAGATTTTTGAAGGTATGAATTTTGTAATTACGGGAAGTGTGAATCATTTCGCAAACCGCAATGAAGTAAAAGCGGTCATTGAAGAGCGTGGAGGAAAGGTGACCGGCAGTGTTACCGGAAAGACAAACTATCTGATCAACAATGATACGGAATCCTCTTCTTCAAAAAATAAAAAAGCAAAAGAATTAAATGTTCCGATCATTTCAGAAGAAGAGTTTCTGAACATGCTGGAAGCATAAGTTGTGGAGGTAACAGATGAGATTTATTTTGGGTACAGAATCAGCTTCCGCCGGAGTCCTGACGGATATCACACAGGCTGCGGAAGAACTGAGTAAGACAGCAAAGTTTTTACAGGACATGACACCGAAACTGATCGACTTTGCTCTGCAGGTCGTTTTGGCCGTGGTGATCCTGATCGTGGGAAGCAAAGTGATCAATTGGATCAGAAAAATACTGAAGCATTCGCTGGAAAGAAGAGAAGCAGATACCGGACTGATCCAGTTTCTGGATTCTCTCGTGAAGATTCTGCTTTATCTGATTCTTGTTATGACGGTTTTACAGAAATTGGGGGTGCAGACGACTTCTGTAGTAGCAGTGTTGGGATCTGCGGGAGTTGCTGTCGGTCTGGCACTGCAGGGAAGCCTTGCAAACTTCGCGGGAGGTGTGCTGATTCTCCTGTTAAAACCGTTTAAGGTGGGAGATTATATTATCCAGGGGAATCTGGAGGGGACAGTGGTGGAAATCCGCCTGTTCTATACCACACTTCTGACACCGGATAACAAGCGCATCGTTTTTCCGAATGGTCAGTTATCTGACAACAGCCTGACAAATGTGACAGCGGAGCCGGTCAGAAGGCTGGATCTGACAGTCGGTATTTCCTATGACAGCAGTATTCAGACGGCGAAGGAAGTGCTGCTTCGTGTTGCACAGCAGGATGAAGATATCCTAAAGACTCCCCAACCTCTGACGGCAGTTCTGGAACTTGGCTCCAGTGAAGTAAAGATGCTTCTGAGAGTCTGGGTGCCGACAGAAAAATACTGGGACGTGATGTTTCGCGGCAATGAGCGGATCAAGCTTGGTATGGACGAGGCAGGTGTACAGATTCCGTATCCTCAGCTGGATGTACATATGAAACAATTATAAAGAAAATTCAGAGGCTTCTCTTGAAAAAGAGTTTCCGATAGTGTATTCTTTAGTGTTAGAAATACAATTACAAATACTAGGAGGTATCCATGAGACATTTAATGAGTCCGCTGGATTTTTCAGTGGAAGAGCTGGACAGGCTGTTAGATCTGGGAAATGATATCGAGAAAAATCCTGAGAAGTACGCACATGCATGCGAAGGCAAAAAGCTCGCAACACTCTTTTATGAGCCGAGCACAAGAACAAGGCTCAGCTTTGAAGCGGCGATGATGAATCTCGGCGGTAATGTACTGGGATTTTCTTCAGCAGCAAGCAGTTCCGCAGCAAAAGGGGAAAGCGTTTCCGACACGATCCGCATGGTTTCCTGTTATGCTGACATCTGCGCAATGCGTCATCCGAAAGAAGGAGCTCCGATGGTAGCATCCAGAGTATCTTCCATTCCAGTCATCAATGCAGGTGACGGCGGACATCAGCATCCGACACAGACGCTGACAGATCTTCTGACGATCCGTTCTTTAAAAGGACGTCTGAATAACCTGACGATCGGTCTATGCGGAGACCTGAAATTCGGCCGTACGGTTCATTCACTGATCAATGCACTGGTCCGTTATGAAAATGTGTCCTTTGTGCTGATTTCTCCGGAGGAGTTAAGACTTCCGGGCTATATCAGGGAAGATGTACTGGAAGCCAACGGCATTGAATATAAGGAAGTAGAGCATCTGGAAGATATTATGGGAAGTCTGGATATTCTCTATATGACACGTGTACAGAGAGAGCGTTTCTTCAACGAAGAAGATTATGTACGTCTGAAGGATTTCTACATACTGGACAAAAAGAAAATGAGTCTGGCAAGAGAGGATATGCTGGTACTTCATCCGCTTCCGCGTGTAAATGAGATCTCTGTGGAAGTTGACAATGATCCGAGAGCAGTTTATTTCAAGCAGGTTCAGTACGGTGTCTATGTTCGTATGGCACTGATTCTGACATTACTGGGAATCGAGGTGTAGTATGCTGAATATAGGTGGAATTCAGGAAGGCTTTGTGCTGGATCACATTGAAGCCGGAAAGAGCATGGAGATTTATAAATATCTTCATCTGGACAAGCTGGATTGCGGCGTTGCGATCATTAAGAATGCAAAGAGCAATAAAATGGGCAAAAAGGATATCATGAAGATTGAATGCCCGATTGATTTTATGGATATGAATGTTCTTGGATTTATCGATCATAACATTACGATCAATATTATCAAGGATTCGAAAATCGTAGAAAAGAAGAGGCTGGAGCTTCCGAAGGAAGTTGTGAATGTGGTAAGATGCAAGAATCCGCGCTGTATCACTTCGATTGAACAGGAACTGGAGCAGGTATTTATTCTGACGGATCCGAGAAAACAGATCTACAGATGTAAATGGTGTGAGGAAAAATACTCCAGAAACTCAAAAAAGAAAAATGTATGATCTTTCAACAGCTGCTGCGTCTGCAGCGGCTGTTTTTCTGCCGTCTGAGGCCTTGAACAGAAGAAAACCTGAAAACAAAGTGAGGATGACTATGAATAGATGGATGGAGTTCCTAAAAAAAGATACGAACAGATGCCTCCGGACAGGAGGACGGATCTCAGGCTGATCATATTTGCTTCAATTCCTGTTTTCACCCTCTTTTTTTTATCGCTGCTGATATTGAATCAGCAGTTCAGGAAACAGACCATAGAGAATATCAGACAATCTCAGGAAACAATCATCTCAGAGCTGGTATCGGAGACGGATGCAATGTCTTCGGAACTGATGAATCTGGTTTCTGCCTGCGATGGGGAGATTCTCGGCTACGCAGCTGCGGCGGATACGACCGATTCTATACAGAAACATGAGTATATGCAGAAACTGGAGCGGATCAGGGAGCCGCTTCTGGATCCGGTGAAAGACATTATATCTGTCTGTTTTTATATGAAGGACGGAAACACCTTCTGTTTGAAAGCCCATCCAAATGCTCCGATCGAAGAGATTCGTCGGGAATCATGGTATCGGAAAGCACTGGCAAACCCGGATCAGATGATTCTCGGATATTATGATGCGGATGCTTCAGAGAAACTGTTTTCCGGAAACATCGATCATCAGAGTATTTTTTCCTTCTCTTTTGCTCCCGATGTGACAGTTGACAGATCCGGAAAAATTGAGGTGGTTACCCTGTACAGTGTTTCCGACGCTGCCGCCAGGATTCGAAAGAATAATCAGGAATATGCCGCAGGAAAAAATAAACTGGGCTTTTCCCGGATTGTGGATTCAGAAGGAAATACAGTATTTTCTTCCGGAAAAGACATTGAACGGGAAGAAAAGAAGGGATATACCTGTATCTCTTCCACTGTCACCGTCCTGGATGAGACCTGGTATATTGAAAATCATATTAAGACAAGGGAACTGACGGAGGATTTTTGGCGAATCTCGGTCTGTATTCTCACAATCGCTGCAGGAGGGATCCTGTTCATTTTGTATCTGTTTGCATCTTCCCTGAAACGGATCACAGAACCGTTTCAGCCGGAAGAACAGTGCCTGCCGTCTCCGGACTGTGAAAAAAACATCTTACCAAAATCAGAAAAAGCACCGGAGGATTATCTGAAGGACATCCTTGAAGGAAGAATGACACCGGAAAAAGCAGCTGAAGAATGCAGTGAGTTTTTCGGGGGACCGTATCTGCTGATCGGAGTAGCCGCGGATTATTCTGGTGCCCGGGGCAGTATAACGGAGATTGCCGACAGAATTGTGGATGCATTCGGGAGTCATGCACTTTTTGCTTCCAGATGCTGTATGACCGCGGTGAGCAGCGGAAGCTTTGTGATTTACTGGCGGGTAGTCGATGAGCTTTACCTGTCCAGGACGAGTCAGATATTGAATGAAAAGTATTTTACCAATAAATTTACGAAGGAGGCGGGAGAGACCTTCTCGGATTATCTCACGGGGCTTCGGATGCAGAAGGCCAAGGAACTTCTCAGGACTACCGGTTTTAAGGTATACGAAGTCGCGGAAATGTCCGGATATAAAAATGTATCACATTTTAACCGGATGTTTAAGAAGGTGACCGGAATCAGTCCTGTACAGTATCGGAAGAGCTGAAAAAGGAGAATCTGTATAAAAGCAAAGAAAAATGACTTTATGAAATGGTCAAAAGTAAAGAAAAGGTGGTAAATTATCATCACTATGAATATTAATCAAGAAGAAAAGGAGAAGAGTATGAAAAAGAAAGTGATTTCACTGCTTTTATCGGCCGTTATGCTTGGTGAACTTCTTGCACCGGCAGGCAGCCTGAGAGCTCAGGCGGCCGGTACATCTTCGAAAGGTCTTGCTGTGGCAGATTCTGTCAAGGCAGATGTTGAGAAGACTAAGTTCACTCACAAAGAGTGGACAGGCACCGCTTACACGGATGTCGACGGAAATGAGGTGGTTGCTGAGGATGTTTTCGGTATCAACCGTGAAGAAGCAACTACAACGATCATTCCTTATCAGGGAACCAAGGAGGCAAGGGATGGCGTATGGAATTTCAACGACCGTGAAAAATCTGATTACTTTCAGTTACTGACCGGGGATGATGAAGACTGGCAGTTAACTGTGGTTCAGAATCAGGATGAAGCACAGAAGTTTATGGGAACCGACGGCTTTATGACAGAGGAATTCCAGACTGATGAGGCAGACGGATGGAAAACTGTTCAGCTGCCAAGGAGCTGGACAACTCAGGGGTTTGATTTTTCCATTTATACAAACACCAAAATGCCTTTCCAGACAAAGTATGACCCGAGTGCAGGAGATCCGAACAACTGTCCGGCAGCACCGACAAATTATAACCCGGTAGGGCTTTACAGAAAGCCATTTACTGCAGACAGTACAATGTTAAACAGTGAAAGACGTGTCTACATCCATTTCCAGGGTGTGGAGTCCGCATACTATGTATATGTAAACGGAAAAGAAGTGGGATACAGTGAAGATACCTTCAGCCCGCATCATTTTGATATTACCGACTATCTCCGTGAAGGAGAGAACTTACTGGCAGTCAAAGTACATAAGTTCTGTGACGGTACCTGGTATGAAGATCAGGATATGATCTATGACGGCGGTATTTTCCGTGATGTTTACCTCACAAGTGCCCCGTTGGTACAGATCCATGACTACTCCGTAGAGACGGATCTGGATTAGGAATATAAAAACGCTACATTAAAACTGGCTGTTGATGTGCGAAATCTTGCGTCCGAAGCTCAGAGCGGATGGAGCATTCAGGCACAGGCAGTTGATGAAGCTGGAAACAGCGTTGTAAACGCGGTAATCCCGGTAGAAAATGTGGCTTCTGAAGAGACCGGAACTTTCCTGCTCGAACAGGAAGTGAAGAATCCGAAATTATGGTCTGCAGAGCGTCCGAACCTGTATGCACTGACACTGACTCTGTGTGACGGAAACGGCAAAGAAGTTGAGACTGTTTCCACACAGCTGGGATTCAGGGAAATCGAATTTACGAGAACAGAAGTAGATGAGAATTATAATGTCCTCACTACAGAATGGCAGACAGTTACAATTAACGGTGAAAGACTCCTGTTGAAAGGTACGAACCGTCATGATACGGATCCGTTCTACGGAAAAGCAGTTCCGCAGGCTACGACCTTAGAAGATGTCGTACTGATGAAACAGAACAACATCAATGCGCTCCGTACTTCTCACTACAGCAACGATGACTATCTCTACTGGCTGTGCAATTCCTACGGTCTCTATGTGATGGGTGAGACAAATATGGAAAGTCATCATCTTCATCAGTGGGATTCCTATGGCAATGTCCTGTATGAAGATAAACAGGGACTTTTCTACGAACTGGGTATGGATCGTACCGAAACAGCATTCAAGCGTCTGAGAAACCATCCGGCGATCGTGATGTGGTCCATCGGTAATGAAAACCGCTATACAACAGATCCGAACTTCGCGAACGGACTGTTCAAAGATATGATCTGGTACTTCAAAGACAATGATTACACAAGACCGGTGCACAGTGAAGGTCATGACTGGTCGGTCGAAACAGATATGAGAAGTAACATGTACCCGAGCGTGGATACTGTGTGGAGCAGAGCAGGCGAAGGCAAAATGCCGTATGTGCTCTGTGAATATCTGCATGGTATGGGTAACTCAGGAGGAAACCTGAAAGAATACTGGGATGCGATCCGAAGCGCAGACAATCAGCTCGGTGCATTTGTATGGGACTGGGTTGACCAGTCAAGAGCAACTGATCTGGGTCAGCTGGGTTCTACATACACGGTAGCTGACAAGACCGGTGTTGCCGGAGCAGCAGTCGGCAAAGCATCAGACTGGAACAAGGCAGCAGGTGAGGGAAGCCTGGGCGGAGCATCCTTCAAGGGCTATACAGTCATGGTAGAGGATGAAAAATACAACACTGCATTATCCGGAACAGGAAAAGCGTTTACCTTTGAAGTGGTTGTAAAACCTGCATCAGCTGCGGGCAATAATGTATTACTTGCCAAAGGTGATAATCAGGTTGCTTTAAAAACAACCGGTGACGGCAGAAAACTGGAATTCTTCGTATATAATGCAGGCAGCTGGAAGAGTACACAGTGTGATCTCCCGTCAGACTGGATCGGAAACTGGCATCAGGTTGCAGGTGTATATAATAAAGGAACCCTGACACTCTATGTGGACGGCGTACAGAAATCTGCCAATACGGTAAATGACAGCATCGCGGCAAGCAATGATGCACTTGCAATCGGAGTGGATGCATCGAACACAGGCAGAAAACTGGATGGCGAAATTTCTATCGCACGTATTTACACAAAGGCTCTGACCAAAGATGAAATCGACGGACAGAGAGCAGCTGTACCGGCGATTGCTTCAGATGATGCCAGTGTACTTCTCTGGATGGATTATGCTGACGGATATACAGCATCCAATTCAGTTGGCTGGGACTACTATGCAGAAGATTATACACAGACCAATCTTTATGCAGAAGAAATTAAAGGTAAATTCTACGGTTACGGCGGAGACTGGGGAGATGTTCCGAATGATGGCAGCTTCTGCGAAAACGGACTGATCAGTCCGGACAGAAATCCGCAGCCGGAGCTGGCAGAAGTAAAATATCAGTATCAGAATTTCTGGTTCAGCGCGGATGTAGCTGATCTGGATAACAGAACAGTAGAAGTTTATAATGAAAGTAATATCACAAATTTAAATGAATATGATGTAACATGGGAACTTCTTGAAAATGGTCATAAGATTGACGGCGGTATTGTGGAAAATACAGATGTCGCACCTCAGACAACAGGTAAGATCTATGTTCCGTTTACAATGCCGGAAGAAATTCCTGCAGGAAGCGAGTACTACTTAAATATTTCCGTAAGTCTGAAAACTGATGAAAAATGGGCAGAGGCAGGTGCGGAAATGTCATGGGGACAGATCGAGGTTCCTGTGGAAGTGGCACAGGCAGCTCCTGTGATCAGTGAAAAGATTGTTACAACAACGGAAACAGACGATGCATGGGAGGTTGCAGGTGAAAACTTCAGCTTCTCTATCGATAAGGCAACCGGTGTAATGAAAAATTATGTATACGCCGGTGAAACATTAGTTGAAAAAGGTCCGGCTCCGAATTTCTGGAGAGGTATGGTAGAAAACGACGGAAACGGATGGGGCAGTGTCTACGACGGCAACTGGAGAAATGCAGCGAAGACCATTACAGTGGGTAACATTGCAGTTACAGAAAATGAAGCCGGTCAGACTGTGATTACAGCTGACATTACATTCCCGACTGCAGGAAATACAAAAGAAACCATCATTTATACAATTAACGGCGAAGGCCAGGTAACCGTGAACATGAAAGTGGATGCTACAAAGAGCGGGATGGGCAACTTCATCAGAGTAGGCTCCATGATGACACTTCCGGCAGGCTTTGAAAATGTAACATGGTACGGAAAATGAAAATGGACTTTTAGTAGCGGCAAAAGATGCTGTAGAGGCAAGTGCACTTCACTTTACACCGGATGAGCTGGATTCTTCCAGTCACATTTATGGAATTCATCCGATGGATGAAACAATCTTAAGCATTAACTACGGTTCTGCCGGTACCGGTGGAGCAACCTGTGGTCCTGCAACCTTACCACAGTACCGTCTCCCGTCAGACCGCGTATATGAATGGGAATTTACGATGATGCCGGTAGCATCCGATGCAACAAAGAATGATATGTCAGAAGCTGCAAAAGCATATCACACAGTGGCTGAATTCAACCGTGAAGAATATGACGCTCAGCTGGCAGCAGACATCATTGAGCGGATTGATTCCTTTGTAGCATATGATTACAGTCAGTTAAAAGAAGCAGAAGAACTTCTGGCAGATGTCAATGCATTGACAGATGCACAGAAAGCACTTGTAAATGCAGATAAAGACCGTACGGCACAGGCCGGACAGATTCTGAAAGATGTACAGGCAATGAAATATAAGACCGCATATATTCAGGATCAGAGTAAGAATAACCTGCAGGTTCCGTATGCAAAATCTGCAAAATTTGAAAAATCAGGCGATCAGACCGTCATGAATGGTTCTCTCCCGGTACCGTTTAATGAAGTATTAAATCCGGTATTCCAGGGAGACGGAACATCCTTTACGGTCGAAGTCAATGTAACTCCGACAGCAGCTCCTGCTTACAATATGTTTGCAGGAAAAGGTGATTACGCATTTGCACTCCGTGCAAGAGGAAATACTCATGTTGACTTCCATATTTTTGCGGGCGGAAGCTGGAGAAGTATTGAATACGCTATGACAGCGGAACAGCAGGCAGAATGGGTCAACAATGAGCACCAGGTAGTCGGCATTTACAATGCGGCTTCAGAGAAGATCCAGCTCTATGTAGACGGCGCTCTTATGAAAGAAAAGGCAACAGGCACGACATCAGGTGTGGCAGAATCAGGATATAACCTGACGATCGGTGCATGTCCTGACACGGGAAGAACATCAGCAGCTGATTTCTCAAACATCCGTGTTTACAACAGAGCACTGACAGCAGATGAAGTAGCGGGACAGTACAGTGCAAATCCTGCAATTACGGCAGAAAACGAAGCTGTAGAACTTTGGATGGATTTAGGAGATCTGAAATTTAAAGACAACGGCAAACTGGAAAGTCCGTTCGAAGATGTTGCGGAAACAGATTACTTCTATGACGCAGTACTCTGGGCAACAGAGAATAAGATCACAGACGGTTGGACAGAAAGTCTGTTCGCACCGGATCTTGAATGTTCAAGAGGTGAGATCGTAACCTTCCTCTACAGAGCACAGAAATAAAATGAAAGATCGCAGAAATGTGATCAGATAAAAAGCTGTCACCGGCTGATTACAGCCGGTGGCAGTTTTTGTCAGGGACGTTTTTTCGTCAGCAGCCGCTCATAGAGCAATCCGGTCGTAAACCAGACGGGAGCATAATCCAGCCGGATCAGACCGTCAATCTGGTATTTACTGGCGGAATAGTCCCACGGACAGATCTGGAATTTTTTTAAAATGCTTCCGAAAAAATATTCCCCGAAGAAAATATGAAGCATATAGATCAGTCCCCGGATGACCGAAGGGCAGCGGTGATAAAGTTTGGAAAGGGGGGAGATGACTGCGGCACAGCCGTAGATCGGAAACATCCAGAGGGAGGTATGTCCCATAAGTGTTCCGGAACCCGACAACAGGGAATGCAGCCCGGTCCAGAAAATTTCCAGACACCATCCGACAGCACCGCAAAATATAAATTTTTTTCTCATACCTCTAATATGTCCAAAATGAATCACAATATGTTTGAAAAAAAAGGAAATAAGGTATATACTGATTAGAAATATTCGGACAGAGGAAG
This sequence comes from Lachnospiraceae bacterium, assembly GCA_051879615.1. Taxonomy (GTDB): domain Bacteria; phylum Bacillota; class Clostridia; order Lachnospirales; family Lachnospiraceae; genus HGM12587. The sequence goes on from JBJEMI010000078.1 coordinate 35,499, forward strand.
AGGTGTACCTATGACGGACCTGCTTGTTTTGAGAGATGAAATAGATAAAATCGACAAAGAAATCGTGGAATTATTTGAAAAACGCATGGAGATCAGCAAAGGAGTCGCGGAATATAAGATCAGCACAGGAAAAAAGGTGTTCGATAAAGAGCGTGAGGAGGGCAAGCTTCGGACACTCAGCGGTCTGGCTCATTCACAGTTCAATGCCCACGGAGTGACAGAACTGTTTCAGCAGATCATGGCAATGAGCCGGAAACTGCAGTATCAGCTTATGGAGAAAATGGGTGTAGAGGATGCACCGGATTTTGAAATGCTGGACTGTCTCAATACGGACAATATCCGTGTCGTATATCAGGGGCTGGAAGGAGCCTATGCACATCAGGCGACCCTGGAATATTTCGGGGAGGATGTGAATTGCTACCATGTGGAACGCTGGAGAGACGCGATGGAAGCACTGAAGGACGGAAGTGCGGATTATGCGGTTCTTCCGCTGGAAAATTCCACGGCGGGAATCGTGGGAGACAACTATGATCTTCTGGAAGAGTATGACAACTGCATAGTCGGGGAAAAGATCATTACCATTGACCATGCGCTGATGGGTCTTCCGGGAGCGGAGCTTTCAGATATTAAATATGTTTATTCCCATCCGCAGGCGCTGATGCAGTGTTCCAGATATCTGGATGAGCACAGGGAATGGGAACAGGTTTCTCTGAGCAATACAGCAGTTGCGGCAAGTTATATCAAAGAGAGTCGTGATGTGACAAAGGCAGCCATCGGAAGTGTTCAGGCAGCCGGGGTTTACGGACTGAAGGTGTTGAAAGAACATATTCATCATGTAAGGAAAAACTCTACAAGATTTATTATTGTAACCAACCGCAAGGTCTTTGTAAGAGAGGCTGAGAAGATCAGTATCTGTTTTGATATTCCGCATCAGAGCGGAAGTCTTTACAATATCATGTCGCACCTGATCTATAACGATTTGAATATGACAAAGATCGAGTCCCGACCGATTGTCGGAAAACAGTGGGAATATCACTTTTTTGTGGACATCGACGGCAATCTGAATGACTCTGCAGTGAAAAACGCACTGCGCGGTATTGGTGAGGAAACGGCAAATTTTAAAATTCTTGGAAATTATTGATTGACAAGTACAGCTTAAAATGATAATATAATTTGGCGTGGAAACGTAAGCTGGCGTGGCACAGGTGGTAGCGCACCTCATTGGTAGTGAGGAGGTCACGGGTTCGACTCCCGTCGCTAGCTTTTTATTTCAGTAATATGCAGGAGAGACACGAATAAAAAAGCACCTTTTCAGGGTGCTTTTTTTACTGTGCGCCCGGCGGGCGCATGTTTCAGGATACAAGGAGAGAGCATGGGAATTTATTTTGCGCCCCTGGAAGGGATTACAGGCCATATTTTCAGAAGTACTTATGAGAAGCATTTTGGCGGTCATGTGACGAAATATTTTGCTCCGTTCATCGCCACCAATCAGAATTTCAGCATGAAGTCCCGCGACAAAAAGGATATTCTGCCGGAAAATAATGAAGGAATTTTTCTGGTGCCGCAGATTCTCACAAACAATGCGGAGCAGTTCGTGGATATGTCAGAGAAGCTGGCGGCATACGGCTATCGGGAGGTGAACCTGAATCTGGGATGTCCGTCGGGAACAGTGGTCCCGAAGAAAAAGGGTTCCGGATTTCTGGCGGATCCGGAGCGTCTGGATATGTTTTTTGATGAGATTTTTCACACAGACCGGGATGTGGAGGTTTCGGTCAAGACCAGACTGGGAATAGAGGATCCGGAGGAATTTTTTGAAATTTTAAGAATTTACAACCGCTATCCCATCAAAGAACTGATCATACATCCCAGGGTACAGAAGGATTACTATAAGAACCATCCGCATATGGAGATATTTGAAGAGGCGCTTAAACTGTCAAAATGTCCGGTCTGCTATAATGGGGATCTGTGTTCTGCGGAGGAGATCAGGGCATTTCGGGCAAGTTTTCCACAGGTGGAGAATCTGATGCTCGGAAGAGGATTATTAAAAGTCCCGTCGCTGTTAGAAGAGCTGGACGGAAAGGAACGTGACCTGGATCGCTGGTATGCCTTTATGGAGGAACTGACGAAGCGTTATGAGCGGGAACTGTGCGGGGAAAAAATAGTGCTGTATAAACTGAAAGAACACTGGTTCTATCTGTTTCAGTCATTGCCGGAGCAGGAAGCTTACGTGAAAAAATTAAAGAAAGCGGGAAGTCTGGAAGAATACCGCAGGCTCGCTTCGGCAATTTTAAAACAGGCACATTGACCGTCGGCAGAAAAACAGGTAAAATTGTGAATAAAGGAGAAGCTTATGAGAGTATTGGAAAATTTACAGCCGCAGGAAGTGTTTAAGATCTTTGAAGATATCTGTCAGATTCCGCATGGCTCGGGAAATATGGAAAAGATCAGTCAGTACTGCGTGGACTTTGCAAAGGCACATGGCCTGGAATACATTCAGGATGACATGAAAAATGTGATCATCATCAAAGAGGCGACCGCAGGCTATGAGGATGCAGCACCGGTAATCTTACAGGGACATCTGGATATGGTCTGTGAGAAGACTCCCGATAAGAAAATCAACTTTATGACAGACGGGCTGGATCTTTGTACGGACGGAGAAAAAATCTGGGCGGATGGAACGACCCTTGGAGGTGACGACGGAATTGCTGTTGCCTATGCACTGGCAGTGCTTGCTTCCGATCAGCTTCAGCATCCGAGGATCGAAGCGGTCCTGACTGTGGATGAAGAGACAGGGCTCTACGGTGCCGAGGCAATTGATCTTTCCATGTTAAAGGGACGAAAGCTGATCAATATGGATTCGGAAGAAGAGGGATACCTTCTCGCGAGCTGTGCCGGAGGTCTGACACAGACCTGTGAAATCCCGGTTGAATGGGAAGAAGCGGCAGGAATTGTCTATGAATTAAAAGTTACGGGACTAAAAGGAGGTCATTCGGGTGCGGACATCCACCTTGGAAGAGGTAATTCCAATGTGATCATGGGACGTGTTCTGCTGGCAGCCGAAGAAAAGGCAGCGGTTGCGGTGATGTCTTTGGCAGGCGGGACAAAGGATAATGCCATTCCCCGTCTGACAGAAGCGAAAGTGCTCGTAAAGGAAGCAGATTGCGAAGCTTTTGAAGGGGCTGTTGCGGCAAAAGAAGCGGAGCTGAAAAAAGAACTGCATGCAGGTGATCCGGGGATTGCCTTAGAGCTTCAGAAAAAGGAAGCCGGAACGAAGCAGGTATTGACAGAGAACTCTGCGGGAAAAGTTCTGCATACATTAAACAATATTCCAAACGGAGTTCAGGCATACAGCATGGATATGGAGGGACTTGTGGAAACCTCCTTAAATATGGGTGTGATGAAACTGGAGGAAAAGGCACTGGTGATTTCCTTTGCAGTCAGAAGTTCCGTGGAATCCGCGAAATTCTATCTGTCTGACAGGGTGAAGCTGTTTGCGGAAATGCTCGGCGGTACCTCAGTGGTTTCCGGCGATTATCCTGGATGGGCTTATCAGCCGCAATCGGAGCTTCGTGATACCATGGTTCGTGTTTATGAAAGAATGTACGGAAAAAAACCGGTCGTTCAGGCGATTCATGCCGGGCTGGAATGCGGAATGTTCGTCGGAAAGCTTGAGAATCTGGACTGTATTTCCTTTGGTCCGGATATGCATCAGGTGCATACTTCAGAAGAAACACTGGATGTGGCATCCGTGAAAAGATGCTGGGAATACCTTTGTGAGATTCTGAAAGAAAAGTAAGCAGGACAGGTGAGATAAATGGAAAAGATCATTGAGATCAGAGAAGCAGTGGAAGCCGGCCGTACCAAGTGCATTGCGAAGCTGACAAGAGAGGCACTGGAGGAGGGAATCTCTGCAGAGAAGATCCTGAAAGTGCTGATCGGGGCACTGGAAAATGTAGGAGAGAAATTCCGGAGGGAAGAAATCTTCGTCCCGGAGATGCTTGTATGTGCAAAAACCATGAAAATGTCAGTAGAAATCCTGAGGCCGGAGCTGGTAACCAAAAGAGAGAAGAGTCTCGGAACGGTCATGATCGGAACTGTTGCGGGAGATTTGCATGATATCGGAAAAAACCTGGTGGGTATGATGTGTGAAAGTGTCGGCATAGAGGTGATCGATCTTGGAATCGACGTTCCGGCGGAACGGTTTATCACGGAGATCAACAGGCATCCCGAAGTGGAGATCGTGATGCTCTCGGCACTTTTAACGGCAACGCTGCCGTCCCTGAAAAAGACGGTACAGCTGCTGGGACGGCAGTCCTTCAGGAAAAATATTAAAATTATGGTAGGAGGACTTCCGGTGACTGAAAAATTTGCCATGGAGATCGGGGCGGATGTCTATACGGAGGATGCGGCGTCGGCAGCTTTGAAGGCAAAAGAATTTCTCGAGGTTTTAGGGTGATTGGTCTTGATAAAGAGGACGAAGTTTGTTAAGATAAATCATTATGAATTATGGCAGGACGCATTGGATACCTGACCGGCATAACGGAGGAAAAAGTTATGGATAATGAAGCAGTAAGTAAGAATTTTATAGAGCAGGCGATCGACAAAGATCTTGCAGAAGGCGTTTATGAAACCGTTCATACGCGTTTTCCGCCGGAGCCGAACGGTTATCTGCATATCGGACATGCCAAGTCAATTCTTTTGAACTACGGACTTGCACAGAAATATCACGGAAAGTTTAATCTGCGTTTTGATGATACAAACCCCACAAAAGAAAAAGAGGAATTTGTAAAATCTATCAAAGAAGATGTGGAATGGCTGGGAGCAGACTACGAAGACCGTCTGTTCTTTGCTTCAAACTATTTTCATCAGATGTACGAAGGTGCGGTGAAGCTCATTAAAAAGGGCAAAGCATTTGTCTGTGATCTGACACCGGAAGAAATGAGAGCGTACAGAGGAACTCTGACGGAGCCGGGAAAAAACAGTCCGTACCGTGACAGAAGCATTGAAGAAAATCTGGAATTATTTGAAAACATGAAAAACGGCATGTATAAAGACGGAGAAAAGGTACTTCGGGCAAAGATCGATATGGCTTCTCCGAATATGAACATGCGTGATCCGGTCATTTACCGTGT
>JBJEMI010000079.1:0-1500 GCA_051879615.1 Lachnospiraceae bacterium
GAGTGTGTGAAAAAAACTCTGTAAAAGCAGATCTTCTATGATAATTGCTTGAGGGTCGGATGGTGGTTCCACTGTCCGACCCAATTTAATATGTACCAGAAATGTGAAGACATGTCAAGAACCGCCGGGAAATCCAGACGCATTTTTTGGTTCCGACTCTTCCTTTCAGGCTATTCTGTCATCCTGCCCGGATACATAATGAGCAGTTCTCCGCGTACTTTTCCCCAGTTGCGGATTGGCATTGTCCATTTTTTGGCTATCTCAAAGGTCGCAAGGTAGAGCGTTTTCAGAAGTGCCTGTGAGCTTGGGAATACACTTCTCTGCCGATTTAATCTTCTGTAGGAGGAATTCACTGACTCGATGGCATTGGTGGTGTAAAATGCACTTCTGACCTCCCGCGAGAACTTGAAGATCGGGCTGACAGCATCCCAGTTATCCTTCCATCGCTTCATCACTCCCGGATACTGCTTCTCCCATTTTTCTGTTACGGTATCCAGCTGCTTCAATGCTGCTTTTTCATCAGGAGCTGTATAGATTCCCTTAAGGTCTTTCGCAAATTCTTTCATATCTTTGTTTGCCACATATTTCAGTGTGTTTCTGACCATATGAACGATACATCTCTGCTGCTCTGTATTCGGGAAAGCTGCCGTGATCGCTTCTTTTATCCCCGTAAGGCCATCCGAACAGAGGATCAGTATATCTTTCACTCCGCGATTCTTCAGACTGTTCAGTACGCCCAGCCAGTACTTGCTGCTTTCGTTTTCTCCGATTGCGATCGTCAGAACCTCTTTTCTGCCATCCTCATTGATCCCTAAAACGACATAGGCTGCAAGTTTATGAATGAGGCCATCCTCTCTTACGGAAAAATGCACTGCATCGATAAATACGATCGGATATACTGATGCCAGCGGCCTGTTCTGCCATTCTTCAATTCGGGGCAGAAGCTTATCTGTGATATCTGAAACCATTCCTTCACTGACTTCAAATCCATATATGTCTTCAATGGTTTCTGAAATCTGTCGGGTACTCATCCCCTTGGCATACATGGATATGATTTTATCATCTATGGATGAAATGTCCTTTTTACGCTTGGGAAGTATCTGCGGTTCGAAGGAGCTCTGCCGATCCTGAGGAACATCCACTTCAAATTCTCCGTATTTGCTGCGGACACGCTTGGACTTTGTCCCGTTCCTGTAATTCGGTTCTGAAGACCGTTCATACTTTTCATAGCCGAGATGCTCATCCATCTCGGTCTCGAGCATTTCCTGAATCGTCCCGGATAAAAGATCCTTCAGGGCATCCTGAATATCCTCTGCGGATTCGATGTCATATTCCTTTAGAAGTCCCTGGATCAGATTCCGTTTTCCTTCTGTCATTGGTTTAGGTTTGTAAACTTCTTTTTTTCTGTTTGCCATGATAAAAGGCCTCCTATGATTTTATTTTATCATAGAAGACCTTTTTCGTCGCTCTTATTATTTACAGACTTTATTTCACAGTCTC
>JBJEMI010000080.1:0-7344 GCA_051879615.1 Lachnospiraceae bacterium
ATAAGTCTGTAAGCGTTATTTTCTTGCTTACAAACTTATTATACGAGGAGAAAGAACATGAGAAAACTTTACAGATCCAGTCAAAACAGAATGATTTCAGGAGTTTGCGGCGGAATCGGAGAATATTTTGGAATCGATCCCACCATTGTACGCCTGATCTGGGCAGTATTTTCCCTGATATATGGTGCAGGAATTGTAGCTTATATTATTGCGGCAATCATTATTCCGCAGTAGGGTGGTCAGTGTAATGTTTGAGAATTTATTAAATGACTTAAAAGATGCGAAATGTGTACTGGTTGGACTTGGAGAGGCATTCACTTTAAAAAAAGCAGAAGATGAGCTGAAATACATTCAGTTTTATAAGCAGTTAAAAGAAGTTCTTGGAAACAAAGATTATTATATCGTGACACAGGCAGAGGATGATCTGATTTTTCGATGCGGATTCGATAAAAAGCATGTGGCAGCACCATTTGTTTATCCGGAAGATGAAGAAAACTGGAATGCGTATTTACAGTGGCTTGGATTTACTCTGAACCGTCATCTGCTTGTGCTGGAATTGGGCGTGGGATTTGCCAATCCGATGGTGATTCGATTTCCGTTTGAAAAAACAGTATTTTTAAATCAGAAATCCAGGATGTACCGAGTTCATCCTTCTTTACCGCAGGTTACCGCTGAGATCGGTGAGCGGGGCTCTGCTGTACAGGCCGATCCGCTGGATCTGTTTTCTGATCATTGACGGCAGACAGATATTTGATATTTGATAAAGGAAGAGAGATTATGATAGCGATCATTGATTATGATGCAGGAAATATCAAAAGTGTTGAAAAAGCTTTGAAACTGCTCGGACAGGAAGTTGTTGTGACGAGAGATCGTGCAACGATTCTGAATGCAGACCGAGTCATTCTGCCGGGCGTAGGTTCCTTTGGAGATGCCATGGAAAATCTGAGAAAATATGGTATGGATCAGGTGATCTACGAAGCAGTCGAGAGAGGAATCCCGTTTTTGGGAATCTGTCTCGGGCTTCAGCTCTTATTTGAGTACAGTGATGAGTCTGACGGAGTACCGGGCCTTGGAATTTTAAAGGGTCAGATTCTTCGTATTCCGGAGAACGATGAGATGAAAATTCCGCATATGGGATGGAATTCGCTTCATCTGCAGAATGACGGAAGGCTGTTTCAGAATATTCCGGAAGATTCTTATGTCTATTTTGTACACTCCTATTATCTGAAAGCAGAAGATGAAAGTATTGTCAAAGCGACCACAGAGTACGGCACCTGTATTCATGCGTCTGTTGAGAAGGAAAATGTATTTGCCTGCCAGTTTCATCCGGAAAAGAGCAGTGAAATTGGTCTTCAAATCTTAAAGAATTTTACGGAAATTTAGGAGATTGTCATGTTTACGAAGAGAATTATACCATGTCTGGATGTTCATAACGGCAGAGTTGTAAAAGGAGTGAACTTTGTCAATTTGAGGGATGCGGGAGATCCGGTAGAGATTGCGGCAGCCTATGATCAGGCAGGTGCCGATGAAGTTGTATTTCTGGATATTACGGCTTCATCCGATGCGCGAAATACCGTTGTGGATATGGTCAGGAAGGTTGCCGAAAAAGTATTTATCCCGTTTACGGTCGGCGGCGGAATCCGTACTGTAGATGATTTTAAAATGCTGCTGCGGGAGGGTGCGGATAAGATATCCGTGAATTCTGCTGCGATCATGCGTCCGGAGCTTCTCAGTGAGGCTGCAGATAAATTCGGAAGCCAGTGTGTTGTTCTGGCAATTGATGCAAAAAGAAGAGATGACGGCAGCGGATGGAATGTATATAAAAACGGCGGGCGTGTTGATATGGGCATGGACGCTGTGGAATGGGCCATGGAGGCTGAAAGAAGAGGTGCGGGAGAGATCCTTCTGACCAGTATGGACTGTGACGGAACAAAAGCAGGGTATGACATCGATCTGACACGAACCATTGCAGAAAATGTGAAGATTCCCGTGATCGCATCCGGCGGTGCGGGAACTTTGGAGCATTTCCGGGAAGCATTGACAGAAGGAAAAGCGGATGCAGCACTTGCAGCGTCTTTGTTCCACTATAAAGAACTGGAGATTAAAGAGGTTAAACAGTATTTGAGAGAAAAAGGCGTGTCCGTACGTCTGTAGGAGGCAGCTATGGGAGCAATCAGCAACGACTGGTTAGAACCGTTATCACCGGAATTTAAAAAACCGTATTATGCGAAATTATATAAGACAATCAGAGAAGAATACGGAAGAAGGCAGATTTTTCCGCCTGCGGATGAAATCTTCAGTGCTTTTGAGTTTACTCCGTTACATGAGGTAAAAGCAGTGATTCTCGGACAGGATCCTTACCACGGAGACGGGCAGGCTCACGGGCTTTGCTTTTCCGTAAAGCCTGATGTGGAAATTCCACCTTCCCTGGTAAATATCTACAAAGAACTTAATTCGGATCTGGGATGTACGATCCCAAACAATGGGTATCTGACGAAATGGGCAAAGCAGGGGGTACTGCTGTTAAACACGGTACTGACCGTTCGGGCACATCAGGCGAATTCTCACCGTGGAATCGGCTGGGAGGAGTTTACCGACGCGGCAATCAGGATACTTAATGAGCAGGACAGACCGATCGTCTTTCTGCTCTGGGGCAAACCGGCACAGACAAAGAGGAGTATGTTAAATAACCCCAAACATCTGATTCTGGAGGCGCCTCATCCGAGTCCCCTGTCAGCTTACAGAGGATTTTTCGGATGCCATCATTTCAGCAGGACAAATGAATTTTTAGAGGCAAACGGCTTAGAACCGATTGACTGGCAGATAGAGAATATTTAAGACAAAAAGCTTCGATGGAATGAAATATTTCATCGAAGCTTTTTTATGGATTTTTATGTATGATTATGATTCTTCCAGATTTCTGAATGCAGTGGACAGCATCAATTTGATGCGGTTCAGCTGATTTACCTCACTGGCACCAGGGTCGTAGTCGATGGCTACGATGTTGGCTTCCGGATACCGGGAACGCAGCTCTTTGATAACACCCTTACCCACAATGTGGTTTGGCAGGCAGCCAAACGGCTGTGTACAGATAATATTCGGAGTGCCGTTTTCAATCAGTTCCAGCATTTCACCGGTCAAAAACCATCCTTCGCCGGTCTGATTTCCTTCCGATACGAAAGAAGAAGCCATTTGAGCCATATGCTCGATGTTGCCCTGAGGAATAAAATGTTTACTCTCCTCCAATGCTTCCCTGGCAGCTTTTCGAAGAAATTCGATCAGCCGAATACCGAAATGAGCATTTCTTTTGCTTGAAGCTTTCTTGCCGAGTTTATCGGATTTGAAATCCTGATTCTTAAATGCATAGAGCATGAAATCCAAAAGATCAGGCATCACGGCTTCAGCTCCTTCGGCTTCTAACAGTTCAACCAGATGGTTGTTGGCAACAGGAGAGAATTTAACGAGAATTTCTCCGACGATACCGACACGGGGCTTCTTCATATCAATACGAGGCAGTTCATCAAATTCACGGATTATGTCACGGCACATCTGTTTGAATACTCGATAGCTTGGGTATCCTTTGGAGCAAAAATCGATGCAGCGTTTTTTCCATTTTTCATGGAGTTCATTGGCGGAACCCGGAACTGCTTCATAAGGTCTGGTTGCATAGAGGACCCGCATAAAGATATCACCGAATACAGCGCCGTAAACTCCGCGGACGGCAAGTGCCGGAGATATTTTAAATCCGGGGTTTTTTTCCAGACCGCTTAAGTTGATGGAAATAACAGGAACTTCCGGATGGCCGGCTTTCTCCAGAGCACGGCGGATAAATGCAATATAGTTTGTAGCACGGCAGCCGCCGCCGGTCTGTGAAATCAGAAGTGCTGTTTTGGAAATATCATATTTACCGGATAACAGAGCACTCATCAGCTGCCCCACGACGATCAATGACGGGTAGCAGGCATCGTTATTTACATATTTTAATCCCATGTCCAGTGATTCCTTTTTGGAGTCAGGAAGTACGACGAGATTGTAGCCGGAAGCTCTGAAAGCAGGTTCCAGAATTTCAAAATGGATCGGACTCATATTCGGGCAAAGAATGGTATAGTTTTTGCGCATTTCCTTCGTGAAGATAACCCGGTCGTAAGCCGAAGAATGAATCGTTCGGCAAATCTGCTGTTTTTCCCGGACTTTAATCGCGGCGATCAGAGATCGGATACGGATTCGGGCAGCACCCAGGTTATTTACTTCATCGATCTTTAAGCAGGTATAGATCTTTCCGGAATCTTTTAAGATATCACTTACCTGGTCTGTTGTAACGGCATCCAGTCCGCATCCGAAGGAATTCAGCTGAATTAAGTCCAGATCATCCCGGGTTTTTACGAAGTTTGCAGCTGCATACAGACGGGAGTGATACATCCACTGGTCCATCACGAGAATCGGACGTTCTACCGGATGAAGGTGGGAAATCGAGTCCTCTGTAAGGACTGCAATATTATAGGAATTGATCAGTTCCGGAATTCCGTGGTTGATCTCTTCATCCACGTGGTATGGACGTCCGGCAAGCACGATCCCGCGAATCTGATGCTCTTCTATGTATTCCAGGGTTTCTTCTCCTTTTCGTCGTATATCTTCTCGTTCGGCTTCCTGCTCTTTCCAGGCACATTCGGCTGCTTCCCGGATCTCTTTTTCGCTGAAATCAAATGCAGGAGTCGAAAATTCTTCTATCAGACGGCTGGTCAGGATTTCCATGCTCTCAAAGGAGAAAAAAGGATTCATGAACAGGATTTCCGGATTCTTTAGTTTTTCAACATTATTTTTGATGTTTTCTGCATAGGAAGTAACGATCGGGCAGTTGTAATGGTTTCCGGCATCCGGGAATTCATTTCTTTCATATGGGATACATGGATAGAAAATAAATTTTATGCCCTGCTGCAGAAGCCATTCAATATGACCATGAGCAAGCTTGGCAGGATAACATTCTGATTCACTTGGAATAGATTCAATCCCCATTTCGTAAATCTTATGGGTGGAAGCCGGTGACAATATGACACGGTATCCAAGCTTTGTAAAGAAAGTATGCCAGAACGGATAGTTCTCGTACATATTCAATACACGCGGAAGGCCGATCGTTCCGCGAACAGCTTTTTCCTCAGAGAGTGGTTCATATCGGAAGAGTCGCTGTCGCTTATATTCAAAAAGATTTGGGATATGGTTGGAATTTTTTTCCTTCCCAAGTCCACGCTCACAACGGTTACCGGACACATACTGACGTCCGCCGGTAAATTTGTTGATCGTCAGACGACAGTTGTTCGTACAGCCCTTACATTTGGTCATTCTTGTAGTGAACTGCAGATTCAGGATTTCCTTCATGGACAGCATCGTTGTTTCCTTGCCTTCATGACGTTCTTTGGCAATCAGTGCGGCACCGAATGCGCCCATGATACCTGCAATGTCGGGACGGACAGCCTCACAGCCTGCAATCTTTTCAAAGCTTCGAAGGACTGCATTGTTGTAGAAAGTACCGCCCTGAACAACAATATTTTCACCAAGCTCAGATGCATCCGATACTTTGATGACCTTGAACAATGCATTTTTAATAACGGAGTAAGCAAGACCGGCAGAAATATCGGCGACACTTGCGCCTTCTTTTTGTGCCTGTTTTACTTTGGAGTTCATAAATACTGTACAACGGGTTCCAAGGTCGATCGGATGCTCGGCAAAAAGAGCTGCTTTTGCAAAGTCCTGAACAGAGTAGTTCAGAGATTTTGCAAAGGTTTCAATGAAGGATCCGCATCCGGAGGAACATGCTTCATTCAGTTGCACATTGTCAATGGTACGGTCTTTTATACGGATGCATTTCATATCCTGTCCGCCGATATCGAGGATACAGTCAACCTTCGGGTTAAAGAATGCTGCCGCATAATAATGGGCGACGGTTTCCACCTCTCCTTCATCTAACTGCAATGCGGATTTGATCAGAGCTTCTCCGTATCCGGTAGAACATGAGTAGGCAATGTGTGCTTTTGGCGGAAGCAGCTCCTGAATTTCCTTCATTGCACGAATGGTCGTAAAGAGCGGACTGCCCTGGTTATTCTGATAGAAGGAATAGAGCAGCGAGCCGTTCTCGGCTACAAGAGCGACCTTTGTGGTTGTAGAACCGGCATCAATGCCCAGATAGCAGTTTCCTTCATAGGAAGCCAGATCACGGGTTTTCACTTTATGTTTATCATGTCTGCTGATAAATTGGTCATAGTCATCCTGGGATGCAAATAACGGATCCATACGGTCGACTTCAAAATCCATCCGGATATGAGCCTGTAAACGTTTACGCATTTCGGATACACAGACCGCATGTTCTTTTTTACTGTTCAGCGCAGAACCGGCTGCAGCAAACAGGTGAGAAAATTCCGGCGAGATTGCATGTTCTTCATCCAGCTTCAATGTTCTGATAAATGCTTCTTTCAATTCCGGAAGAAAATGGAGCGGTCCTCCCAGAAATGCTACATGACCGCGGATCGGCTTGCCACAGGCCAGACCGGAGATCGTCTGATTTACAACTGCCTGAAAGATAGAGGCTGCCAGATCTTCTCTGGTAGCACCTTCGTTGATCAGCGGCTGAATGTCCGATTTAGCAAATACACCACAGCGAGCTGCAATGGTATAGAGAGAACGGTGTTTTTTAGCAAGTTCATTTAAACCTGAGGCATCAGTCTGAAGCAGGGAGGCCATCTGGTCAATAAATGAGCCCGTACCGCCGGCACAGATACCGTTCATTCTCTGTTCTACGTTTCCGCCTTCAAAGTAGATGATTTTGGCATCTTCACCGCCAAGTTCAATTGCAACATCTGTCTTTGGTTCATAAATTCGGAGTGCAGAGGAAACTGCGATTACTTCCTGGACGAAAGGTACTTCCAGATGATTTGCAAGAGTCAGGCCGCCGGAACCAGTAATAACAGGATATACCTGAAGGGATCCCAATGCATTTTCTGCCCTTTCAAGCAGCATGGCCAGTGTTTCCTGAATATTTGCAAAATGACGTTCATAATCAGAAAACAGAATTTGATGATTGTCATTGATAATCGCTATTTTTACAGTAGTTGAACCAATGTCAATACCAAGACGATATGTCATTTGTTCATTCATATATAATTCTCCTTTGTCAGAGTATTGGTTGTCAGTGTATAAAATGTATATTTTGACAGATAAAGGTATTATAATTCCAATATATGAAAAAAACAAAGACATTTTATAAAAAGTTAAAAAAAAATCTGAAATTTTACTGAACTCGGGCGTTTGACACATCAATAATCAGAAAAGTACCGCAAAGCCTTATAATAGGCT
>JBJEMI010000081.1:0-38559 GCA_051879615.1 Lachnospiraceae bacterium
ACAGAGCAAAATCTTTTTCAAATATCTCTTGACATATCACCAGAATGCTTTATTTCATACGTGCAAATCCATAATTCTCGAACACACGGATTGCCTCCTCTGACTGCAAAAACTCCAGAAACAGCTCTGCCGCTTCTTTTTCATCTGTATTTTTCAGAATCCCCACCGGATAAATGACAGGGCTTTCCAGTGTTCCTTCCGGTGCCTCTTCCAGCACTCGGACTGCAGTATTTCCTGCCGCATCTGTCGCATAGACGATTCCCGCATCCGCACTGCCCTCAGCTACCCAGTTCAGTACCTCTGTGACATTCGTTCCGAGGCTGGCTTTTGCTTCGATTGTTTCCCAGATTCCCAGATTTGTCAATACTTCCCTCGCATATTGTCCCGCAGGGACGCTTTCCGGATCCCCGATCGCCGGTTTTTCGGCTTCTGAAAAATCCGCATATCCGCTGACCGGACTTTCCCCTTCCGCCGGTACAATAACTACGAGTTTGTTTTCCAGAAGATTTACGATACTTCCGGAATCCATAAACCCGGTTTCATCCAGTGCAGTCATCTGTTTCACAGCTGCAGACATAAAGATATCCGCTTTCAGACCTTCCTCGATCTGTGTCTGCAGTTTTCCTGAACTGTCATAAGTGCCTTCGATACAGATTCCCGGATTTTCCTCCTCAAACATCGGAATCAGTTCTTCTGTGAACACCTTTTCCAGACTTGACGCAGCTGCCAGAAACAGCTTCTCATCCTCTTTCTGACTGCCGCAGCCCGTCATACAGAGCATCACCATCATCATGATCATTATTTTTTTACGGTTCTTCATTTTTCAGTTCTCCTTTTCTGATTCTGCATAATCGACTGCTTAATTTTTCTATTTCTCTGCTGTCATGACTCACCAGTATGGAAAGTCCCCCGTAGCTGCTGCGCAATTCCTTCAGTTCCTGCAGCAGTTCTTCCTTCAATTCTTCATCCAGTGCCGAAAACGGCTCATCCAGCAAGATCAGTCCCGGCTCTGTCGCCAGAAGTCTTGCCAGTGCCACACGCTGCTTCTGTCCTCCCGAAAGCTGTCCGGGATATCTGTTTTCCAGATTATCCAGCCGAAATCTTTTCATCATTTCGGCAGCTTTCTCTTCACAATGCTTCTTTGAAAGCTTTCCTGCCTGCAGACCGCATAAAATATTTTGTCTTACGGTCATATTCGGAAACAGGGCATAGTTTTGAAACAGGTAGCCCACATTTCGTCTCTGAGGCGGCAGACAGATGTTCTTCGCAGAATCAAACAATACACATCCATCCAGAACGATCTGTCCTTCGTCAGGTCTTTCAATCCCTGCGATACATTTCAAAAGCATACTCTTTCCGCTTCCGCTGGGTCCCATAATTCCGAGCGTTCCCTCCGTCACAGAAAACTCACAGGAAATCACAAACTCCTTTAACTGTTTTTTTACACACACTTCCAGTTTCATTGGCGTTCCTCCTGCTTCTTTTTCTGACGGTAAAGATAATAATTCATAACGAATACAATGACAAAGCAGACAACAACGATCACGGCCACATATTGATAAGCTGTCTCCATTTCTCCTGATGCCACTGCAGAATAAACCGCCAGCGGCAAGGTCCTTGTCTTCCCCGGAATATTTCCTGCGATCATAGCTGTTGCTCCGAATTCCCCGAGACCCCTTGCAAACGCAAGCACACCTCCCGATACAAGGCCGGGCATGGCATTTGGAAGCAGGATTTTACGGAAAATGCTCCACTCCGACATTCCCAGCGTCCGGCCTGCCTGCAGAAGTTCGATATCCACCTGCTCAAAAGCCGCTCTGGCCGAACGATACATCAGTGGAAAGGCAATCACCGTCGCTGCCAGCACGGTTGCTCCCCAGGAAAAAGCTACCCTTACGCCAAAAACCGAAAAGATCAGCTTTCCGAAGATTCTCTGATTGCCGAACAGATAAAGCAGGAAAAATCCGGCAACTGTCGGCGGAAGTACCAGCGGCATCGTTAAAATGCCGTCTGTAATCATCTTCGTCATTTCACTTTTGCGGTTCACGACCCATCTGGCTGCAAAAATCCCCAGGAAAAAAGTAATTACAATGGTTACCAATGCAGTTTTTAATGAAATGAGGATCGGGGAAATATTCATGGCTTCCTCCCTGTTAAATATTTCGTTATTCTCAAGCGAGAATAACGATTGTAAAAAAAAGAGCCGCAACCGAATGCGACTCTCTGTAACCAGCAGGGACAGAAGGACTCGAACCCTCGACATTTGGTTTTGGAGACCAACGTTCTACCAACTGAACTATATCCCTTCACGACTGCTACCCTACATTTATATCATAAAAGGATACTGTTTGTCAACAATAAAATTTTATTTTTTATGTTTTTCGTCAATCGGTTTCGGAATCTCATCGATCAGCTTCTCAATCACCTGCTTTTTCACGTAGACATCAAAGCTCAGCACACAGATAAATGAGAACAGCTGTAAAAATTTCCGGTCTTCTTCCTCTGCATCCGCAAATATCTGGTGAGACCGTTCAAAATCCCGAATCATTTCCTGTTTCAAAAGTTCAATCTGCTCTTTCTCCAGACTGAATACCTCTTCATAAATACATTCCATATTGAGGTCCCCGTCATTCCGAAAATAACGGTCTGTCAGTGGAGTAAGCAGACTCTGAATATCCCCGATCGAAAGAATATTTTTAAAATAGTAGATGTAGATCAGTACGAGCATATGCTCTTTGGAATATTTTTTCTTTTCCGGCGGAGGAAGCAGATGATTCTTCGCATAGTTGTTGATCATCGTCTTGGTCAGGATCTTATCCTCCGGATATCTCTTTGCATGCTGCAGATGTTCCTCCATAAAAGTCGTTACCTGATCCATATATAAATCAATTCCCGGAATTTCTCCGGACTTCACATAGTCAATACGTGAAATACTCTCCAGAATACTTTCCAATAGTCTTTCGGATTCAATTTTCATCACTTTTCACCTCACATCCGAATTTTTCTTTGTCTTTCCATTCATTATATAGTATTGAAAACTACATGTAAAGTTTTTTCTTTTTTAACGAGTGGCTTTGTTAAATTTTTCTTTTCTGGTATAATGTTTTCAAAATCTCTAGAAAGGCGGGACAGATCATGATTGATTCCCATGGAAGAATCATTGATTACATGCGTATTTCCATCACAGACCGCTGTAATCTGCGATGCCGGTACTGCACACCGGAAGACCTTCCTTCAATCGGACATGCACAGATCCTGCGCTTCGAGGAAATTCTGGAAATCTCCCGCTGTGCAGTATCACTTGGCATCAAAAAATTCAAAGTGACCGGCGGAGAACCACTTGTGCGCAAAGACTGTATTCCTTTTCTGAGAAGTCTGAAGCAGCTTCCGGGAACAGAACAGGTTACCATAACCACCAACGGTGTTTTACTCGAAGATTGTCTCTGCGAGCTGGAAGAAATCGGTATCGACGGCATCAATATCAGTCTGGACACACCGGATCCCAAAACCTATGAGGCCATTACCGGACGTGATGAGTTTTCCGGAGTATTCCGGGCAATTCTGGCATGTCAGCAGTCAAAAATACCCACCAAAATCAACTGTGTGCTGCTCAAAGGCATCAATGACGGACAACTGTATGACCTTCTGCATCTGGCCAGAGACTATCATCTGGATGTCCGTTTTATTGAGCTGATGCCGATCGGCTGCGGAAGAAACTATACGGGTTATTGCAGAGCTGATCTGATCCGACTGATTTCTGAAAAATACCCGGATTACGAAATTGTCACAAAATCCTGCGGAAACGGCCCTGCTTCCTATATCAGCATTCCCGGATTTCAGGGACGTATCGGATTTATTGATGCGATTCACGGAAAATTCTGTACTCACTGCAATCGAATCCGCCTCACTTCTGATGGGATATTGAAGCCATGCCTTTACTATCAAAACGGCACAAATTTAAAAACACTTCTGCGCAGCGGCTCTTCCATGCAGGAGATTACCTCCGCCATAGAGAATGCAATCCTGAGAAAGCCTTCCGGCCACTGTTTCCGGCACACTGCGAAAGAAGGAATCGAAGAACAGAAAAATATGTCACAAATCGGAGGATAATCATATGGGAATTGTAAGAGCGATCTGTATCAGCGAAATAAAAGGAACTCAGAAACATCCGGTTTCCGAAGCCGTTTTTATAGAAGATTACGGAATTGAGAACGACGCACATGCCGGAAAATGGCATCGCCAGGTCAGCCTTCTCTCTTATGACCGGATTGAGGCTTTCAAGTCACAGGGAGCGGACATTGCAGACGGTGCATTCGGTGAAAATTTAATTGTAGACGGATTTGATTTCAAAGCACTTCCGGTCGGAACTGTATTTCAATGCGGTGATGTCATCCTGGAAATGACTCAAATCGGAAAACAGTGCCATTCTCACTGTGAAATCTATAAAATCATGGGAGACTGTATCATGCCCAGAGAAGGTGTATTTGCAAAGGTCATCAAAGGAGGAACAATTCATACCGGCGATGAGATGAAAATCATTGACAGGAAGAACCCCTTCCGGATCGCCGTGGTCACATTGAGCGACAAAGGTGCTTCCGGAGAACGGGAAGACCAAAGCGGTCCTCTGATCCGGGAAATCGTGGAACAGGATAATTACATCGTGGTAGATCAGCGCATCCTTCCGGATGAACAGGAACTGATCGAAAAAACACTGATCGACCTCTGTGATCATTTAAAGGTCGATCTCGTACTGACCACCGGAGGCACCGGCTTTTCCGTGAGAGACCGGACCCCGGAAGCTACGCTGGCTGTCGCAGACAGACTGGCACCCGGAATCTCCGAGGCGATCCGTGCTTATTCCATGCAGTATACAAACCGTGCCATGCTGAGCCGTGGGACATCTGTCATCCGTGGCGGCACCCTCATCATCAACCTTCCGGGAAGCCCGAAGGCCGTGAAAGAAAGTCTGGAATGTATCCTGCCCGCCCTTGGCCACGGACTGGATATTTTACGGGGCAGCGCTTCTGAATGTGCACGATAATATCACAAAAAGAACCCGGATCCTCCCGGGTTCTTTTTGATTTTAATAATAAAAATCTCCGCTCTTTCCGCCTGTCTTTTCCGAGAGATGAATCTCCCGGATCACCATTCGCTTATCAACAGCTTTACACATATCATAAATTGTCAGAAGGGCTGCACTCACACCGTGCAGTGCTTCCATCTCAACACCGGTCTTTCCTTCGACCTTTACCGTACAGATTGCTTTGATCAGGTGTTTCTCAGGGCATACCTCAAAATCCACGGCGCATTTGCTGATCATCAGCGGATGGCACATGGGGATAATGGACGATGTCTGTTTTACTGCCATGATCCCTGCCACACGGGCCACTCCGAGGACATCTCCCTTTTTCAGTGTATGATTTGTGACAGCTTCCATGATTTCATCTGACACAAGAATACTTCCTTCTGCAACTGCCGTTCTGGAAGTCGGTGTCTTATCTGAGACATCCACCATGACAGCATTTCCGTTTTTATCAAAATGATTCAATTCCACTCGATCCTCTCCCCCGAATCATTCGTAATATTCTATCCCTATCCTATCCCATTTCAGGGGATCTTTCAATAAATTTTACCAATCTTCCCACGGCACATCAGAATTTTATAAATCCTTTTCTACCGTAGAGACCGGTGCAATCCGGTATTTCTCTTCCAGGAACTTCAACACATTCGGTGAGATGAATGCCGGAAGAGACGGTCCCAGTTTGATATTGGTAATTCCGAGCCAGAGCAGGGTCAGAAGAATACATACCGCCTTCTGCTCATACCATGAAAGAATAATAGACAACGGAAGCTCATTCACAGAACATCCAAACGCTTCTGCCAAAGCTGCTGCCACTCTGATCGCACTGTAAGCATCGTTACACTGTCCCATATCCATCAGTCTCGGCAGTCCGCAGATCGTTCCAAGATCCAGATCATTGAAACGGTACTTTCCGCAGGCAAGGGTCAGCACAATGCTGTCCTTCGGAGTCTGCTTGACAAGCTCTGTATAGTAGCTGCGTCCCGGCTTGGCGCCGTCACATCCGCCAATCAGATAAAAGTGCTTGATTTCACCGGCTTTTACAGCCTCCACGACCTGATCTGCCACAGACAGAACCGTTCCGTGTCCAAAACCGGTCATCACCCTTTCACCGCCGTTGATTCCCGTCATTCTTCTGGCCTCATTGTAACCGCCAAGTTCCAGAGCTTTTTCAATCACCGGTGTAAAATCCCGATCCTCACCGATATGCACCATTTCCGGATAGGAAACCGCTCCCGTCGTAAAGACGCGGTCTGCATAGCCTGCTTTTGGCGGCATGAGACAGTTTGTCGTAAACAGAATCGGTGCCGGAAGGCCCATAAACTCTTTCTGCTGATTCTGCCATGCCGTACCGAAATTTCCTTTCAGATGACCGTATTTTTTCAGTTCCGGATAAGCATGTGCCGGAAGCATTTCTCCGTGGGTATAAATGTGAATCCCCTTGTCCTGTGTCTGCTCTAACAGAAGCTTCAGATCATGGAGATCATGACCGGAAATCACGATAAACGGTCCCTTTTCAACCGTCAGCGAAACCTCTGTCGGCACAGGAGTCCCGAAAGTCTCTGTATTGGCCCGATCCAGCAGCTCCATACATTTCAGATTGATCTCTCCGACTTCCATTACGACCGGCAGTAATTCTTCCATTCCCCAGTCCATGCCGATTGCAAAAAGTGCTTTATAGAAAAAGCGGTTAACTGCTTTT
Organism: Lachnospiraceae bacterium; assembly: GCA_051879615.1. Classification (GTDB taxonomy): domain Bacteria; phylum Bacillota; class Clostridia; order Lachnospirales; family Lachnospiraceae; genus HGM12587. The sequence goes on from JBJEMI010000081.1 coordinate 6,783, forward strand.
TCCTCGTATCCGAGAACCTTCGCGTGATATGCATACGCAGCCATTCCCCTGATCCCGAACAGGATCAACGATTTCAGAGAACGGATATCTTCATCCGCCTCCCAGAGAAGATCCATATGATAATCTTCATTTTTTCCGCATAAATTTGTACATCCGGAGCAATCCGGTACAATCTCCTCCTTTGCCGCATGCGTCTTTTCGAGCAGCTCAGTAATGGTTTCATTGTTAAAATTCACGTTGGTCAGTGTTGCAAATAATCCTTCGATCACGATCTGATCCGTCTTATCTGTCATATGCTCTTCTTTTCCGTCAATCGCACGCGCCAGTCCGATCAGCGCACCTGTCAGTTCATCCTGCAGCTTCGCAGTATCCGCCTTTTTTCCGCATACTCCCGCTGCTCCTGCACAGCCTTGGCAGCCTGCGGTCTGTTCACACTGAAAACAAAACATTTTCTTTTCCATAAACTCAATGACCCTCCTATTCTTCCAATATTTTCCCGTCCGCCGTAAGTGTCACAACGCGCCATGGAATCAATTTTCCGCTCTTTTGCAGCGCACGTTTTGCTGCATTTTCAATTCCGCCGCAGCACGGCACTTCCATACGGACAATGGTTACACTCTGAATATTGTTATCTGCAATGATCTGTGTCAGCTTTTCGCTGTAATCTCCTGTATCCAGCTTCGGACAGCCGATGATCGTAATGTGATTGCGCATAAATTCATTGTGGAAATTTCCATAGGCATAGGCGGAACAGTCCGCTGCCACCAGTAAGTTCGCATTGTCAAAATACGGTGCATTTACCGGAACCAGCTTGATCTGTACCGGCCACTGTTCCAGACGGCTGCCTGTCATTACCGGCTGTTCCTTCTTCGCCTGCTTTACCGCATCTTCATCATAAGCCGGTGCTTCCCGCATCTCAAAGGAAATCGCATCTGTCGGACAGGCCGGCAGACAATCTCCCAGTCCGTCACAGTAATCCTCCCGCAAAAGTTTTGCCTTTCCATCCACCATACCGATAGCCCCTTCATGACAGGCTTCTGCACACAAACCGCAGCCAATGCACTTTTCCTCGTCAATTTTAATGATTTTTCTTATCATAAACCTCCTCCTTCAGAAAGAATCGTGATTATTATTGACTCTACAGGCATAGCCTAATATACTGAAGCCAAAATGTATGTTGTATTTCCAACAAACGGAGGAATCATGAAAAAATATTTATCTGTTTTAAAAAACTGCAGATTATTTAAGGAAATGGAAGATACCGAACTGGAAGTGATACTTGAATGCCTCGGCGCAAAGTGCCTGTCTTTTCGAAAAGAAGAAACGATCTTTCATGAAGGACAGGCTGCCAGGCAGATTGGCATTGTACTGACAGGGGCAGTACAGATCGTACAGAATGATTTTTTCGGAAACAGGACAATCGTAACCCGGATAGACCCTTCCGGTCTTTTCGGAGAATCTTTTGCATGTGCCGGTGTGACATCTCTTCCGGTCAGTGTCGCGGCAGTACTGGACAGTGAAATACTGCTCATGGACTGCAGAAGGATCATAAACACCTGTACCAATGCCTGTGCATTTCATCGACAGATTATTTTTAACCTGCTGCATGTCATGGCTGAAAAAAATCTGATGTTCCATCAGAAAATTGAAATCACTTCCAAACGTACTACCAGGGAAAAACTGATGGCATATCTGATGGCTCAGGCAAAGCAAAATCAGAGCAGCCGCTTTACAATTCCTTACGACCGTCAGTCTCTGGCAGATTATCTGCAGGTGGAAAGAAGTGCGATGTCAGCCGAGATCAGCAAACTCCGCAAGGAGGGGATTATAGAATGTCATAAATGTGATTTCAGGATTTTATAGATTCTGTTTCAGAGAACAACCGAGAAAAATTCTTCTCTGGCACCCCGCCCCTTTCTCCTGCATATACTGAGGTATGGACTCAAGGGAGGTTTCTTATGAAAAAAACGATTTCTTTTCTGCTGCTTCTGGCCATGACAATCATTGCACTGACCGGCTGCGGCAACTCATCCACAGCGGGGCTGACAAAGGTTACATTAAATGAGGTGGCACATTCTATTTTTTATGCACCGATGTATGCTGCTATCGAAGAGGGGTATTTTGCCGAAGAGGGTATTGACCTTGAACTGGTCACAGGATTTGGTGCCGACAAGGTAATGACTGCCGTACTGTCCAACGAAGCTCAGATCGGATTCATGGGCTCTGAAAGTACGATTTATGTATATAATCAACAGGCCGATGACTACCTTGTAAACTTCGCGCAGCTGACGCAGCGTGCCGGAAACTTTATCGTAGCCCGGGAGCAGATGCCGGATTTCTCATGGCAGGATCTGAAAGGAACAAATGTCATCGGCGGCCGTGCAGGCGGTATGCCTCAGATGGTATTTGAATACGTTCTGAAAAAGAACGGTATTGATCCGAAAGCTGAGTTAACCATCGACCAGAATATTGACTTCGGAAGTACCGCTGCAGCTTTTACCGGAGGCAAAGGAGATTTCACCATAGAATTTGAACCATCTGCTACCGCGTTGGAAAACGAAGGGGTCGGCTTCGTTGTTGCCTCCCTGGGAGAGGCTTCCGGTTATGTTCCATACACTGCCTTCTCCGCCAAAAAAAGCTATATCGATGCCAATCCGGATATTATTCAAAGCTTCACAAATGCCCTTCAGAAAGGTATGGAATATGTAAACAGCCACACCCCGGAAGAAATCGCAAAAGTAATCCAGCCGCAGTTTGAAGAAACCGATATCGATCAGCTGACTACGATCGTGAAACGATATTATGATCAGGATACCTGGAAAGAAAATCTGATCTTCGAGCAGAGCAGTTTTGAACTGCTGGAGGATATCCTGATGGAGGCAGGCGAACTGGAAAACAGAGTTCCGTATGAGAAACTTGTTATAACGGATTTCGCAAAAGAAGCTGTCAAATAAATTGATAAAGCCCGGATTCTCCGTAAAAGGAAACCCGGGTTTTTCATTCGCTTTCTTCACACATATTATTGAAGAACCTTCTCAGACGCAATTCGCTCGGCGCCATCCTCCAGATAAATGATGCCGCAGTATTCAAAGCCGTTCTTCGCCTGCATTCTCTGCATGGAAAGATTGTCTCTGTGCGTATCGTTTTTTATGCTGTATACACCGCGCTCTCTGCACAGTTTCTCCACTTCTTTCAGCATTGCTCCGGCAATGCCTCTGCCCTTGCATTCCGCATCCACTGCAACACGATGGACTGCCGCATACGGACGGCCTGTTGTCTTCCATGCACCCTCGTATATTTGATCATAGGTCGGTTCTCCATCAAAGATCACCGCCATCGTTCCGATGATTTTTCCGTTTTCCTCCATCACATAGCTGTAATCATGTGCAATGTCATATTCAAAGGACTCTTCATTCGGATATCCATCCTGCCACTGGTCAATTCCCTGTTCTTTCATATATTCCTGTGCCTGATGAATGATTCTCATGATTCCCGGAATATCCTCCGCCTTTGTCTTTCGAAACTTCATCTTTTTCCCGTCATAAGTATCCAGGAAATGATGGGTCACACCATCCTGTTTATAGGCGATCACTGTATTTAAATTGACATTTTCCACACTTCGGAAGATATTCATTTCAATATGCTTGCTGGTCTCCCGAAACTGCTTCATCAGCATTTTCATCTCCTGACGTTTGGATTCTCCGATGCCGTCACCCGACAGTGAAATATTTTCCGTGAAACGGCAGGCACACTGCAGAAATTCCAGTCCGTGATAATCTCTCCATGCCAGAATATCCTCTTCCTTGATCAGGTACATGGGACGTATCAGCTCCATCCCTTCAAAATTCGTACTGTGAAGCTTCGGCATCATTGTCTGGATCTGTGCACCGTAGAGCATCCCCATCAGGATCGTTTCTACAACATCGTCAAAATGATGTCCCAGCGCGATCTTATTGCAACCCAGATCCTGTGCATTTTTATAGAGATAGCCCCTTCTCATGCGGGCACACAAATAACATGGAGAATCCTCGATCTCCACGACCGAATTAAAGATCGGACTCTCAAAGATGGTGATCGGTATATTTAACAGTTTCGCATTGTCTTCGATCTTCTGCCGGTTTCTCGGATGATATCCGGGATCCATCACAAGAAATACAAGTTCAAACGGAAACTTTCCGTGTCGCTGCAGCTCCTGCATCAACTTCGCCAGCAGCATGGAGTCCTTTCCTCCGGAAATGCATACTGCAATTTTATCTCCCTCCTGAATCAGATCATAATCATTGATCGCCTGGGTAAACTTTCTCCAGATCGGCTTCCTGAATTTTTTAATCAGACTTCTTTCAATTTCTTTATAGGTTTCTATTTGTTTTTCCATTCAATGATATCCTTTACTACTTCACCTGCAATGATCAGTCCCGCCACCGACGGAACGAAGGCAATACTGCCCGGTACAGGCTTTCTCTCCTCAGTTTCCCTCCTGATTGCCTCTTCTCTGGAATAGACAACCTTCAAATGTTCTACACCACGTTTCTTAAGTTCCCGCCGCATGACCTTTGCCAGCGGACAGACACTCGTCTGATAAATATCCGCCACCTCAAACATGGCAGGATTCATCTTGTTTCCGGCACCCATACTGCTGATCACAGGCACACCCGCTTCCTTCGCACTCATGATCAGGTCAATCTTCGCCGTCACGGTATCCACAGCATCCACTACATAATCATACTGTGTGAAATCAAACTGATCTCTTGTCTCCGGCAGATAAAAGCAGTTGTGTACTTCCACCTCGGTATCCGGGCAGATCGAACGGATGCGCTCTCTCATGACTTCTGTTTTATATTTTCCGAGGGTATCTCTCGTGGCAATGATCTGTCTGTTTAAATTCGAGAGAGCCACCGTATCGCTGTCAATGAGATCAAAGGATCCCACGCCGCTTCTGGCAAGCGCTTCCACGACATATCCGCCCACGCCGCCGATGCCGAATACCGCAACCCTTGCATTCCTCAGTTTTTCCAGACCATCCTTCCCGATCAGCAGTTCTGTTCGGGACAACTGTTCCTGCATCATCTTTCAATTTCCTTTCCGCTGTTCTGTTTATGTTCTCTGAAATTTTTTTCTGATCAGACATTCCGTTTCCTTTAGATGTTCTTCCGAAACGATCGGCCGCAGACAGGAAATTTCTGTTTCCAGACCCTTCACATGAGGCACCCTGTAGGCCCCTGCATCACTTCCGACAGCTACGCGGCCGCCCATCTGCACGAACTCCCGCACCCGTCCGGTATGATTCTCCTTCAGCTGAAGCAGTACCTCATCCGGAAATCTTCCGCATCCGATCATATTGGCAGCCGGTGAAAATGTCGGTGTCCAGATACAGCCGTTTTCCTTCAATGCACAGAGCGCATCATGATCACTGTAGGCTCCGTGCTCGATGCTGTCTGCTCCCGCGTCTGCCGCTGCTTCCATCGTACGGGCACCATTGCAGTGTACCATAACTGCCATCCCCTCTTCTCTGGCAATATGCACCATCTCATGGATCTCTTCCGAGGGAAGCCCTTCCTCACTCAGCTTCCCGTATTCCGTAAAATCAATCAGTCCGCTGACCATGATCTTAATAAAATCACCGCCGTCCGCCATGACTTCCTTCACCAGTCCATGGTATTCCCTCATATTTATAAAAGCTCTCCCTACGATTCCGCCATAATGTCCCTTTTTGTGAATCGCAAACAAAGGTGTGCGATAATCCAGTCCATAATTCTCTGCCAGCTGCTTTGCCCGTGCTGAAACACCAAGAGAATCTCCGCCGTCTCTGATAAATGAGATACCGGATGCGCGATACGCCTCAAAACACCGGTGGATGACCTCTTCCTTCACTCCATCCCGATGCAGATTCACTGCCGCACGATAATTGATTCCGTCCATAATCACATGTGCATGACATTCCCCAAACATTTCCATGCCTCCTTTGTTTCAGACCGGCCGCCGAAAGAAGCCGGAAATCACATTGCCATCAAACTACAGATATCATATAATGAGGTCAAAATACTTGCAAGAGCTATTTCAGAAAGAATCCATTATAACACAGATACGAGGAGTAAGATCATGGAAGAAAAAACAAATGTGATGCGCCTTCTGGAGCAGAAGAAAATTAAATATAACAGCTATCACCTGGAGATCACCGATGCTGTCAGCGGTGTGGAGATGGCCGGATTGCTCCAGCAGAACCCCGCTCAGGTCTTTAAGACGCTTGTTACCGTGGGAAAGACCGGAACCAACTATGTGTTTGTCATCCCGGTTGCGGAAGAACTGGACCTGAAAAAAGCCGCCAAAGCTGTCGGAGAAAAATCAATCCAGATGATCAAATCCAGGGAATTGCTTGCGCTGACCGGTTACGTTCATGGAGGCTGTTCTCCCATCGGCATGAAAAAGGTATTCAGGACAACCATTCACAAAACCGCACAGGACTTTGATACCGTAATATTCAGTGCCGGAAAAATCGGCTATCAGGTAGAAATGAACATTCAGGACTTATCCAAACTGATCCGTATTCAGTTTGCGGATGTAGTCTGCGATGCCTGAAAAAATGAGTGAAACACCGGACAGTGTTTCACTCATTTTTTATTTTACCAGCCTGTTAATATCTTCCTGTTTTCCCATAACCATCACGTGGTCTGTCTGGCCGATCTTATAATCCGGACCCGGCATATGCAGTTTTCCTGATTCATCCTTGATTCCAAGTACGTTGACATTGTGCTTTGCACGAATATTTGCCTCCAACACATTTTTTCCGTACCAGGATTTATGTGGCGCGATCTCCATGATGGAATAGTCCTCGTTGATCCTGATATAATCAAAGATGCTGTCATTGCTGATGGAAACAGACAGACGGTTTGCCATATCCCGTTCCGGATAGATGACCTTATTGGCTCCGTTTCGCAGCAGGAACTTGGCATGGATATCCGTGCTCGCCAGACTGACGATATATCGGGCACCCATTTCATAGAGGTTATAGGTGATTTCCAGACTGCTCTGAAAATTATCACTGATGCAGACGATGCAGGCATCGAAGTTATTAACTCCGAAAGTCTCCAGCACTTCCTTTTTCGTACAGTCACCAATCTTTGCACTGGTAGCAATATCCACCACATCTTCCACTTTTTGGGTAATCTCATCTACGGCCATGATCTCATTGTTCAGTGCTGCCAGATTATGGCACATATGATGTCCGAACTTTCCCATTCCGATAATTAAAAATGACTTCATAATTTTTTCTCCTTAACCAATCGTAATTTTTTCCACTGCATCCGTAACCCGTGCTGTTTTTCGCTTTCCTGCCAGCGCATTGGCAAAGGAAAGACTTCCCACTCGTCCGCAATACATTAAAAAGATGATCAGACACTTTGACACAGTGGATAACTCCCTGGTCAGGCCTGTCGACATACCCACCGTACCGATGGCTGAAAACGTTTCAAACAGCAAATCCAGCATCGGAAATCCCTGCAGATGACTGATGATCATCGTCACGGTCAGTGCCAGTACCAGATTCGTAAAAAATACGGCACTTGCCTTCCTTAATGAGTCTTCTTCCAGACTTCTGCCGAAAATACCGGTCCCCTTATTGCTCCTCATATAGGAGAAGGAATAAAGCAGCAGAACCATGATCGTCGTCGTTTTCACACCGCCTGCTGTGGATCCGGGACTTCCTCCGATAAACATCAGCATGATCATCCAGAGCTTGCCCGCGTCTGTCATCTGAGCAAAATCCACTGTATTAAAGCCTGCGGTTCTGGCTGTCACAGAGTCAAACAGCGAAGTCAGAATACGGTCCGAAACGGACAATCCTTTCCCCGTCCCTTCTGCTTCGAGAAAGAAAAACATCACTGCACCGCCAAAAATGAGAATCGTCGTGATAAACAGTACGATCTTGCTGTGCAGATGATATTTTTTCACCTTCAGACGATAAGTCCACACGTCATCCCATATGATAAAACCGATACCTCCGATTACGATCAGGGACATCAGCACCAGATTCACAAACCAGTCACTCCGATACGGCACAAAGGAACAGTACGCTTCTGAAGTACTGCCCAGCAGATCAAATCCCGCATTACAAAATGCCGAGATGGAATGAAAGACTGACATCCAGATTCCTCTGACACCAAATTTCGGTACAAACCGTATCATCAGAAGCAGGGCTCCCGTTCCCTCCAGAAACAGGGTTCCGATAATGATCTTTTTTGCCAGCCGCATGATCCCGCCGACCTGTGTCATATTGATACTCTCCGTCAGAAGCTCTCTTCCGCGCAGATGAACTCTTCGACGGAGCAGTAAAAAAAACATGGTCGCTATGGTCATAAATCCCAGACCGCCGATCTGAATCAGCAGAAGGATCACTGCCTGACCAAAATCCGACCAGAAAATAGATGTATCCCGAACAACCAGACCCGTTACACAGGACGCTGATGTGGCTGTAAACAGCGCTTCCAGAAAAGTCGCATTCTCCGATCCTCTCGTTGAAATCGGCAGCATCAGAAGAACTGTACCAGCCATAATGATCAGAAAGAAGCCCAGTGCAATGATCTGGACATGTGACATCTTCAATTTCCTTTTTTTCATTTGCTCTTCCATTTCAATTCCTTTTCCATTATATTTTCAGATTACTGAGCCGATTATACCCCGAAAAGATGGATTCTGCAAATACTCTTCATAAAATCTTAAACGGAATTAACTTTTTCTCTCTTGTTCTCCGACAAATTTTTGTATAAGATATACTTAAAAATGAATATCTTATAGGAGGTTTTGACATGAAGCAAAAACTTGCTCTCCTTGTTCTCCTCTTGGTTACAGCGGTCTCTTTTACCGGCTGCGGCTCTTCCAAAGAATCCGTTCCGGAAAAAACTGCAGTATCAGAAGATACACTTTCTGATGCCGCTCCGGCAGATGCTTCCCGGGCGGCTGTTCAATCAGGTTCCGAGGAAAATGCCGAAGGAACCGAAGAAAGCTTTGAATATGCGGAAAGCCTCGAGTCTGCTGCGATGCTCCGGGCAACTTCCATGGATCTGGTCAACGATATGGCACCTGCCATCGATGCACTCATCCGCTGCTGCTGGGAAAACGGATATTCCTATTCCGATGACCCGTGGTTTTTCTGGACTGCCATGTCCTATCATCTGGGAGCCAACTACGGTCTCAGGAGCAATCAGGTCACTGTCATGAAAGATTACGTCAGGATTCCGCAGGATATTGTGCGGGAATATGCCGCTTCACTCTTTGCAGACTGCAGTGATCTGCCGGAAATTCCCGAAGAACTTACGAAACAGATTTCCTATGACAGTTCCTCCGGAATGTATCATGTAGCTTTAGGAGACATCGGGCATACACAATTACTGCTTGTAAATCCGCAGATTCAGGAGGATGACAGCGTCATCGTCACTGCAAATCTGGCAGATTCGACAGAAACATCAAAACTGATCGGCAGCTGGGATGTTCACCTCGTTCGCAATCAGCACCTGGACGGTGTAAAAGACCCCATTTTCTACTATAGTGTTGAAAGCATGGAGCTTCTTACAGAGGGTGACATTGTGTCAAATTCCATGACACTTACCTTTGTAGGACTGGAAGACAACCACACCGCCGTATTTGCCGAAAAGGGCGGAGAAGAGCTGGTATTTCAGTTTAATAACGAAGAGGTCCGCCAGGTATTACAGGGGGCTGTCATCGGAAGCCGCTATGCTCTGATCTATACTACTGATCAGCAGAACGGAACATGGACGATCCGACAATTAACAGAACAATGACTCACACAAATGGGATGACCTTCTGTCATCCCATTTTATTTTTTCTGCATTTACATTTTTTCTTTTTTCTGAACACTTTCTTTAAAGCCACAATGATTCCTGCGAAAAGAGCAATCACAGCTGCGATCATCCCAACGATCAGACATGTAAACCGATTGGGATTTTTCACCAGATCAATGATATTTTTGCTGTCTTCCACAACTTTTCTTCCCTGACTGTGCGTATATTCTTCCGGAATATCAGAAATTCCGTCTCCATCCGCATCTTCAAAGGATTCCATATACTGGGCGATCGCCGCCCATGCCTTTAATTCACGGCCTTCTGTCGTAATGATCAGATCCTCATAATTCTCTGCCGGTGTACCGTCTTCAAACTTCGGTACAATGGACAATAAGCCATAGGACATATCGGTGACTGCTCCCAGCATCTGAGCGCTGTAAAGATCTGCCACCACACAGTACAGCTTATCATCTTCCAGCTCAACACGATTTCCATCCTGCATCAGATAACAGTCCGTCACCTTATTCAATATCATGCGCTTCGGATGGAAGGAGAACTGCAGTCCGTTCATATACAGTCTTGCAGATGTCATAAGATCCGAAATCGAAGCATCGATTTCCGCCACGATCTTCAGTTCTTTTCCCGTCAGCCAGGTCTTCACCAGCGGATAACCCGGTATGCCGTCTCTGCCGATACCAAGAGAAAAAGAATTAAACACCTGTTCCACTGTCACATCCCCGATCGGATATGTATCACGAATCGTTCCGCTCGGTGCGACGGCAACATCCACTCTTTCTCCATTCCAGTCTGCAGTATGCTCTACCGCATAAGCATAGGCATCCGCAATCAGACTGCCCAGATTCTGTTCCTCATGGATCTCACTCAGATCCTTTACCGTGCAAAACTGCACACGATTTTCCGCCAGCACCTGATCTCTCGTGTACCCGAACTCAGCCAGATAATTCGTATCTACCGAAGCCAGAAAAGCCTCGATTTTTTCCGCCGCTTCCGGATCCTCCGGAATCTCATCGGAAACCGGAATCAGTTCATACTCCGTAATGTCCCATGTTCCGTCACTCTGCTGTTCCATGGAAAGTGATCCCATATTTTTACCGTATTCTCCGCAGGAAACAATCGTTATACTTCCCTGACGAATCGGTTCCTCCAGTGTACTATGTGTGTGTCCGCTGATGATCAGGTCAATCTCCGGCACATTTTTTGCCAGGATCTCATCCTCTGACTTTTCTTCATCTTCCCAGGTTCCTCCGTGGGACAGACAGACGATCATATCTGTATCCGGCTCTTCAGTCTCAATCTGCTTTACTGCCTCTGCCGCCGCTTTCGACGCATCTTTAAAAAGCAAAGCACAGGTCGGTGCACAATCCAGAGCATCCTTTCCAAAAATACCGATCAGGGCAATTTTCACATCTCCCTTCTGAATGATGGAGTATTCCTTCACACCATAGCGTTCAAAGGCATCTTTTAACATCTGCTGATCTTCTGTCAGTCCGGCTTCTTCCATCGCTTCCCAGTCCAGATTGGAGATCAGAAGCTCCGGCACCTGATCACCGCTTTCTGCCGCTGTTACCAGCATATCCGCCAGCCCCCGGGAACGGTAATCATATTCATGATTCCCAAGTGTGGATGCCTCCACTCCCAGTGTGCCCAGCATCCTCAGTTCCGCCGCTTCACTGTCGTACACCGTCTGAACAAGTGTCCCCATGGAAAAATCACCGCCGTCCACGACCAGCGTATCAGGATTTTCTGCCTTGTGTTCCTCAATCAATGTCCTGATCTTCGCAAAGCCTCCGACTGTTCTGACCTCTCCATCCATGATCGTTGAGAAGCTCTCAAGATGGGAATGAGTGTCATGCAGGAAGATGACATCCAGCTCTTTGTTTAAAGGATCTGCCTGAGCAGATATACCTGCTGCGATAACCAAAGATGTCAGACAGGCAATGGCTGCAAGATAAATTCGTTTATTTTTCATCTGAATATCCTTTTTCTCATTATTTTAAGGTTAAACTTTCATATGGTACAATACAAAAGACTGCCTTACCAAATCTGGTGAGACAGTCCTGCTTTTCGCATTTAAAACAAACCTGCTAATTCCTAAATAAAAAACGTATGTCTATATCAAAGAACATGGCACAATGTGTAAAAAATGTTACTGTGTTTTGCTTCAGAGCAATACTGATGATTACAGTTTCGTAACGTTAACAGCCTGAGGGCCTTTGGCGCCGTCTACGACTTCGTATTCTACTGCCTGTCCTTCCTCTAATGATTTGAAGCCTTCCATATTCAGTCCTGAATAGTGAACGAATACGTCATTTCCTGCTTCATCAGAGATGAATCCATAACCTTTCTGATTATTGAACCATTTAACTGTACCTTTGTTCATTTCGGTACCTCCCAAATTAATTAATATGTCCATCGGACACGAGTTAAGTTTAGCATAATCTTCCCGCTGCCGTCAAACTTTTTTCACAAAAAACAACTTGTTATTTTGACCGGGAATGCTATAATCAATAGTTATAGAAATGCAGAAACGCGTGGATTAGGAGAATACATATGGAAAACTTATTTATCCCTTCAAACTATCGTTCAGAATTAAATCTCTACGATACACAGGTAGCTATTAAGACCATTAAAGATTTCTTTCAGCAGGCACTTGCCGAACAGCTGACTCTGCTCCGTGTCACCGCACCGCTTTTTGTTACGCCGGAATCCGGTTTAAATGATAATTTAAATGGTGTGGAACGTCCGGTTGATTTTGATATACGGGAAATGAGCGGACAGACAGCAGAAATCGTACATTCTCTTGCCAAATGGAAACGTTACGCTTTAAAAAAGTATGGTTTTCATCCGGGAGAAGGTCTTTACACAGACATGAACGCAATTCGAAGAGATGAAGTACCTGATAACATTCACTCTATTTTCGTGGATCAGTGGGACTGGGAAAAGATCATCTTAAAAGAACAGCGTAATTCAGATACCTTAAAAGAAGTTGTTCGCAAAGTTTATAAAGCGATCAAAAAAACAGAAAAATACATGGCGATCCGCTATGACTATATCGAAGAGATTCTTCCAAAGGACATCTACTTTATCACTTCCGAAGAACTGGCCGAAATGTATCCGGGCTATTCTACGAAAGAACGCGAAGACAAGATTGCCAAATTAAAAGGAGCTGTCTTCATTATGGAGATCGGTGATAAGCTGTCTTCCGGAGAACCTCACGACGGCCGTGCACCGGACTATGATGACTGGCACTTAAATGGCGACATCATCGTATGGTATCCTGTCCTCGGTCAGGCACTGGAGCTTTCTTCCATGGGAATCCGTGTCGATAGAGAGGCGCTGATCAGACAGCTGAAACTGGCAGGATGCGAAGAACGTGCAGAACTTGCGTTCCAGAAATCCGTAATCAACGGTGAACTCCCGCTTACAATCGGAGGAGGGATCGGACAGTCCCGCCTGTGTATGTTCTATTTAAGAAAAGCACACATCGGAGAGGTTCAATGCTCCATCTGGCCGGAGGAAATGAAAGCCGAAGCCAGAGAATACGGCATAAATCTCTTATAATCATTTCGAAAATCATAACAGCCGCATTTCACTGCGAAATGCGGCTGATTTTTAATTTTTTTCAAATCCGGCCATGAGACCGCCTTTTTCAGCATAGAAGCTGCAAAGCCCACAGGCAGCTGTGATCCGTACATCTGCATCCGGAAATTCACTTCGGATCATTTGATCAAGCTGCATCGCTGCCTTCTCATTCCGGCAGTGGTCGATCCGTACCCTTCCTCCTGCATACCCCAGGTCTTTCATAATGGAAAGTATGGATATCAGTGCTTTTTTCTCTCCGCGGCATTTTTCCATCGGATCTAATTCTCCCTCATCACTGGCACGTCCTACCACCCGAATCCCAAGAACTCCGGCCAGCCTGGCAACGACCGGACTGACGCGTCCGTTATTTGCCAGATTTTTCAAAGATTCCAGAGAAAACATCAATCCCGTCTTCTCTTTATATTTCATGATTTCCCGACAGATGGACTCATAATCCTTCCCTTCTTCGATCAGCTCCTCTGTCTTCTCAATCAGGAGTGTCATCTCCGGACCTGCGGATAAGGTATCTACCACAAATACACGACGTGTGGGATACTGTGCTTCGTAATCTTCTTTCGCAAGACGTGCTGCATTATTGCTTCCGGAAAGTGTGCCCGTAATCGTAAAACAGAACACCGCATCCGCATCACCAAATGCATCCAGATAATCCGCGCACCCCGGACATGCGGTTCCGGATCTTCCTTTGACCTGACTTAAATAGTCAACCATCTCCTGAACATCCAGCTGATCATCATCCACAAATTCTCTTTCTGCCGTATGAATAATTAACGGTACTGCAGCAAAATCCACCGTGCCCGGTATTTTTCTCAGATTCACTCCGGAATCCGCAACAATTTTGTACTTCATTCTTTTTACCCCGTAATGTGTTTTAAAAAGCTTTTTCTAATGGTTTTCAATACTATGTAACGCACTCACTATATCAGATTTCAAATGCTGCGTCAAGGACAAAAAAAGAGACAAACTGCTTTCAGTTCATCTCCTTCATCTCATTATTTCAGAATTACAGATTGATCTCGCCGTCAAATACAACAACTGCAGGTCCGGTCATATACACATGGTTATCAGCCTCATCCCAGTGGATCTCCAGATCACCCCCGAGTAAATGTACCAGCACCTTCCGTTCTGTCAGACCGTTTAATACACCCGCCACGGCCGTTGCACAGGTTCCTGTTCCGCATGCCCATGTTTCTCCTGAGCCACGTTCCCACACACGCATTTCCATCGTATTCCTGTCAATTACCCTGACAAATTCTGTATTGACACGCTTCGGAAATCTTTCATGATTTTCAAACTTCGGACCGATTTCTTCGATCTTCAGGTTTTTCACATCTTCCATAAACACGACCGCATGAGGATTTCCCATGGATACGCAGGTCATGCCATAGGTTTTTCCGTCTACCGTGATCTTGGCATTCACCAGAATGTCCTCACCGGTTTCACTGATTACCGGAATCATCTGCGGTTTTAAGATCGGCTCACCCATATCCACGCAGATCTTTACTGCTTTTCCTTCTTCGACCGTCAGCCAGATTTTTTTAATACCGGCACCGGTTTCGATCAGAAGCTCCGTCTTGTCTGTCAGACCGTAGTCATACACATATTTGGCTACGCACCGTATCCCGTTTCCGCACATTTCGGAACTGCTTCCGTCTGCATTGTACATATCCATCTGAAAATCTGCCACATCCGAAGGTTTGATCAGAATCAGACCGTCCGAACCGATGCCGAAATGTCTGTCACTGACAAACCTGGATACTTCCGGAGCATTTTCCACTGTTTCTTTCAAACAGTTTACATATACATAATCATTTCCGATTCCATGCATCTTGGTAAATTTCATCTTGCTTTCCTCTCAAGTTCTGTTAATTTTCTGTTTTTTCTTCCAGTTCGCAGGCACCGCGCATCTCAATCACCGGACCGCCTGTGTTTTCAATATATTCTCTTGTGATCGTCACCTTGCCGATATTGTCATCCTTCGGGATTTCATACATGATATCCAGCATGAATTCTT
Organism: Lachnospiraceae bacterium; assembly: GCA_051879615.1. GTDB lineage: Bacteria > Bacillota > Clostridia > Lachnospirales > Lachnospiraceae > HGM12587. The sequence goes on from JBJEMI010000081.1 coordinate 22,212, forward strand.
CGATGATCGCCCGAAGTGCTCTTGCTCCCGTATCCTTTTCCCTGGCCCGTTCTGCGATGGCTTCCAGCGAATCCTCATTAAACTGAAGCTTCACCTCGTCCAGAGCAAGCAGTTTTTCGTACTGTTTCAGAATGGCATTTTTCGGTTCCTTTAAAATCTTCACAAGCATATCCTTTGTCAGTGCTTCCAGAGAGATCAGAATCGGCAGACGTCCGATAAATTCCGGGATCATACCGAAGTTCTTCACATCCTCTACAGTTACCTTCTGAAGAATATTTCTGTCATTGTCATACTTGTCCTTTAAATCCGCATTAAATCCGATGGAAGACTGCCTGTTCAGACGCTCCTTCACAATATCCTCCAGTCCCGGAAATGCACCGCCGCAGATAAACAGAATGTTCTTTGTATTAATGGTTTCCAGGGGAACCATTCCGTTTTTGCTGTTTGCCCCTACCGGAACGTCCACCTCGGCACCCTCTAAAAGCTTTAAAAGCCCCTGCTGAACCGCTTCTCCATTGACATCTCTCTGGTTCTGATTCTTCTTTTTCCCGATCTTGTCAATCTCATCGATGAAAATGATTCCCCGCTCTGCTTTTTCCACATCATTATCGGCTGCAGCTAAAAGCTTGGAAACAACACTTTCAATGTCATCCCCGATATAGCCGGCCTCTGTCAGCGTAGTTGCATCTGCGATCGCCAGCGGAACATCCAGAAGCTTCGCCAGTGTTTTCACAAGGTAGGTCTTGCCGCATCCTGTCGGCCCGATCATTAAAATATTGGACTTTTCAATTTCAATACTGTCCATTGTGTCTGTGGCCACACGTTTGTAATGATTATAAACGGCTACAGAAATGACCTTCTTCGCATGCTCCTGTCCTACCACATATTCATCCAGCTGTTTTTTGATCTGGTGCGGTGCAGGAATATCCTTGATATTGATCGCCGGCTTACTGCCTTCTTTTTTCTTCTTCACACGCTTGCGCTGCGGCATCAGTCCCTGCAGATCTGACAGATTGATCATACTGATACTCGGTCCTTTCGGCATCTCCAGATCGTCACTTTTTTCTGTATATTTATTTAAATTCAGCGGGCTTGCACTCACCGCATCCATCGTTTTCTGCATACAGTCCGGACAGATGTACATTCCTTCCATCATGGTAATCATTTTGCCTGTCTTGCTCTCCGGTCTGCGGCAGACAAAACAGACTTTTTCGTATTCATTATCATCTGTTTCCTGTTCCTGTAATTCTTTTTCTTTGATCTCCATCGTGTACTACCTCTTTCATCAAATCTTTGTACATCTTAACACAAAAGGGGCATAGTTGCCTATACCCCTGAAAAATACTTTATGAAAATATCATATTTACTTAACGACTGCTTCAGATTTGCTGCTGAGCGTTACAGAACACGTTTTTTCTTCATATCCCGAAGCACGTTCTCTGACCACGATCTCAACCGTCTCTCCGGCTTCATAATAACCGAGCTGTTCTTTTAATTCCGCATAGCTGGCAACCGTACTGCCTTCCATTTTCACAATGATATCACCGGCCTTGATTCCCGCTTTATCTGCTGCGGAACCTTTTACCACCTCATTGACATAGACACCCACCGGCATTCCGTACGCATTGGATACGTCCTCTGTAACATCTACACAGGTGATTCCAAGATATCCTGATTTTTCTTCATCGACCTTATCGCGTGTTTCTCTGTTGATCAGTTCACCAATGATACCCTCTACATCGGAGATCGGGATCGCATAGCCCATATTTTCCGCTTCACTGGAGAATTTTGCCGCATTAATGCCGATTACCTCACCTCTCATGTTTACAAGCGCACCGCCGCTGTTTCCGAAGTTAATGGCTGCATCTGTCTGAATGAGGTTATTGGTAATCGTACCTACATTATCCAGCTCTACGGTTACCGGACGGTTCAGTGCACTGATGATACCGGTTGTGACTGACTGACCGCATCCCATCGCATTACCGATCGCAACGACCTGCTCACCGATCTTTACTTCTGAAGAATCTCCAAGAGACGCAATTACGATTTTATCCATTGTTTCTTCCGGAATATCAGAGAGTTTGACGGAAATCACAGCCAGATCCTTCTGTGCCTCATAACCCTTGATCGTTGCGCTGACCACATTCTTTTCTTCTTCGCCTTCTTCGAAACTGAAGTACACGCTCAGTTCAGAAGATCCGGAAACAACATGGTAGTTCGTTACGATCAGAAGTTCCGTATCATTCTTGCCGATAATAATACCGGAACCGCTGCTGCTTGCTTCCTGCTGGTAGGTGCCGAACCAGGTACGAACCTCCTGTACCCCTTTATTGGTAATGGATACGATGGATGGCAGACAGCCCTCTGCAATGTCTGAAACATCAATACTGTTTTTGATCGATGTATTCACCGCCTGGCTGGTCGACGGCATATCCTTTGTGATAGAGTAACTGTTCTGATTCTCAGCTGCACCGATACCCAGCTTTTCACCGCCGAAATGTACGACACCAAGGAATGCCCCGCCGCCCACAAGTCCGCACACGAGTGCGATACATGCCGCTTTTGTGAGGGTTTTACCGAAGCCGCCTTTTTTCACTTTTTTTATTTTCTTGTTTGATGTCTCCTGTTTCGGCTCTTCATTTCCGCTCTGCTGCGAACCTTCCGATTCCTGTGAAAATGCAGTCTGCTGTGAATTTTCGCCGTACTGATAATCTGTATTGTCATTATAGAACGGGCCTGTAAAGCGGTATTCCGTAGTCGAAACAGATTCTTCGGCTGATTCCTTCTCCGCTTCTTCCGCTGCTTCTTCTTTTGGAGGAAATTCTTCTATTTCTATCGGCCATTCATCCTCCGGATTTGCATTGCAGCCATTCTCCTGATCACCATTGTATTTTTTATCAAATTCTTCGCTCATACGAAACTCTCCCTTCGTCACGTGATATTCTCTTTACTTTTTACATTGGTCAGTCTATCAGCTATTTGTGACGAATATGTGTTTTTCTCTTTAAAAAAGTTTAAACTCTGAAAAATCATCCGATTCCGGGACAAAAGCAGCTGACTCCGTCATCAGGATATATTTTTAATGACTTCTGTAACCAGCTGTTCAAACTGTCTGCTGACCCTGTCCGCCGTTTCCTGTACTTCCGCATGACTTAACGGGCGTTCACATATCCCTGCTGCCATATTGGTAATACAGGAAATACCGCATACTTCCATTCCCATATGTCTGGCTGCCATCGCCTCACAGGCTGTACTCATACCGGCTGCGTCACCGCCCCATGCACGGCACATCCTGATTTCCGCCGGAGTTTCATACTGCGGACCTGTAAACTGCATATAGACACCCTCCTGCACCGGAATCCCGAGCTTTTCGGAAGCCGCTCTGATCACACCGCACAGCCTTTTACTGTACACTTCACTCATATCCGGGAAACGTACTCCCAGTTCCTCCGGATTCGCCCCGATCAGCGGACTTGGAACTGCCGTCGTAATATGATCCCTGATCATCATAAAATCTCCCGGCTTAAAATCAGGATTGACCCCGCCTGCCGCATTGGTCAGAAGAATCTTCTTGGCTCCCAGCATTCCCATCAGTCTGATCGGAAGAACCACATCCTGCATCGGGTATCCTTCATAATAATGCACACGTCCCTGCATGATCACCACCGGCACCTTTTCCACATATCCAAAAATAAATCTGCCCTGATGACCGGCTACTGTCGAGACCGGAAAACCCGGGATCTCGCTGTACGCTACCGACTTCACTACCTGCACGCACTCAGCATAATCACCCAGACCGGACCCCAGAACCAGTGCCGCCTCCGGCATGAAATCTGTCTTCTCTCTGATCGCATTTACACACTTCTCTAATTTCTCATATACAGGATTCATACAAGCCCCTCCTCGTTATTTCATCTGCTTTTCATATCATGAAAGAATACAGCGCAGTGCATCCATGACCGTGGCAACGCCCTGCAGCGCAATGCCTTCAATTCGTTTCAGGCTGTCCAGATTTGCCTTTGGCAGGATCACTTTCTCAAAACCCAGTTTTTTCGCCTCGAGCACACGCTGCTCTGCCATGCTGACTGCGCGGACTTCTCCGCTTAACCCCACTTCTCCGAATACGATCGTCTTTTCGGCCACCGGTCTGTCCTTGAAACTGGAGATGATCGCAAGTACGATCCCCAGGTCTACCGCGGGCTCGTTCATCCGAATGCCCCCCGCAATGTTGATGTAGGCATCACAGGATGAGAGCTGAAGATTCAGCCGTTTTTCCAGCACTGCCATCAAAAGATTGACCCGGTTGGCGTCCGTCCCCGCTGCGGTACGTCTCGGAATTCCGAAATTGGTTCGGCAGACCAGCGCCTGGATCTCAATTAAGATCGGTCTCGTTCCCTCCATGGAACAGGCCACAACGGAACCGGAGGCCCCCTGCGGTTTGCCGCTCAGCATATATTCAGACGGATTTGCCACTTCGCAGAGACCGGCCTCCGTCATTTCAAATACTCCGATCTCATTCGTTGAACCAAAACGGTTTTTCACTCCCCGAAGGATCCGATAGGCCGCATGCCGGTCACCTTCGAAATAGAGCACTGTATCTACCATGTGTTCCAGAACGCGCGGTCCTGCAACCGTCCCTTCTTTGGTCACATGACCGATGATAAAAATCGTTACTCCCTGTTTCTTGGCGATCTGCATCAGTACCGCCGTAGACTCACGAACCTGGGAAACGCTGCCGGGTGCCGAGGAAATCTCTTCACTGCACATCGTCTGTATAGAGTCGATGACTGCAATTTCAGGCTTTTCCTTTGCGATCACATCTTCTACCGCATTCAGACCGGTCTCACACAGAAGCTTCAGACCGGAATTGAATTCTCCGAGCCTTTTTGCACGCATCTTGATCTGCTGCAGTGATTCTTCGCCGGATACATACAGAACAGAATGCTTCGCCTGTGAAAGATTTCTGCACACCTGAAGAAGAATCGTAGATTTACCGATTCCGGGATCTCCGCCTACCAGCACGAGAGACCCCGGTACAATACCTCCTCCGAGGACTCTGTCCAGTTCAGCCATTCCGGAAGAAATACGTTCTGTTTCTTCCGTCTCAATTTCTGCCAGTGTAACCGCCTTTACAGACACCGCAGGAGACTTTCCGCCTGATCTGCCCGAAGATTTTACAACCGGTTCTTCCACGAAGCTGTTCCATGCACGGCAGCCGGGACACTGCCCCATCCATTTGGCTGATTCATAGCCGCATTCCTGACAGAAAAATACCGTATTTTTTGCCTTTGCCATTAATGCTCCTCCACTGCCTGAAATGTACATTTTTTACCCTGTACACCGACTGCCACCGTATCTCCTGCCTTTATACGACCTGCCAGGATCTCATCGGTCAATGCATCCTCTACCAGAGTCTGCAAAGCACGTTTTAGCGGTCTTGCACCATATTTTTCATCTTTTCCGGTCTGCACGATCAGATTTTTCACAGTACTGCGAAATACCAGATTGAGATCCAGCTGTTCTTTACAGCGGTTTGCCAGTTCCTTCTGCAAAAGTCCCGTGATCTTCTTTAAATGTTCCTCTCCCAATGTATGGAAGACCATGATCTCATCAATACGATTCAGAAATTCCGGTTTGAAAATTCGTTTTACTTCCTCCATGACCCCGGCCTTCATACGCTCATAGTCTGCCTTCGCATCCTCTTTCGCGCCAAATCCCAGTTTCTTCGGAGAGATGATCGCACCCGCGCCCGCATTCGAAGTCATAATGATCACTGTATTTTTAAAGTCAACCACACGTCCCTGGGAATCTGTGATCCGTCCGTCATCCAACACCTGAAGCAGAATGTTGAATACATCCGGATGTGCTTTTTCAATTTCATCAAAAAGGATTACAGAATACGGATTTCTGCGTACCTTATCACTTAACTGTCCGCCGTCGTCATGTCCCACATATCCGGGCGGCGAACCTATCATTTTTGATACACTGTGCTTTTCCATATATTCCGACATATCTATGCGGATCATCGCATTTTCAGTCCCGAATAAAACCTCCGCCAGTGCTTTGGAAAGCTCTGTCTTTCCCACTCCGGTCGGCCCCAGAAATAAAAAGGAACCGATCGGCCTCTTCGGATCCTTTAATCCGATCCTTCCGCGTTTTACCGCGCGGGCGACCGCCTTTACGGCTTCCTCCTGCCCGATGACTCTCTTATGAAGAATGCTCTCCAGATTTTTCAGCCGCTCGGATTCTTTGGCAGCCAGTTTCTCTACCGGAATCTTCGTCCATTCTGAAATTACATGCTCAATGTCTGCCGCGGTCACCTGAGAATTTCTTTTGCTGCGGAATTTTCTTTTTGCTTCTTTCTGCAGTTTTTCCGCCAGTCTGTCGATCCTTTCCTTCAATTCTTTTGCTTTTTCGTATTCACCTTCAAAGATCAGCTGTTCTCTTTCTGACTGCAGTGCCGCGATCGTGTCTTCCGGCGATTCCTCTGCCGCTTCTTTCTCTCTTTTTCCGAAGTTTAATCGGACCTTTGCTGCCGCTTCATCCATAACATCGATCGCTTTATCCGGCAGAAAACGGTCATTGATATAGCGTTTGGAAAGCTTTACCGCTGCTTCGATGGCCTCGTCTGTAATCATCAGATGATGATGCTCTTCATATGCCGGCCGCAGCCCTCTTAAGATACTGATGCTTTCCTCTTCCGTTGGTTCTTCCACGGATACCGGTTGGAAACGGCGTTCCAATGCTGCATCCTTTTCAATATATTTACGGTATTCCGCAACGGTCGTCGCTCCGATCAGCTGGATCTCTCCTCTGGAGAGTGAGGGTTTTAATATATTGGAAGCATCCATGGCTCCCTCTGCACCGCCTGCACCGATCATCATATGAAGCTCATCAATAAAAAGCAGCAGATTGCCGTTCATGCGTACTTCATCGATCACTGTCTTGATTCGTTCTTCAAATTCTCCGCGATACTTGGTACCTGCCACCATCGCTGTCAGATCCAGCATAATGAGACGCTTATTTTTCAATGTCTCAGGGACATTTCCCGCTACGATCCTCTGTGCCAGACCTTCCACAATAGCACTTTTGCCAACTCCCGGCTCACCCACCAGACACGGGTTGTTTTTCGTACGCCGACTCAGAATCTGTATGATACGCTGAATCTCTTCCTGTCTTCCGATGACCGGATCCAGCTGACGCTTTCCGGCCATTTCCGTCAGATCCCGGCTGTATTTTTCCAGGAGAGAACCTTTCTCGTTCATCTGATGCTCTTTTGCCAGCTCCTCCTGATAGTTCTTGCCGTCTTCACCCATCGCCTTAATAATTTCCAGATACATTTCCCTGGCATTGACATCCAGTGTTTTTAACAGCTTGGAGGCAATGCACTCAAAATCTTTTAAGATCGCGATCAGAAGATGTTCCGTCCCGATCCGCTTTTCATGGAAACGCTCTGCCTCTTCCGCTGCGTCCTCCAGAATTTTCCGGGCTCTCGGTGTATACCCCTCTGTTTGCTCATAGACTGCCAGTTCCACCGGAGCGATCAGCTGATCAATATAATCCAGAACCTTCGGTTCCTCTATATGAAAGCTCTCCAGAATGCTTCCCGCAAGGGAATCCTTCTGCTGGATCAGTCCCAGCAGAATGTGCTCTGTCCCCGTATAAGAATGACCGAGATTTTTCGAAATCCTGACAGCATATTTCAATGCCTGCTTTGCTTTTTCCGTATACTGTTCCTTCATACTGTAATAAACTCCTTTATTTCAAGAAGGCTGCAACAGATTTCTCTGCTGCAGCCTCTATGGTTACTATTTTATTCTTCATCATCCAGATCCAGAATGTCGATATCATCGAAATCGTCGTCTGCTGACTCTTCCCGGACTTCTTCCGATTCTGCTGCTGCAGTTTCCTGAACTTCTTCCCGCTTTACGATAACCGTTTTATGATCATCCCCCGGCTCGTCACCATCCTCTTCTGCTTCTCCGGCAAGCACTGCTTTTAATTGTCTGATCTTCAGATGCTGATTCACAGCGATACCGATACAGATGAATGTCACTGCAAGCATAACACCCATCACAGTCAGCCGCTGATTCATACGTTTGGTAAACTGTGCATTCAGATCCCCGATCTCTACATGCAGATCCTTGACCAGCTGATTATAATCTTCTATGGTCTCCGCATCACGGATCTGAAGCAGCGCTCTCTGGAATGTTCTGTCTGTCAGATCATAGGTATAATATACCTCTTCCCCATTTTCATCCATCATCAGGAATACAAAGTATGCATTGTCTGAAATAATACCCAGCGCGATTTCCTCCAGTGTCAGCTCTGCATCCTCTCTCTGATAAACGGTAACCGGAACTGTCTGGATCACATAATCAGCCTGTTCAAACCCAAACGGTATTTCCGCATCTTCATATACCGGAATCGTATAAATATATCCGTCTTTGATGTCATATCCGAAATAAGGACAAAATTCATCGATATCCGGATTGTAGATGAAACGATATTCGTATCCTGTTTTGATATCCATTGCCATCATACACAGCATATCAGAATTTTCCGTATGTCCCGCATCTACCTCTGTACCGTGAAAATCGTACGTTCCGATCGTAAATCCATTCGGCATATTGGACTGATCCGCATCAATAATGTCATAAGTAAACGAACCGATCCGGAACATGGTATCGGTCAGTTCAACTTCCTCTTCTGCTGCAAACGCTGTCGTTCCCAGGGAACCAAGCATCGTCAAAGTCAGTAAAAGTGCAAAAAATCTTTTCATAAAATTTCCCTTTCTGTTTTTATGAAACCGCACTGTTTCATAATTTATACTTCGTCGATTGCCTTTCCAATGTCACTTCTGCAGTATTTGTTATCAAAAGTAACCCATTGGGCTGCTTTATACGCATTGGCTCTCGCTTCTTTTAATGTAGCACCTTTGGCTGTTACACCAAGAACACGTCCTCCATTCGTAACAATGGTATCTCCTTCGAATCTGGTACCTGCATGGAATACATAATAATCTTCCTTATCCTCAAATGTCTCCAGGCCGCTGATCGGAAGTCCTTTTTCATATTTCACAGGATATCCTTCGCTGGCAAGTACAACGCAAACCGCTGCATTGTCTTCAAATTCCAGATCAACCTGATCCAGTGTTCCGTCTACACACGCCTCGAATACTTCCACGATATCATTTTTCATTCTCGGAAGTACTACCTGTGTTTCAGGATCACCAAACCTGGCATTATATTCTAACACTCTGGGCCCCTGGTTTGTCAACATTAATCCAAAGAAAATAATTCCTTTGAACTCGCGGCCTTCTGCCTTCATGGCATCCACTGTTGCCTGATAGATATGTTTCCGGCAGAATTCATCCACCTCTTCTGTATAGAACGGGCTCGGAGAGAAGGTTCCCATACCGCCCGTGTTCAGTCCCCGGTCACCGTCCAGTGCACGTTTGTGATCCTGGGCAGAAGTCATGATCCTAATCGTGCTGCCGTCCACGAAGCTTAAAACCGACACTTCACGGCCTGTCATGAATTCCTCGATGACCATCTGGTTTCCGGCACTGCCGAACTGCTTATCCAGCATGATGGATTTTACACCGTCCTTTGCTTCTTCCAGTGTATTACAGATCAGAACACCCTTTCCGAGTGCCAGTCCGTCTGCCTTTAATACAATCGGGAAGGTTGCCGTTTCCAGATAAGCAAGCGCTCTTTCCGGATCGTCAAAATTTTCATAAGCAGCCGTCGGAATATTGTATTTTTTCATCAGATCCTTGGAAAATGCCTTACTTCCTTCCAGGATTGCCGCATTTTTACGCGGTCCGAAAACACGGAGGCCCTGTGCCTCAAACACATCTACAATGCCTCCCACTAACGGATCATCCATACCGATCACCGTCAGGTCAATCTCTTTTTCTATGGCAAATGCTGCCAGTTTGTCAAATTCCATGGCACCGATGGATACACATTCCGCAACAGATGCGATTCCTGCATTTCCCGGTGCACAGTAAATTTTATCAACCCTTTTGCTCCGGGCAATTTTCCAGCAAAGAGCATGCTCTCTTCCGCCGCTTCCTACAACCAGTATTTTCATGATAATATCCTTTCTTTTTAAGCACAGAAATGAGTCTGGAATCTCCAGACTCATTTCCCGTTATTTGATGACAGTTTTTCCATTCTCTACTGTCACTTTTCCATTTGCAATCAGATCAATCGCCTGCGGAAGAATCTGCCATTCCGCTTCTTCCATCACACGTTTCTGCAGAATCTCCGGAGTATCTCCCTGACACACGGACACTGCCTTCTGCAGGATGATCGGACCGGTATCCATGCCGCAGTCCACAAAATGAACTGTCGCTCCGGTCACCTTTACACCTCTGGCAAGCACACCCTCGTGTACCTTCAGACCATAGAAGCCTGTTCCGCAAAACGAAGGAATCAGCGATGGATGAATATTGATGATTCTGTTCGGGAATTCTTTTACGAGCATTTCCGGAATCGCCACCAGATATCCTGCCAGTACGATCAGATCCACACCTGCTTCTTTTAACGTCTGTGTCAATGCCTGATGAAATTCTTCTCTGGAATCATATTCCTTCGGAGAAAGACACAAAGATGCGATGCCGCTCTTTGCGGCGCGTTCCAGTGCATAGGCATTATTATTATTGCTGACCACAAGCGCGATTTCAGTATTTGTGATCTTACCCGAATCAATTGCATCAATAACCGCCTGTAAATTTGTTCCTCCGCCAGAGACAAGAACTGCAATTTTTAGCATAAAGTAACTCCTTTTTCTCCTGCTTCCACCTTACCGATGATGTATGGTTCTTCGCCGGCTTCTTTGATCGCTGCCATTGCTTTTTCCACATCAGACGGATCCAGTGCAAGGATCATACCAATCCCCATGTTATATGTATTATACATCATTTCTTCTGCAATGCTACCCTCTTCTTTTAACATTTTGAAGATCGGAGGGATCGGATAACTGTTCTTTTCAATTACCGCTCTTACACCAACCGGAAGCATTCTCGGAATGTTTTCGTAAAAACCGCCGCCTGTGATATGGCTGCAGCCTTTGATCTTCACGCCGGCTTCTTTCACTGCAGTTAAAGCCTTCACATAAATCTTTGTCGGAGCGATCAGTGCTTCTCCCAGTGTTGTTCCCAGACAGTCATAATATGTATTTAAATTTTCTTCTGTCATGCTGAACACTTTACGAACAAGAGAGAATCCGTTGCTGTGTACACCGGAGGATGCCATACCAACCAATACGTCCCCGTCCCTGATCTCTGCGCCTGTGATCAGATCTTTCTCATCAACGACACCAACAGCAAAACCGGCCAGATCGTATTCGTCTACCGGATAAAACCCCGGCATTTCTGCAGTTTCTCCGCCGATCAGTGCGGCACCGCACTGTTTGCATCCGTTTGCAACACCGCTTACGATCGTAGCGATCTTTTCCGGTTCATTTTTACCGCATGCAATGTAATCCAGGAAAAATAACGGTTCTCCGCCTGCACAGGCAATATCATTGACACACATTGCAACACAGTCAATACCCACGGTGTCATGCTTATCCAGCAAAAAGGCCAGTTTTAATTTTGTGCCGACACCATCTGTACCTGAAACAAGTGTCGGTTTTTCCATATCTTTGAATGCACTCATGGAGAATGCACCTGAGAACCCTCCGATACCTCCCAGTACTTCCGGTCTCATTGTTTCTTTTACATGTTTTTTCATCAGTTCTACTGATTTGTACCCTGCTTCAATATCAACGCCTGCGTTCTTGTAATCCATGCGCTTCTCTCCTCCCTCTCTATTTCATGCCATCGGCATATGCTTTATAACCAATTTCATCTAATTTATCCGCTTTTGCAACTACCTGTGCTTTCATTTCTTCAGAATACTCTTTTAATCTCTGTAAAAGTGCTTCATCTGAAACAGCAAGGATTTTCGCTGCCAGGATACCTGCGTTTGCTCCCCCGTTGATCGCAACAGTCGCAACAGGGATTCCTGTCGGCATCTGAACGATAGAATAAAGAGAATCTCTTCCGCCTAAGGAAGTCGTGTGCATCGGAATCCCAATGACAGGCATCGGAAAGATTGCTGCGCACATTCCAGGAAGATGTGCTGCCATGCCGGCTCCTGCAATGATTACTTTCATTCCCCTGCTCTCTGCGGTTTTCGCATATTCATAAAAAATATCCGGTTCTCTGTGCGCGGAAATAATTGTCATTTCAAAATCCACACCCAGTTTTTCCAGAACATCGGCTGCTTTTCTCATAACAGGCATATCGGAATCACTGCCCATAACAATACCTACTCTTGCCATTTTCTCTCCTCCATCAATAAGCATTATTAGTTTATTTTATAAATGTTTCACAATTTATAAGTCCAGTTTACTTTTTTACCTCTTCTGTGTCAATACAGATTTACTCATAACTATTCATAAGGGTACAGAATAACCTGCTGTATCATTCATCAAACGGACGATTCAGCTCCTCCGTACCCGGCAGGCAGAAACGTCCTTCTGCAAAAATCGGTGTTCTGCTTCCGTCTGCTTTTACAACTTCAATCATGCCAAGCTCATCATACGGAATCGTAATGTCTGTATGACAGTTAAAATATGCCCTGGAAGGATCTTCCTTTCGAAGAATCGAACAGCTGTTGTCTTTTGCCACGATTTCCCTGCCGTCCGGATTGTACAGTCTCTGTTCTTCGGCAAAACTGTAGCAGGTATCACCGAGCGCAAAATGCGGTCCCATCTTTTCTGCGATCAGAATCGGCAGCTTATGAACGATCCTGTATTTTTCAGCCATCATATAGGCTGTCGTGTTCGTACCGATGGCAAATTCTCCCAGCGGAAGTGTCGAATGGTGATAGAGCACATTTTCCAGAAAATACTTTCTGCCCTCCTCCGGATCTTCAAAATTACCGCAGGAATAGTCACTCACCATTCCATCCCGGAAAGATACTTTTAAATCTGTATATCTCAGATCATTTAAATAAACCTGGCTGACATGCAGGATCCCTTCTGTGCCCTCCAGCACCGGAGATGTAAAGACTTCTCCCACCGGAATATTCACATCTGCCACACAATTTTCAAACGCTGTCTCCTTCGCAGGATCCTTCAGCGGATGCAGTTTTACCAGAAGATCTGTACAGTTTTCTCCCTTTCCGGTAATGTGTACCGCCTCTCCCTCATCCAGCGCATCGATGAGTGTCTGCTGAATCGTTTCATAGAGATGGTAATCCAGTGTATTGATCTTTACGGTCTCTTCAAAGATCTCCTCAAAAAGATCCCCGATTTCCGGCACAGGAAATGCGATGATCGTAAAGCTTCTCTCATCTCCCGGAATATATTCATTGGTAATCTGTCCCGCCGCGTTATTGTAATGTACCATCAGGCTCTGCTGTTTTTCGGAAAGTCTGGCCGCTTCCGGTTTGCTCACGGGTACAAACGGTGTCTCACCGAATACCTCCATGACAGCCGGACCCGCATGAACTCCCGCCGGATTTTTCTGCTGCTCATAGGCATAACGCATTGCCCCCAGTTTTCGTTCCACAAATGCCTTGTCCAGATAAAGTGCCTGATCTTCCTTATGATCATAATCATACTGCTTATTTGCAATCGCTCCATAGTAACCGATCTTCAGTGTCTGATTTTTATGGAAGGAGGATTCTGCCGACCGGTAGATCACCGACTGAAGCCCCATCTCTTCAAACAGACGGACTGCTTCTCTGACCACTCTTTCAAAACCGAGACTGTAACGGATATTGACTGTTTTTTTCTTTGAAAGATCGATTCCCGCCTTTTCAAAGCCCATACGGTAACCTTCGGTAAAGGTTTCCGCCATTTTTAATATTTTTTCTTCCGGCAGTGTATTTAAAAATCTGCAGACCTTTAACTCACTTTCGGAAATGTATTCCCCGAACAGATAGAGATACCGCGTATTTGTCAGGTCTTCTCCGCAGATGATGTCCCGCGCAAAGCTCATTTCCGGATCCACCATATCCCGGACTCTCTGTTCCATCTTAATATCGCAGTAATCACTCATATGCCAGTAGACGATGTCCTTCAGTTCCTCATAGGAAGGTACTTCCTCTCCAAAGCAGGTGTAGATCTGAAGCAGAAGCTCATTCAGGATCGTCATATCCAACACTCTGCCTTCAAAGGCATAGACGATCATACCTCTGATCTCTGAATACACAAAGCTGAGCAGCTGTCCGTATCCTTCTCCCAGCATCTTTACGGCAAATACCGGATTTGCGTAGCTGGATTCATAGTGTTCTCCCAGAATGTCTTCATACAGTTTCTGATTTAACAGCTTCAGCTCCGTTTCCGAAGCCGAATTCATCCATCCGGACTGTGTTTTGCAAAGTACATCCTCCATCATAACAATGAACGCAGCTGTTTTCCGGAAATAGTCTGCAAATGCGCCCGCATCAGACGACTCTGATGCCAGTTCTCTGATGCGTTCCATCGAAAGTTCGAAACGTTCCGATGCTGCTTCGTTTTCTTCTCTGTATATTTCAAGATATTTCATATCCAATCTCCATTTCTAATATAATAAGCCCATTCCGAAAACGGCAATCCAGAACAGCAGGATTACGAGATTCAGTAATATTCCGATCCAGGAGAAAAGCTGATAGCAGTCTTCATCCTGAAATCCCTTTCGTCCGAAAAATACTCCTGCAGTGCTCAAAAGAACAGTCAGCAGCCCCAGTACAGCCGATGCCTTTCCTGTCCCGCCCTTATTCGAATAGGAAATATCAATCAAAATCATCGTCAGGATGAATGACACAGAACCTGCAGCTGCAGAAATCTTTCCCTCACGGGAATGCCGTTTTGCAGTAAATTTATAAGATCTCTTTCTTTTCATGTCCCCTCCATCGATCTGCGATCATCAGCAGGCAGTACCCTAACAGGCCACCCAGCGTATTTAATATGATATCGTCCACGTCAAAGCTTCCTACCTTCGTAACAAGCTGAATCAGTTCAATCAACAGACTCATCTGAAAGACCACACAGAACGTGTAGCAAACTCTTCTTCTCCTCGTTCTTAAAATCGGTACAAAGAAACCTGCCGGTACAAAACAAAGCACATTTCCGACCAGATTGTAAAAGGAATGAATCCCCAGAATACTCCGATACTTCCAGAATCTTTCTATCTCATGAAACGGTATTAAATTATACCGGTATTCTCCCCGTCCCGGTGCCCTTCCGTAGTTTTCCGCAAAAAACAGGAAGTAGCAGAGTCCTATCAGATATACTCCGAACAGGACCCTGCCTCCCCACAATGCGAACTTCCCGTTTTTTTCATTTGTTTTCATTAAAACATAATCTCCGACTTTTTCTTTAAAAGTCCCGCGCCGCTGACGATCAGCAGAACGCCGCTGACAACACCGGTTACAATCGCAATAATTCCGATGGCAATATTGCCTGCCCCTGTATTTCTTATGGTTTTATAAATTTTTTCACTCATGAAGGAAATCCTCCTATTTTACCCCATACTGTTCATAATATGCATCAATTGCCGCTTTTAATGTATCGTCAATGACTACCTCGCCATTTACTTCTTTGTTGTATAAGTATTCTACAACTTCTGCCATTGAAACGATCGCAGCCGTATCAAAACCATACAGGTCTTTCACTTCATCCAGTGCACACTTTTCTCCGCCCTTGCCGACTTCCATGCGGTTTAGGGAAACCATGAGACCTTTGATCTCCACATCTGCTGCACCCTTTACCTTTGGTACTGTTTCTTCCATTGATTTTCCGGAGGTAGTCACATCTTCGATCATGATCACTCTGTCACCGTCTTTTAAGCTGCTGCCCAGAAAGCTTCCCTTATCAGCTCCGTGATCCTTTTCCTCTTTACGGTCTGAGCAGTAACGTACTTCTTTTCCGTACAGATCACTGTATGCAATGGCTGTTACGACTGCAAGAGGGATCCCTTTGTAAGCCGGTCCGAATAAAACATCAAAATCATCACCGTATTTATCGTGAATTGCTTTTGCGTAATACTCTCCCAGTTTTCTCAGCTGAGAACCTGTGACATAACCGCCCGCATTCATAAAGAAAGGAGATTTTCTGCCGCTTTTTAATGTGAATTCTCCAAATTTCAGCACTTTGCTGTCTACCATAAACTCTATAAATTCCTGTTTGTACTGTTCCATAATATGTGTTCTCCTTTTATTTTGAGGCATATGCCCTTGATTCTATTCTGTATCTATTTCATTATATTTCACATTTGTGAGTTTTTCAATAGCATCCTCATTTCTTATCCCGGGTTTTCGACAGTTTCACTCTCATAAAACTTCATACAAAATCGCTGGAAACC
>JBJEMI010000082.1:0-7078 GCA_051879615.1 Lachnospiraceae bacterium
GTAAATACAAGGGATACAGCGATTTTTTCTTTTGCTAACTGTCAAAGACGGGATTTTTAATGAAAATCAATTGCCTGTTTAATTTCTTTTCATGATTTTTCCAAAAAGGGTTAAGAGTCCTGAATTACAGTAACATTCCACCCAGATTCCAAGCAAAACGGAGAGAACAGCAATCAGATAAATACGTTTCCACACGCGTACGGACCATTCTTTCCAGATACAACGATAGATCAGAAAAAATGCGAAACCATAGAATATGATCTGCGGAAACATTCCAAGGAATAAGTACAGAATCCCGGAAATTCCGTTCGCCTTCACAAGACCGACTAATGATGCCGCCAGAATAACAAAGAGCGCCAATCCCAGAAAAATGCTCAGAGACTTTTTTTCCTGATGCTTCCTGCACATTCCCAGCAGAAGGACCGGAGACATCCGAAGGACAAATAATTGGAACAACATAAAAAAACCTCCCATATACACTAGTATATGAGAGGTTTCAATAACTTATTTTTTATTTCGCATAGTCGATAACACGGCTTTCGCGGATTACATTGATTTTAATCTGTCCCGGATATTCCAATTCAGCTTCAATCTGTTTCGAAATACTGCGAGCCATCAATACCATATCTGCATCGCTGACTTCCTCAGGTACGACCATGATACGAATCTCTCTTCCTGCCTGAATAGCAAAAGATTTTTCGACTCCTTTAAAGGAGTTAGTAATATCTTCAAGTTGTTTTAATCTGTTTGTATAGGTTTCTAATGTTTCTCTTCTTGCACCAGGTCTTGCTGCAGAAATTGTATCTGCCGCCTGAACAAGGCATGCGATCAGAGATGTTGGTTCTACATCGCCATGATGTGACTCAACAGCGTTAATAACTGTTGCAGATTCTTTATATTTTCTACATAAATCAACACCGATCTGAATATGGGAGCCTTCCACTTCATGATCGATAGACTTTCCAATATCATGTAAAAGACCTGCGCGTTTTGCAGTACGTATATCAACGCCCACTTCCGCTGCTAAAAGTCCTGCTAAATGAGCAACTTCAATAGAATGCTTTAATGCATTCTGACCATAGCTGGTTCTAAACTTCATTCTGCCCAAAAGTCTCACAAGTTCCGGATGAATTCCATGAACACCCACTTCTAATGTAGCTGTTTCTCCTTCTTCACGGATCATCGTATCTACTTCCTTCTGAGCTTTTTCAACCATTTCCTCAATTCTTGCAGGATGAATACGTCCATCTACAATTAATTTTTCAAGGGCAATTCTTGCTACTTCTCTACGAATAGGATCGAAGCTTGATAAAATAACTGCTTCCGGTGTATCGTCAATAATCAGATCCACACCTGTCATTGTCTCTAAAGTACGAATATTACGTCCTTCACGTCCAATGATACGGCCTTTCATTTCATCACTCGGAAGCTGAACAACAGAAATTGTTGTTTCTGCCACATGATCTGCTGCACATTTCTGAATGGCGGTTACAACATAATCACGAGCCTTCTTCGCTGCTTCCTCTTTTGCCTTATTTTCTAATTCCCTAACCAACTTGACAGTATCCGTCTTTACTTCGTCTTCTACTGCTTTTAAAAGATATTCTTTTGCTTGTTCGGAGGTAAGACCAGAGATTCTTTCCAGTTCCTGTACTCTTTTTTCATAAAGCTCATCGATCTCTGCCGCTTTTTTTGCAAGACGTTCTTCTTTCGCCGCAAAATTTGCTTCACGCTTTTCAAGTGCATCTGATTTCTTGTCCAACTGTTCCTCTTTTGAAAGGACACGTCTTTCATATCGCTGCACCTCTGCCCGGCGTTCTCTTACTTCACGTTCAGATTCGTTCTTCATACGCATGGACTCTTCCTTCGCTTCCAGTAAGGCTTCACGCTTTTTCGTTTCGGCAGTTCTCAATGCTTCATCTATTATTTCACGCGACTTTGTTTCCGCATTTCCGATTTTCTTCTCTGTAGAATTCTTATACAGAAAAACAGAAACGGCTGACGCTATGATAACAGCTGCTACTAAAGCAATGATATAAGCTATCACAGGAGCACCTCCTTTATTAAATTTTCATTGTTCGAAAATACAACACCTAAATTTTATACTTTTTTATGCATTATGTCAAGTCAAAAACCTTTTTCAGGTCTTCCAATTGGAAGCCTTTTCTTAACATATATGCATAGAATTTCTGTTTCTGTTCATAATCACAATCATACGGGTCGATTTTTCTTTTCTTCAGATATTTTTCGATGACATCCACCGGATCTGCCGTCTCCGCAGTTTCAAACCCCTTGTCTACCAGTGCTTTATCGATCCCTTTTTTATAAATCAGCTCCATTTCAATCTGCCTGCGGCTTTTCGTCCGGCTTTTGCTTTCAATATAAACCCGTACATACCGCTCATCATCCAGATATCCATAGCTTTTCACATAGGCGATCGCCGTTTCCACGGCCTGAGAACCAAATCCCGCAGACTGCAGTTTTTCACGCAGATTTGCCTCAGTACGATCCATCGCCTCTAAAAGGCGAAGGGCGCGCAGCTTTGCGCGCCTGATTTCATCCTGGATCTGTTCCGATGTAAGTTCTGTATCTGCTTTCGAAATCATGTTTCTATCCTGCATTTTATTCTTCCGGCTCTTCTGCTGCCCTGCTTTCGGTCAGACCGTAATGTTCACGAATCTTCTGTTCCACTGTTTCGGCAATTTCCGGATGTGTCGCCAGAAACGTCTTCGCATTTTCACGTCCCTGTCCGATCTTTTCACCTTCATATGCGTACCATGCGCCGCTCTTGGAAATAATGCCGAGATTTGACGCCATATCGATCAGATCTCCTTCTTTTACGATACCTTTCCCGAACATGATATCAAATTCCGCTTCCTTAAACGGAGGCGCCACTTTATTCTTGACAACTTTTACTCTCGTATGGTTACCTACAACTTCTCCGCCCTGTTTTAATGTTTCCACTCTTCGGACATCCAGACGGATGGAAGAATAGAACTTCAGTGCACGGCCTCCTGTCGTAGTCTCAGGGTTCCCGAACATCACACCCAGTTTTTCACGCAGCTGGTTGATGAAAATCACGATACAGTTGGATTTGCTGATCACGGCTGTCAGTTTTCGCAGTGCCTGAGACATCAGCCTCGCCTGTAATCCCATATGTGAATCTCCCATATCTCCATCGATCTCAGCCTTCGGCACAAGTGCTGCCACGGAGTCAACAATCACGATATCAACCGCGCCGGAGCGAACCATGGTTTCTGTAATCTCCAGCGCCTGTTCTCCGCAGTCCGGCTGAGAAATATACAGATTTTCAATATCAACACCAATGTTTTTCGCATATACAGGATCCAGCGCATGCTCTGCATCTATAAAACCGGCTACGCCACCGCGCTTCTGAACTTCTGCTACCATATGCAGTGCAACTGTCGTCTTACCCGAAGACTCCGGTCCGTAAATCTCAATAATCCTTCCCTTCGGAACTCCTCCCAGCCCCAGTGCAATATCCAGACTCAGAGAACCTGTCGGTACCACCTCTACCTGCATATGAGAAGTGTCACCCAGTTTCATCACCGCTCCTTTTCCGTACTGTTTCTCTATCTGACCCAATGCCGCTTCCAGTGCCTTCTGTTTATCTTCTTTATTTGCCATTTATAATCTCCTTATCCAAGTGAACATTTGTTCGTTTTTCTTGTTACAATATTAGTATAAAACCGGATTTCTGTCAACCCCTTCAGACCTTTCAATAAAAAGAAATCCTTTATCATTGAACAGTAGTTTGAGAATATTTTGCGATATGCATAGATCTGTGAACTGAATTATCTTAAAGATAACATATTGACTGTAAAAAAGCAATTGCCGGAAAAACCGATGGCTTTTCCGGCAATTGCT
Organism: Lachnospiraceae bacterium; assembly: GCA_051879615.1. Lineage (GTDB taxonomy): Bacteria > Bacillota > Clostridia > Lachnospirales > Lachnospiraceae > HGM12587. The sequence continues at coordinate 3,889 of JBJEMI010000082.1, forward strand.
GTCATACCAGATAGTTTTTGTACTTATGATACATGGACAGATCACAGCTGACCCTCAGTCTGGTACCTTCCTCCTCATAAACAGTTTCCAGCACCCTGCTTTTTTCCATCAGCTCCGATAATACACTTCCGTCTGTATACGGGATCAGAAACTCCGCTTCCAGATTTCCCGCATGCAGCGTTTCAAAGATCAGATCGATCAGTTCCGGAATTCCTGCCCCGGTCTTTGCAGACAGGTAGATCTTATTCTCTCCGCGAATCTGCGGAAGCGGTCCTTCGTGCGCAAGATCTGCCTTATTATACACATAGATGACAGGAATTTCTGCGGCCCCCAGATCCTTTAAGGTTTCCTCCGTCACCTTCAGCTGCTGTCTGTGATGTTTATCCGATGCATCAATGATATTCAGGATCAAATCTGACTCACAGGCTTCCTCCAGCGTAGAACGGAAGGCCTTCACAAGTCCGTGGGGCAGGTGACTGATAAACCCTACCGTATCTGAGAGCAGAAACTCTCTCTTTCTGTCAACGCGGATCTTTCTTACAGTCGTTTCCAGTGTGGCAAAAAGCATATCCTTTTCCATGACCTGCTTTTCCTGCGAACCGCCAAAGTCCTTTAACATTCTGTTCATCATCGTAGACTTTCCCGCATTGGTATAACCGACCAGCGCGATTCTCGGAATCCCCGAGTTTGCCCGGAGCTTTCGCTGCGTCTTTCTCTCCTTGCTCACTTCCTCCAGTTCTTTTTTATACTGCGCCAGACGATATTCGATCTTTCGCCTGTCCAGTTCCAGTTTTTTTCACCGGCACCTTTATTGGCCAGGCCGCTTCCTCCCCCCTGTCTTCCCAGGGCTTCATGCATTCCCACAAGTCTCGGCAGCAGATACTGTAATCTTGCCACCTCAACCTGAAGTCTTGCTTCTCTTGTCCCGGCTCTCTTGGCAAAAATTTCCAGAATCAGATTTGTTCGATCCATGACTGCTGTATCCAGTTCCTGCTGCAGATTGCGCAACTGGGACGGTGTGAGTGTATCTCCGAAAATCACCACATCTGCCCATAGATTTTTCACATATTCACGAACCTCTTCAACTTTTCCGGTTCCGATGTAGAGCGATTTGTGAATTGCCGGCATTTTCTGTGTTACCGTACAGACCACATCCATTTCACAGGCCTCTGCCAACGCCTCCAGTTCTTCCATAGACTCCCGGAAATCATCGTCCGTTCCCAGGTCCACTCCTACAATGATTGCCCGTTCCCTGATCTTTTCTGTCGATTCCTGTAATTCTGTCACTTTCTGCCTCCATTCATCATTGATTTATCTTTCCCATTTATCACAAAGAGAATTGATCTCATCCGTAAATTTTTTCAGATCCTTGTTTGCCCCGCCTTTGTTCTTTTCAATAACCTCCAACAGACGCTTGCCTGCTCTCAGAAGCTTCTCGTATACAGAAGAAATGATCTGGTGTTTCTTTAAGATGCTGTTTTCAATACGAATCCTGTTTCCTTCCTTCAGACATTCTCCGCTCATCAGATCGTAAACTGCTCCATTATACGGCGCCGTTGCGGAAAATCCGAATCGCTTCGTAATCGCTTCTGCGAATTCATCCGTCACCTCATCCTGACCATGATTTACAAAAATCTGCCGCGGTGCTTCTTTCAGGTTCCCGATCCAGTCAAGCAGCATATCTCTGTCCGCATGACCACTGATTCCATCCATCTCCGCAATTCTCGCATTGACCTGGATTTCCTCTCCAAACAGCTTTACTTTTTCAGCCCCTTCCAGAAGTTTCCTGCCAAGCGTGCCTTCCGTCTGATAGCCGACAAAAAGAATGGTACTCTCTGCCCTCCACAGATTGTGTTTCAGATGATGACGGATACGTCCCGCTTCACACATTCCGCTGGCTGAGATGATCACCTTCGGTGTCTCATCAAAGTTGATCGCTGTCGATTCCTGTGTGGTGATTGACATGTGAAGTCCCGGAAAATGCAGAATATCGATTCCCCTCCGGATATAATCCAGTGCTTCTTCATCATAGTATTCCATAATATCTCCGGAATAAATCTCCGTAGCTTCCACTGCCATCGGACTGTCTACCCATACCTGGAAATTCGGGTGGTTACTGATCAGCTGTTCATCCTTGATCTTTCTGATCAGATAGAGCATTTCCTGGGTTCTTCCGACTGCAAATGCCGGAATCACCAGATTTCCGCCCCGATCCAGTGTATCCTGGATCAGATTTGCCAGCTGCATCACATAGTCACTTCGTTCCCCATGCAGTCTGTTCCCGTAGGTCGATTCTATGACCACGAAATCTGCATGCTCCGGTCTGATCGGATCTTTGATCAGCGGTCTGTCAATATTTCCCACATCCCCTGAAAAGACCAGAATCCGTTCCTCCGCTTCTTCTGTCACTGTAATTTCAATGCTGGAAGAACCAAGCAGGTGTCCCGCATCAAAAAATCTGATCCGGACTCCATCAAAAATCTGATAGATCCTTTCATAATCACAGGATTCAAACAACGGCATGGTCTGTTCCACATCCTTCATGGTATAGACCGGAACATATGGTTCAGCCCCGGAGCGTTCCGCCTTACGGTTTCTCCAGACAGTTTCCTGCTCCTGAATATGGGCGGAATCACGAAGCATCATATCGCACAGCCGTGTCGTCGCTCCTGTGGCAAAAATCGGTCCATGAAATCCCCGTGCCACAAGCGTCGGTATTAATCCGGAATGATCAATGTGTGCATGCGTCAAAAGCAATGCATCAATCCGTCCCGGTGCAACCGGTATTTCACAATTTTCATAAATATCTGCCCCCTGTTCCATTCCACAGTCAACCAGAATTTTACGGTCCCCTGTCTCGAGCAGGGTACAGGAGCCTGTCACCTCATGTGCAGCTCCTAAAAATGTCAGTTTCATATGAAGCCCCCCTTTATACTTCATTATAGTTTCCCTTCTTGCTTTTTGCAATTACAGCAATCCGCTTTTCCGCTAAAACAGTCTTTTTTTTCACAAGGTTCTATGTTAAAATAGAAATGTTCAAAGTCAGACGCGAAATTCTTTCGAATCACATAGCTTTGAACAGTTCCAAATCACGATGAAAGAGGTTCGATATGAAAAACAATGAATCTGCAGAAAACGGGAGTTTGACAGTTAAATAATTAAAAAAGTACTCGCAGGCCGCATAAAACCT
>JBJEMI010000083.1:0-1715 GCA_051879615.1 Lachnospiraceae bacterium
AAAGAAGAACGTCTTCGCAGGAATCTTTCACAGAATGCTCTGGCTGAAAATGTGCACGTTTCCTTACGCACAATATCTGATATTGAGAACTATAATGCTAACCCCAGACTTGAAACTCTGAGTCTATTAGCCAAATACTTGAATATTTCGCTTGATTCCGTCATCTTCTATGACAAGCCACCTGCCAATCCTTATATCGAACAGATCATTTATGAGCTAAATGACTGTACAGATGAAGAAAAAGATCTGGCTTTACATACGCTCCGTGGACTCCTTGACGGTCTCCGAAAACAAAAGTAATTCCTTTCGTTCTCCACTTCACCATTGTTTGATTATAGAACGGCTATTTATGAGCAACTTATGAGCCAGTTATGAATGGTTTATGAATTGAAAAACTTTTCGACAAAAATCGAAGCAGCCCATCAAAAGGCTGCTTCTTTTCTATATACCTCGGAATGCATCCAATGCATTTGAGATATTTTTGATAATATGTTCATCAAGAGCAATCGGTTCCTCTTCTGAACCAGACAGATCCATGACTGTCTCATCCGGCTCTGCCCTTTCTGCAGAAACATATTTCTTGTCTGAGATTGCTCCTTGAATTTCTTTCTTTACAATTGTTCTAATCAATGGCAATAGGGAAGACTTGTCCGGATTCAAAGAATCAGTTTCTTTTCCCTCGCCAAGATAATGAAGCACTGCGCTGGCAATGAAATCCGCCTTATCTTCTGTATTATTAAGTATTTCAACAACTCTTTGGTGGGAAGCATTGGTTTTCTTAAATCCAATTGTAAATTTATTAGGATTCTTTTTCGTCACAACAATCACTTCCCATTCTATTTGCTGCTTTCATACATACGATACAGGAGATCATACCCTTTTGCGTTGGCGCGCAGGTCGTCAATGAACAGATAACGTCCCAAACGGTCAGACTTTTCTAAAAACCGCTTGAGCAGTATAGAACCTCCGCCAATGAACACGGTATAAGCAGATTTCGTATCCACACCTCGTTCACGAATACTATTCAGAAGATCTGTGACATAGTCCTGTACCATGTTCTCAACCGCCCGGGCCACATACTCATCATAAAACTCTGTTTTCCCACGAATGATGCTTTCCACATCTATTTCTTCCAGCAACATGTCATATTCACTGTTGACTTTGGAAATGATCTCATTACACATGGTAATAATGCCTTTTTCCAATGAATCGCAATAATCCATATCAGGCTTTCCTCTTCTTAACAGCAGATAATCTGTTGTGAATCCCCCAATATCAATTCCTACTGCTTTCGGAGCTTCCCCGATCTTATCCATCTTTGTCATCATGGCAGCCAGATCCTGTACAAAAGCCCTCACATCTTTCATACACAGATGATATTCTCTGCCACAGTATTCCACCTGAAACACTTTCCCATCACCCTTAAAATATTTCTCATACTTGTCATACAGTTCTTTGTAATGCTTTGGTGGAAGTCCGATTGGAAGTTCAATCTGAATCACATCTTCTGGCTGAATCGGTGTCTTATCTTCCAATTCCATAACAATTGCAAACAGTGTCAGGATAAAAAAGCGGAAATCTGTAGTCTTATCCCTCTGATATGGGATGCGACGTTCACTGAGCGTATAATACTTGTCCTGATACCGCAGGTATACTTCGCCCCTTGCAGGCTTCTTATCCATTTCTGTCAGTCCTGTCGTGAATACATGATTGCA
>JBJEMI010000083.1:1815-6916 GCA_051879615.1 Lachnospiraceae bacterium
TCTCCAGTTTTCCATGCACCAGATACCGATAATTTCGGTCCGAGTTGACACAGGTAGAAAGCGTGACGATATGATCCGTATCCATAACTTCCGTTCCTGTATCATAGGCAGCGTAGGATATAATCTTTTCCAAAAAGTCCTGAAAATCTTCCTGCTCAGGAAACCGATAAGTATACCCCACACTTCCTGTCTTTCCCGCATAGCAGGATACGATCCGGTACTCTAAGATGCTATCCGGAAGATAAATATAAAAACAAGGATATTGCCGAAATAGTTCTTTTTCCTGATACTGATCCAATGTTCCAAACATACTCCCATTTTTCATATTATGCCCATATATGATCGTGTTACTGTCCGTGAAATCCGGCTGGTTATGGTAGTCGATAAAGATACTTCCATTCTTATTTTCCTGTCCGTCAAACATATGATGCAGATAATAAGAATTATCCTTCCCCTGTACAACCGGATAACTAACAGAAAGTGCTGGTATCTGAATCCATGCTGCTACATCCGGATTCTGAGCCTTTAATCCTTCAAAATCTACCTGAAGGAACGTAAATCCTGAATCATCTTCTGGATCCGGATCATTTTTACCGTGTTCATCTGCTTCTGGCTCCTGTACGTACTCCAGAAGTTCTTCATACGTATGATCGCCTTTCCGATACTCCATACAAATTTCAATTAATTTGCCTGCAGCAAATATAAATATAATGAACGATGCAATCATCATAAACAGTAGTGGTACATTTCTTTTACTTTTCATAAACTTTCTCCTTCAAGAAAGACCAGAGCAGAATACTCCGGTCTTCCTGTTTTTATAATCTTTGAGATGTTTTATCTGTCTTATTTACGCACAAATCATAATAGAGATCATCAATCCCTTTGATATGTCCACGCCATTCTTTGCTTTCATCCGTATCCCACAGCATCCGTTTTACCGGCAGAGAATATTCCCTGCAAAGTTCGTACAGTTTTCTGCACCCACTTTGAATAATTTCCCGTTTTTTCACCTTATAAAGACACTCTCCAAACCTGTTACTCTGCGTGCATTCGCTGCATTTACTATACTGTCCATCACAGGTAACTGGCATTTTCTTATCCATGTCATAAGTTTCATACACAAGCTGGAGATTTCTTTTAGAAAGGTCCTCCAGAATAGGGCGGAGATTCCGATGCTGGTTCACTCCGGGCACACATAAGAACGTAGCTCCGGACAGATAATGAGCAATGGTTCCTTTTAAAGCGCCTTCTGTCACATACACTTCTTTCGCATCCAGATTTCCGATTACATGAACCGGACTGCCGGATGAAACTCCATATTGGTAATTTACACTGGAAAGCCAGATGTATTTTCTGGAATCTGTCACATGATCCAGCCGGATCTGAAATCCCTGGATCAGACCTTCCATGGAAAGAATCGGAATCAGAAATCCGGAATTCTTCGCTGAAAAATGAATCGTCCATTTTCCATCCTCATCCTGATAAAATCCCGGCACTCCCTGTACCGTACATCCTTTTTCCTGTAGTTTCCTGGTCAGACTTTTTAATCCAAAAAGAGGAACGCTCCGATATCTTTGTATCTCGATCTGCTCGTCCGTAAGCCCTCTCGCCAGCAAGTCTTCCCTGTGCTTTTCTGATAACGTAAGATAGGAAAGCAGCATGGAATAGGTATGGTTGATTTCCTCATCCGATGCACGGTCACTGTTTTCGGGAATCTCAGGCTCCGGCTTTTTCTCTGGAATTTTATAATCATCCCGGTATTGGCCCAGGTTTAATGCCTCCCGGATCTGCCGGTTTGCTTCTGCCTTTGAAAGTCCATATAACTTGGCGTATAAATCCAGCATTCCCCCCTGCTCATTGCAATAGTTACAACGGAAGACGTTTTTCTTGATATTAACATTCATCTTTCCTGTTTTATGGTTACAGAAGGGACAGTCCACATCATAGGAACTGGGATTTTTCCGACGCACCTGCAGATTCAGTACACGCACCACATCGCGGATATCGTAATCAAACCCTGACATGTCATACATCCATATTCAAGCCTCCTTTCCCCCGCAGCCAGATAGCTGACTGTAGGGTCTTAACAGGCAGAATCCACTATCCTGCCATTGGTAATGCTTTATTTAACAAAAATTTAGCTGCAGCCGGAACCGCATTGTTATTCCCGGAATAACTTCTGGCAAACCAGTCCAGACTTTGCGGACTTTCTTTTGCCACCTGGCCCATGGTCTTTCCGCCAAATTTTCCTTTGCCCGGGATCACAACCTGCACTGCCTGCTCATAAGTCATGTGCTGCAGAAGTTCTTCCACAGGCAGGGAACCGTCTATCGCATTTCCCACTGTACCTGTCGCCATGGAATTCATTCCCGGCTGCTGGCCATAGGTATTTTGCATGGATGGCTGACCGATGATGGAACCATTTGCCTGTGCCTGTTGAAAAAACTGTCCCATCATGCCAGACTGTGACTGCATCAGCGGAATAGAACCACCCGTCATCTGCCTTGCAGACTGTTGATACGTATTCTCATCCGGTTGATAGGCAGCTCCATTCCCACTGTTTAGATTCTCCACAGTTCCTGAATTCTGAGATGACTGCGGAATCTGAATCCCGGCATCCACCTGTTCCGGATCATTTTCTTCACCTACATCCGCAAACTGAAGTCCAAACCCGGCATCTGACAGTGCCCGTCCGACAGCAGCCGTTTCCGCAAGTTCCAGAAATTTCGCTCCAAAATTCGGATCCTCTGACCGGAATTTCTGTGAAAATGCGTTGGCAATGAAATTGTCCTCTGCATCACACTTATCCAGATAGATTCTCGCTTCCACCAAAGCAGCATTTTCTGAAAAACTACGGACAATACTGATAATTTTTCCCATGGGATATACCAGACGGAACCAGAGTTTCCGATATTTCACATCCAGATACAGCTGGTCTTCCTGTCCTTCCTTTTCCAATCTTCTTGCAAGTTCCACAGGATTAAATCCTTCCACCCGGTTGAGTGCTGCAACAGCTTCTGATTTGTCATATAAGATTGATTTCATTCGTTCTGCTCCTTTCGATTTCTGTCCAAAATAAAAGCAGACGAAAACCCTACATAGAGTAATAGTCTGCATTTCTCTGAGATTGTAATATTTCTTAAAATTTTTATACTGCAAGTTTTAACTGTTCCATTTCCTGCGCAGGCTTATTCCGGCTTTGATACTGGTCATAATAGCTGCAGATTCTCTCTGCCAGCACTGTATTTCTCTTACCACTGTCATCGGTATGAATCGCCTGACATACTGCGTTCCAATCCCCGACCAGATAGACTTTGGACTTGGCCCTGGTCACTGCAGTATAGAGAATGTTTCGTTTCAACATAACATAGAATGCCTTCACCCACGGAATAATCACTACCGGACACTCCGATCCCTGCGATTTGTGGACCGTGATCGCATTTGCATGTTCAATCATTTCCATCTGTTCCAGCTCATACTCTATCATCCGGTTCTCCGTAAACTGGATACTGATCCTAAAGCTTCCTTCCTCGTCTTCATCAAAATCCAGAATGGTTCCCATATCTCCGTTGCTGATAAGTGCAGTATTCTTATTTTGTATGATCTTATCCCCAACCCGGAATACGTCTTTTCCAATCACAAGTTCTTTCTTTCCGCTGACTGGTGGATTGATGATATCCTCCAGCGTGCGGTTCAGTTCCACCACACCAGCCGCAGTCCTTACCCGGAAAGGGGTCAGGATCTGCACCTGGTCGAGACCATTTCGGATGACTTCCTCCTGATAGAGTCTCTTTACGGTATCTGCAGTTTCTTCTGTTCCTTTGCAGGGCACAAACACAAAATCATCACCCAGGATCAGGTTGGTTTTTCCCTCCTGCATCATCTTTGCATTCACTGGTATGCTGCTTGTGGCACCCTGGCGATATACAAGGTCAAGCACTGTGACCGGTATCAGTCCACATTGGATAAGCTGACGAAATACATCACCGGCTCCCACTGAAGGAAGCTGGTCCACATCCCCCACGAGAAGGATTCTTGTATTCCCTTTGACTCTCTGGAAAAATTCATAAGCCAGCCGCATATCCACCATGGACGTTTCATCCACATTGACAAACCCTGCCTCCAGATAGGTAAACTCAGCCGTATAATCTTCTCCCAGAAGCCCCAGTGCCATATGCATGGTCGAAGCTTTCTGGTTACCCGTACTTTCTGACATCCGTCTTGCAGCTCTGCCGGTCGGTGCCATTAACTGCACTTCAGACTTACATTTCATGCCGTGAATATAAAGGATTACCTTTAAAACAGTTGTCTTTCCGGTACCCGGACCTCCCGTAATGATACTGATGGGATTCGCGAACACCATCCGCACCGCCTGTTTCTGCTTTTCTGACAGTGAAATTCCAAGGACTTTCTGCGCCTGAACAAGTTCAGTCTCCACATCAAGCGATTCCATAGGATAAAGAATCCGCCTTGCAACCATGGCTGCGGTCTGTTCCTCTGCTTCAAACTGGCGGAAGGTATAGACCTTTTCCCCATCTAATACAATGCTGTTCTGCATGACCAGACGGTAGAGTACATTGCTTACATTCTGAGCAGTCACTGCCTGAAAAGTCAGATCTTTATTCAGCACTTCCAGTACCTGTTCTGTTAGAATCTCCTGTTCCAGATAAAGATGCCCTTCCTTCATAGCCTCACTTAGCACGTAACTGATGCACCCTGAAATACGCATGGGATCATTCAGAGTCTTTCCGAGTGCCCTGCCAATGTTATCCACTGTCAGGAACCCAAATCCCTTGACTGCACATAACATATATGGGCGTTTCCGGATGATATCCACAGATTCATCTTTAAATGTCTGTAGGATCAGATTCACTTTCTTTGGTGTCACTTTGTAAGGAGCCAGAAAGGTCATCAGCTCCCGAAACACCCGATTCTTCCCAAAGGAATCCATAATCCCATGGAGTTTCTTTTCTGAAATTCCCGGAACGGAAAGCAGTTTCTCCGGTGTTTTTTCAATGACTTCCAGCGTATCCAGACCAAATTGATGATAGATGGCTTCCGCCGTCCTCTGTCTGACACCTTTTATCGCACCAGATGCTAG
>JBJEMI010000084.1:0-37299 GCA_051879615.1 Lachnospiraceae bacterium
TCGTCGACAACAGATTTACAGTCTGCCCCCTTTGGCCGCTCGGGAATCCATCCATTTGCTTTGTCGTTTTACCGACTTAATATTTATAACACAAAGTGTTTAAATATGCAAGAATTTATTTGTTCGTTTTTGTCTGGAATACTGCTGCGGAAACCGGCGGCATCTCTACCTCCAGATTTCCTTCGCGGACCTCGTAACTTACGGCGCCCACATTATATCTGTCCTGGGTTGTCATGATCAGTCTTTCCATCTCACACGCCATCGGCACGTTGGCAATCCAGACAGGAATACTTACCGTTTTTATTTCATCAGAGCTATTTACAACCGTAACGATCTGATCTTTTTCATCAAAACGTCCAAAGGCGAGTATCTCATTTTGAGCAATCAGAATCTTCGTGGATCCTGTCTTTAATACCTGGTTTCTCTTGTGGATCGAAATCATATCCCGGTGGAATTCGATCATCTCAAAATCTTCCCTGCCCCATGGATAGGTTCTCCGATTATCCGGATCCGTAAATCCACAGACACCAGCTTCGTCTCCGTAGTAGAGTGTCGGGGCACCGACCCAGGTCATCTGCACGGCAACTGCCGCACGCATCACACCTTTCTGAATCCCTTCCTCTGCTGCTTTTGCGCCGCGTTCTGCCACACGTCCTGCCACACGATTGGTTCTTGTCAGAAATCTTGAATGATCATGATTACTCAGCTGGTTCATTGCCGTCATCAGTGACGGCATATGAAAGGATGTCATATGATGATCCATGCAGTCCCGGAAAAACTCTCCGTTTCGATAAAAATCCCCACGGAATTCGTCACTGTGTTTTTCCATACCTGTCAGAAACCAGGTGAGCGGTTCCATGAACGCATCATAGTTCATGACAGTATCCCATTCATCACCCTGCAGCCAGCTGCGCGCATCTCCATAGTGCTCCGCATAGATCATTGCGTTCGGATTTGCTTCCTTTACTGCCTTACGGAATTTTTTCCAGAATTGATGGTTGTACTCAGCCGTGTGACCCAGATCTGCTGCCACATCCAGACGCCATCCATCTACATTATAAGGAGGAGAAACCCACTTTCTGCCGATTCTGATAATATAATCTTCCAGTTTTTCGGACTCCTCATAATTTAACTTCGGCAGTGTGTCGTTATCCCACCAGCCGTCATAGCTTGTATTGTAAGGCCAGTTCTTTTCTCTGAACTGGAAAAACGAATGGTACGGGCTGTTCTCATCCACAAAGGCCCCTTTGGAAAAACCTTCCTGGTTTTCGTAGATCCGTTCTCTGTCCATCCAGCGGTTAAAAGAACCGCAGTGATTAAATACGCCATCCATGATGATCTTCATTCCTCTTTTATGAAGCTCCTCACAGAATTCAGCAAAAAACTGATTACTGGCCTCCAGATTCGTGCGGTTTGCCACACGCCTGATATATTTTTCAGCCTTCGTATTATCCCTGCATCCTTCGTCAAGTACTTCGCCGCCATCCTCAATGATCACAGCCAGATGCGGATCAATGTATTCGTAATCCTGACAGTCATATTTATGATTGGACGGGGAAACAAACAGCGGATTAAAATAGAGCACTTCTACCCCGAGTCCCTGAAGATAATCCAGTTTATCCCGAACCCCCTGAAGATCTCCGCCGTAGAAATATCCTACGTCCAGCGTCTTTGGATGTTCAAACCAGTCATCTACCTTTTTTACACTGTCATTAATATAGAAATATTCATTTGTCACCACATCATTGCTCGTATCACCATTGCAAAACCGGTCTGTATAAATCTGGTACATCACTGCACCCTTCGCCCAGTCCGGTGTCGAAAATCCCGGTACAACAGCAAAAAAATACATCTCAACAGGCTCCGAAGAAGCTCCCCGTTTCGTATAATACAGCTGTTCCTCTCCTGATCTTATGCGGAAATAATAATGAATCGGTTCTGCACCTACGACAATTTCTGTCATATAATAATCAAACACCTCTGTATTCACTTTGATGTCTGTATCTTTTTCTAATAAAATTTCACGGTTATCACACATTAGGACAACTTCGTCAACATTATCTTTTGCTGTACGAAATCTGATCGTAACCACATCACCTGGCATCACTTCCAGAGGGGAGTGGAAGAACTCTGTCTCGTCATGATGTAAGCCGGTTAAACTAACGTTAGCCATAACACTTCACCTCAAATGCATATTGTACCCGAAACCCCTGTTTTTTTCAAGAACAAAGAACGATTCCTTCTCAATAATTATACAAAGAAAAAAGACAGCCGTTTCGCTCTGCTGTCTTTTTAGGAGAAGGTATTTCATTTTTTGGGGGGGGTATAGCAAAAACTATATTTTGTATTGGGGTTTTTACAAGTATGATTATAGCAACTATGCCCAATAAAGTGTGCACAAACATCACAAAATTCGTAATAAATTTTTGTTAGTTTTATACAAACAATCCCTCAAATTCTTCTCTTGTAATCTTTTCCTTCTGTAAAAGCAGCTCTGCACAGGCTTCTAAAACAGACTTGTTTTCCAGAATAATGGCTTTTGCTTTTTCGTAGCATTCATCTACAATCCGCTTGATCTCGCTGTCTATCGTTCCTGCCACCTGTTCGCTGTAGCTTCTGGTCTGAGCCAGATCCCTTCCGATAAACACCTCATCACCGTCCGAGTCATAATTCACAAGTCCGAGAGATTCTGACATTCCGTACTCTGTCACCATCCTTCTGGCCAGTGCTGTCGCCTGCTTGATATCCTGGGATGCACCTGTTGTAATATCATCAAAAATCAGTTCTTCTGCGATCCGTCCTCCCAGATCTACCATAATTTCCTGGAGCATTTTGCCCTTTGTCAGGAACATTTCATCCTTTTCCGGAAGCGGCATCGTATATCCGGCTGCTCCGATACCCGTCGGAATGATGGACACACTGTAAACAGGTCCCACATCCGGCAGTACATGGAAAAGAATCGCATGGCCCGCTTCATGATATGCCGTAATTTTCTTTTCCTTCTCGGATACGACACGGCTCTTCTTCTCTGCACCCAGCCCGACTTTTATAAACGCCTTCCGAATATCTGCCTGAAGAAGATATGCACGTTCTTCCTTCGCCGCGAAGATCGCAGCTTCATTTAAAAGGTTTTCCAGATCGGCACCCGTAAATCCCGCAGTTGTCTGAGCGATCTGTCCCAGATCCACATCATCCCCCAGAGGCTTATTCTTTGAATGCACCTTCAGAATCTCTTCTCTTCCCCGGACATCCGGACGTCCTACGCCAATCTTCCTGTCAAACCGGCCCGGTCTTAAAATAGCCGGATCCAGAATATCCACACGGTTGGTAGCCGCAATCACGATGATCCCGGAATTCACGCCAAAACCGTCCATCTCCACAAGCAGCTGGTTCAGTGTCTGTTCTCTTTCATCATGGCCGCCGCCCATACCGGTGCCTCGTCTTCTGGCCACCGCATCAATTTCGTCGATAAACACAATACACGGAGCATTCCTCTTTGCTTCCGCAAACAGGTCACGCACACGGGATGCACCGACACCTACAAACATTTCCACGAAATCAGAACCGGAAATGCTGAAGAACGGAACACCTGCTTCTCCCGCGATTGCCTTTGCCATCAGTGTCTTACCGGTTCCCGGAGGCCCCTCCAGCAAAACACCTTTTGGAATTCTCGCTCCGACAGTCATATATTTATTCGGATCCTTCAAAAAATCCACGATTTCTTTTAAATCTTCTTTTTCTTCCTGAAGACCTGCCACATCCCGGAATGTGATCTTGACCTCACCTTCGCCGGCCTTTTTTGCCCTGCTCTTTCCGAAGTCCATCATTTTGGCTCCGCCACCGCCGGCCTGCTGGTTCATCATCGTAAAAAATACGACTACCACAAGCAGGGAAAGAATCACCGGAAGACCGATCGTAACCAGTGCACTCTCTTTCTTGACTTCCCCGTAATAGACCTCAGTCCCATGTTTGTTCAGCAGTTCTCCCGCTTTATTAACATCCGGCACACGCGTTAGCTTTTCATCTCCGTTTTTGAGCGTAAAGCTGACTGTACCTGTCGGCACTGCATTATTTATATCAATTTCTGCTGTCACGACTTCTCCCGCGATCACAGCCTGCTCAAACTGTGTATAGGAATACATCGTATCATTCTGGCGATTCTCGGCAAGTTCACCGAATCCCCAGATAAGGCCCAGCATGATCAGTATATAAAGGATCATGCCCTGAATCTGTTTCTTCAATCAACGCTCCTCCTATTTTTCAAATTCCACAATTCCAATATACGGAAGATTACGATGTCTCTGATCATAATCCAGTCCGTAACCTACTACGAATTCATCCGGAATCTGGAATCCTGTGTATTTTACATCCACATCCATGACTCTTCTGTCCGGTTTATCCAGCAATGTACAGATTTCCAGACTTGCCGGATGTCTCTGTCCCAGTAATTTCACAAGATGGCTCAGAGTTCTTCCGCTGTCGATGATATCTTCTACAATAATCGTATCTCTTCCTGTGATCGGCTCATCCAGATCCTTACTCAGCCTTACCACACCGCTGGATTTTGTCTCGGCACCATAGCTGGAACACTGCATAAAATCAATCGTTACAGGCACTGTAATTCTCTTTGCCAGTTCACATGCAAAAAAAGTGCTTCCCTTCAGAATACAGAGCAGATGTACGGTTTTCCCCGCATAATCTCTGCTGATCTGTTCTCCGAGCTCGCACACTCTTTTATCAACTTCTTCTTCGGTAAGCATCACCTTAATCTTATAATCCATCTTCATTTCCTCCAATTAAATGTACTTTCAATACCTTTGCGGTGTCTTCCGTCACTTTATAGTGTTCACTGATTCTTTTCCCAACGACCCACATCACATGGTTCCCGTCTGCCAGCAAAATGATTTCGTCCCGCTGATCTTTCGGAACCTTTTCATTTACCAGATAGTCCTGTAATGATTTCCGTCCTCCGTCGCGATTAATTGTCAGATAATCTCCTTTTTCCCTGCCTCGCAACAGTATTTTACTCTTTATTTTATCATAATCAAAACATTTCGTATAGTTATTTGTCGGAAAGATTTTTCCTCTTTCCCAATTCTCCACAAAAATTTCAAAGGTCTCTCCCGAAAATTCAAACCGCCCCTCCCCGCTGATTTCCACGGGATCAGTTTTCTTCGTTTCCGCTTTGTAAAACAGCCGGATTCCATCATAGACCTTCACGGCAGTCAGACCGTAGGGGAGTGAGATCTCTTTTCCCGTCTGCTGATTCATCAGTTTCTGCAGCATCAGAAAATGTTTCTCTGTAAAATCCTTACCGGAGTCTGACAGATATTCCGTACATTTTTGAAGAACGGGTATCCGGAGAACCTCATCGCAGCCGGAAAAGGCTTCCGTTAAAAGCAGGAGCTCGTTCTCTCTTAATACCGTACAGTTTTGAAAATATTTTTCCGCTTCCCGATCCACATAATCCGCCAGCGCTTCCAGCTTCCGTGCAGTCCCTGCAATGTGTTCTGCCGCCTTTGAATTGATCTGTGCCAGCTGCGGCAGTACCTGATGACGGATCCGGTTTCTTGCATAACAATCCTGTGCATTTGTACTGTCCTCTACAAACGAAAGTCCCTGTTCTTTCACATAGTGCGCGATCTCCTCTCTGGATGCCCAGAGCAGCGGCCGGATATAGAGTCCGTCTGCCGCCTTCATCGCTACCAGTCCTTTCAGTCCCGTACCGCGGCTCAAATGAAACAACAGTGTCTCCGCCCGGTCCGCGGCGTGATGCGCAAGCGCGATATACGAAGAATCCATATCCTGCAGAACACGAGAAAAGGACTCTCTTCGCACCAGCCGTCCCGCTTCTTCTACCGACAGATGCTTCTTTCCGGCAATATCGGGCACATCATAAAAAAATTCATGCAGTCTCACAGAATACTGTTCACAGAGACGGCGCACAAAGGCTGCATCTCTGTCCGCTTCCTCTCCGCGGATTCCGTGATGCACATGCACAGCCTCCAGCGGATATCCCAGTGTATGCAGAAGATGAAACAGACATACCGAATCCATTCCCCCGGAAAGACCGATCACAATCCTGCACACAGAGGTTATATTCATCTGATCTTCCATAAACCGTTTCGTCTTTTGCAGCATCCTCTTTCCTCTTTTCACCTTTTATATTCAAACTATAAAAAAGAATTTCCGAAAAAGCAAGACTTATCGCTTCCAGATCCCCGCAACAAGCACCGTCATATCATCGCAGAAACCGTTTTCCTGATACTGCCGAACCCTGCTTAATATATAATCTGCCAATTCCTTCGGATTATTCGTCGGATGTTCCATAATTATTTCTTTCATCATTTTTTCCTGAAATTCCACCGGCAATGCATCCAGCACGCCGTCTGTCATCATGATGATCATATCCCCGTCATAAAGCTTCCGGCTGCTCTTCTCCAGGTCTGTCTGATGAAAGATCCCGGCCGGGAGACTGGTCGAAGTAATCGTCTCCACCCAACTGTCTCTTCTGATAAATGAAGTAGAAGCCCCCACCTTTAAAAACTCACAGACACCGCTGTACAGATCAATGGATGCGATATCCATTGTGGAAAATGTCTGTTCCTTCGAACGCAGCACCAATGCAGAATTGATCATCTTTACCGCTGTTTCCTTGGTAAAACCGGCTTCCAGAAACTGTTCCAGCAGATCAACCACCTTTTCACTCTCCTGATACGCCGTCAGTCCGCTGCCCATACCGTCCGACAGACTCGCCAGAAATTCTCCCTCCTCTCTGAAGAAAAAGGAAAAGCTGTCACCGGAGATCTGCTGATGATCTCCGATGGCCCGCTCCACACCATATAATATTTCAAACTTCGTCTGCTCCACAAAGCAGGTACTCAGGTATTCATTTCCCACAAATGCTCTTGACTCTCTGGAGGGCATCATGGGAATGCCCGTGACCCCGGACAGGATTTCTGCCACCTCCTTCATGGGAATACACTTGCGTTTACCGCTTTTGACGGTCAAATATACTTCCTGTCTGCCCGCATCGTTCGTATAGACAAAAACAGACCGAAGCAGCACGCCTCTTTTGCGAAGATGTCTCCTCAGTTCCTCCTGAAGCCACTGATCCTCTTTGGTTTCATAGGCGCGCCGGACCGCATCTGCCATAATATCCGAAATCTCCGTCAGCTGGTGAGCCACTGCTACCCTCTGTTCTTCCATTCGACAGTTCCACACCGCATGTACCCTGCTGTACTCGTCCGCACCGGCAAAAGCCACTGCACTTTTCGCAGGAACACTCAAAAAAGCTTTGGACAGCTCCGAAAACGCCTTTGTATAGTGAGCGATCCTTTCCTGTCCGGGACTGTCCTTTTCGACCTTCAGATACCTATGTACTTTCTTTTTACGCCGCAGCAGCCGCCTGCCCGTTAACCCCAGAAGCGCCAGCAGGCTTCCCGCAAACACGCCCTCTGCAATTCCGGCCACATACTGTTCTTTCGTATACGGATACAGCATTCCCGCTCCCAGATTCATTGCAATGATTGAAAGTCCCGCAGTAAACACACAGATCCAAAGATTTCCCGTGTGCTTTTTTCCAAAGAGTTTCTTTACCGTCATCGTCATAATCGCTGCCAATGCATATTTTTCCACCAGAAATGTTCCTACCATAAAAAAGACCTCCCTTAAAATTGGTAGGCCTAATCATAGAATCCATTCAACAAAATCTTTGTCAAACAATCACTGCCGTACTCAAAAAGTTTTTGACATTTCTTTTGTCTGTTTCCACATTTTCACGATTAGAGGGACTTCCAGCTTTTGAAGAAGTTCTTCCCCAATAAAAGACCGCATTCTGAAATAGAATGCGGTAATCTCTGATTCAATCTTCTGCTTTAAAGATGATCTCATCTTCATTCACAAGACCTAATTTTTCTTTTGCAACCTCCTCCACGAACTGCTTCGTCTGAACGTATTTTCCATACTCTTCAATTTCTTCACTGCGCTCCTCTTCGGCCGCAATCTGCTGTTCCAGTTCCTGAATACGTGCTTCCTTCTGTTTATTTGTCTGACGAAGCTGAAATCCTACAAACATCACACAGACAAACATCACCATTGCAATTCCTACAATTGCCAGAGAAGCCAGATGCTTTCTCATACGTCTTTTACGGCTTGTCAGCGTTGCCATCGGTATCACTCCCCTGTTGTTTTTCCCTATGTTTCTGATTCTTAAACTTCATTATAGCCCTTTTAAATCCTTTTTTCAATTTGTTTTCCAAAAAAAACAGGGGTGACACCAAAAACCTCAAAACCTTATTCAAAATACAGCTTACCCATTTTACAAACCACTCACTGATCAGCTGATGATAGATCAGCATTCCGCCCCCCATGGCAATCATGGCATACATTCTGATGCTTCCGTCATTTTCCCTGTAAAAGATAAAGAAACACCAGAACGCCGTTCCGACCCAGAACAGAAGATCCTCAACCCCGATCCAGAAATTGCCATGAGAAATAACCCTTCGAAAAATACGAAGCAGATCGTAAACAAATGTTATGGCCGCTCCTGCTGCCAGGGAGATCAGCCAGAAATGGATCTCCTGAACAATCACGGTACTCATTACTTAAACAACCTTCCGATCAATGATTCTCCTGCTTTCTGATATGTATTGACGTCCGAATATGCCAACGAATCGATCCGGCCTTCAATGTCGACCTCACCCTTTTCCAGTGTCAGACGGTTCACATGCAGATCCGCCCCCTTGATCATCAGCATCCCCTGCTCCGTCTCCAGTAAAATCTCAGCAATATCAAAAGAGATCACATCACACACCCCTGTTACGGTACCTGTCCTTCTATTGGTCAGAATCAGTTTATGAGCCTTACTGTACTGCTTTTCCTCCATCAAAAAACCTCCTAACATACATTTCCTAAGAAAGTATATTAAGAGGTTTTATTTTTTAGACTAGTTACAAATATTTAAACAGATCTTTTGCTTCATCCTTTTTCGTCGTTTCCTGAACATCCAGTACTTCGACCTTTACGCTTTTTGTCCCAAATCCGATCTCAATGACATCTCCGACCGCTACGTTCACAGATGCTTTTGCGACTTTCCCATTCACAAGCACTCTGCCTGCATCACATGCCTCATTGGCAACCGTACGCCTTTTGATCAGTCTGGAAACCTTCAGGTATTTATCTAATCGCATGGAATTAAGCGTTGATAGCGTCTTTTAAAGCTTTACCGGCTTTGAATTTTGGTGCTTTGCTTGCAGCAATTGTCATAGTTTCACCTGTCTGAGGGTTTCTTCCTTCTCTTGCTGCTCTTTCAGATACTTCGAATGTACCGAATCCGACTAACTGAATTTTTTCACCTTTTTTTAATTCTTCTGCTACTACATCGGTAAATGCTTTTAAAGCCTTTTCAGCGTCTTTTTTAGATAATTCTGCGTTTTCAGCGATAGCTGCGATTAATTCTGTTTTATTCATGGAATGACTCCTCCTTATACCATATATAATATCGCTTTTCTAGTTATATCTTTTTTCATAAAGTTTGTCAAGAAAATTGACATAAATACAGGCAAAATCACCCAATGAATTTTTCGCGTTTTTCGCGGGCTTCCTGTTCCTTGATCGCCTTCCATCTGGCAAGTCCTTCCTCCGGAGTTGCCGCCTGTGCTTCATCACCGAAAACATGAGGATGTCTGCGGATCAGCTTCTTTGCAAGACCGTCTACGATCTCATCCATGGAGAACCTGTTCTCCTCTGAAGCAATCTGCGCGTGAAGAAGAACCTGGAGAAATACATCTCCAAGTTCTTCGCAAAGGTTTTCATCATCCTTATTCTCGATGGCGGCAATCGCCTCTTCACATTCTTCACGCAGGTTTTTGATCATAGACTCATGTGTCTGGGCACGATCCCATGGGCAGCCGTGCTCACTGCGAAGCTCCGCAACGATTTCCCTCAGCTGATCATAAGTATATCTTTCCTGCATCTTCTTATAACATCTTTCCGATCATATCGAGAACTTCTTTACCGAGTGCTTCACTCTTTGCATCCGCATCTTCCAGAGAAGTTCCTTTAATTCCATAGTAGAATTTAACCTTTGGTTCTGTTCCGGACGGTCTTACGCATAACCACGCACCGTCATTTAAATCATAGTATAAAACGTTGGATGAAGGAAGTCCTGTAGGTTTTACTTCTCCTGTCTTCATATCCCTGATCGTATCCAGCTTATAGTCTCTTGCTGAGAGCACTTCGTAGGAACCGATCTTTTCCGGTGTATTATTTCTCAATGTATCGAGGATCTCCTGAATCTTCGCAAGTCCTTCGATACCTTTTAATTCAATGGATTTTACAGCATCTTTATAGTAGCCGTATTTTTCATACATTGCAAGCATTGCATCCCACAGTGTCATGTTCTTTTCTTTATAGTAAGCAGCAGCTTCACAAAGAGCAACCGTAGCGGAGATTGCATCTTTATCACGTGCATATGTACCGATCAGGCATCCGTAGCTTTCTTCCAGTCCGAAGAGATAAGTTCCCTTGCCTTCTTTTTCGTTCTTTAAGATCTGCTGTCCGATGAATTTGAATCCTGTAAGTACTTCGATCAGCTCCACCCCGTAGGATTTGGCAACTGCATCCACCAGGTTCGTTGTAACGATAGATTTTACAACCTGTCCGTCTGCAGGAATCTGACCTTTCGCCTGTTTCTGGCTCAATACATAATCACAGAGAAGAGATCCGGACATATTGCCGGTCAGCGGATGATATTCGCCTGTTGCCGAATCCTTTACATAAACACCGAGACGGTCTGCATCCGGGTCAGTTGCAAGTACCAGATCCGCATCTACTTCTTTTGCAAGCTTTAATCCAAGCTCGAAAGCTTCTGCCGCTTCCGGGTTCGGATAGCTGACTGTCGGAAATTCTCCGTCCGGAAGTTCCTGTTCTTTTACAACATATACATTTTCAAAACCGAGTTCTTTCATCACACGTCTTGCCGGAATGTTTCCTGTACCGTGAAGCGGTGTATAAACGATCTTGATCTGGCTCTGCATTTTATCGATTGCTTCCTGGTTTACCACCTGAGCCATTACCTGAGCCGTATATTTATCATCGATCTCTTTCCCGATGATCTCATATTTTCCGGCTGCTTTTGCTTCTTCCGCTGTCATATGTTTCACTGTGGAAAGGTCAGTGATCGCCAGAACTTCTTCTGTAACACCCTTGTCATGCGGCGGTGTAAACTGTGCGCCGTCTTCCCAGTATACCTTGTATCCGTTGTATTCAGGCGGGTTGTGGCTTGCAGTGATATTGATACCTGCGATACAGTTTAATTCACGCACTGCGAAAGACAATTCCGGTGTAGGACGTAAAGATTCGAATTTATAAGCTTTGATACCGTTTGCTGCCAGAGTCAGCGCAGCTTCCTCCGCAAATTCAGGAGACATTCTTCTGGAATCATATGCGATCGCAACACCTCTGTCCTGACCGCCCTGTTTGATAATATAGTTTGCAAGACCCTGTGTCGCACGGCGTACCACATAAACGTTCATACGGTTAATGCCTGCACCGATGATACCTCTTAATCCTGCTGTTCCGAATTCAAGATCTTTATAAAAGCGTTCCTGAATCTCTTTGTCATCATTTTCAATTGCTTTTAATTCGGCCTTTGTTTCCGCATCAAAATACGGATTGGAAAGCCATTCCTGGTAAGTATCTTTATAGCTCATCTTCAAAACTCCTCCTGTTCTCTCTTTGGTCCCAATGGGACAGACTTTTCTTTATATGCTATCATCATAGCATAGTTATACAAAAAAACAATGAGAATCTGTATTTTTTTAGGACTTTTTCACGTTTCCAGAAGTTTCCTCACAAAATTTTCCTTATCTTTCTGCTGCCCTGCAAATATCTTCAGCTTATCCAGACTCTTTGCCGGTATCCATGCTTTTTTTGTGTGATAATAATGATTGGCAAGCTTCCAGAGCTTTTCCGGGTATGCCAGCCGGAGGGCCAGGATCCTTTTCTCTTCCGCACTTAAAGGACAGATCACCTCATAGGTCCGCAGCAGCTTTTCTCCTGTCGAAATTCTCCATCCCTGCTTTTCCATGATCTTTCTCAGGAATAAAAACAGATCCATCAGCTGAAGATCGATCTGCACATGTTCAAAATTCGTCAGCATCACCTTCGACCGGTCAAAAAGGACATTGTGCTGCATATACTCCCCATGGCAGATTCTGCGTTCCTCAACAGCCTTCTTCCGAAGGGACGCATAAGGTGTCTCCTTCAGCTGCTCAGCCAGTTTTCCCGCCTGTTCCAGATACTCCGGAACGATCTCCAGATAGCAGGACTCAAAGGGGCTTTTTTTCTGCTTTCCCCGGATGAACTGCTGTACCCGCTTCAGTTCTCTTGTCCGCTTTTCCATCTCTGTCTGCAGATCTCCTGCCACAAACTTCTCCGCTTCCTTCTCCGACTCGAAATCCCAGATATGATGTGCCTTCTCATGAAAGACCGCCAGTGCTTCAACCGCCCTGCATATATCGAAGTCACTTCTCGGATCACATTCCCTCCCCTCCTGCCAGCGCTTCAGCACAAACTTTTTCTCTTCAAAATCCTTTACAAGAAATGTGCCCTCTTTATTTCTCACAGGCCGGTCCGTACTGAAAAACTCCACACACTCCAGTTTCGTGAGCAGCTGACTGATCCTCTCCAGTTTTTCCTCCGATCCGTGAAACTCCTTCAGTACATGAAGCCCTTGTGACGTATCACAATAATATACCCCCCGTCCCTTCCAGGTTTTTCTGATGTCTAATTCATACTGTTCCAGAACATCCAATGTCCGATCGTTCACCCAAATCCCCCATTTCTGACTATCTCCATACTCCTTTCATCATATGAAAACAGACAAAAAAATAGCACCCGC
This sequence comes from Lachnospiraceae bacterium, assembly GCA_051879615.1. Taxonomy (GTDB): domain Bacteria; phylum Bacillota; class Clostridia; order Lachnospirales; family Lachnospiraceae; genus HGM12587. Next base: position 12,905 of record JBJEMI010000084.1, read on the forward strand.
CGGTGCTATTTCTTCTAAGTCTTGTTATCGGTTTACATATTCCAGCCGGACAATCTCAAGAAGCTGTTCTTTTGTATTTTTCTCCGGTTCCTCCAGGCAGATTTCCAGAAGCGCATTTAACACTTCTCCGATCCTTTTCCCCTGAGGAATCCCTTCCCGAATCAGATCCCTGCCATTTACCGACAGGTCTCTGACGCAGACCGCCTCTCCCTGCGCGATCACCTGCTCATAGAGTTCTTCCAGCTCTTCCAGTGCCTTCAGACGTTCTGTCTGCATCTGCGGATTCTGAGCAAGGATATCCGCCCGTCTCACCTGCAGATAGTAAGGAAACAGTTCTTTACCGATCTTTGAAACGGCTCTTCGCACATCATTCGGACGGTTGATAATATTCCTGTCATGCTCCGCTACCAGCTTCTTCACCTTATCTGTCGTATCATTGTCAAATTTCAGACGGCGCATAATACCGGCAGCCATCCTTGAGCCGACTTCCTGATGACCATAAAAATGTGAAATTCCCTTCTCATCTTCCAGAAAGCATGCCGGCTTTCCAAAATCATGAAACAGCATCGTCAGACGAAGCACCGGATCCTTCGGTACATTGAAAAGGGACTTTAAAGTATGCTCACCCACAGTATCCATATGATACGGATGATTCTGAACCTGATGCATACACAGGTCAAATTCCGGCAGGACAACTGCTGTGATGCCCGTTTCAAAGGCAATGCGCAGATAGTCCGGGTGATCGGACACCAGAAGCTTCACCAGCTCCGTCCGTATCCGTTCCGCACTGATCTTCGACAGACTTCCAGCCAGCTCTGAAATGGCCTCCCTTGTATGTTCTTCAATGGAAAATCCCAGCTGGGCGGAAAAACGGACTGCCCTCAGCATACGGAGTGCATCCTCTGAAAAGCGTTCCTTCGCTTCCCCTACGCATCGAATGATCCGATGTTCCAGATCCGAAATCCCCTCAAACGCATCCACAAGACCTGCTCTCTCATTATAGGCCATCGCATTGATCGTAAAATCACGCCGTTTCAGATCCTCGATCAGATCCGAAGTGAAAGAAACCTCCTTCGGATGCCTGGCATCCTCATACTCTCCGTCGATGCGGTAGGTCGTCACTTCATAGCCTGCATGATCGATCATGACCGTCACCGTACCATGCTGAATCCCCGTATCAATGGTATGAGAAAACAGGCTCTTTACCTGCTCCGGCATCGCCGAAGTCGTAATATCCCAGTCCGCCGGCACACGGCCAAGCACCGCATCCCGGATACAGCCGCCTACCGCAAACGCTTCAAAACCCGCTGCCTCCAGACGCTCAATGATAAACCGAACCTCCTGAGGCATCTGAATCGAAATCTTCATCCGTCACTTCCTCCCTGCTTTCGATTATTTTCGGTCACATTCACAAAAGGGACGGCCAAGCCGTCCCGGTAATTCTTAGTATGCTTTGCCCCAGTAGACCATTTTCTTCGCCGGTCTTCCGCAGCAGACACATTTATCTGAAATTTCCTTCTGTTCAAACGGCATGCAGCGGCTTGTACAGGTGGTATCTTCCTTGATCCTGTCTTCACAGGCCTGATCGCCGCACCACATTGCTCTGATGAAACCTGGTTTTTCTTCTGCGACCTTACAGAATTCCTCATAGGTTTCTACATCGTAGGTATGTGCTTCTCTGTGTTCGATGGCACGCTGCAGCATATCTGCCTGCATCGTTTCCAGAATCTCTCCAAGCTTTGTCTCAATCTCATCTAAGGATACAACGATCTTTTCTCTGGTATCACGGCGTACAACCACACACTGATTATTTTCAATATCCTTCGGTCCGATTTCAATACGTGTCGGAATCCCTTTGATCTCCTGTTCGGAGAATTTCCATCCCGGAGATTTATCGGAATCATCCAGCGCAGTACTGTAGAATGCGGATAACTGATCTTTCAGTTCTGCTGCTCTGTCCAGTACACCTTCTTTATGCATGGCGATCGGAACGATCATTGTCTGAATCGGTGCAATTCTCGGAGGTAATACGAGACCGGAATCATCTCCGTGAACCATAATGATCGCACCGATCATACGGGTTGTCATGCCCCAGGAAGTCTGGTGTACATATTCCAGTTTATTTTCTTTATTTGTATACTGAATGCCGAACGCCTTCGCAAATCCGTCGCCGAAATTATGGCTTGTACCGGACTGAAGTGCTTTTCCGTCATGCATTAAGGATTCGATCGTATAGGTAGCTTCCGCACCTGCAAATTTTTCCTTATCTGTTTTCTGTCCTTTGACAACCGGAATCGCAAGAACCTGTTCACAGAAATCGGCATACAGATTCAACATCTGCACGGTTCTTTCTTCCGCTTCTTCTGCTGTCGCGTGAGCGGTATGACCCTCCTGCCATAAGAACTCTCTGGAACGCAGGAAAGGACGGGTTGTCTTCTCCCAGCGGACAACGGAACACCACTGGTTGTAAACCTTTGGCAGATCTCTGTGGGACTGAATATCCTTAGCATAGAAATCACAGAACAATGTTTCGGAAGTCGGTCTTACGCACATTCTTTCCTGAAGCGGCTCCAGTCCTCCGTGGGTCACCCATGCCACTTCCGGTGCAAATCCTTCTACATGATCCTTTTCTTTCTGAAGCAGGCTCTCAGGAATAAACATCGGTAAATATACATTCTGTACACCTGTTTCTTTAAATCTTCTGTCCAGTTCTTTCTGGATATTTTCCCAGATGGCATATCCCGCCGGTTTTAAGACCATGCAGCCTTTTACGCTTGTGTAGTCAATCAGCTCTGCTTTTTTTACAACATCTGTGTACCACTGCGCAAAATCCACGTCCATGGAAGTAATGCCTTCAACTAACTTTTTATCCTTAGCCATGTTTTTTCTCCTCTATTTCAATTTACTTTTATATTCCAAAGTCTATCCTGTATTCTATAACAAAATACAGCTCTCCGTCAAGAAAACCGGCTCTGATTTAAGACCGAATTCTCCGGTTGGATATGAAATTCCATTCTTTTCTTCGTCTTCGGATGGACAAAGGACAGTTTCCAGGCACAGAGTGCTGTCTGTACATACTCCTCCGTCTGCGCAAACTGCAGATTGTACTTTGTATCGCCATAGAGCGGCCAGCCCGCATTTGCCATCTGTACGCGGATCTGATGATGCCTTCCGGTCAGAAGCTCCACCTCGATCAGTGTCAGATCCCCGCGTTCCTCCAGTACCTGATAGTTCAGCTCTGAACGCTTCGATCCCTTCACTGTCCGATCCGTCACGCAGGAAGTATTGGTCCTTCCGTCCTTCAGCAGATAATCCACAAGCCTGCCGGATTTTTCGGAAGGTTTTCCACAGATCAGCGCCAGATAATGTTTTTTCATCGTGCCGTCTGTCACCTGACGGCTTAACTCCTTCGCCGCAAACGGTGTTTTCGCAAATACCATCACACCTTCCACCGGCTGATCCAGTCTGTGGACAAGTCCCAGATACGGTTCACCGTCCTTCGGGTTTCTTTTATACAGTTCATTTTTGATCATCCCCTGCAGATCCATCATACGGAGCTTTCCGCTCTGTACGGGGATACCCGCATCTTTTTTCAGGACGATCACCTGCTCATCTTCAAATAATATATTTAATCCCATATTATCCCTTTACAATATTTTTCTCTTCACCGTTTAAAAAAGCCCTGATATTCTGAGCCACCGCATCGACACAGCGCTGTCTCGCCTCACTGGTTGCCCAGGCAACATGCGGTGTGATCAAAAGCCTTGAGCTGTCCTGAATACGAAGAAGAGGACTTTCTGCCGGAAGCGGTTCCACACACATGACATCCAGTCCGGCTGCTCTGATCTGATTTTCTTCCAGTGCTCTTACAAGATCTTCCTCCACAACGATCGGACCGCGTCCCACATTAATAAAATAAGCACTTTCCTTCATTCTGGCGAAGGCATCATAATTCATCAGGCCTTTGGTATATTCATTCAGCGGTGCATGAACCGATACGATGTCAGAGGTACGAAGAAGCGTATCCAGATCCACCTGTTCATAAGGCAGATGATAGGATTTTCCGGAAGCTGAATAACAGATGATCCTGCAGCCGAATACTGCGGCAATCTCCGCCACCTTCCGTCCGATGGCCCCCATACCGATAATTCCCCAGGTCTTTCCCGCCAGTTCCGGAAAGATCATTTCCAGGCAGGAAAAGCAGTTGCTCCTGCTGTAGGTTCCGCTCTTTACATAATCATCGAAAAACCTCATTTTACCGACCAGATATAAAAGCAGGGCAAAGGTGTGCTGTGCCACCGAATCGGTTGAATAGCTCGGCACATTGGCAACCCGGATACCTGCCGCATTGGTATATGCAAAATCCACATTGTTGGTACCGGTCGCTGTCTGTGCGATCAGCTTCAGATTCTTTGCTTCTCTTAAGGTCTCTCTGTTTAACGGCAGCTTGTTGGCAATGATGATATCCGCGTCACCGATGCGCTCTGCCGCCTGCGCCGCATTCGTCGCACCATAGACCGTCACCTGTCCCAATGCTTCAATTTCGGACATGTCCACATCGATTCCCAGACTGTCCCTTTCCAGAATTACAATCTTCATCTTTCTTTTCTCTCCTCACAAAGACCCCGGATATTCAAGATACCCGGGGTCTTATTATGCAGTCTTAAAATTATAATCTCTTTAAGAGTTCTTCTCTCTCTGCTTCATATCCTGGTTTTCCAAGAAGTGCAAACATATTTCTCTTATAGCTTTCTACGCCCGGCTGGTTGAATGGATTTACACCTAAAATGTATCCGCTTACACCGCATGCGAATTCGAAGAAGTAGAATAACTGACCTAAATAGAATTCATCCTGTTTCGGAATGCTGATCATCAGGTTCGGTACATTACCGTCTGTATGAGCGAGAATTGTTCCGTTCATCGCGCTCTTGTTTACAAAGTCTACATTTTTGCCTGCCAGATAGTTTAATCCGTCCAGATCGACCGGTTCTTCTTCCAGTAAGATCTCCTGATCACAGGATTCCACATTCATCACTGTTTCGAACATAATGCGGGCGCCATCCTGAATAAACTGTCCCATAGAGTGGAGGTCTGTTGTCAGATCCACAGATGCAGGGAAGATACCTCTCTGATCTTTTCCTTCACTTTCGCCGTACAGCTGTTTCCACCATTCGGATACATAGTGTAAGCTTGGCTCATAGTTTGCCAGTACCTCGATTGCTTTTCCTTTACGAAGCATGATGTTTCTGATGGCCGCATAGAGCATTGCATCATTTTCTTCGTACGGCGTATTCAGTGCAAGTTCTCTTCCGGAAGCCGCACCTTCCATCAATTTGTCAATGTCAGCACCGCTTGCCGCGATCGGGAGCAGGCCTACTGCTGTCAGAACAGAGAAACGTCCTCCGATGTCATCCGGAACCACGAAGCTCTCATAACCTTCTTCCGAAGCCAGATTTTTCAGTGCTCCTCTTGCCTTGTCGGTAGTAGCATAAATACGTTTTGCCGCTTCTTCTTTTCCGTATTTCTCTTCCAGCTTTTTCTTTAATACACGGAATGCGATGGCCGGCTCTGTTGTTGTACCGGATTTGGAAATGATATTGATAGAAAAATCTTTTCCTTCGAGCACGTCCATTAAATCAGCCAGATATCTTGTGCTGATACTGTTTCCTACAAAATAAATTTCCGGAGTTTTACGCTGCTCTTTCGTCACCATGTTATAAAAGCTGTGACGTAAGAATTCAATCGCTGCTCTTGCTCCGAGGTAGGAGCCGCCGATACCTACTACAAGCAGTACGTCTGAATCAGACTGGATCTTTGCCGCTGCTTTTTTAATTCTTTCAAATTCTTCTTTGTCATAGTTTACCGGAAGATCGATCCACCCAAGAAAATCATTTCCCGCACCGTATCTGGATACGAGTGTATCCTTCGCAAGCTCTGCTGCTGCTTTCATGCTTTTCAGCTCATCTGCTGAAACTACGCCGGACACTTTGGAATAATCAAAAGTTACTTTATTTGCCATTGGTATCTACATCCTTTCTCTTACGGCAGATCCCTGATCTGCCCACGTTGTCTTCATCATAACAAATGAATTTCACATTCGCAAGGGGATTCCGCCGTTGATTTCCGATTTTTTGAAATCAGCTGCCGAAAAATTCCGCCATCATATCCTGCAGAATCTGCATCTCCCTGGGATCATATCCGTGATCCGTTTGCTGCTTTGCTTTTTCTGTCCGTTCTTCCTTTACGGGCCTGTCCTTTTTTTCGGATCTGACGATTTTTTCGGTTCCGGCCGCCGGAATGTCCGACTGTCCGTTTTTGATCTGTGCTTTCCATGTTTCCAGTTTTTCTCTTTTCGGTACCGCTGCTTTGATCTGTTTTTTTATCAGACAGATATTTCTCATTTGCAGAATGATCAGAAAGAACCCTTCCAGCGCCAGTGCATAGAGCGGCAGCCAGAAATACTGTTCCATCAGCTGAAGCATAAAAAAGCCCCCTTCCATAGATGTTCTGCTACAGAACATTATAATGGAAAAGAGCTTTTTCAAAAAGAATTTTCGTTCGTCTGTTTTCGTCAGAATCCTACATCTGACCGATCATTTCCTCCGTCAGGCGCACACTGTGAATGATCGCCTGTCTCTCAAAGGTCGGATAATCCATTTCCGCACTGTCGTCTGCCTTGTCAGAGATAGCACGGATGATCACAAACGGAATCTGATTCAGCCACGCTGCCTGGGCAATGGCTGCCCCTTCCATTTCCGTACACATTCCGCGAAAGTTTTCCCTGATCTTATTTTTCACTTCCCTGCTTGCGATAAACTGATCTCCTGTAACTACCAGACCCGTAATTACGTGAACCTCCGGATTTACCTTTTCACATGCCGCCTTTGCAAGCGCGATCATCCGCTCATCTGCCGGAAATGACAGCGTATCCATTCTGGGAATCTGTCCCGGCGGATATCCGAACTGTGTGGCATCCATATCATGCTGCAGAGCTTCCGTAGATATGACGATATCTCCGATATCGATCCGGGCTTCTAAAGATCCTGCAATCCCCGTATTGATCAGATGTGTCACTTCAAAGACATCTGCCAGAATCTGTGTACAGAGTCCCGCGTTCACCTTGCCGATCCCGCTTCTGACAACCACTACATTTTTTCCGTTTAAGGTTCCTTCACAAAAATCCATACCCGCTCTGGAAACAACTCTTGTTACCTGCATTTTTTCCTTCAATGCCGCAACTTCTTCTTCCATCGCGCCGATAATACCAATTACTGCCATATGTTTCTCCTATCTGCTTTCCGCATTCTGTCATCCTTTCCGGTTTATGATATCACAGTTTCCTCTTCCCTGAAAGAAAAAACTGTTTCGGACATTAAAACCGGACATTACAAACAAAACCCCGTCCGAAGACGGGGTTCCGTTTGTAATGTTCGTGTTTGTGTATTTTTATAATTTTTCAGTAATGTTTGCCTTGCGGCTTCCCATGCGGGGAAGCTGCAAATGTGTAAAGATTTTGTTTGCTCTTTTTTAATGGGTATAGTTTCTTTCGTATTCTTGTTTTTCTTTTAAAGAAACTATCTGTTGTTATTAAGTGTTATTAAGTTACGTTTTTAAGTTACGATCCGGAATTTCCGCTGTGCACCGGAGCTTCCGGATTTTTTCCTGACAGGCCGATCTTTCTCCACCGGCATGTGCAGGCTGAATTTTAATATTTGATTGGATCCGTTACGCTGTCGTTGACTTCCCGGACACCGTTGTGGGTGACCACATGGACTGCTCTTGTGCGATAGTAGTAGCCCTCTTCCACGGTAATGTTGGAAATCTCCCTGGTCACCTTGTACACATTCTGTTCGGTGTACTTGTTGTCCCAATAGGTGCTGTAACCCGTTGCATAGGACCTTGAGAATTCCACAAACAGCCAGAGTTCCACCTGATCACAGGTCTGATGTGCCGTCGTATTCCCGGAGATCGTAATCTGGGTCGAGTTTTGTCTTGTAATAGAACAGCTGCCGCAGGAGAGATAGGTTCCTCGCGCCGCTGCCAGCCATTCTGCCACAGACGAATCCTCATCCGAGGTGACGTTTAAAAATCCCATCGGATAGACCGTCTCCTCCGCCAGAACGGTTCGGCCCGCACCGGTAAACAACAGGGCCATGATCAGCATCATGCTCATGAGCTTTTTCATCGGCAGTTCCTCCTTTCTTTCGTATTTATAGATATCTACACTAAGAATACGATCAAAGAGGAAAAATATCACAGGTTTTTGAAAAAAATATAGTCTAAAATCTTAAAAATTTCATCTCCGGTGCTTCCCACAATGAAATAATACCCGTTTCCGTACCTGATATTGGCAAAATAGCACAACGGTTCTTCCTTCATCCGGTACAGCTCCACCTCATAGGCCTGCGAACTGTAGTCCACCTGTTCAACGCCCCCGTCAAACTGAGTATTCCAGGACATTTCCTTATTCTTCTTGGACATTGCCACCTTGATAATCTTTTCTCCATAAGTAAAGTATAAATATGCAATCCCCGCTTCCTCCAGGATTTCATAGTCATCCAGCACTGTCCCTTTGGGTAAATACCCGAACCACATCGGTGCGATCCCCAGCGCTTCCTCGATCTCCCGGTAGATTTCTTCCGTCTCTGTTAAGATACTTTCTTTTTCCTCATTATTCACCTTCGTGCTGATCTCCGCCTCCCGTTCCACATCCGTACTCTGCGTCATCCAGAAACGGTCTCCCAGGGCGCTCATGCCCGCTGCCAGTGTCAGTACGAGCGCAGCTGCCAGGATCAGTACATATTTTCTGCTGAAATGACGGACCGGTCTTTTTACTTCCGCCGCCTTCCTTGCTTCTTCTCTGCGGCGGATCTCCGCAAAGAGCTGCTGCTCTTTTTCTTTACTCAGGCCCGGATGATCCTCATAATCTCCAACACGCTGTGCGATCTCCTCAGCCAGTTCGTCGAACCCTTCTTCTAAAATTTTTTCCAATTCCTGATCTTTCATGATGAAATCCTTTTCCTCTTGTGAACTTCTGCCTTTTCAGTTATCATGGTATTAGTAATCTAACAATATGTATAAATATCCTGCAGTCTCTCTGCAGATACTTATTTTAAATCCTCAGGGAGGTTTGTCTATGAAACGAATCGTATTAACAGGCGGCGGAACTGCCGGCCATGTAACTCCAAACATTGCACTGATGCCGCGCTTAAAAGAACTGGGCTATGACATCCAGTATATCGGTTCCTATGACGGAATCGAAAAAAAACTGATCGAAGAATGCGAAATTCCCTATTACGGAATCTCCTCCGGAAAGCTGCGCCGATATTTCGATCCGAAAAACTTTTCCGATCCTTTTAAGGTTTTAAAGGGCTTTCATGAAGCCTCTCAGTATTTAAAGCAGTTAAAGCCGGATGTGGTATTTTCCAAAGGCGGTTTCGTATCCGTTCCGGTCGTACTGGCTGCGAAGCAGCGTAAAATTCCGGTCATCATTCACGAATCCGATATGACACCGGGCCTTGCAAACAAGCTGTCCATCCCGGCAGCCTCCAAAGTCTGCTGCAACTTCCCTGAAACACTGGCCCATCTGCCGAAGGGCAAGGCTGTACTGACCGGTTCTCCGATCCGTCAGGAGCTTCTGACAGGCAATCGTCAGAAAGCACTTGCCTTCACCGGCCTGTCGGGCAGAAAACCGGTGCTGCTGATCATCGGCGGCAGCCTCGGCTCTGTGATCGTCAATGAAGCTGTACGTGAAATCCTTCCGCAGCTTTTAAAAACTCTTGAGGTCATTCACCTCTGCGGCAAGGGAAAGGTAGATCCGACCCTTTCCGCTCTGGATGGCTATGTGCAGTACGAATATATTTCCGATGAATTAAAAGATCTGTTCGCACTGGCCGATATCGTCATCTCCAGAGCAGGCGCCAACTCCATCTGTGAATTTCTGGCACTGCGCAAACCCGCACTGCTGGTTCCGTTATCCGCTGCCGCAAGCCGCGGTGATCAGATCCTGAACGCGCACTCCTTCGAAAAACAGGGATTTGCCAAAGTCCTGGAAGAAGAAAACCTGACTGCACAGACACTGCTTGAAGCTGTGACGCATCTCTATGAGAACCGGGACTCCTATATTCAGGCAATGGAAAAGAGCCCGATGGGAGACGCGATCGAAACGATCACCGGCCTTCTGGAAGAACTTGTCAGATAAGCTTCTGATAATCCTTTTCAAGTTCTTTCCTGAGATACTTTTTTGCCCGCTCTTTCGTGGTATTGACATGAGGCCCCCGCATACCCAGCTTCTCACCTACGATTCGGGAGCTGAGACCCAGGCAGACCGTACCCACAATGATCCGGTACCAGGTCTGATCTCTCTCATAGAGTTTCTTCAGGGCTGTCCTGCCGAGTGTACGGACAGCCTCTTTTTCTTCCTTTTCCACCAGAGTATCCTCCGGGCTTTTCATTGTCTCTTTGATATTTTCTCCAACCACTTCTGCCGGCATAATGATTTCTTTTTTCTTTCCGCCCTTTTTCATGCAGTCCTTTGCCAGATGATCGGATACCACCAGAAGCCACGGCTTCACTTTTGCGTCCGGCATCTCATCCAGAATCTCATGCAGTCTCAGAAATGTTTCCTGCGTAATGTCTTCTGCCGTATCGGAATCCACATAGCATTCTGCAGCTTTCATAACCATCTTCTGATATTTTTCATAATAGATTTGAAATCTGTCTAAATTTTTATTCATCTTATGTGTCCTGTTTGTATTACCCCAGTTTTCTCAATATTTCCTGACGCTGTTCCTCGGATAAGCTTCCCGGCGTCCACAGTTCTCCCACACCATCACCGTTATAGCGCGGAATCAGATGCATATGGAAATGATATACGGTCTGACCTGCTGCCACCCCGTTGTTCTGCACCAGATTCAATCCGTCTGCCCCCATTACTTTCTGAAGCTTCTCTCCCCATTTCCCTGCAAGAAGAATGGCTTTTTTCAGTAATTCCTCCGGCATTTCATACAGATTTGCGTAATGCTCCTTCGGGATCAGCAATGCATGTCCGGGGGATGCAGGTCCGATGTCCAGCATGATCACAAAGTCCTCATCCTCATAAAGCCTGGTACTCGGAATCTCTCCGTTAATGATTTTACAAAAAATACAGTTTTCATCTCTCATTTCTCATTCTCCTTCGCTCTTTTATTGTCCGCATGCATCATTGTACCGTCCGTCTCTTCTTTTCCGTGTCGGAATTTGTCGAACGATTTTATTTGTCAGATTATGGCAGCTCATGCTACCTTAAGAAAAAGGGGGAAGCACACAATGTCTGAATACTTAAACGAACTTCATCAATCATTTACACTGTCAAAAATATTTCATGAAATTAAAAACCCGCTGACACTGATCTCCTGTTCACTCCAGCTCATTGAAAGTGACCATCCGGAAGTAAAGGATTTCCGGTTCTGGAATCAGACACTGGAGGATCTGAAAAATCTGCGGATTTTACTGGATGACATGTCTTCCATGCAAAACGGCGAAAAACTGACTGTCACCCCGATTCATCTTTCAGATTTTCTGGAAGATCTGCTCTGCAGCATGGAAGCCTACCTGCTCGATCACGCCATCGATCTTGAGATCGAAAATTCTGCAGGAAACCTTCTCTTTTCTGCTGATGAGACAAAGCTGCGTCAGGTTCTCGTAAATCTTCTGAAAAATGCTGCCGAAGCATCTGAGGAAGATTCGCGGATCCGGCTCTCCTTTGAAAAATGTGATTCCGCGCTGCTCATTTCCGTCATAGATCAGGGATGCGGCATGTCGGAAGATACTTTAAAACAGATTTTCGAAGCATTTCATACGACGAAAAAAACCGGCACCGGTCTCGGACTGCCGATCTGCCGGCGCATCGTGGAGGCCCATGGCGGAACCATCTCTGTCCGGTCAGAAGAAGGATGCGGAAGCACCTTCCGGATACAGATTCCACTCAAAAAAGAGCTTGTGTAACCACAAGCTCTTTTGTTCTCATTAACCAATCAGCCAGCGATAAATTCCTGCATATTTTTCCATGGAAACCTTCCATGAGAAGTCTTTTGCCATACCTCTGTCAACGATCTGGTTCCACTGTCTCCTTGTTTCGAAGAATACCTTCTTAGAATAGTTAATCACTTTTAACATTTCTCCTGCATCGTAATTTCTAAAGGAGAATCCGTCACCTGTATTTTCATATTCATTATAAGGAATGATCGTATCCTTCAGACCACCTGTTTCGCGGACAATCGGTACTGTTCCGTAACGGAATGCGATCAGCTGTGTCAAACCGCAAGGTTCAAATCTGGATGGCATCAGGAATGCATCTGCTGCAGCATAGAGCTTATGTGCCAGATCATCTGAATAGCAAATATTTGCGGATACCTGTCCTTTTTTTGCCCACGCATAATGGCGGAACATATTTTCGTAACGGCTTTCACCGGTTCCGATCACTACCAGCTGGGTATTGTCGTCTACAATATATTCCATAACTGCATTGATCAGGTCAAGACCTTTCTGATCTGTCAGACGGGAAATCAATCCGATCATGTATTTGTTTTTATCTACCGGAAGACCAAGATCTTCCTGAAGTTTCATCTTGTTTTTATATTTTTTCTTTCTCCAGTCTTCCGCTGAGAAGTTTGTATAGATCTTCGGATCTGTTTCCGGATTATAAACTTCATAATCAATACCGTTTACGATACCGCACATGTCAAAATGACGTGCGCTGAGAAGACCTTCCATGCCTTCGCCGTATTCCGGTGTCTGAATCTCATTTGCATAGGTTTCACTTACCGTTGTAATGTAATCCGCATAGGTCAGACCGCCTTTGAGCATGTTTGCATCTTTCTTATACTCTAGTTTATCCGGGGTAAAGAGGTAATCTCCAAATCCGCTGAGCTTCTTGATCGTCTTCACATCCCAGATTCCCTGGAATTTCAGGTTATGGATCGTAAATACGGTTTTGATTCCACGGAAATACGGATCATCTGCAAACTGGTTTTTCAGATATACCGGGATAAATCCTGTCTGCCAGTCATGACAGTGGATCAGATCCGGGCGGAAATCAATCGTCTTTAAAATGGATAATACTGCTTTAGAGAAGAAAATGAATTTTTCTACATCACCGCGGATATCACCGTATGGTTTTTCTCCGCCAAAATAATATAAGTTATCGATAAAGTAATAGGTAATTCCGTCTAACTGGTAAGTCATGATACCACAGTGTGTATCAGCTAAGGTACCGCCAAGTCCCAGATAAAAATGACCGACATAATGGAAGGCATTTCTATACTTATCCGGTATACAACGATAATTTGGCAGCACAACGCGCACATCAAATTCTTCTTTGTCGAATGCTTTAGGAAGAGCACCTGCAACGTCTGCAAGGCCACCTGTTTTAATAAATGGTACGCATTCTGATGTAGCAAATAAGATTTTCTTCTTCATGCGAATTTCCTCCACGATTTTTACAGGGTTTCCCCTTATTCTATAATATATTAATGATACCTTAGATTTTCAGAAAAAACAATCCATTTTTGTTCATTTTTACCGAACTTTTTGCTTATTCGGAAGCTGAGCCAGAAGAATTGCCAGAAACATCAGTCCACATCCCGCAAATTCTCTGAAGGACAGCTTCTGGTTCAGTAAAATCCAGCCCGCAAGCACGGAAAACACACTTTCCAGACTCAGAATCAGAGATGCTACCGTAGGATCCATATCCTTCTGTCCGAGGATCTGGAATGTATAAGCGACTCCGCAGGAAAAAATACCGGCATAGAGAATCGGAAGCCATGCTGAAATCATCGCCGAAATATCCGGTGATTCAAAAATAAATGCGATGATCATGGAGATCACACCGCAGACAAAAAACTGGATACAGCTTAAATATACGCCATCTGCCTTCGGTGAAAAATAATCAATGACCAGAATATGTACCGAAAAGATCAGGGCACAGATCAGCACCAGAAAATCCCCTTTTGAAACAGAGAAGCTGTCCGAAGTCATACAGAGCAGATAGAGACCGATCGTTGCGAGTATCACGCCGAACCAGACCTTTGCACCCACCTTTTTTTTCATAAAAATTCCGAGAACCGGAACGATCACAATGTAGAGTGCCGTAATAAAGCCTGCTTTTCCGACCGTCGTAAAAGAAATTCCGAACTGCTGAAAATTACTGGCTGCACAAAGTGCAAGACCGCAGCAGATCCCCCCTGTGACAATCGTTTTCACATCGCCTCTCCGTCTTAGAAATTCTTCTTTCTCAAGCTCTCTGATCTTCCTCTGATCCATGAAATAAATCACAGGAATCAGTACCAGAGAACCGATCAGGCTTCGTACTCCGTTAAAGGTAAAGCATCCTACCGATTCTCCACCGACACTCTGTGCCACAAATGCAACACCCCAGATAAAAGCAGCCAGAAACAACAGCAGACTGCTTTTTAAGTTTCCTTTTTTCATAATATTCCTCCACACATTCCGACTGATGCCGGTTTTATCCTCTGTTACGAACGCACTCCGATCACGGAAATCACCCGCCGATTCAAACGAACCATACAAACTGCACTGACTGCCAGAGATGCCACTTCCGCGATGGGAAATGCCCACCAGACGAGATTCACATCCCCCAGCCGGGAAAACAGATAGGCCAGCGGAATTAATACAAGCAGCTGACGGGCCACAGATACGAACATACTGTAAACCGCATGTCCCAGTGCCTGAAATACACTGCCGCACGCAATACAGAATCCCGCAAATATATAACTGATACTGATAATTCGCAATGCGGGTATCCCCAGAGCCAGCATGGTCTCAGATGCATGAAACAGCTCCAGAAGCATTGCAGGCATCGTCTGAAATACCGTCAGGCCCACCAGCATAATGCTCACTGCAAAGGTAATACTCAGTTTGACAGTCTTTAATACACGTTCTCTGTTCTCGGCTCCGTAATTGTACGCAATTATCGGAATCACACCGTTATTCAGCCCAAATACCGGCATGAAAATAAAACTCTGGAGCTTAAAATAAACACCGAACACCGCTGCTGCGGTAGAGGTAAAGCCGATCAGAATTCTGTTCATTCCGTAGTTCATGACAGAACCGATCGAAGCCATGATGATCGAAGGTATTCCGATTCCGTAAATCTGTCTGATAATTCCCAAATCCGGCCGGAAACCTCTCAGACAAAAATGCACCTCATGATTTTTGCGGACATTCAGCAGAACGGCCAGAATACCGGCTGCAATCTGTCCGATGACAGTTGCCGCTGCCGCTCCGGCCACGCCCATTTTCGGCATGCCAAACAGACCGAAAATCAGAATCGGGTCCATGATGATATTTACGATGGCACCTGCTCCCTGTGTGATCATTGAATAAATCGTCTTTCCTGTAGCCTGCAGCATCCGTTCAAAAAATATCTGTATAAAAATCCCGAAAGAAAAAACACAGCAGATTACCGTATAGCTTTTACCGTGAGAGATAATCTCTTCGATATCTGTCTGGCTTCGGTAAAACACATCTATGGCAAACATACCGATTAAAAAAAATATCAGATAGCTGGCTATTGCCAGAAGAACCGCATTATTTGCGATCTTATTAACTTTTTCCTGATCCTTTGCTCCCAGCGCCCTTGCCATCAGTGCATTGACACCGACTCCCGTACCTGTAGCGACCGCAATCATCAGATTCTGGATCGGAAATGCCATGGAAACCGCCGTCAGTGCATTTTCACTGATTTGAGCCACAAAAATACTGTCTATGATATTATACAGCGCCTGAACCAGCATCGAAGCCATGATCGGCAGGGACATGGAAATAATCAGTTTTCCGACAGGCATCACACCCATTTTATTTTCCTGCATTTTAGGGTTCCTCCCTCAATTATCAGGTATCCGAAAAGATACCTCCTGTAAATTCACAGCATTTACTATACCACATGTCCGGGGAAGTTACTATACCTTCTCTTTCAGCTTTCGATCAGACTGCAGGCAATCTTTCAGTCAAAAAAACAGGCTGTCCGTCGGACAGCCTGCAAATTTGATTCCTTATACTTCCAGGTTCACACCTGTATCTTTGTTGAATACATGAGTAACTTCTCCGGAGAATGTGAAAGGAATATCCTGACCCATTCCGATGGCATCCTTCATGTTGATCGTTGGAACGATGATGATAACATCTTTGTCCATCACTGTGATATGGTAATGGATCTCACTTCCCATCATTTCGGATACATCTACCGTACCATGGAGCATCTTGCCCGGTTTTTCTTCCAGCGTAATATGTTCCGGACGAACACCAAGTGTGACTGCCTGTGGTGCTACATTGTTTTTAGCCAGACGTTCCTGTTTTTCAGGACACAGCTCTACGGTTACATCTGCAAGTTTGACTGCGTATTTACCGTTTTCTTTGATAAGTTCCGCATCGAATAAGTTCATTCTCGGCATTCCGATAAATCCTGCAACGAACAGATTTGCCGGATGATCGAATAATTCCTGAGGAGTACCTACCTGCTGTACAACACCGTCTTTCATGATAACGATTCTGTCGCCCAGTGTCATAGCTTCTGTCTGGTCATGTGTTACATACATGAAAGTTGTATCAATTCTCTTACGAAGTTTGATCAGCTCAGCTCTCATCTGGTTACGAAGCTTTGCATCCAGGTTGGAGAGCGGTTCATCCATCAGAAGCACCTTCGGGTTACGAACGATCGCACGGCCGATTGCAACTCGCTGTCTCTGTCCGCCGGATAAAGCCTTCGGTTTTCTTTCCAGATACTGTGTGATTCCGAGGATTTCTGCTGCTTCACGAACCTTCTTATCGATCTCAGCTTTGTCCATTTTCTGTAATTTTAACGGGAAAGCCATGTTTTCGTATACTGTCATGTGCGGATACAGAGCGTAGCTCTGGAATACCATCGCAATATCTCTGTCCTTCGGTGCCACATCGTTTACAAGTTTGCCGTCGATGTAAAGTTCTCCTCCGCTGATTTCTTCCAGACCGGCAACCATACGAAGTGTTGTGGATTTACCACATCCGGATGGTCCTACCAGTACGATAAATTCTTTATCCTTGATCTCAAGATTTACATCCTGAACGGCCAGAACACCTTCATCTGTTACAAGCAGATTTGTTTTCTTTTCCTGTTCACCCTTTTTTGCTTTTTTCTTCTTTTCTGTATTTGGGTAAACCTTTTTAATATTTCTTAATGATAAACTTGCCATAATTGTTCCCCCAGTTTAGCAACAACTTTTGTTTCACGATTTCTAATTTATTGTTCAATTTCGTACCACTTGATTTCGTTAGCTTCCAAATGAAGTTCGAAGCTACTTCCGTCACCGCGATAAACAACTGTATCCTGTGGTTCGTATGTGTTATTTACAACACAGTACTTGTTATTCTTAACGTAAGCATGAACTTCTACGTTGAAGTTTGAACTGAACCAACGTGTTAATTCATCTTCGCTGTTTGCACTCCAGAGAATACTGCGGTATAAGATACGGCTGTTTTCAAAACTGTACGGAAGACCGCTGATATAAACGGAACGTCCTTTTCCATAGGAATTAACTGCCATCTGAACTTCTTTTTCACGCTGTACAAGAATTTCCGTACCTTCGTATGCGAAAATGCTCTTCTTGCCTTCACCGAAATCTACCGGTTTTGTTGTATCTTTCAGGATGAAGTGATCCTGATGTTCATCCCAGTTGTATTTATCATAGTTTAATGTAAAGCCGGTTTCTTTTTCTACACCCAGCACGTTTGCCAGCTGTAAATAATGGCCCTGGTACTGATGTCCGGAAGGTTCTCCGACACCGATGAATCCGCCGCCATTGTATACAAATTTACGAACTGCCGCAACAACGTCTGCATCTTCCCAGATATATCCGCCTGTATGAGCGGTATCACCATCACCCACATTGATAATAACATCAATATCATCTAATAAATGAGCATCTGCTTTTATATCGTCAAAGGAGATGAATCTCACATCAAACGGTGCACCTGAAAGTGCCTCGATCACGCCTGCATAGCTGTAATTCTGTTTCTGATACAGTGCGTGATGTACCATATGACATCCCCAGCTTCGGATCTTACCCCATGCGTTTAATACAGCAACTGTCTTCACGCAGTGTGGTGTTGTTCCCTTCGCATTTTCGTATAATTCACGAAATTCATTACATACGCTTTCTACATAATCAATAAATTCAGGGAAATCAAGTGCAAGTTTCAGATATCCGCCGTATCCGATACGATCGATCGGACTTCTTAAAATCGCACGTCTTGCTGTTACCCAGTTCTCTTTTGCTTCTTTTACCGGGTCTCCGCCTTCATAGAAGGTATCCGGGAAGAAGTATGGAAGCAAGCGTCCTTCTCTGTAATTTACTCCCGGAATATCAGAAATCAGTCGAAGCGTACTTCCGTTGCCGACACTTCCTACTACTGCATCGAGACCGATGGTAGCAAATTCCGGCATGAAAGGTTCCGTTCCGATCCAGTGATCTCCCAGAAACATCATTGCTTCTTTACCGCATTCATGTGTAATGTCTACCATTTCCTTCGCAAGTTTTGCGACTTCGCGACGCTGAAATGCCTGGAAATCTTTAAACTCCTTACTCGGAATACGATACTGGTTGTTGTAGTAACCCTGATCAATAATATATTCCGGACGGAATTTATATCCTACTTCTTTTTCAAACTGTTCCAGAATATATGGACTTACTGAAGCAGAATATCCATACCAGTCTACATATCTTTCGCGTTTCATTTCATCAAACATCAATGTAAACTGATGGAAGAATGTTGTATAACGAATAACATTTACATATGGATGATCTGCGCAGAATTTACGAAGTCTTTCCATTGTGAATTTATGTGTTTTCGGCTGTCTGACATCAAAAGTAATCTGATGTTCAAAATTTGTCCAACCGTTTGTTACGGCATTGTACATATGTACCGGATCCCAGATTAAATAAGCCAGGAAACTTACCGTATATTCATGAAATTCTTTTGCGTCCGGAATTTCAACACATCCTGTTTCTTCGTTATAGCTCCATGCATCTGTTGAAACAACATCACCCGTCGTACGGTCGATAACTTCCCACCAGCGCTTGATGTCATCTCTCGTATTAACCTGCATCAGTTCATCAGAAATACCTTTCATTAAAGGGATTTCTAATTTTTCACCTGTTGCAGCGTAGAATCCTGTCATAATGTAACACTGCTGTACTTCATCAGGATTTGCCTTTGCCCACTCATTATCTTTACGGGTTGTATAATAAGTAGAATAAATTTTTGCACCGACTTTTGTCAGTTCTTCCGGGAATTCCGTGCCATCACAATCCCTGATCGCATCTGCTCCCCATTTGTTTAAAACTTCTATTGTCTCCGGAACAACGTCCAGGTTTGTCGGAATTGTAACTCGACCTTTTCTCAACACTTTTTCCTGTTCTGTCATATTCTACTCCTCTTAGCCTCTGCTTGGTGTTTGAAATGGTTTATTATAAAGAAATAAGGATACAAGCAGGAAGGATACGCCAACGACCATAATGCCCAGTCCTGCCAGCTGACCTGTCATCTTCCATCCACCGACAACCATAGCAATACCAAGAACACAAAATACTGCAATTAACAGTACACGTAATTTCACATGCTCTTTCCAATAATTCATAGTTCCACCTTATCCTTTCAGACCACCTACGGTCATACCTTCTGTCAGCTGTTTCTGTACACACATATACAGGATCAGTGTCGGGAGCATTACAAGTACAAGACCTGCGTACATGATACCATACTGAGCTGCTGACTGCTGTGCCTGCATCAGGTTTAACAGACCTACAGGTAATGTTTTCTGTCCTGTTGCAGAACTCATCAATGTCATGGAAATGATATATTCATTCCAGAATGACAGGAAGTTAAATAAGATAACCGTAATGATGGAAGGTTTTGCCATCGGGAAAATAATTTTCCACATTGCCTGGTTATGTGTCGCTCCATCGATGTAAGCAGCTTCTTCATAATCATGCGGTAATGTCTGGAAATAACCTGATAATAAATGAATCGTAAACGGAAGTGCTGTGGAAGCATACACGATTGCCAGCACGAACAGGTTGTTCAGCAGGAATCCTCCTCCGAATACTTTTTTCAGCCAGATATCACCATCTCTTAACATCAGGAAGATCGGTACAACGATGTAGTTTACATTGATAAACAAACCTGCTACAAAAGCAGTATTTAAAAATTTACGTCCTTTAAACTTAAAACGTGACAGACCATAGGCTGCAGGAAGGGCAATGACCAGTAACAGTAACAGAGCCAATGCTGTTACAATTACAGAGTTCAGCATATAGCTGCCCATACTTGCGGAATTCCATGCGTCTACAAAGTTCTGCCAGTAGAAACCTTTTGGTAATGTCCAAGGATTTCCATAGAACTCACTGTTCTGTTTGATGGAAGCCATGAATACCCATGCCACCGGAACGATAATTGTGATGGCAAGCGCTCCAAGTGCCACATATATAAACACTTTATACAGGCGATCTCCGGAACCTGATTTATTACTTTTGCTCATAATCATCCTCCTTAGAATTCCAATGTTTCACGATCTGTGACTTTATCTACAAGTGCTGAAAGTGCAAAGGAGAATAAGAAAATTACAACACCGATTGCCATACTGTATCCATACAGACCTGCGTCCTTCTGACTGTACATGTAGTTTAACGCTACATCCGAAGCACCGTTTGGTCCACCTGAAGTCATCGCCTTAACGAACAGGAATGCCAGGTTGATGTTTGAAATAATATAGAATGTTAATGTTGTACGAATATTGGTCCAGATTAACGGAATCGTGATCTGGAAAAACTGTGTTAAACGTCCTGCGCCGTCTAATCCTGCACTTTCATATAAACTTTCTGGTACACTGGACATGGAAGCCATGTACATAACCATGTAGTAACCGATTGCCTGCCATACCATCGCGATGATGATAGAAACAACTACCAGCTGCTGGCCTTTCCAGAGAATCGGTTCGGACATATCTCTGAAAATACCGATGATACTGTTTAACATACCGTTTTCCGGTTTATAAATTGCAGAGAAAATACCGGAAATTACTACTACTGACAAAATGTTCGGAATATAGAAAATAATTCTGAAGAAATTTTGTCCTTTGATTTTTTCTCTTGTCAGGATACCTGCAAATACCAATGCGAATGCCATTGTGATAATTGTAACGATTACAACCATCAGGATCATATTCTGCATGGAACGAATAAAGTTTGTATCATTGATAAGAGTCTGGAAATTCTTAAATCCTACAAATGTTTCGTCCGGTGAATAGGCTCCTTTTTCAAACAGAGACATTCTGAATACATTGAAAGTAGGCAAGATCATAAATATAAAGAAGAGAAGCGTTGCCGGAGCTATACAAAGCGTCAGGAAACGAGCTAATTTCTTATCCTTTTTCATATCTTTTCGTTCCTTTCTTAACTATTAGGAATACTGTGATCTGCAGCTCTTACACCAAAACCTGCAGAAAATAAGGCGGGCAGTATTCCCTGCCCGCCTCCGTTAATGATAAATTTCAATATTAAGTCTTACTGAACTAAGTTGGCACGCATCTGATCGCTTGCTGCAACAACATCAGAGATCCACTGATCTTCTGTTAAATCTCCGGATACCAGGGAGTTAACCGGATCAAGGAATACTGTACGTACTTCTACGCCCGGAATAGCTGCGAATGCGGCGAAGTTACCCATAGCTGCTTTCGCTCCGCTGTCGTAGATTGAATAAAACATAGCATTATCACCTTCAAGAGTATCAGCGATACCAAGTACCGGCTGGATAGCTCCGGATTTAGCAAAGATTCCACAAGCTGCATCGCTGTAAAGGAATGCTACGAATAATTTAGCAGCATCTAAGTTTTCAGCACCCGCCGGAACCCAAGCCTGTTCGAACCATGTATAGCTGTATCTGTCTCCGCCTTCTTTCACTGCCGGAAGAGCTGTCATACCCCATTCAAATCCTTCTGCACGAGGAGCTTCTGCCATTTCGCTAACGATCCATGTACCGTTTGGCATGAAGATTGCTTTGTTGTCAAGCACTAACTGCTGGTTCTGTGTGAAGTCCTGATCGTTAGCCTGAGCCGGTGTGATTGGGTTTGTGTATGTAGCTAATTTTGCAATGATATCAAAACAAGCTTTTGCTTCATCTGTTTCCCAGATGCCTTCTTCATAGTTTGTAGCTTTGTTGAAGAATTCCGGGCCGCCTGCAGAGTACATTAATGCATAAAGGAATGCATCAAAGTATCCTGTTGTCGGATATGTGAATAATGAGATGCCTTCTGCAGCTGCCTTGTCACCTAATTCCCACATTTCATCCCATGTAGTAGGAACATCCCAGCCTTTTTCTTCTAACAGTCCTGCGTTGTAGAATAATCCGCATGGAGAGTAGAACATTGGAGCTAAGTAAGTTTTACCATCACCGTATGGGTTTGTTAAAGCTGTGTCTGTGAAACCGCCTGCGATCTTGTCAGATACAACTGCTTCTTCACCCGGAACTGTCATAGATAACACATCTGTGATATCAGCGATCATGTTGGACTTGATAAACTGTTCTGTAAGAGCAGCTTCACGGCCAGTTGCCAGGTGAACAACATCCGGATATTCTCCACCCTGCATAGAAGGTCCGATTACATCTTCAAGTTTTTTATCTGTTGTTAATTCAACTTTGATACCTGTTTCAGCTGTGAAAGCATCTGCAACTTCCTTCCACATATCTGAGCCGTAAGCTGTTTCGATTGCTGCTACTTTGATAGTTGTTCCTGCAAATGCTGCATATGGATCATCACTATCAACATTTGCATCTGTGTCTACTTCTGTGTCAGTATCCGGAGTTGTTGTCGGTTCTTTTTCTCCGCATCCGACTACTAAAGAAGCAACCATTGCTACACATAAAAGTGCGCTTAAGAGTTTCTTTTTCATTTTACGTTTTCCCCCTTGTTTAATTTTGCAGACATATTAATGTCTGAGGCTTGTATTTCAAGTATAACTTTTTGACAATTATAATCAATCCTATTCTTGCTCTCTTTTTTAGTAATATTGCTGTATCTCATTTTTTATATAATTTACATAAATTATTTGTCTTTATTTTGTGCAATCCTCACAAAGCTTTTTTTGTCATATTTTAACTAATTCCATATTTCTTTTTATTTTTTTTTATACAAAGTGTTGTGTCCGTCTGTTTTTCGTATTATAATTTTCTTGTTAGAAAATTTTTTTAACCGCAATAAATGTAAATCGGAGAACATAAACATATGAGTACAAACAGATATGACCTGGCCATGCAAGAAAATTCCGGCGTTCGCAATGCTGCCAAATTACTGTATGTAAGCGCTGCCAAATATGGCGGTGACTGGCACAGTATTCCGCATTCTCATGCATGTTCAGAGCTTTTCTATGTAACAAAGGGCAAAGGACAGTTCCGTATTGAGGATCATATTTATCCGGTGTCAGCGAACGATATGATCATCGTAAATCCAAACGTGGAACACACAGAGGTAAGCCTGGACGCACATCCCCTGGAATATATTGTATTGGGAGTGGAAGGTCTGGAACTTTCTGTCAAGGACAATCAGGACAACCGTTTCAGTATTATTAATCTGCAGTCGATCCAGGACAATATTCAGTTTTTCCTTCAGACCATGCTAAAAGAACTGGAGTCCAAGGTACCGGGACATGAGATTATCTGTCAGGATCTGATGGAGGTACTGACAATCCACCTGATGCGTCAGACGAATTTTTCCACAACCCTGACCCCGATTCAGAAGAAAGCCTCCCGTCTTTGTACAACGGTCCGCCGTTATATTGACGAACACTTCAAAGAGAATATCAATCTGGAAATGCTTGCCCAGATGACCCATGTAAGCAAATACTATATGGTACACGCGTTTACAAGAGAATACGGGATCTCACCGATCAACTACATGATCTCCTGCCGTATTGAAGAGGCCAAGCAGCTTCTGAAAAATGACGACTATGGGCTTTCCCTGATCAGCCGAATGCTGGGATTTTCCTCACCGAGTTATTTCTCCCAGACCTTTAAAAAGGCCACCGGTGTAACACCGAATGAATACAGAAAAAAACACCGTCTCGGAAATCAGGATGTCTGAACCTTGAGCTTTGCGGCTGGGATTCTCCCGGCCGATACAAAAAGCATTATCTTCCATCTTGATAAGGTCTATGACTGGGTCACCTGATTCTTTAAAAAAGGGCAGAAAAAAACACCGTCCCCAAGCTGCAAACGCTTAAAAACAGTGCTTTCGTGCACCTTCAGGGGCTCGAACCCTGGACACCCTGATTAAGAGTCAGGTGCTCTACCAACTGAGCTAAAGGTGC